>CADBEB010000029.1 GCA_902793605.1 uncultured Eubacteriales bacterium
TACCACAATTCGCCCGCTGTATTTTGATTTTATTGATTTTCCAGCACTTTTATATGACAAAATCCGAGGCCTTAACCTCGGACTTTGTCTACAGTCTGAAAGCCGCAGCATATGCGGCTTTTTTGTACCTTGTTGTTTACAGCACTTTGTCGATGGATATTTCGGGATAGAGACGCCCGTAGTCGGCAGGATCGAAATCGCCGGTAAAGAGGCTGAGGGCGCTGGCGGCGGAAACAGCGAGGGCCATGCGGAAGGTCTCCGTCATGGAGAGATGGCGGGCGAAGCCGACCGCGAAGCCAGCAACCATGCTGTCTCCGCAGCCGACGGTGTTCCGCGGCGTGATCTTCGGGGGTTTGCCGTGGAAGACGCCCTTGTCGCAGGCAAGGAGGGCACCTTCGGCACCCAGGGAGAGCACAACATATGGGATGCCATCCTCATGCAGGTCCATGAGGGCGCGCACGGTTTCCTGCCGGGAGGAGAAGGCGCGGCCGGTCAGCTGGGCGATCTCGTCTTCGTTGGGCTTGATGAAAGCCGGTTTTTCCTTCACGGCGGCGACCAGACGGCTCCCGCTGGTATCGACCAGGACGGGAACGGACACGGCGCGGCAGCGGGCGATCAGGTCGCAGTAGATGTTCTCCGGCGCGCCTTCGGGAATGCTCCCGGAGATCGTGACCACGTTTGCCGCCGCCAGCTCCCGGTCAAAATCCTCCAGGAAGCGGGCAACGTCTTCGCCGGTCACCGGGGCGCCGGGCTCCAGATATTCGGTGGATCTGTTGTCGGACAGGTCCCAGCAGTTGATGCAGGAACGGGTTTCGGCGTCCACATGCGTAAAGGCGCAGCGGACGAGGGGATTGTCCACCAGGGACTCAAGGTATTTCCCGTTGAAGCCACCGACAAAACCGGTGGCGGTGACTTCTTCCCCGAGCTTCCCGGCCACGCGGCTGACATTCAGCCCCTTGCCGCCGGCAGTATTGTGGACTTCCTTCACCCGCATGACGGTTTCCGGTCTGATGCCGGTCATGAGGTAGAGCTTGTCGATGGAGGTGTTGAGCGTAACGGTCAGGATCATTCAGATGCCCCCTGAATCAGGTAACGTTTCGGTTCATCAATCGTACCACAGTCCGGTACAAATGACAAGGTTCTTTTACAATCAAGGAAAGATAGACAAAGAACATTTCACAAGTCTCTTGACAAGGCGGAAAAGAGACCGTATAATGAACTAAAAAGCGAAACGATTCGCTTTTAGAAAAGAGGAAAAACAGATGCCGTTCGTGACAACCGGTGACATGATGAAGAACGCCCAGGCCGGCGGCTACGCCATTGGCGCGTTCAATGCGGAAAACCTGGAGATGGTCCAGGCGATCATTGCGGCGGCCGAGGCTGAGAATGCTCCGGTCATGATCCAGACAACGCCCGGCACGCTGAAATATGCGGGCCCGAAGTGCTTTGCCGGCCTGGTGAGCCGTCTGGCGCGGGACGCGAAGGTTCCGGTCGCCCTGCACCTGGACCACGGCAACAGTTATGAGCTGGCCGAAGAATGCGCGCGGGAAGGCTACACCTCCCTGATGATCGACGGATCCAAGCTCCCGTACGAGGAGAACATCGCGATCACCCGCCGCGTCGTAGCGATGGCCTGCGGATTGCCGGTGGAAGCCGAACTTGGCACCGTCGGCGGCAAGGAGGACGGGATGGTGGCGAAGCCTCAGTACACCGATCCGGACGAGGCAGCCGATTTCGTCAGCCGTACCGGCATCAGCAGCTTTGCCGTGGCGATCGGAACGGCGCACGGCGTTTACAAGGGAGAGCCGAAGCTGGACCTGGAGCGGTTGAGCGAAGTACGGGCGAAGGTGGATATCCCGCTTGTGCTGCACGGGACCTCCGGCGTGCCGGAGGATCAGGTCCGTGAATGCATCCGGCGCGGGATCTGCAAGGTCAACTACGCGACGGATCTGCGCATCGCCTTTACGGCGGGCGTGAAGAAGGCAATCGCGGAACAGCCGGACGCTTTCGATCCGAAGAAGTACCTGGCGGCCGGCCGCAAGGCGGTCGAGGAGCGGGTCCGCGAGCTGATCCGCCTGCTCGGATCGAACGGGAAGGCCTGAGAAAAGCAAGGAGAGTACGGAGATGAGCACCTGGCTGCTTGGCGTGGATATCGGGACCTCTTCCTGCAAGACGGCGGTCTTTGCTCCGGACGGGCAGGTCATCGCCCAGGGAGGCAGCGAGTATCCGGTCAGCTATCCGAAGAAGGGCTGGGCGGAGCAGGATCCCGTGGACTGGTGGAACGGCGTGTGCCGGGCAGTCCGGCAGATGATCGCCGAGAACGGGATTGCCCCGGCGGACATCGCCGGGATCGGCGTGGACGGGCAGAGCTGGTCCGCCATCGCACTGGACGGGGCGGGAAAAGTCCTGTGCCCGACGCCTATCTGGACCGATACCCGCAGCGCGGAGATTTGCCGGAAGACGACGGAACGCCTTGGGGAAGACCGGCTCTTCGGCCTGTGCGGAAACCCCGCGCAGCCGGGCTATACCTGGCCAAAGATTCTGTGGTACAGGGAGAACCGGCCGGAAGTGTTCGAAAAGACGGAGAAAATCCTGCAGTCGAACAGCTATATCGTCTACCGGATGACTGGGGAAATCACGCAGGATCTTTCGCAGGGGTACGGCCTGGCCTGCTTTGATATGCGGAAGGGCTGCTGGGACGACGAAGCCTGCGAAGCGCTGGGCATCCCGCGGAAGTTCCTGCCGGGGATCGTGAACTGCCACCAGGTGGTGGGAAAGCTGACGCGGGAAGCCGCGGAAGCGATGGGCCTGAAGGAAGGAACGCCCGTGGTGGCAGGCGGCCTGGACGCCGCGTGCGGTACGCTGGGGGCCGGGGTTGTCTTGCCCGGACAGACCCAGGAGCAAGGCGGACAGGCCGGCGGGATGAGCATCTGTATCGACCAGTATGCGGCGGATCCTTCGCTGATTCTGGGCTTCCATGTGGCGCCCGGACGGTGGCTGCTGCAGGGTGGAACCACCGGCGGCGGCGGAGCACTGAAGTGGCTGCGGGAGACGATGTGTCCCGAAGCGAGCTTCCGGGAGATGAGCTCACTGGCGGAAAAGGCGCCGGCAGGGAGCGGCGGCGTGACCTTCCTGCCTTACATGGCAGGCGAACGGAGCCCGCTCTGGAACCCGAAAGCCTGCGGGGTATTCTTCGGGCTGAACTTCGGCGTAACCCGGGGACAGATGATCCGGGCCTGCATGGAGGGCGTGGCTTACGCGCTGCGGCATAATCTGGAGACGGCAGAGGCTGCCGGCGCGAAGGCAGATACCCTGCGCGCGATGGGCGGCAGCGCCAACAGCCGGATCTGGACGCAGATCAAGGCGGACGTGACCGGCTGCCGGATCGAGGTGCCCGCCAGCGATACGGCGACGACTCTGGGCGCGGCGATCCTTGCGGGGGTCGGAACCGGGGTTTACGGCAGCTTCGAGGAAGCAGCGCGGCGCACGGTTAATGTGAAAACAACTTTTACTCCGAATGCGGAAATGAAAGCTGTTTATGACAGGGGTTATGAGCTTTATCGGAAACTTTATCCGGCATTGGTGGATCTGATGCAATAATCCGGTGGTTTTCCGCAAGGAATCGAACGCGCGACATCGGCCGGTATCCTTTGGATTGTTTTTAAATCGCAGTTTATTGAAAGAAGGCAAGGACAAAATGAAAGCGGCAGTACTGTACGGGAATGAGGATATCCGGTATGCAGACTGGGAAACGCCGGTGGTGAGGCCGGGAACGGTAAAGGTCCGGATCCGGGCGACCGGCATCTGCGGGAGCGACGTTCCCCGGGTGCTGAACAACGGGGCGCATTTCTACCCGGTGGTGTTGGGACATGAGTTCAGCGGCGATATCGTGGAAGTCGGCGAAGGGGTGGAGAACCTCAAGGTCGGGGACACGGTCAGCGGCGCGCCGCTGGTGCCGTGCATGAAGTGCGACGATTGCCAGCTGGGGAACTTCTCCCTCTGTAAGCATTACAGCTTTATCGGCAGCCGGGAACAGGGGAGTTTCGCGGAATATGTGGTGATCCCCGCGGTGAACGCGATCAAATACGATTCTTCGATCCCGTATGAGCAGGCGGCGATGTTTGAACCGTCCACCGTGGCGGTGCACGGACTGCTGCAGATGCGGTACCGGGGCGGGGAAACCGTGGCGATCCTCGGTTGCGGCACGATCGGCATTTTTACTCTGCAGTGGGCGAAAATCCTGGGTGCGAAGCAAATTGTTGCCTTTGACATCGACGACGGGCGGCTGGAACTGGCGAAGCGGATGGGCGCCCATCAGACGGTGAATACCCTGAAGGATGGCTTCATGGAGGAAGCGAAGGCGCTCAGCGGCAGGAAGGGTTTCGAGAACGTGCTGGAGACCGCGGGCAATCCGGTCACCATGCGGATGGCCTTTGAACTGGCGGCGAACAAGGCGAAGGTCTGCTTCATCGGAACGCCGCATACGGACCTGACGTTTACTCCGGCCCAGTGGGAGAACATGAACCGAAAGGAGTTCTACCTCACCGGCAGCTGGATGAGCTACTCCGCGCCTTTCCCGGGCAAGGAGTGGAAGCTGACGGCCGACTGCTTCGCGGATGGCCGGCTGAAGTTCGATCCGTCGATGATCTTCCGGAAATACCCGCTGAGCCAGGTTGCGGATGCTTTCGCACTTTACAAAAACCCGCGGGATGTGCACGGAAAGATCATGCTGTTCAATGAGGAATAATGGGGGCTTCCGCAAGGAATCGCACGCGCACCGCGGGCGACATTGCCCAATCGGCCCGATCAATTCGGCAGTAATTATTTAGATTCATTATAAGGAGGCAGAGACAATGGCATTCATTGACCCGAAACTGGTTCCGAAACGGAAGCTGTCCAACGGCCAGGAGATCCCCTGCATGGGCATGGGCACCTTCGGCAGCGACCGCTTCACCCCCGAGCAGGTATCCAATGCCGTGGCCGGCGCGATCCGCAGCGGTTACCGCCTGTTCGACTGCGCGTCCGTCTACGGCAACGAAGACCTGATCGGCAAGGTGTTCGAGGACGCGATGAAAGAAGGCGTGGTGAAGCGTGAAGAGCTCTTCATCACCTCCAAGGTATGGAACGACATGCACGGCCAGGGCGACGTCCTGCTGTCCTGCGCGAAGACCCTGAAGGATCTGCGCCTGGACTACCTGGACTTCTACTTCGTCCACTGGCCTTTCCCGAACTATCATGCACCGGGATGCGACGGCGACAGCCGGAATCCCGACAGCAAGCCCTTCTCCGTAGATGAGTTCATGAACACCTGGCGGCAGATGGAGCGCCTGGTGGATATGGGCCTGACGAAGAATATCGGCATGAGCAGCATGACGATCCCGAAGCTGGAGGCGGTCCTGCCTCTGTGCCGGATCAAGCCGACAGTTATCGAGATGGAACTGCATCCCTGCTTCCAGCAGCCGGAGCTGTACGACTATGTGGTCGCCCACGGCATCCAGCCCATCGGCTTCTGCCCGATCGGCAGCCCCACCCGCCCCGACCGGGATATGACGCCCGACGATATCGCTGACATCCAGGTACCGGAGCTGGTCGAAGTGGCAAAGGCGCACGGCGTGCATCCCGCGGTCATCTGCCTGAAGTGGGCGGTGCAGCGCGGCCAGATCCCGATCCCGTTCTCCATCTATGAGAACGAGTATGTGTCCAACCTGGAGTCCACCGTCAAGGATCCGCTGACGGATGCCGAGATGGAGATCCTGAAGGGTGTGGATCGGAACTGCCGCCTGATCAAGGGCCAGGTTTTCCTGTGGCCCGGCGCGACGTCCTGGCACGATCTGTGGGATGAAGACGGCGTGATCGTAAAGTGAGGTGAACGGAGATGCTGAAAGGGATTCCTGCCATTATTCCGCCGGAACTGATGAAGATCCTGATGGAGATGGGCCACGGGGATGAACTGCTGATCTGCGACGGGAACTATCCGAAATTCGGCTGCCCGGAGCGCTGCGTCCGCATGGACGGCCACGGCATCCCCGAGATTCTCGACGCGATTCTGAAGTTCTTCCCGCTCGATCCCTATGTGGAGAACCCGACCATCCTGATGGCCGTGCTCCCGGGAGATCCGTACAAGCCGGAGATCTGGGATACCTACCGGGAGATCGGGAAGAAGTATGAAGAAGACGGCCTGCGGGAAATCGCGGTGCAGAAACCCGAGTTCTATCCCCGCGGGGCCAAATGCTACGCCTGTATCGCGACTGCGGAATCAGCGCTGTATGCGAACATCATTTTGAAGAAGGGTGTAGTCAAGTAACATTGTTTTTCAGGGATAACCTATTTCCTCCTTTTTATGGAAAGCCGCGCCTGGTCAGCGCGGCTTTCTGTTTTGATCGCGAACCTGTCGTTGCGGGAATGGCCGTCGATGAATCCAGGGACGTCAGACAGGCCGCTCAGATCAATTGCCGCATTGCGGGCTCTCTTTTCTTTCTGCAGATCTGCTTCTCAGACCTCCTGTGTTGAGTTCCCGGTTGAATTCGCCGGAGCAGGATGGTTTCCCTGCAAAAACAGGGAGACGAGAACGTCTCCCTGTTATGAGAAGGAAAGCAAGGGGGGCTTTCCGATGAAAGATCAGCCTTTGGTTCCTGTCAGAGCGATGCCTTCGATGAACTGGCGCTGGAAGATCAGGTAAAGCACCAGCATCGGGATCATCGCGAGGGTGGAACCGGCCATCAGGATCGGATAGCGGGTCGTGTACTGACCCTGCATGGAGGAGATACCGGCAGACAGGGTCATCATATTGATATTGTTGTTTACGATCAGTGGCCACATCATGTCACTGTAAGCGAAAACCGCGGTAAACACCGCGAGGGCCATCATGGCAGTCTTGGTCAGCGGGAGCATGATCTTGAAGAAGATCTGGAAGGTATTGCACCCATCCAGTACCGCTGCCTCCGACAGGACGTTGGGCAGGCTCATGTAGAACTGCCGCAGGAAGAATGTTCCGAAGGCGCTGACCAGTCCGGGGAACAGCAACGCGAAGATGCTGTTCAGCTGGTTCATGCTTGCCAGCATCTGATACTGCGGGATGATGAAAATCTGATTCGGCAGCATCATCTGGGTCAGCACGAGGAAAAAGAAGAACCGCTTAAAGGGGAACCGCAGCTTGGCGAAGGCAAAGCCGGCCATGCTGGAGAATACCAGCGCGCAGATAATCCGCAGCAGCATCAGCAGCAGCGTGTTGATATACAATGCGCCGAAGGGCAGCGTCCGTGTGACCTCAGTATAGTTCTCAACCAGCCATTCCTTCGGCAGGAAGGTCGGCGGGATCAGGAGGGATTCCCCGTTGCTCTTGAAGCTCGTCAGGATCATCCAGACAAAGGGGAAGATCATCACGAACGAGCCGATGATCAGAATGATATGAATGATCAGTTTGCCGCGGGAACGATAGTTGATCTTTTTCTTTGCCGCGGGCTGAGCGATCGTCGTCATTTTTCTCCCTCCTTTAATCGTAATGGACGAGCTTCTTCTCGGAGATGAACTGGATCGCCGTGAAGATCGCGATGATCACAAAGGTGTAGAGCACGATGGCCGAGCCGTAGCCTTTGTTGAATTTCTCGAAGGCCTCCCGGTAGAACAGGGTCATGAGCACTGTGGCGTTCTTGTAGGCTGGGTTTCTCGTGTTGATCAGCAGGTAGATCGTATCGAACTGCTTGAGCGAGCTCATGGCGCGCATCAGTATTACGAAGAACAGCGTCGGCGAGACCATGGGGATCGTGATATGAAAGAAGGTCTGGATTCCGCTGGCACCGTCGATCTCCGCCGCTTCATAGTAGCTCTTAGAGATACTCTGGAGGCCGGCCAGAATCAGCACCAGGTCGTAGCCGACCGCAGACCAGATGCCGATGATCGCGCAGGCGATCAGTGCGGTGTTCGGATCCGCCAGCCAGCTGGGCCCCCGGATGCCGAGTGCGCCGAGAGCGATGTTCAGGATGCCGTTCTCGGCGTTATAGATCCAGCGCCAGACCATAGCCACCGCGGCAGGAGCCACGACCATGGGCAGGAAATAGATGCCGCGGTAGATATCCCGGCCGCGGATCTTGCTGTTCAGCAGGGAGGCGAAGATCAGGGAGAGCAGCACGCCGACCGGTACGGTGAGCACCATGTAGAGGAGAGTGTTGATCGTCGCATGGCCGATCATGTCGTCCGTGAAGAGCTTTTCGAAGTTCTTCAGGCCGACATAGACCTCCGGGCCGAGACCCTGGGTCTTGTAGAGGCTGCGGCGGATCGTATCAAAGAAAGGGTAGATGTTCAGAACGAGCAGGCCGATAATAGTCGGCGCGATCAGGATAAAGGCAGCCGTCACGACCTTGGGATCGTAGCGTTCCCGGCGGCCGAGACGAGGCGCAGCGGTTTTGGCAGATACGGTCACAGAGTGCCGGACCTCCTTTCAGCAAATACACCATAAGCCGCGGCAGGGATGCCGCGGCAAGGGTGTCCGTTAAATCGGATCAGATGATCTCAGGTGACCGGGTGATCAGGTGCCTTCGATCTCGGTGATGATGCCATGGAGTTCGTTGCAGGCTTCTTGCACGGTCTTGCTTCCGGCATAAACTTCATTCATCAGTTCTTCTTCCTGACTCTCCCACAGGCTCTTGTTGGGGGAGAAGGGATACTGCACACCGTAGGCGATCATTTCCGGATAGCACGCGATGTTGATGGCGGTGAAGTTATCGGTGAAGTAATGCTCGGTTCCGGCATAAGCGGGAATCGCAGCCTTCTTCTCAGCCTGCAGCTTGTTGGCTTCTTCGGAGCCGCAGAACCGGATGAAGTCCTTGACCACTTCAGGGTACTTGGTGGAGGCGGCGCCGGCATAGCCGAGACCGTTGTAGATGGAGGCGCGGGTCTTGCCCTGCGGCAGGACGGCCAGGTCGAACTTGTCGGCGAAGAGCTCGTTGTTGGTGTAGGAGCTCATCATCCAGCTGCCGGTGAAGCACATGGCCAGCTTGCCGGCCTGCATCTGATCATCCACGCCCATGTCGACGAAGGATTCCTGGCTGGGGGATACGCCGTGGACCTTCTGCAGGTCAACCCACCACTGAATGGCTTCCTGGGTCGCGGGCTGATCGTAGCCGGATTTGCCGTTCTCGAAAGCGAAACCTTCGTTCTGGTAGATCAGGTTCAGGTAACCGGACTGACGATCGTTAGGAGCGCCGAAGCCATAGATGCCCTTGTCGGCGTCGGTCAGCTTCTTCGCGGTCTCGAGCAGTGTGTCCCAGGTCCAGGTGTCATCCGGATACTTCACGCCGGCGTTGTCGAAGATCTCCTTGTTGTAGACCAGGGCGATCGTGTCGTAATCCTTCGGGACGGCGTAGTGCACATCGTTGTAGGTGTAGAGGGCGGTGACGCCGGCAGGATAGGGAGAATAGTCATACTCAAAATCCATGGGGAGCAGGGTGTTGGCGGTCACATACTTGAAGAACTGGTTGGAATGCATCCAGAACACATCGGGCATCGAGCCGCCCATGGCGGACGCTTCCAGCTTGGTCCAGTACTCATTCCAGGGGGTGACCTGAACTTCGACCTTGACATCGGGATGGGCGGCCATATAGGCTTCCGCGATGGCGGTCATGCCGGGCTCCTGGTTATTGTCCCAGAAGGCGAAGGTGATGGTGACATCCTCGGCGCTCGCAAAGGAGACGAAGGAGAACACCATGCAGAGGGTCAACAGGATCGCAAACAGCTTACGCATTGGGGATTACCTCCTTACAGGTGTATTTTGTTGCCTTTACGATAGCACAGTCATCGGGGAAGAAACAGTACGAATTCTACAAAAAAGTTGCACAATTCTCGCACTAAATATAATTTCATGTCATAATCGGGATAAAAATCGCCATCAAACCCATAAAAAACGCCGATTTATCGACGTTTCGGAAACAAATGCGAGAATAGTGCAAACAAAAGGATCGTTTCGGTCCTTGTATCAGGGGTGGATCAGTTTATAATGAATGCAGGTGAATGGATAGATTTTATAGGATGGAAGAGCCGGTCTGGAGGGGATGGAAATGGATGAGATGACCCGCGGTGCGCTGCAGCGGATCCCGTCGCTTGTCTCCCTTTCCACGATCGCCATGGCGGCGGACTTCCAGTATGAATGTCCTTCGGGTATGTTCAGCCTTCTGTGCGCGGTGACCGGGAACGGAACGCTGAACGCGGGAGAAAAGAGCGTTCTCCTGGCAGGTTCCCGGATGGCTTTCCTGTCCGGCAGTCTCCGGTACCGGATTCATGACGCTTCCAGGGACCTGGCCGTGAGCCGGCTAGATTTTTCAACCAGCCTCGGTGGAATCTGCGGATACGGGCTGGCACAGATCGCCGAGCAGTTTCCCCAAAGCCGGGACCTGATGGAAGAGCATGGCAGCTGCATTGAGTTTGAAGATCCGGGCGCGGTCATCCTGTCCTCCCTGCGGAACCTGCAGACATTCTCCGCCTTCCCGCCGGAAGCGCGTAACCTGCAGACGACCCTTACTCTCTGCGCGATCATCGGCGGGATCTCCGCGGCGATCGATCTCCGGAACAGCCGGCGGCACTGTTACAATCAGCATGTGCGCAAGGCGCTGGATTATATTGAAGCGAACTATATGGTGAGCATCTCCACGGAGGACATCGCCCGGGCGGCCGGGGTGCACGTAGGCCACCTGCACCGGATTTTCCCGGAGGAGACCGGGATGACGATCGGGGAATACCTGACGCACCTTCGGATTGAGAAAGCCAAGAGCCTGCTGATGCACACCGACATTCCCAATGCTTCCATCGCCGCCCGAACGGGCATCAGCTCCCAGCAGTATTTCTGCCGGCTGTTCAAAAAGGAAACCGGCATGTCTCCGCAGGAGTACCGGAAGTCATACGCGCTGACCTGCGGGTATGATCCGGAATTCTATCCCGCCCCGATCATGACGCCGACAACCTGAAGGCTGGATACGTGCCGGTGGTCTACGGCTACTACGACCGGGCGAACATGATGGAATCCACGCCGGAGGTCATCAACCACAGCCATTCCCTGTGCGAGATCATGTATGTCAACGAAGGCACGATGAGCATCGAGACGGAATGCGGGTTCAACCGGGTCAGCGCCAGCCAGTTCATCTGGATCGACGCGGGAATCCGGCACTGGGACCTGCGGTTCAACAACAGCCTGTGCAGCATGATGAACATCGAGTTCCAGTATGAGGAAGTACCGGGCCTGGCGCCGGATCTGGGCAGGCTGGTCGGGGAGAGCGCGAAGCTGGGGGAAATGTTCGAGCAGAAGCCCCGGGTACTTACGCTGACGGACCGGAACGGGATCATCTTCCAGCTGCTCAAGAGCATCATCCCCCTGGCGGACAGTACCAGCGAGCAGTCCCGCCATCTGTGTTCCGTGCTCTGCACGCAGGTTATGCTGGAGATCGCCCGCCTGCGGGGGCTGAACCAGACCATGGAAGCGAGCGCCAACCACTATATTACAGAGGCACTGGACATCCTGAACGAGAATTATGCCGAACCGCTGACGGCATCCGATGTCGCGGAACAGCTGCACATCCATCCGTCCTATCTTCACCGGCTGTTCCGCGAATATACCAGCCGGACCATGAAGGATCACCTGCAGAGGATTCGGATCCAGCACGCGCAGGAGCTGCTGAGCGAAAGCCACAAAAGTATCCAGGAGATTGCGGCTGAAGTCGGGTTCAGCAGCGCGCAGCAGTTACAGCAGATGTTCAGGCGGGTTGTCGGAGTGCGGCCCAATGATTACAGGAAACAACAACAGGAATGATAGAGGAGGTAAGGTTATGCCGAAGATCACATTCATGGGAGCCGGATCCACCGTTTTTGCCAAGAACGTGCTGGGGGACAGCATGATGACGCCGGCGCTGGAGGAGAGTGTTATCGCCCTGTACGACATCGACGCGGTGCGGCTGGACGAGTCGTTCCAGATGCTGGAAGCCATCAACCGAAACAACGGTTCGAAGGCGCACATCGAAAAGTACCTGGGCACGGAGAATCGGAAGGACGCGCTGCGCGGGGCAAACTACGTGGTGAACGCCATCCAGGTGGGCGGCTACGATCCCTGTACGATCACCGACTTCGAGATCCCGAAGAAATACGGCCTGAAGCAGACGATCGCGGACACCCTGGGCGTCGGCGGCGTGTTCCGCGCCCTGCGCACGATTCCGGTGATGCTGGATTTCGCCCGGGACATAGAGGAAGTCTGCCCGGACGCCTGGCTGCTGAACTATACCAATCCCATGGCGATGCTGACCGGAGCGATGCTGACCATGACCGGGGTGAAAACGGTCGGCCTGTGCCACAGCGTGCAGGTCTGCGCACCGACCCTGCTCAAGGAACTGGGGATGGAATACGACGACACGGTGCAGTGGAAGATCGCCGGAATCAACCACCAGGCCTGGCTGCTGGAGGTTACGAAGGACGGTGTGGACCTGTATCCCGAGATCAAGCGCCGGGCGCTGCTTTACAACGCCGGGAAGCTCGACATCGGCACTTTCGAGGAGCGGATCAGGGGCCTAAGCCAGGGCGAGGAACTGCCCGAGTGGTGGATCGAGCACATGAAGGAAGACTACAAGCTCTATAAGGAGCAGGGCAGACATGGTGATATGGTGCGCCTGGAGATCATGCGCCGCTTCGGCTACTACATTACCGAGTCCAGCGAGCACAATGCCGAATACACGCCCTGGTTCATCAAGGAACGCTATCCGGACCTGATTGAGCGGTTCAATATCCCGCTGGATGAATATCCGCGTCGCTGTATCCATCAGATCGAAGACTGGAAAAAGCGCGGCCATGAGCTGACGCAGAATCCGCTGCTGAGTCACAAGCGGACCCACGAGTATGCCAGCTATATCATGGAAGCGATGGAAACCGGCGTACCTACCCGGATCGGCGGCAATGTGCTGAACAACGGCCTGATCACCAATCTGCCGCGAAACGCCTGCGTCGAGGTTCCCTGCCTGGTGGACCGCAACGGCGTCCAGCCGACGTATATCGGGGACCTGCCGGAGCAGTGCGCGGCGCTGAACCGGACGAACATCAACGTGCAGCTGCTGACGATCGAAGCCGCCCGCACGCTGAAGAAGGATTATATCTACCAGGCGGTTATGCTCGACCCGCATGCCGGCGCGGAGCTTTCCATTGACGACATCGTCGCTATGTGTGATGAACTGATTGAAGCTCACGGAGACTGGATGCCGAAATTCAGTTAAGGGGCTTTCCGGTAACTTTCATGAAAAAAGAAAAAAACCAGGGGGACGGTTCCTGTGGCTCGAATGCTACAGGAACCGTCCCCCTGGCGGTGTTCCGGGTTACTGTTCTTTCTTGGTGGCGTATGCAGCGACCAGGGCCAGGGCGAGAACCGCACCTTTGACTGCGGGGAGGACATAGAAGGGAACGGCGCAGATGGTCAGGCCGTTTTCCAGCGTGGAGACCAGCAGGGCGCCGATCATAGTGCCCAGGGCATTCGGTTTCTCCGCGCCGCCGACGGTTCTGCCGACGAAGACGGCGGCCAGTGATTGCATCAGGTAGTTATCGCAGCACATGACCTGTGCGGAGCTTCCGCGGGAGGAAACCAGGATGCCGCCGATGGCGATGAAGACCGCCGTGATCATACCGGCCAGGTAGCGGTAGCCTTTGACATTGATGCCGGAGAGCTTCGCTGCCTGCTTGTTGCCGCCCATGGCATAGATGAAACGGCCGTGCTTGGTATGCTCGAGGAAAATATAGGCAATCAGCACGCACGCCAGCATGATGATGATCAGCCAGGGTTCCTTGCCGATGGCCAGGAAATCTTCGCCCAGTTTGATCCGAAGGGGTTCGGCGCCGGCAGGGGTCCTCATGCCGGTGGAGACAGCGCCGCCGCCGATGTACCACTGCCCCAGACCCTGATGGACGAACATAAGCGCGCAGGTGGCCAGCATGTCCGGAATCTTACACACCAGGATCAGGAACATGGTCAGCTGATACATGATGATCGTGACCAGAATGGAAATCAGGATGCAAACGCCCAGAGGCAGCCCGTGCCAGAGGTACATGCTGACGAATACGTACGCAGAGCAGCTGGCCAGCGTACAGGCGGACATGTCAAATCCGTCCGGTGCCATGGTAACCGTGGCCGCGATGCCGAACACGGTGGTGATGGACATGGCCCGGAGAATGTTGATCATGTTGTTCGTGGACATGAACCGGTTGCCCTTGATCAGGGTAAAGGCAAGCACACTGACGACCAGTGTGATAACGGCTGCCCAGTCAATCAGGAATTTACCGACGCTTTTCTTTTGCTTCGGCATAGCAGCCATGTTGGGTTTTGGGGTTATCTGCGTCATGTTCGTTCCTCCTGTTTCACGCGTAGCGGGCACGATTGCCCACGGCGTAGTGCATGATTTCGTCTTCCGAAGTTTGTGATGTGACCAACTCCGCCATTACTTGTCCGTCAAAGAGAACGTAGATCCGGTCGGTTATGGACAGAAGCTCGGAGTTTTCACAGGAAGCATAGATAACGCTGTTTCCACGTTTGGCAATATCACAAATCAGGTGGAAGATATCCTGCTTTGCTCCGACATCAACGCCCTTGGTAGGTTCATCGAAAATATAGAGGTCACAGTCAGCGGCCATCCATTTGGCCACAGCGACTTTCTGCTGATTACCTCCGGACAGGTTCTTGACAAATTGTTTTACCGACGGTGTGGCGATGCCGAGTTTGTCGACGTAGTCTTCGGCACACCGGTCAATCTTCCTTTTGTTGATAAAGGAAGCGGTACAGAAATTGTCCAGGGAAGCGGCTGTAATATTGAAACTGACAGTCTCGCCGACGAGAACGCCTTCCTTGCGGCGTTCCTCCGGTACCAGAGCGATCCGGTTCTTCAGCGCCTGGGACGGGTTTTTCACCGTCAGTTCCCGGCCTCCCATAATCACCTTGCCGCCGGTTTTTTCGTAAGCGCCAAAAATTGTTTTGCACAGCTCCGACTTGCCGGCGCCTACCAGGCCGGCGATGCCGACGATCTCACCTTTGCGTGCGTAAATGGATACGTCGTTCACCCGTCCGTCGGCGCCGGAGAGGTTTTGCACCTCGAAGGCGACATCGCCGATCTCGGCGATCTCCTTCGGGAAGTTTTCCTCAAAGGAGCGTCCCAGCATTTTTTCGACGATCTCCCGGGTGGTGGTTTGCGGGGTGATTTCCGTCGTTCCGACGACCCGGCCGTTACGCATGACCGTGTAGCGTTCACAGATCCGGAGTATCTCATTAATCCGGTGGGAAATGAAGATGATGGCAACATTCTCTGTTGCCTGCAGATGCTTGACCAGACGGAACAGTTCCTCAGTTTCTGTATCGGACAGGGGAGCGGTCGGCTCATCCAGGATCAGGAAATTGCACTCATTGACGATGGCCCGCGCGATGAGGACCATCTGTTTCTGGGCCAGGGAAAGGTCCTGGACCAGTTTATGAACATCAACCTCGATGTGCAGACGCTGCAGCACTTCGGCTGCGCGCTTGTAAAGGCTGCGCCATTTCATTATGAACTGTCCGTGCATTACGGTATCGTTCAGCATAACATTCTCGGCAACGGACAGGGTAGGGACCAGAGCCATGTCGACTTCCTGGTACACGATCTGAATCCCCAGTTTCTTTGCGGCGATTGTGGAGCGAAGCTCCACGGTCTGATCATTCAGATAGACTTCTCCGGTATAATCCGGGTTGGCGCCGGCAAGTACCTTCATCAGGGTGGATTTGCCCGCGCCGTTCGCCCCGACCAGAGCATGAATCTCACCGGTCGTGACTTCAAAGTTGACATCCGTCAGCGCTTTGACACCCGGAAACTCAATGGAGACATTCCGGGTTCCGAGCTTGATCTTTTCCATGGATTCCCCTCTTCTCTGCACTCCGGAGAACCGGAGCGGAATCAGTGGTGGTCAGTTCTGAAGAAAAGGAGGGCCGGAGCAAGGACTCCGACCCTCCTGTCAAGAGATTGCTCTCTGGATGATTGGATCCGGGTTTGAATTACTTGTGGATCAGATCGGCGGGCATCCAGTCAGCAACGCTCAGATATTCCAGATTGCCGTAGGTTTCGCCGGCGATCTCGCCCAGGTTCTCCACGGTGGAGGTGTCCTTCAGGGAAGTCGCCATGATAGCGGTACCGGGAACTTCAACCACGTCAACACCCTTCTGGCCGCTGGCGGGGTCATAGATCTTGTCATATTCGTTCGCGATCTCCAGGAGCAGCAGGCGCATTGCGATCTCGCCGTTCATGGTCCAGTCGGTGGTGCCGGCAGCCATCCAGATTTCCGGATGATTCTGCATGTTGGTCACGTCAACCTGATCGATGTCAACGGAAGCCATGGGCAGCGCGTTCTCGCCGCTGAAGTTGGGGTCTTCGGTAATGGCGTTGTATACGCCCTGACCGTACAGATCGTAGTAGACGACGACGCCGTCCACATCCTCGCGGTTCACGGACTGCAGGTAGGCAGCCATAACGGAGTTTGCGGAATCAAGGGTATCCTGCAGGGGCTGCACTTCGCCGACGGTCTTGATCTTGCCGGCCTGCTCATATTCCTGCCAGCCAACTTCACGACGATCGAAGGGGCTGTTGTAGTTCGGGCCACGCCATACCTTGATCAGGCGAGCGCCTTCGCCGAACTTCTCGATCATAGCGTCGAGCAGAACGGTGACCAGGGACTTATCCTGCTGGAACAGCTGGGTGACGCCGGGGAGCTTCTGATATTCGCCGTCAGTATAGAACTGGGTATCGAAGCAGACGATCTTCAGATCCGGATACTGTTCGGTGATGCCCTTCAGGAAGGTGTAGGAACCATCCTGGTTGCCATGGCTGACGAGCAGTCCGTCATAGCCGGCGGCGGCGCAGGCGGATATACGATCCTGCCAGGCGTTGAAGTCACCGTTGCAGAAGTGCACGTCGCACTCTACACCCAGTGCCTTACAAAGGTCCACACAGGAATTGGCCCACATCTGGAAGATGGTGGCGGAAGGCAGCAGCATAATGTATGCAACCTTTTTGCCGGAGACGGGGTTGGTGGTCTCAGCGGTCGCGACTGTCATCATGGACAGAGCCAGCGCGAGGGCAAGAACCAATGCGATGATTTTTTTCATGGTATGACCTCCTGTTTTTTTCCCGCGGGATTTTCCCGCTATTTTTGTTAAGCTGAGTATAACGCATGTCAAGTTGCCTGTCAAGCAATGATTCAGAAATTATTTAGTGGCTTAATCCTGAATAAAATCAAGTCAAGTGACCTTTTTAATGGATGAAAAGAGCAAAATTCCACATAAAAATTACAAAAAGGAAACAAGGAAGCCGTCCTGTTTACTAAACTTAAATAAAATCTGATGTTTTGTCTATTGACAGTTAAGTTTGTTTTGTTTACAATACAAATGCATTACTATGCTCAGAGCAAGTCAAACATTTTCCGAGAATGAAAGAGGGATAAAAATGAGCGAACTGAAACGGTTCCCGACCGATGCCGAGGCAAAGAAAATGATCGTGGAGATCGGCCGCCGCATGTATATGAAGAATTTCGTGGCAGCCAACGACGGCAATATTTCATGCAAGGTGGATGAGGATACGATCTGGACTACACCCACCGGGGTTTCCAAAGGTTTCATGTCTGAGGATGAAATGGTCAAGATGCGGCTTGACGGAACTGTGATCAGTCAGGGAGATAAAGGACCCTCCAGCGAATCGAAAATGCACCTGCGTATATATAATGAAAGAAAAGATGTGATGGCAGTCTGCCATGCGCATCCGCCGATTTCCACTTCCTTTGCAATCGCGGGGATGAGCCTGGATCGGGCGATCTATCCGGAAGCCCTGGTCAATCTCGGCACGGTGCCCTGTGTCCATTATGAAGCGCCGGGTTCCCAGGGGATTCCGGACTCCATTGCTCCTTATGTCCGGGATTATAATGCGCTGCTTCTGGCCAATCACGGCGCAGTCGCCTGGGGGGCTTCGCTGATGGAAGCCTGGTATCGGCTGGAAGCGACTGAACACTATGCAATGGTTATTATGTATACCGGCAATATTATCGGGAAAGCGAATGTCCTGAGCTGTGATCAGGTAGGCGAACTGATCCGGCTGCGGGAAAAGATGGGGATTACTACCGGAGGCGTTCCCGCGTGTGCGCCGAAGGCTACCAATACTTCAGACGTTGTGGCAGGGCAGAGCGTCAGTGCGCCGCCTGCCTCCGGGCTGAAGACCTACGGCCAGACCGAAAGCGTTTCTCCCTGCGGTTGCGCGGGAGGATCTGATTCTGTCAGCGAGGCCGAACTGAAGCAGATCACGCAGGCGGTGATCGCCCGGCTGAGCGGGAAGATGTAAATTCTTTGTTTTTAGTTCAGAACAACACGGGAGACAGGCGCGGGATTACATCGGGAAGAAGGAGAAAACAACGTGAAAGCAATTGTGATTGGCGGAGTAGCGGCGGGTATGTCGGCTGCTTCCAAGTTGCGCAGGATGGTTCCCGATGCAGAGATCACTGTCTATGAGAAGGGTGGGTTTCTGTCCTACGGTGCCTGCGGCCTTCCGTATTATGTGGGCGATTTCAATACTGAGCCGGGAAAACTGATTGCCAGGACTCAGGAACAGTACCGTGAGATGAAGATTGATTGCCGTCTGCATCATGAAGTGCTGCGGGTGGATCCGGCTGCGAAGAAAGTGCAGGTAAGGGATCTGACCTCCGGACGTGAGTTTGAAGACACATATGACAAGCTGATGATTGCCGTTGGCTGCAACAGCGTGATTCCGCGCTTTCCCGGGTCAGATCTGCCTGCTGTTTTCTCCCTGAGAAGCATGGAAGACGGCCTGTTGCTTCGTGAGATCGCCCACCTGGACGGAGTTCGGCATGTGGCTGTTATCGGCGGCGGTTATATCGGTGTGGAAATGATGGAGGCGCTGGTTCATCTCGGAAAACAGGTCACGCTGATCGAGGCGGGAGACCGGATCATGAACACCTTTGAACCGGAGTTCTCGGAACTTGCGGCGCAGGAACTGGAACGGAACGGCGTGCGCGTCATGATCCAGAGCGCGGTGACCGGGATCGGGGAAACAGGAAATGCCCGCATCGTGAAAACCGGAAAGGGAGACGTCTCCTGCGATATTGTGATCATGGCGGTCGGTGTGAGGCCGGCAACGGCCTTTCTGAAGGATACCGGGATCCGTATGGCGCGCAACGGTGCGCTGATTGTGGACCGTGAGATGCGGACATCGGTCGAGGATGTCTGGGCGGCGGGCGACTGCGCAACAGTGTATCACCGGCTGATGGAAGAGGATGCCTTCATCGCCCTGGGTACTGTGGCAAACAAATGCGGTCGGATCGCCGGTGAAAATATGGCGGGAAAGCATACGAAGTTCACCGGAGCGCTGGGGACCGCGGCAATCAAGGTGTTTGATGTGGAATTCGGCCGCACCGGTATGACGGAACGCGATGCGAAACGGCTGGGTATTGATTATAAAACCAAGCTGGTGACAGCTTTTGATCATCCCGCTTATTATCCGGATCCGGAGAAACTGGTCATCAAACTGATCTACGAGGCACGGACGAGGAAGCTGCTCGGTGCGAATGTCTGCGGAAAGCGAAACGCGGTGATGCGGACAGATATCTTTGCCGTTGCGATCCATAACGGGATGACTACGGAGGAAGTGGGCATGGTGGACCTGGCTTACGCGCCGCCTTTTGCTTCTGTATGGGACGCGGTGCATATCGCGGCAAATGCGGCAAAGTAACGGGCAGAAAGGCTGGAACATACCATGAACAAGCTGTGTTCAATACAGGAGGCAATTGCTTCCATTTCGGACGGGGCAATGATCGCGCTGGGCGGAAACACGCTGAACCGCGCTCCGATGGAAGCGGTATTGGAGATTGTGCGGCAGCGGAAACGGCATCTTCGGCTGGTTAAAACCGCCGGAGGGTTGGACGTGGATCTGCTGAGCCTGGGCGAATGCCTGGACAGTGTGGACGCTGGATTCATCAGCCTGGAAACGGAATACGGCCTGGCGCAGCATTATCGTAAAGCCGTGCAGGCAGGCAGCATCAAAGCGAACGAACACGCATGTTACACGGTGATTTCTGCCTTGCGGGCTGCTGCTTATGGGATTCCGTTCATGCCGGTGCGGGGTTTGCAGGTTTCGGACCTGCGCAGGGTCAACGATTACTTCGCAGACGTAAAGGATCCTTTCGGCGGGGAGATGCTGGCAGCGGTCAAAGCCCTGCGGCCGGATGTTGCGGTGATCCATGTGCAGCAGGCGGACGTGAAGGGAAATGCGATGATCGAAGGACCGAAGTATGACGACCTTCTGATGAGCCGTGCAGCCAAGCGGGTCATCCTGACGGCGGAAACGATCGTGGAGGATAACCGGTTCAGCCGCAGCGACGCGAAGGCGGATATCCCGCATTTTATGGTTGCCCATGTGGTCAGGGCACGCCTGGGCGCTTTTCCCGGAAGTTGTTACGGCGCCTACGAGCCGGATGAGCAGACGATCCGGAGATATGCGGAGCTGACGGATGCCGATGGTCTGAGGACGATGATCGGGGAGGGGAGAAAGGTATGATTCGTCCTTGTGACATGATGACCGTCTCGCTCGCCCGGTTGATCCGGGACGGAGAGACGGTGTTCCATGGGGTTTCCTCCCATATTCCGATGATTGCGGTGCTGCTGGCGAAGAAACTGCATGCGCCGAACGCGGTCCACCTGAACATTCCAGGCGGCGTGGATCCGGAGGAGCCGGAGCTGCAGGCTTATACAAGTGCCGGCGGGAAATTGTGGGAAACGGCGTGCGCGGCGTTTCCGCTGCAGGAGGTCTTTGACCTGAGCATGCGGGGCGGACTCGATGTGGCTTTCCTCAGCGGAGTTCAGTTTGATCAGTACGGCCGGGTAAACGCTTCGGTAATCGGTGATTATCACAAGCCCAAGGTACGGCTTCCGGGAGGCGCCGGAAGCGCGGTACTGATTCCGACAGCGAAGCGGGCAATCCTGTGGCGGACAAAACACGACAAGCGGACCTTTACGGAGAAACTTGACTTTGTCACCGCCCAGGGCCATGTGAGTGACATCGTGACGCCGCTGTGCTGCTTCACGATGCACGAGGGAGAGCTGATTCTGAAGAGCATCCACCCATATTCCTCCCTGGAGGAAGTCGCGGCGAACACCGGGTTCCCGATCCGCTATTTTTCAGCGGATTTTACCCCGGAACCAACGGCGGATGAAATGCGGGCACTGCGGGAGATCGATCCGCGGGATCTGAGAAACCTGGAGTTCCGTTAAGCAGGTTACCATGACCGGCCTTACGGCGGGTCTGATGATAGAAAATACACGAAAGGGGTTTTAGTGATGTCCAAGTACGATACCTATTTTCTGATGAAGGAGAACGAGGTTCCCGATTACGTGAGAGAGAAGTATCCGGACTTTTTCGCGCCGGACGCAAAGCTGGAAGTCAAGGAGATCGGAGACGGCAATCTGAATTACGTATTCCGGGTAGTGGATCCTGCCTCCGGAAAGAGCATTATTGTCAAGCAGGCCGGCGAAGCGCTGCGGATATCAGCGGAGATGCATGTTTCCACAGATCGGAACCGGATTGAGAGTGAGATCCTGATCCTGCAGGACAAATATGCGCCAGGCCTCGTACCGAAGATTTACGGATATGATACCACGATGTGCGCCTGCACGATGGAAGACCTTTCCGATCACGCGCTGATGCGCTATGCGCTGATGCGTCACGAAATCTTCCCGCGCTTCGCGGAGGATATCGCTACTTTCATGGTTAATACGCTGTTGATGACAACAGATGTCGTCATGGAACACAAGGAAAAGAAAGCGCTGGTCAAGAGCTTTATCAATCCGGAACTGTGCGAGATCACGGAGGATCTGGTCCTGATGGAGCCCTACAATGATATCAATCATCGGAACAACGTATTCCCGCCGATCGCTGACTTTGTCAAAAAGGAACTGTATGAAGACGATGCGCTGAAGCTGGAAGTGGCGAAGCTGAAATTCGACTTCATGAACAATGCGCAGGCGTTGCTCCATGGCGATCTGCATACCGGTTCCATCTTTGTGAAGCAGGACTCCACTCGGGTGTTCGATCCGGAGTTTGCCTTCTTCGGACCTATCGGATATGATACAGGCAACGTCATTGCCAATCTGATTTTTGCATGGGACAACGGCCGGGCTGCCGGTGCAGAGGAGTTCTGTGACTGGTGCCTGAAGACTATCCGGGAAGTCATTGACCTGTTCCGGGTGAAATTCATGGAGTGCTTCGAGAAGAATGCGAGAGAGCCGATGGCGAAAGTGCCGGGCTTTGCTGAGTGGTATCTGGATACGATCATTCGCGATACCGCTTCCTACTGCGGAACGGAACTGCACCGTCGGACGGTTGGTATGGCCAACGTCAAGGATGTTACCACCATTGCGGATCCTGAAAAGCGGGCGCACGCTGAAAAGGTCAACATTATCGCAGGCAAGGATTACATCATGAATGCTGCGAGCTTCCGCACCGGCGAGGACTTCGTGGCGGCTGTGCTGCGGGCGGACGAGAAAGCCTGATGACGGCGGGAGGATAGAACCATGAGCGAAAAGAGTATTATGACCTATGAAACCGTAGATCTGAACGAGCAGGAAGGCGCGCTGGTCATCCTGGACCAGACGAAGCTGCCCGGTGAAGTGAAGATCCTGCATCTGACAGAGCAGAAGGATATCTGGCAGGCGATCTATCTCCTGCAGGTCCGCGGCGCACCGGCGATCGGCGTGGCGGCAGCGTTCGGCGTTTATCTGGCCGCGAAGGATATCGAGACTGAGAACTACGAAGAGTTTGCCAAACAGTTCCATGAAGCGAAGGAATACCTGAATTCCTCCCGGCCAACAGCGGTAAACCTGTCCTGGGCCCTGAACCGGATGGAAAAGGTTGTGACTGACAACAGCGACAAGCCTGTCAGCGAGATCAAAGAGCTGCTGCACAAGGAGAGTATTGAGATCAAGGCGGAGGACGTATGGATGTGCCGGATGATCGGCGAGTACGGACTGACGCTGATCAAGGACGGCGACGGCATCCTGACCCATTGCAACGCGGGCCAGCTGGCCACTTCCAAATACGGAACAGCGCTGGCACCGATTCATCTCGGACGGGAGAAGGGCATGAACTTCCGGGTGTTCTGCGACGAAACCCGGCCGCTGCTTCAGGGCGCACGACTGTCTTCCTTTGAACTGTATGCAGACGGCGTGGACACTACGGTCATCTGTGACAATATGGCATCACAGGTCATGAAGAACGGCTGGGTGAATGCTGTGTTTGTCGGCTGTGACCGGGTTGCGGCCAATGGTGATGCCTGTAATAAGATCGGCACCTCCGGTGTGGCGATCCTGGCCAAGTACTACGGGATTCCCTTCTATGTACTGGGACCGACCTCGACGATCGATATGAGCATTGAAAAGGGCGAGGACATCGTGATCGAACAGCGGCCGCAGGAGGAAGTGACCGAAATGTGGTACAAGCAGCGCATGGCTCCGCAGGGCGTCAAAGCCTATAATCCGGCGTTTGACTTCGCGGATCATGAGCTGATCTCCGGCATCGTAACGGAATACGGAATCGCCCGTCCGCCCTACACGGAGAGCCTGAAGGAGATTTTCCGGAAAAAGGCGGAGGCACAGGCGAAGAAAAAGTAAGATTCTTCGTTTTCGGCCCGGAATGACACAGGACAAAGAGGCAACAGAATGAGTGATCAGGAACTGCGCGGAAGAATCCAGCGGATGGTGCTGACGGAAATGGCACGGCTTGGCCATGCCTATGCTCCGGTGATGTCTTCCAACCGGCACTGCCATTTAAGCCGGGAGGATGTCGATCGGCTTTTCGGCACGGGATATCAGCTGACAAAACTGAGAGATCTGGTTCAGCCGGGGCAGTTTGCATGCAATGAAAAGGTGACGCTGGAAACGCCCAAAGGTACTGTATCCCTGCGGGTGGTCGGTCCGATCCGGAAGGAAACGCAGGTGGAACTGAGCCTGACCGACTGTGCTAAACTCGGACTGAAGCCGCCGGTGCGAATGTCCGGCCGCCTGGAAGGCTCTCCGGGTTGTGTGCTGAAACAGGGAGACCGGAGCATTCAGATCCCCCGGGGCGTGATTATCGCTGCAAGGCATATACACATGTCAGCAGAGGAAGCGGCTGCCTATGGCGTAAAGAACGGTGATATCGTTTCACTCCGGGTTGAAGGTATTCGTGCGGTAACGCTTGAGAATGTAATCGTACGAAGCGGGGAAGGGCATGTCCTGGAGGTTCATATCGATAAGGATGAAGCCAATGCCTGCGGCCTGGAGGACGGAACCCTCAGCCGGGTGATCGTTCCAGGGCGTATCCCCGGGAGTGAAACGTTGGCCGCAGCGCAGCGACCGGCGGAACCAACGAAGCCGACTATGCTGGATCTGACAGGAGAAAAGGCTCGTCTGATCATGGAAGAGGATGTCATCCGTGCGAGCAAAAACGGTTACCGGATTATACGTTACGGAAAGGATGCGATTCTGACGCCGCTTGCCAGAGATGCTGCGAGGGAGAAACAGATCGAACTGGCAAAGGCGGTCGAATAAGACGCAGAGAGGATTGGAAACATGGCATTGACAAAGGAGGAACTGCAGCGGTTGACGGATGAGATCGTACGCAGTCTGGAAGGAAAGGTGGACGTGTCTCATCTGAGCGGATCGGCTGTCTCAGCTGCAGGGGCGGGTAGCACCGGACGCTGGCTTTGCGATACCGCAGAAGAGGCAATCTCCAATGCGAAAGCAGCCCAGGCGCAGCTGATGGAAATGACGCTGGATCAGCGTGCCGAGTTGATCGCCGCGATGAGAAAAGCGGGCATCGAACAGGCGGAGCCGCTGGCAAAACTGGCCCATGAAGAAACGGGATACGGCAGGGTAGAAGATAAAATCCAGAAGAATCTGCTGGTTTCCCGTAAAACCCCCGGCCTGGAAGACCTGACAACACGCTGTGAAACAGGCAGCAAGGGGATGATGATGATCGAACAGGCGCCGTTCGGTGTGATCGGTTCCATTACTCCATCCACCAATCCGACCTCAACGATCATCAATAACTCCATCAGTATGATTGCCGCCGGAAACGCGGTGGTGTTCAACCCCCATCCCGCGGCAAAGCGCGCTTCTCAGGAGGCGATGCGGGTGATGGTGGAAGCGATTATTTCCGCCGGCGGTCCCGCCACGCTGATTACCACAGTCCGGGAGCCTACACTGGAGACAGGACAGGCCATCATGACGCATCCGGATATCCCGCTGCTTTCCGTCACGGGTGGAGAAGCGGTGGTAAAGGTAGCCATGAAGACTGGAAAGAAATGCATCGCGGCCGGGCCCGGCAATCCGCCTGTGATCGTGGATGAAACGGCAGAGATTCCGGAGGCTGCTAAAAAGATCGTTGCCGGCGCCAGCTTTGACAACAATGTGCTGTGCATCGCCGAAAAGGAAGTTTTCGTCGTGAACAGCGTAGCGGACGAGCTTGTGCGGGAAATGGAACGAAACAATTGTGTACGGATCTCCGGAGACGATATCGACCGGGTGCTTCGGACCACGCTGATCCCGAAGGACGGGAAGCATGTGATCAACCGCAAGTATGTCGGACGGAACGCGGCGGTAATCCTGCGGGATGCCGGGGTTTCCTTCAACGGGGATCCGAGGCTCGTGATCGCGGAAGTGGACAGAAATCATCCCTTCGTTATGACAGAGATGCTGATGCCGGTGCTGGCCATTGTCCGGGTTCGTGACATCAACGAAGCGATCGCGGAAGCGTATCGGGCGGAACAGGGCTGCAAGCATTCCGCAATGATATACTCCACGAATATCCACAACATGTCCAATGCCGCCCGGAAGATGAACACAACCATCTTTGTGAAAAACGCCCCAAGCTTCTCGGGACTGGGATTCGACGGCGAAGGATATACCACAATGACCATCGCGACGCCCACAGGGGAGGGCGTTACCAGCGCGAGAACTTTCACGAGGCTCAGGCGCTGCGTTCTGTACGGTGATTTCCGCATCTGCTGATGCGGCGGCACATATTAAACTACGAGGAACAGGAAACTGAAAGGAGAAACGGAAATGGCACAGGAAGCATTAGGACTTATTGAAACCAGAGGACTGGTCGGATCCATCGAGGCAGCGGACGCGATGGTAAAAGCGGCGAACGTGCATCTCGTGGGTAAAGAACTTGTTGGCGGCGGTCTGGTTACCGTTATGGTCCGTGGTGACGTCGGAGCGGTGAAGTCTGCTGTTGAAGCGGGTGGCGCAGCAGCAAAGCGGGTCGGCGAACTGATCAGTGTTCACGTGATTCCGCGGCCGCATGAGGAAGTGGAAGATATTCTGCCGAAGGCCCCCGCAGCCGGAAAAGGTAAATAATTAATCCGCAGGAGAATGAAAGGAGATTTGAACAATGGAACTTCAGGCTTTGGGAATGGTTGAGACAAAAGGACTGGTCGGATCTATTGAAGCAGCGGATGCGATGGTGAAGGCTGCCAATGTTCATCTGATCGGCAAGGAACATGTCGGCGGCGGTCTGGTGACCGTTATGGTACGGGGCGATGTCGGCGCGGTGAAGGCAGCTGTAGAAGCAGGCGGCGCGGCGGCCAAGCGGGTTGGCGAGCTGGTCAGCGTGCATGTGATCCCGCGGCCCCATGAAGAGGTTGAGGCGATCCTGCCCCAGGCATAAGTCAAAGTAAACGAAATCAGAACCGGATCGAAACATAGAGATCGGAGGAGGAACGGATATGTTAAAAGGGATTTCCCCGCTCCTTACACCGGAGCTGCTAAAGATTCTGGCGGAAATGGGCCACGGCGATGAACTGGTTATCGGCGACTGTAATTTTCCTGCGCAGTCTATGGGTCAACGCTGCGTACGCTGCGATGGAAAAGGTGGTGTTGAACTGCTCGATGCCATCCTGCAGCTGTTCCCGCTGGATCAGTTTGTTCCGGCGCCCATTACTGTAATGGATCCTCAGGGAGGACTGGAAAGCGATCCTCCGATCTGGGCAGAACTGGACGAGGTCTGCCAGAAGTACCAGCCCGGAGTGAAATTTGAGAAAATCGGACGATTCGATTTCTATGACCGGGCGAAAAAAGCTTATGCTACGGTCGCAACGGGTGAAAAAGCGCTGTATGCCTGTTATATTATTAAAAAGGGCTGCCTGATCTGAGGAGGACGACAGAACATGAAAAAAATCATCAATACACCGGAGAATTTTATTCCTGAGATGCTGGAAGGCATATACGCGGCCCATCCGAACGACCTGACTTTTGCGGAGGGGGATCTGCACTGTCTGGTAACAAAGCATAAACAGGCCGGAAAAGTCGGAATTGCTACCGGTGGCGGATCCGGACATCTGCCGTTGTTTCTGGGTTACGTCGGGAAGGGTATGCTGGACGGATGTTCAATCGGTGATGTGTTCCAGTCGCCAAGCGCAGAGCAGATGCTGGCCGTGACGAAGGAAATTGACCAGGGCGCCGGTGTGCTCTATATCTATGGAAATTATAACGGGGACATCTTCAATTTTGACATGGCCGCGGAAATGGCGGACATGGAGGAAGATATCCGTGTGGAGAGTGTTGTCGCAGGAGAGGATGTCGCATCCGCCGGCCCGTCCGCAGAAGGTGAACCGAACAAGCGCAGGGGCGTAGCCGGGATCTTCTTCGTGTACAAGTGCGCCGGTGCGGCGGCCGCCGCGGGCAAAAACCTGGACGAAGTGAAGGCCGTTGCGGAGAAAACCTGCGCGAATGTCCGGACCATGGGTGTGGCGCTGACCTCCTGCACGGTGCCGAGGGTCGGCCATCCCAGTTTTGAGATCGGCGACGACGAGATGGAGATCGGCATGGGGATTCACGGGGAACCCGGAATCCGCCGGGGCAGGCTGGTGCCCGCGGATGAGATCGTGGACGAGATGATGGAGCCCATCCTGAAGGATATTCCCTACCAGGCAGGTGATGAGGTAGCTGTGCTGATCAACGGTCTGGGTGCGACGCCGCTGGAGGAACAGTATGTGATGTTCCGCCGGGTGAAGCAGATCCTGGACGAAAAGGGAATCAGCCTATGGCATACCTATGTGGGAGAGTACGCCACCTCCATGGAAATGGCCGGCGCGTCGATCTCGCTGCTGCGCCTGGATGACGAACTGAAAGGCTGGCTGGCAGCACCGGCCGATACGCCTTTCTTTAAACAGTTTCAGCTGTAAGGAGGCCGTATGAACGCGGAGAACCTGAAAGGGCTGCTCTCTGCATGGGCAGCGCTGATGACGGAAAAGAAGGACTGGCTGATCGAGCTGGACAGCGTGGTTGGCGACAGCGATCTGGGCCTGACCATGAGCGACGGCTTTGCCGCAGCTTCCGGAGCCGCCGCTGAAAGTGAGCTGACAGATGTAGGAAAACTGGCTTACCAGGCAGGCAAAGCCATGGCGACAGCGGTTCCGTCCACGATGGGAACGCTGATGGCCAGCGGCCTTATGAACGCGGGAAAGGTGCTGAAGGGACAGGAAGAGGCGGATGACGCGGCATTTTTCCAGGCGTATCTTGATGGAGTTCAGAACCGCGGGAAAGCACAGTTGGGTGAGAA
The DNA here is from genome assembly GCA_902793605.1 of uncultured Eubacteriales bacterium. GTDB lineage: Bacteria > Bacillota > Clostridia > Christensenellales > Aristaeellaceae > Aristaeella. The sequence goes on from CADBEB010000029.1 coordinate 28,626, forward strand.
AACCTTCCTGGACGGACTGGCACCTGCCGTGGAGGCGCTGAAGGAAGGCAAGACACCGGCGGAGACAGCCGGGATTGCCTGGGATGCGTTTGAGAACACAAAGGGAATGCTGGCCAAACATGGCCGGATGGCGATCCGGGGCGAAGCATCCAGGGATATGCTGGACCCAGGCGCCGCAGTAGCAGCCCTGCTGATGAAGGGCTATGCTGAAGCACAGCTTTAAACAGGAATAAGAGCCGTGCCTGTCTCCGGGGCAGGCTGGTTGAGGAGTGACAGGAATGACCATACGGGAAATTGCTGCGCAGGCAGGTGTTTCTCCCGCTGCAGTATCTCTTGTGATCAATAATAAAAAAGGGGTCAGTGAGGAGACCCGGAAGCGGATTCTCTCCGTAATGGAGGAGAGTGGCTATTCGCCTGCCATTCGAAAAAAGGAACAAAAGCCACTGAAGATTGTTGTGCTGAAGTACCGGGTCCATGGAATCGCGTTTGAGGAAAACCAGGGATTCATTGCATCCATCGTGGACCGGATTGAAAGCGAATGCAGGCATCACGGATATGATCTTCTCATGTATAACTGCGATCCGGCCAATGCAGCTGCGTCCATAAAGGATATGATGAATCCGCCGCCCGATGGCGTAATCCTGATCGCAACGGAACTGCCGGAAGAAGATTTTCCCTTGCTTGATCTGATTGACGTGCCGCTGGTGGCGCTGGATCAGAACCTGTATTATCCCAAAGTCGACTGCGTTGTGATGGATAATGAAAACCTGATGGCCAGCCTGGTGGAATACCTGGTGAAGTGCGGACATCGGGAGATCGGATATTTCAAGTTTTCCCAGGCTGTGAGGAATTGTGATGAACGTTACCGGGGGTACCTGGCTGCCCTGAAACGTTTGGGCCTTGAAGCACCGGAACCTGTAATTCTGAAGCCGACGGTGGATGGCGCGTTCGAGGACCTGGCCGGGCTGATTCGCAGCGGACAATATATTCCACATGGCGCGGTGGTGTGCGACAATGACACCATTGCAATCGGCGCGATTAAAGCCATCCGGGAAGCCGGTTACTCCATCCCGGAGGATATCTCCATCATCGGTTTTGATGATATCCCGTTCAGCGCGACCACGATGCCGGCCCTGACCACGATGCGAATCTCCCGGTCGGCAATGGGAGAGATGGCGGTCAATATTCTCCGCCGGCGTATGAAACATCCGGACTATCCCTGTATGAAGCTTTTGCTTAGCGGGAAGCTGATCATCCGGAACTCGACCCGGATACTGGAGGAAACGCCATGATTGTGGGACGCGTAACGGGAAATGTGGTCAGTTCCAATAAGTCCGAAAAACTGCGGAACGCAAAGCTGCTCATCGTTCAGATCGTCGATATCGGAACAATGGAGATGAAGGATGACTATCTGATTATGATTGATGATGTCGGCGCCGGGGTCGGGGATCTCGTATTCGGTGCCTATGGCAGCTCATCCCGCCAGTCTGATACGTCAAAACAGTTTGCATCGGACTATACGATTTATGGAATTATCGATTCCATCGACCAGCGCGGGAAGCGCACCTATGATAAAGCAGAGGAGGAAGATCCGTGCAACTGGCAAAAGTGATCGGAAGCGTGGTATCCACGCGAAAATGCGACCGGCTTGAAGGGATGAAGCTCCTGGTTGCGATCCCGATCGATATGGATACGTTCCAGGAAAAAGGATCTCCTTTTGTCACGGTGGATACGGTTGGAGCCGGAGAAGGTGAGATCGTGATGTGGTGCGGGGGCTCCAGTTCCCGGGCGACGGAGATTACAACAAACAAACCGGTGGACGCGACAATCATCGGCATTGTGGATAATGTGGACATTTTAGGCAAGCGGGTGTTCACAAAAGGAGAAGTATGAAACTGTCAAAAGTGACGGGTACAGTGGTATCCACAATCAAGTACGACCGCTATCAGGGGCACAAGCTGCTGAAGGTACGTCATCTGACGCTGGATGGCTGGACCGTCGGGGAAGAAATGGTGGCGATTGATATGGCCGACGCAGGCGTCGGAGATATTGTGCTGACTAACAACGACGGTGGTGCTGCCAAGATGATCACGGGAGACAAGGAAATCATTGCCGGTCTGACCATCTGCGGGGTAGTGGATTCCTATACCTGGCAGGGGCGTACGATCCAGTGCCACTGAAGGGGGAAATAATGGATGAATATCGGCCGGGTTGAGGGCAGCGTCGTTTGCTCTGTTAAAACGCCGACGCTGACTGGCGTGAAACTGCTGGTGGTTCGCTTGCTGGCAAATAGCGAACCAAAAGGCCTGGTGATTGCATCCGACGGGACCCACCAGGCCGGGATCGGTGATACAGTTTATCTGATCGGAAGAATGGAAGCAGCGATGATGACTGATTTGCAAAAACTGCCCCCCTGCGATCTGTGCATTGCCGGGATCATCGACCCGGAGACGCTGACGCAGGAGGGCTGAGGAAGGAACGTTATTCTGCCCGATTGACTTCTTCCACGGTGGGAATGGAATCTGCCGCTCCTTTGCGGCTGACCGCGATAGAGGACGCAAAGGCGGCGCGGCGCAGTGCGTCGGGAATAGGCATACCGCTGCTGATGCCCGCAAGGAAATAACCGGTGAAGGTGTCGCCAGCGGCAGTTGTATCCACGGCTTTGACTTTATACGCTGGTTGGAAGAAGCGCTCGTTCCGGGTCATGGCCCAGGCGCCGTCTTTACCGAGCGTCAGTACGATACTGCTATGGGGATACTTCTTTTCCAGGACGTCCAGGATCTTCCCGGGGTCGGTCTCCCCGGTCAGTGCTTCTCCTTCAATCTCATTGAGCAGGAACCAGCTGACGGCTTCCAGCGGGTAGGAGAGCATCTCCTGATTGACGGGAGAGGGATTGAAGATAATGGACATTCCCTTATCGGCGGCTTTGCGCATCATCAGGGGTGTGTTGAAAAGCTCATTCTGCATGAGTACGGCATCATCTGAAGAAAAACCAGCCAGGATCCGGTCAATGTCCGCCTCGGATGGGTGCATGTTTTCCCCGCTGAAGACGATGATGCAGTTTTGCCCGTTCCGGTCCACCTGGATGACGGTATGGGCGCTGGCGCCGGGAGCACGGCGGACATTAGAGATATCCACCCCGGCATCGCGGAGTGCATCCAGCAGAATGTCACCGTCTTCGCCGACAACACCCGCATGGAAGATCTCAGCGCCGGCCTTGGCCAGGGCGATGGACTGGTTCAGACCCTTACCGCCGCAGAAAAGGTTCTGCTCTGCGGCAAGCAGTGTCTCACCGGGCTGGACGATGTGGTCTACCTGATAGACATGATCAAGATTGATGGAACCATAGTTTACGATTTTCATGGAGCTTTCCTCCGTTGTTTTTCTGCCAGTATCGTATCAGAAAAACGGCTGAAAGTCAATGATGGCAATGTATACGAAAGGAAGATGAGCCAATGCCGTCGCGAATAAATTCAGTGAAAACCAGCTATTTCGGAAAGGGTGCAGTTTCTCTGCTGGTACCGGAACTGAAAAAGATTGGCGTCCACCGGGCGCTGATCGTGACGGACGGATTTTTATACAAATCCGGTGCTGCTGATTATGTGGGGAAAGCGCTGACAGAAGCGGGTGTCGCCTATGCGGTGTATCATCAGGTACAGCCGAATCCGACGGTAGATGTCGTCAACGACTGCATCACTGCGGCCAGATTGCTTCAAATTGATCTGCTGGTTGCAGTCGGCGGCGGCAGTGCGATTGATACGGCGAAGGCGTGCAGCATCGTGACAGCCAATGGCGGACGGGTGGAAGATTATGAGGGCGTCAATAAATCACTGAAACCCGGCATCCCGATCGTGGCGGTGAATACGACAGCCGGCACCGGCAGCGAGTGCACTTCTTTTTATATCGTGACCGATCCGGTCCGGCACAGCAAAATGGCGATGGTAGATCCGAACTGTATGGTGACCATTGCGGTGAATGATATTGAGCTGATGATGTCTATGCCGCCGAAACTGACGGCCTCCACCGGACTGGACGCTCTGACCCATGCAATTGAGGCCCTGCTTGCCCGAGGGGCCAATCCGATGACGGACCGGGATGCGCTGTGGGCGATGGAAACCGTCTGGCGGCATCTGCCCCGGGCGGTCCGGAATGGCAGGGATGAGGAAGCGAGAACGCAGATGGCTTACGCGGAATATGCGGCGGGTATGGCGTTCTCCAACGCGGGACTGGGCATGGTTCATGCGATGGCGCATGCGCTGGGCGGCCACAGCAATCTGCCCCACGGGGTCTGCAACGCGGTCCTTCTGCCGTATGTGACGGAATTCAACGCCGAACACAGCACCGAAGCGCGGGAAAGAATGCCGCGAATCTCCAGGGCGCTGGATCTGCCGGACGGAAGGCCGTATACGCTGGTGCGGGCGCTTCGGGAGACCGCCGGGGAACTGGGCATCCCGCGTACCCTGAAGGAGCTGGGCGGCGTGACACCGACTGACTTTGGAGCGCTGGCGGAGCTGGCAGTCCGGGACGCCTGTATGGCGGATAACCTCTATACACCGGACAAAGAGGAAGTCATCGGGGTATATGAGAACGCCTGGAGCGGGAAATGATGAGTGACCGACCGTAGAAAAAAGGTGAGCAGAAGTTGTCTATCTACTATTACGCCAATATATTTCTTTGTTGGATTGCCTTGGGAGTTCTCAGCCTGCTGGTTCATGAAAACGCCCGGATCACGCAAAGAGGCAAGCATCTGCTATATCTCTCCTACGCACTGATCGCTGTTTCTGCCCTGGCGGAATTGTGTGGCGTTTATCTGGATGGACGGAAAGACATTTCCTCCTATGTGCTGCTGATCGCAAAATGCGCAGACTACATTCTTACGCCAATGGCAGGCGGGGCGCTGATCTTTCAGTTACGGCTTCGAAACCGCTGGAATACCGTACTGATCGGTTTACTGGTATTCAATACCCTGTTGCAGTTGGTAAGCGCCCTGGGCGGTTGGATGGTCACGCTGAACGAACAGAATCACTATACCCACGGGCTGCTGTATCCGGTTTATCTTTTCGTCAGTGTGGCGATCGTTCTGATCGTCCTTCTGCAATTCATTCTCTATGGGAAATCGTTTCGCAGGCAAAACCGCCTGTCCATGTACGGCATCATGTTTCTGACCATCGCAGGCATCGCCATCCAGGAGCTGTCAGGTGCGAAAGCCAGAACGGAGTATATCGCGCTCACATTTTGTGCGTCCATGCTCTTTATCCACTATACGGAACTGTCTTCAGTGGAGATGGAGGACCATCTGGTCATGCAGCAGGTTAAGATTGACACGGATGCGCTGACCGGCCTGTACAGTCGCTATGCCTATTCCATGGCTCTCAAATCCTATGACGAAGGGGAAGCACTGCCAAAGAATTTTGTCGTATTCACCGCTGACATTAACGGGTTGAAACAGGTCAATGACAGCCTTGGACATGAAGCCGGGGATGAATTAATCTGCGGCGCAGCGAAATGCATTAAGCACACCATCGGCACGGATGGCAAATGCTACCGCACCGGAGGAGATGAATTTGTCGTTCTGACAGCCATGAAACGGGAAAACGTGGAAAACGCGCTTCGACAGCTGGAAAAGGAGTGCGAACATTGGCACGGGAGTATTGTAAGATCCCTGAGCATCTCCGCCGGATACGCGCTGGCTGCGGAATACAATGGCTTGTCTGTGGAAGCGCTGGTCAGAGAGTCAGATAAAACCATGTATGAAGCGAAATCCGCTTATTACCACAGTATAGATAAAGACCGCCGCAGCAGACACGGCGGTGAAGGTTCAATTCAGGTTGAAGGATAAGAATCAGGTATAAGATGTTACTGAGGTCAGGGGGAAGGATAGCCAGAGGAACCGTCCCCCCTGGCTGTTTTCAATACGGATTCCGTTTTGTCTTCCTGAAATAAACGATCTTGGATAACTGGACATAACCGGCGGCGGCGAGCACACCGTACATCATGGCCGGCGGATAAACGGTCAGGGACAGAACGAGGGCGATGATCTTGATGGCGATATCGGGCAGTTGGAACCGGCGGTATGCCTTTGTGGCTGCCAGCAGGGCTTCGTTCCGGGAATTCGCGGAATCCACCACCTTATGCAGAACCCAGTTCGTACAGGTGATGACGATCACGATGATGCCGTAAAAGGCCTGCGTCAGGGCGTTTTTGAAATTGGCGCTGACAAGGCCTGTGGCGTAGGGCATGAACGAGGAAAAGAACAGGAAGATCAGGTTCCACCAGAGGACCGTTTGGGACACCTGTTCCGCGTGCTCCCAGATGCTGTGCATCGAGATCCACACCGAACCGAGCCAGAAAAAAGACAGGCAGTAGGCAAAAAGTTGGCCCGCAAGGCCCAGAATCCGCTGATCGAAAGATCATCCGGCTTCTTCAGTTCCAGAACCAGGATGGTCATGATGATGGCCATCACCGCATCATTAAACGCGAGCAGTCTTTCCTTTTTTCATACAGTGGCCCTTTCCTATCTGCACAGGTCAGAATTCCATAAGAAATTCGCCGGCGATGGGCTGTTTCCCTGCCGGGAACGAAATGCGTACGTCCCCTTGTTCCCTTGATATGTAGGTATGGGTTATACCTTCAACGCTTTGACGGATTTGCCTTCGGTCAGTTCCGTGGTCAGGGTGACGATCCGGGAAACGCCGGTTTCCTTGCTGGAGAGCATGTCGAGCATGAGGTTCGCCGCCTCCCGGCCGATGCTCAGCTGCGGCTGCCGGATCAGAGTCAGGTCCGGGAAGATCTCGCCGAAGAGTTCCAACTTATCAAAACCGATGACGGAGAGATCCTCCGGAACGCGGATGTTGTTGTGCTGCAGGGCGAGCATGGTCCCCAGGGTCATCTCAAAGTTCGTGACGAAAAGGGCGGTGGGACGGTTTTTCAGCTTCAGCAGCTCCTGGGCCGCCTGGTAGCCGCCGTCCATGGTATAGTCGCCGTAGCGGATATACTCGTTATCCGGAGCAATCCCGGCATCCTGCAGGGCATTCAGATAACCGGTGAGACGCTGGTTGGTGGTGTATAGATTCGGGCTGCCGAGGATCAGGCCAATCTGCCGGTGGCCCAGAGAAGTCAGCTTCTGGACTGCCTGGCCGGCAGCATGGACATTGTCGATGACGACGGCGCTGACCTTGCCCTGGAGAGAATCGATCAGACGGTCCACCAGCAGGACCGGGATCCCGGAGGCCAGGGGGGCCTTCAGATGTGCGCCGGTGGTGTCGGTGGCCATGTTGATGAGCCCGTCCACCCGCCGGTGGAGGAGGAAGTCGACCGCTTCTTTTTCACGCTTCGGATCGCTGCGGCAGTCGCAGACGATGACGGCGTAATCCTGCTTGCGGAGGATGTCCTCCATGGAGGAGATGATGGAGGTGATGAAGGCGTTGCTGAGCTCGGGGATGATGACCCCGATGACGCGGGTATGACTGGTCTTCAGGCTGCGGGCCACCTCGTTGGGCACGTAGTGCAGCTTTTTGACAGCAGCCTCGATCAGGACACGGTTTTTTTCCCGGACCGTGCCGCCGTTGAAGTACTTGGAGATCGTCGCCAGGCCGAGACCGGTCTCGCGGGACAGATCCTTCATTGTAGCTGCCATGGATGATCCTCCTGACTGATGGCGGGAAATGCCTAAAAGCGAAACGTTTTATTTATTCTAACATCTTACAGGCGGAATGGCAAGGCGAAGATTGTTAAAAGTCATGAAAAGCAATGGAAAGCGCTTTTCCCTGGTATCGGACAGTCCGGACCGCAACGTTTCCGTCCGGGCGGATAAGCCGGACCGGTAGGGAGACATCCACGGGCAGGCTGCCTTCCCGGTCACCGAAGTGCAGCGTGGCGGACTGATCGTCCCAGCGCAGAGGGATCCGCAGATATTCTCCCTGCAGGTATCCCATGCCGTCGCCCGCGTCATCATACAGGGTGAAGGATCCGTCAGCCCCGCCGAAGATCAGCAGTTCAGCAGCGGGAGAAGAAACCTCCGCGGAGCAGCAGGCTTCCCCGGAAAGCGGCAGGATACTGCCGGCGCGAACCAGCAGCGGGAACCGCTCCAACGGCGTTTCCAGGATGACTGTACCATCGCCGGGGATCGCCTCCTTCGTCAGCAGATCATACCAGAGCCCTTCGGGCAGAACGACCGGAGTGGAGGCTCCACCCTCCTTCAGGGGACGCGTGACCGGCTTGACCAGGAGAGCGTCTCCCAGCATATACTGATCCGCCAGGGAGACGGCAGCCGGATCTTCCGGGAAGGAGACCAGCATAGCCCGGACCATCGGCAGACCGTTCCGGCAGCATTCGGCGGCGCAGGAATACAGGTAGGGGAGCAGTTTGTAGCGCAAGCGGATGGTATCCCGCAAAACCATATATTCCGGGCTGTCCTCCCCTCCGAAGAACCAGGGTTCCCGGGGTGTATCCGTGCCATGGGAACGGAAGACCGGCAGCATTGAACCGAACTGGAACCAGCGGAGGTAAAGCTCCCGGTATCCGGGATCCGCCACGCCTTCCGGATAATCGCCGCGCCAGAACCACTGCTCTTTTTGCCCGACAAAGAAGCCGCCGATGTCCAGAGTCCACCAGACGAGACCGCTCAGGCCTGAACGGACAGCTTCCGTCACCTGCTTTGAGAGTACATCCCACCGGGCGCAGATATCCCCGGACCAGAGAATGACCCCAAGGCTGGCTGAATCAGGTCCGCCGCTGCGGGAAAGAAGGACCGGCCGCTTATCCGGGAAATCACGGAGCCAGTGCTCCCGGAGCCCGCGCAGATGGCAGGACGCATAATGATTCATCGTTTCCGGATCCATCCGGAGAGAGGAGGCTTCGGTAATCAGGCGATAACGGGTTTCCGGATCCCGCTTTTCCTCTCCGCACCAGTCCGGATCCGTGATCGGTTCATCGCTGTCACACCAGAGGGCATCTGTACCACCGTCCATCCAGAACCGGCGGCACTGCTGCCAGTACAGATCCCGCGCTTCGGGAGAGAAAGCATTATAGATCCGGCTGGAAGGCAGGAACTGTCGCGCGGCAGCGAATTCATCACAGTCCCGGCCTTTGCCGGTGTTCGGCCAGACGGAGACCATGAGGCGTACATTCATCTGATGCAGTGTATCCGTCAGCGCCCGGACATCCGGAAAGCGCGCGGGGTCAGGGGTCTTGTCTCCCCAGCAGCCGTCCTTCCAGGTCATCCAGTCCTGCACGATGCAGTCGAGTCCCAGCCGGCGGCGGCGAAACTCACGGGATACCGCAAGCAGTTCATCCGAGGACTGATAGCGTTCCCTGCTCTGGATATAGCCGAAAGCCCATTTCGGCAGCATGGCCGGCAGGCCGACGCAGGAGGACAGCTTCCGCAGAACATCCGCACAGTCCGATCCCCGAAGGACGAGATAAGACACTTCGTCCGCCGCATCCAGCTCAAAGCAGAAGGAACGCCCTTCGCCGCGGAACTTCATGGCGCAGCCGGCTTCCAGAAGAAGACCCCAGCCGCTGCTGCCCAGGAGGAAGGGAATTGGGATCTTCATGTTATGCTCATAGAGCATCTCCGTTTCCCGGGAATAGTCAAAGATTCCATCCTCATGGGTGCCGAGACCGGTGAGAATCACCGGTTCCGGGCATTCAAAAGCGATCCGGGCGGAATGACCTGTGCGGATCTGCTCACGGGTTCCCGAATCAAAGGACACGACTTCCCCGTTGGCGGTCTGCTTTACCTCTCCGCCGTTTTCGCTTCCGGACAGACGCCAGACAGGCCGCGGTGAAAAAACGCAGCCTGTCTGGCGAAGGTATTCCCCATGTTCATCCGAGAAGAGAACCGGCGAGGCCGACGGCGATTCACCGGAAAGAATCCGGATCCTGGTGATGCCCGGAGAGAGCTCGAGTAGCGTCATGCCGATCACCCCTTTGTCAGTTATTGATTAATTCCCTGTCGATGATTATCTTACCCCTTGACGGCCCCGGCTGTCATGCCGGAGACGATATATTTCTGGCCGAGCAGATAGACGACGATCACCGGCAGGCTTGTCAGAACGATATCAGCGCAAACCAGATTCCAGTCCTTGAAATACATGCCGAAGAAATTATAGACCGCCAGCGTCATGGGCCATTTGTTCGTGCTGCCGAGGAAATAAAGCGGCATGACAAATTCATTCCAGGTATTCAGGAAAGTGAGGACCATGACGGTCACCAGAACCGGTTTCATCAGCGGCATGACAATCCGGAAGAAAAGACCGAAGGGGGAGGCGCCGTCGATGACAGCGGCTTCGTCAATTTCCGGGGAGATCTTGCTGACAAAACTGTGGATCAGGAAGACGTTGAAGGGTGTCTGGGTAGCGGTGTAGAGCAGAATGATCCCGATCCGCGTATTCATCAGGTTCGTGATCTGCATGACCTTCATCAGCGGAATGAAGTTGATGGGCATAGCAATTCCCAGCACCAGGAAGAGGTACAGGAAATTATGCAGGCGGCGACGGTTCCGGGAAAGAACATAGGAGGCCATGGTGCACAGGAGGGTGCACAGGAGCACGCTGCAAACGGAATAGAGCATACTGTTCAGGAAGGTCGTGCCCAGTTTGCCTTTTTCAATGACAACCGCGAAATTAGACCACTCCAGGGAAGCGGGAAGGGCCAGGTTCATTTCAGCAGCGGCCTTGCCGGTCTTGAAGCTGTTGAACAGGATCAGCAGGAGAGGCGCCAGCAGGACGATGGACAGCGCCCAGGCCAGGATGTTGATCCCGATAGTGGAAAACAGTTTTCTGCGCTTCATATTTCCTGTCCATCTCCTTTCACCATATGCTTGATCATGAAATAACCGACGATCAGCATGACCAGGGTCATGATGGTGGAAAGTGTGGTGCCGACTGCATAACGCCCGAGGCCGAACTCCTTGTACACCCCCGTATACAGAACCTCGGTCGCGAAGCCGGGACCGCCGTTGGTCAGGGAATAGACAGTATCAAAGACCTTCAGGCCATAGATGACGTTCAGCACGGTCGTCACGGTCAGGGTTGGAGCCAGGAGCGGCAGGGTGATATGCCGGAAACACTGCCAGGTATTGCCTCCGTCAATCGAGGCCGCTTCATAATAGGTCTGCGGGATGGACATGATGCCGGCGATCAGGATCGTCATGATGTATCCCATGCCCTTCCAGATATCCACCGCCATGACCGATCGGAAAGCGATCTTTGAATCCGTGAGCCAGTTGCTGGCCAGGAAATCCAGGCCGACCCCGCGCAGGAAGGTATTCAGCATGCCGATCTTCGGGTTCAGGACGGATTTGAAGATCATACCGACGATCAGGGCGGAAAGGACGCAGGGCAGATACATAACAGCCCGGTGGAAATTCAGCAGCTTCACCTTCCGGGTCAGCAGAACGGCCAGGGCCAGGCCGATCACATTCTTTGCCAGGGTGGTTACCAGCGTGAAGACGAAAGTGTTTTCCAGCATCCGGAGATAATTGTAATCCGCGGAAAAGACCGTGGCAAAGTTTTTCAGGCCGATGAAATGAATCTCCTGGGAATAGACCGACCAGTCGGTAAAGGAATACCCGAGACCGACGACGGAGGGCAGCACAAACAGCACAACATACAGCAGCAGTGCGCCAAACACAAAATAGGTCGGGTAGATCCGGTTCTTGTTCATGGGTTCCCTCCAGTTGGTTCTTTCCAGCCGGGATTCAGGCGGGTTTTGTGAAAAGAGGAGGAAACCGGAATGCCGGTTTCCTCCTCCCGGGAGTCGGGAATCAGATCAGTTCCACGCGGGATCCTGGGCGGCAGCCGCCTGATCCGCACGGTTCCTGTCGATGTTCTTCAGCATATCTTCGGCACTCTGGTCACCCAGGATGACGGCGACCAGTTCCTTGCCGATTTCCATCCACTGGGGATTGACATACTTGACACAGGTCTGGTACACGGTGCCATGGTCCGGATAGGCCGCATAGAAAGCGGAGATTTCGGGGGAGTAGGCATCCTTCGCCGTCGTGAAGGGCAGGGTGTTGAACTTCGGAACTTTCTCGATCTGGTACTGAATGTTTTCCGGCTCGGCGAGGAAGGCCAGATACTGCTTCGCGGCGTCAATCTTGTCGGAACCGGAGTAGATGAAGCGGGTCGGGCCGACGGGGTTCATGTTCAGCACCTGGTTGTCGCACAGGGGCATGACGAAGAAGCCGATATCCTCCGCAGCGAACTCCGGATAGGCAGCGTTCAGCTCGGTGGGGAAGCCCTGGTTTGCCACGGTCATGGCGCACTCGCCCTCGGCGATTGCCTTGGCAGCATCGGCGTAGGCGTTGGCCATGTAGTTGTCGCCCCAGTAACCCAGGTCAGCCATTTCCTTGATCTGCTCGATCAGCTGCTTCGCGGCGGCGCTGTCGGCGAACTTCATGGTGTTGTTGTTCAGCTTTTCCGCGGTGCCGGGCTCGGCATGCTCGATCGCAACGCCCATCTCGCAGAACCACAGCTGATGATGCCAGCCGTCGGAAACCGCTTCGTAAATGGGGGTCATGCCGTCCGCCTTGATGGCTTCGCAAACCGCCTTGAACTCTTCGTAATTGGTGGGAACGCTCAGGTTCAACTTCTCAAAGACCTTCTTGTTATAGGCTACGGCCCAGACAGCGGACACATCCTGCGCGGGCTGGCCGTACAGTTTCCCGTTCACAGAGGTTTCGGAAGCGGCCAGGGGATCCACGGTGGATGCCCAGGCTTCACCGCTCAGGTCCACGGCGTTCTTTTCCACGTTCAGCTGGGTAACAATGTCAAACTGACCGGCCTGGCTGCCGAAGAGATCGGCGCATTCGCCGGCATTCAGCTTGCTCATCAGCAGGGTGGTGTACTGATCGGAAGGGATGATCTGGAAATCCACCTTGATACCGGTCTTTTCGGTGAACTTCTCAGCCAGTTCCATTTCGGCATCCTGGACCCAGTCCTGACTGGCCATGTAGGTGATGGTCACGCCTTCATCAGCGTGAACGAGGGCGGCGACGCTGAGCAGCATGATCAGCGCGAGTGCAAGGGCAAGAATCTTCTTCATCCGGGGGAACCTCCTTCATATTTCGTCTCTGTTTTCAGGATGCCAATCCTCTCCGGCATCCCTGACTGAAATCATTATAAGAAAGGGAAGAATAAAAAAGAATGGAGCGTTTTATCCTGTTTCATGGATATTTTTTACTGAAAACCGACCGAAAAAGATAAAAGGCAGCGAGGCGGTTGACAAAGGAAAGGGATTTTCTTATACTTTTCACAGAAAACGAAACGTTACGAATAATGTTCGGCTCCGTATATACCGGGAATTAAAGGAGAAGTGTTCCATGCAAGAAAAAAGCGAGCGGGAGCGGTCGATCCGGGCGACGCTGCTGGGAAGCAACGTCATACTCATCCTACTTTCCTTTACGGTACTGGCGATCGTATTCTCCCTGATCCACGGATCACAGGTCCGAAAGCAAACGCTGGATACGCTGGAACAGCAGGCCAGGATTGTGGCGTCTTCCGCAGACCGCGAAATTGACCAGATGCGCACCATGGCTATGAACATCACCTATTCCACACGGCTGCAGGATCGTGTATACCTTCGCCGGAACGCCGCGGGCGGCCAGCCGGGTGAGGCGGACCGTCTCTCCATGATCCTGTCGCTGATCATCTTTCCGAACCGGCCGATCGACCAGATCAATCTATATACCAAAGACGGGATGTGTGTTTCCTCCGGGCTGCGCAACGAGGTGACGGAGGACAGCGCGGAAGACAAGCCGTGGTACCCGCTGCTGGACGGGGAGGAGACACAGTACCTGCTTTATTATTCGGGACAGGATGAAGCGCTCTCCAAATATATAACGGACGCCTACGGCAGGGAATTCATCTCCTTTGTGATCAGAAATTACGACAATTTCGGCAATCCGTGCGGCTTTATTGAAATCAAACAGCGCGTCAGCAGGATCCTGTCCGCCATGATCAGCTATCGTTCCGGATTCGGGGAAAAGCTGTTCTTCTTCGACCGGGAAGGGAAACAGGTTTATCCGATGGGCGAAGCGGAGGAAAGTCCTCTGATGGCAGGGGAAGCGGAAAACGCTCCTTACGGGTTCCATTCGGACGGGAAAGGGACACAGATCTGTCCAATCCCCTGCGGCAGAGGTGAATTCCGAATGGTGATGACGATCAGTGGGAACGACCTGATGCAGCCGGTCCGGGTACAGATCCTGATCATCCTGTTGATCACGCTGGGAACGCTGCTGCTGACGGTGATCTCCTCCATCCTGGTATCGCGGCGGATTACGCAGCCGCTGGCAGAGATCTGTGAACAGATCGAAGCAATCGACATTGAGCATCCAGCACCCCTGCCGGAGCTTCACACCGATATCCGCGAGATGCAGACGTTGCACAACGCTTTCTCAACCATGCAGACAACGCTTTCCGACCATGTGACCCGGATGCTGGAACTGCAGAACCAGGAAATGCAGTCCAGGATGCTGGCTCTGCAGGCACAGATGAATCCCCATTTCCTGTACAACAGCCTGCAGGCGATCCAGGCTATGTCGGACGAGGGAATGAACGACGGGGTGGCCGAGATGTGCCAGTCCATGGCAAGCATCCTGCGCTATATTTCCTCCGATTCCGCCCAACTGGTTCCTTTGGAAAAGGAGATCAGCCATGCCCGGGAATTCCTGCGGTGCATGGAAATCCGGTATCAGGGAGACCTGACCTGTGAGGTCAATGTCCCAGAAGAACTGAATCCGGTGCAGGTACCCAAGCTGTGCGTACAGCTGTTGGCGGAGAACGCGGTCAAATTTACCACCACCCGGAAACCTCCTTACCGGGTGCGGATCGACGGGAAAAGCACCGGGACGGGATACGAGCTGAGCATACGTGACAACGGACCGGGATTTGAAAAGGAAACGCTGGCCGCGCTGGAGATGCAGATGAAGGAGATCCGGCAGACGTCCACCCTGCCGTCCCTGAAGATCAGCGGGATGGGGATCCTGCATGTCTATATCCGCTTTTTCCTGCTTTACGGGGAGAACTTTGTATTCCGCCTGGAGAACAATCCGGAGGGCGGTGCGTGCGTGGTGATCGGGGGTGATCTGAACGGACCGGTTGTTTAAGGTGATCGTTGCGGACGACGAGAAGCTGATTGCAAACAACATCGCCCGGCGGATTGAAGAGAACTGCCCCTCCTTCCGGGTAGCTGCCAGGGCCGGCACGGGCCTGGAGGCGCTGGAACAGGCCAAGGAACTGCTGCCGGATGTGGTGTTCAGCGACATCAAGATGCCGGAGATGGACGGGATCGAGCTGATTTCGCGGCTCAGAAGGGAAATGCCCGCCGTTCTGTGCGTGATTGTCAGCGGATACAGCGACTTTGAATACATGAAGGCAGCGATCCAGCAAAGCGCGGCGGATTATCTGCTTAAACCCGTGAACCCGGAGGAACTGAAGCGCCTTTTGCAGCGACTGGAAGCCACCCTGCTGGCCCGGGAGCAGCAGATGATTCCCCGGCGCGAATCGGATGCCGCCGCGCTGGCAGAGCGGGTGCGGCTTTACCTGCAGGAAAACTATAATCAGCCGGTGGATTTCTCATCGCTGGCGGATTCCCTGGCGGTCTCCGCTCCTTACCTCAGCAAGCTGTTTCATGAGCAGGAAGGGAAGAGCCCCAGCAGATACCTGACGGATCTTCGTATGCGGAAGGCGCAGAAGCTGCTCATGGATACGCAGCTGACCGTTCGCGAAATCGCGGTCCGCGTCGGCTATCCGGATCCCTTCCATTTCAGCCGGAATTTCAAGAACGCGATGGGGATCAGCCCGGCACAGTTCCGGGAAGAACGGGCAGGGGAAGAACGAAAAAAGGGGGACGGTTCAGGTGAAGAAGATTGATGGGTTTCTCCTGGGCGATATGCTGCTGTCCTATTTTCTGGACGAAGCGGGCTGCGTGAGCATGACGATCATTCCGGCGGGAATGAGAGATCGGTTGAGTGAGAAGAAGTATCATCCGGAGCCGCTGGTACAGATCCACGCGCGGGGCGACCACTTCGCCAACGGCTACGGCAACGGGCATACCCTGGCCGGCACGTCGGCCAGCGAGGCGCTGAAGTTCGTGCGCCAGGAGCGGGAAGACAGCACGGTAACCACGACGGTCGCGGACGGGAACGGACGGACCGTGCACCACCAGGTCACATGGGCGGAGGGCCTGCAGGCGGTGACGGTCCGGAGCGTGTTTGAAAACACGGGGAAGGAACCGGTGACGCTGAACCTGTTATCCAGCCTGAACCTGAGCGGGATCACCCCGTTTGCGGCGGGGGACGCGGCAGGGAAGCTGAAGCTGCACAGGATCGGCAGCGCATGGAGCGCGGAGGGACGGCTGAAGACGGAGAGCATCGAATCAGTGATGCTGGAGAGGAGCTGGACAGGGCATGCCATGCGGGTATGCAAGTTCGGCCAGCTGGGCTCCATGCCGGTACGAGGATGGTTCCCGTTTGCGGCGGTGGAGGATACGGAGGCCGGGGTGACGTGGGCGGTCCAGGTGGCCTGCCCCTCCTCGTGGCAGATCGAGCTGCGGCGTAAGGACGACTGCCTGAACCTGATGGCCGGCCTGCCGGATGAGGACTACGGGCACTGGGCCAAGACGCTCCGTCCGGGTGAGTGCTTTGAGACCCCCGAGGTTATCCTGACAGTCGGAACAGGCGGGGTGGACGAGGTCAGCCAGCGTCTCCTGACGGTGCAGCGGCGGAACATGCCCCGGCCGGACGCGGAGCTTCCGGTGATGTTCAATGAGTACTGCATGACGTGGGGCAACCCGACACATGAGAACCTGAAACAGATCACGAAATGCCTGGACGGGAAGGGCATGGAATTTCTGGTGATCGACGCCGGCTGGTACCGGAAACCCGGAACCAGCTGGGCCGACTGCAGCGGCGACTGGATCCCGGAAGAAACAGAAATGTTCCCGGAGGGCCTGAAGGCGACAGCGGACATGATCCGGGCTCACGGGATGAAGCCGGGACTCTGGTTTGAGCCGGAAACCTGCGCGGCGAACGCGGAGATCTTCAGGAAGGAAGAGATGCTCCTGACCAGGGACGGCGCGGTGATCGATACGGACAACCGGCGTTTCCTGGACATGCGGAAGGAAGCGGTCCACGCCTACCTGGAGGAACGGGTGATCGGCCTGCTGAAACGGTGCGGATTTGAATACACAAAGATCGACTACAACGACTGCATCGGAGTGGGATGCGACGATCCGGACAGCCTGGGCGAAGGCTTGCGGCAGAACATGCAGGGCACGCTGCGCTTCTTCCGTCGGTTGCGTGAGGCGATCCCGGGGATCACGATCGAGAACTGCTCCTCCGGCGGGCACCGGCTGGAACCTTCCCTGATGGAGGTGACGGACATGGCCTCCTTCTCGGACGCGCATGAGTGCGCCGAAATCCCGATTATCGCGGCGCAGCTGCACCGGGTGATCCTGCCGGCGCAGAGCCAGATCTGGGCGGTGCTCCAGACAGCGGACAGCATCCGGCGGATCAACTACTCCCTGATCAACACCTTCCTGGGCGTAATGTGCATCTCCGGCGACGTGGTCCACCTGTCCGCGGAACAGTGGAAAAAGGTGGACGAAGGAACGGACTTCTACCGTCAGGTTCGGCATATCATCCGGGACGGCGTGAGCGCCTTCTTCGGGGAACTGTCGGAGAGCTGGCGGCATCCAGAAGGCTGGCAGGCGGTCGTGCGGACCGCCGGAAACGAAACGCTCGCAGTGATTCACACCTTCGGCGGAGAAATTCCGGAGCAGATTACGCTGCCTGTGAAGGCGGACCGGATCCTCCGGGTCATGAGCTCGGAAGGAAACCGGGTGG
>CADBEB010000030.1:0-3690 GCA_902793605.1 uncultured Eubacteriales bacterium
ACGCTTTGATTGCTGGAAAGATCCAGGGACTGTCCAAAGTCCGCCGCCACATGGGATGTGGTCAGCGTCCCGGCCTTGATGTTGCTGCCCTCAATGGTGGCGGCGGCGATCTCGTTGCCCGTGATCGTCCCGGCGAGGATCTCATTGGCGGTGATCGTGTGCGCGGCCAGTTCGTTGGCAGTGATGCTGTGCACCACGATCTTATCCGCCGTGATGGTGCGCTCCGTCAGCACATAGCCGTCAATGGTATCGACCTCTGCTGAAACCAGCTGGCCCATGTTGTTGATGGCATAGATGAGGCTCTGATTGTTGCCCCGGATGATCAGCCGTTCCACGGAAAGTGTGCCCGCGTTGATCTTATTGGCGGTGAGCTCTACGATCTTCGCATCCGTGATGCTGGCATCCGCGATCTGCGCGGTGCCCACAGCACCCTGGGCAATCAGGGCGGCGGTAATCGCGCCGAGAGCGATCTGGGCAGTGTCAACGGCGGCGTTTGCGATCTGAGCGTTGGTGATTGCCGCCTGCGCGATCTTGGCGGTCGTAACGGCCAGGTCTGCAATCTTTGCTCCGGTTACTGCCAGGTCAGCGATCTTCGCGGTGACAATTTCACCATCGAGGATTTTGGCCCGCACAATGGCACCATCCTGAATGTTTGCCGTGCCGATGGCTGCTCCGTCAATCTTCGCATTGGTAATGGCGGCATCCGCGATCTTGGCGGTGTCAATCGCACCATTTTCGATCTTCGCGTTTTTGACAGCGCCGTCCACGATCTTTGCCGTGGTAATCGCCGCGTCATGGATGTTGGCTTCCTGGATTTCTCCCGCACCGATCTTCGCGGAGGTGATCACGCCATCTTCAATCTGGGCTGCGCCGATTGCCGCTTCACCGATCTTGGCGCGGGTGATGGAAGCATCGTCGATTTGGGCAGACCCGATGGCACCCTGGGCGATCTTCGCCCGGACGATGGCAGCATCCTCGATCTGCGCTGTTCCTACAGCTGCTTCACCGATTTTGGCCTTGCTGATAGCGGCGTCCTGGATGTGAGCCGTTTCGATTGCCGCCATCTGGATCTGCACGGAGCCGACCGAGCCGCTCTGCAGCTGTCCAGTGCCCACGGAGTTGATCGCCAGCTTGCTTCCGGTGATGATGCCGCTGGGAAGCTGACGGGCGCTGATCACGTTGCCTTCCACCGTATCCGCCACGGTGCCAAGCGTCATCTGGGTGTACTTCTTTGTCAGGCAGTCGTAGGTGTACTGCGTCATCCGCATGGACACCCACACCCCGATGCGGGGAGCGATGACCCGGACGGCATCGCCCAGGTAGATATTCTGCAGGAGGCCGTATTCCCGGTATTCCTCGGTGTCCGCGCAGTTGATGAAGTCCACGCTCAGCGTGACGGTCGGCGTATCGCAGCCTGCGTCAAACTGAGCCTGAGCCTGGGAGCGCATCTCCGTATAGCACTGTTCCTTGGTTTTCCTGTCGTCGCCATCGGTTTTTTCCTTGGCTTCCGATACGGCGAGATGAATCCATTTCGGGTGGGTATAGCTGCCGATGAGCGGGCTGTCCAGAAAGAGCTCCGGCAGGTACAGCACGTTGCCGTCCGCGTCCTCGCCCGTGGGCATGATGCGGGTAACCACGTCCGTCAGATCGATGTCGTAGCTGATGCCCAGCAGGTTCTTTGCCTGCCGGATCTGCACGTTGCTGTCCTGACCGACGCGCTTCACCACATACACGTCCCACCAGTCGCGGGTCAGTTCTCCAGTGTACTTTTCGACCACACCGCCTTCACCCAGCAGGGCATCCACGGGATTGCAGTTCTCAAACTCCACATCCTCGGCCTGGCTGTCCAGGTCGGAATAGAAGGTGAAGTCGTGCTCCGACAGGCAGGAGGAAGAAATGGTCTGTACAACAGAAGCCCCCACCGCAGAAGATGAGGGCTTGTAGGATTTGATCATATTGTCGAGCAGGTCATAGAACACATGCCGGGCGTACACCGTGATCTTGTCGAGCTCCGGCACCACCCGGTAAATACGGAAGGGCTGATCGCGCAGCTGACGGGATTCCACCACGGAGGATGTCGCCTCGGATGCGGAGCCTTCCGTGTGATCCAGCACCAGGTAGGTAGTGGACATGTACCCGTGCTTTCCATCCGGCGCGGTCACCTCGTACCAGCTGCTGTTGGTCTTGGCGATGACCTGCACGAAGGAGCCGTTCTTATAGGTCGCCAGCACCTTATACTTGGTGCCAGGCCCGGAGCGCAGGCGCAGGGTGCCTTTACGGGTTTCCGCGCCGGAGAAATCTGTGTTGACCCGCCAGACCTCCGTCCGGTTGTCGTCCCCCGGCGCGGTGAAGTTGACGCGGGGCGTCATGGCGGCGGGCACCGGAGCGCGGAGGATGCAGCCCTCCACAAGCCGCTGCCATTTCCCGGCTTCATCAATGGGATGCACCAGCGTCAGTTCATATTCGCCGTTCAGCGTTTCCGTGACCTCCGCCGACAGCGGAGCCAGGGTGCCGTTGCCGTTGGTGGAGAAGTCGGTACAGTCGGCGGGATAGACGCAGATCATGGGGATCACCTCCAAAAGGGTAAAAAGAAAGCGCCGCGTGATGCGACGCTGGGTTGATTTTTCAATACGACAATATGGCGTTTGTAAGTTTAACTTCCGAGTTTTCTTGCCAACAGGTGTCCCAATAAGCTGGAATTTAACTCAGCTCAAACAGCACATCCTCGTAGTCCTTTACATAGTATCGGATATTTTTTCTTCCGCGCTGAATGATAACATGTCCCTCTGCTTCGAGTTGCTCCTTTTGTGCTAATACACCACCCGGATATTTTTCATTCAGTTCACCCTTTGCTTTAAGGGTTCGCCAATATGGAGTCTTTTCCTCTGTGCGCTGGTAACTTGCCCATGCAACAATAGAAACGAAGATGCCTGCGGTAATAGGTTCCGTAAAATCTGCTCCAGATTGCTTTGCAAAATAATCCCGAATAGCGCCGACTGTGATAACTTTTCCGGCAGGAACTTTTTTCATTACCGCATCATAATCGATTGGTGGAGCGAAATACATTCTGTCACCACCATATTTTCTGATACTTTCGGCATCCGTGATGGTCTGGAACTTCGGCATATCTTTGTTGTCATGCAGCATCGCATTAAAATCTTTCTTTGACTCATTCGCCATTAAAATCACCTCCAGTTCCAATTGTAGTAATTACTGCACCTCCATGCAATGAGACAGTTTGAAAAATGTCGATTTGTCGATAGCCAACAATTTCAAAAGATAGAGCACCTTGATGCAAACCAAAGGCTCACGTCAAATATATCATGAAGCGGCGCGTTTTTGGAAGGCAGAATCCGTTATAAATACCGCCAATTTGGCCTGACGACTACCTTCGTTACTGTTCCCGTCCAACTGATGGCATTCATGCCAGGCTTCAGCACCGGAAATTCACCGTTCATATCTCCACATTGAAAACAGGTAATTACCGACGATTTGCTGTGGAGCGTGCTCCAGAACGTACAGAATGTTCCGTTTCCCCTCACGGGTCCATGAACTAAGATCCTTCTTTAGCTTGACCTGCTTTGCATATTCCCTGAATCCGTGAGACTTGGATTATGAAAAATGCTTGAAATACGCATAGAATCGAATGTTTCAGGCATTTTTACAGGCATTTTTTCTGCACCCATTTGG
>CADBEB010000030.1:3700-49702 GCA_902793605.1 uncultured Eubacteriales bacterium
ATTTGGTGCAAATTCATAAGCCGAGATTTTCGCTTAAAACGCCGTGTTTATCGGGCATTCAGTGGTCTTTTACAATTTGTATTTCACGGATTCAGGTATACCAGAAAAGGTTGCTTTTTCATAGCTTTTCTTTCACCTTTTGGGTGAATTTCTGTTTTTTATTTTCCGGCTTTCAACGCCCTATTTTACGCGCTTTTCAACTTCTTCACTTTTCCACTTTCACGGATTCAGGTTTGACACATTCATTCCGGTTATCCGGAAAGCCAGACCAAACGAGAGATGATTTCCGGAAGAATTGCTTTCTAAGAACGAATTCAGTTTTTTAGAAATAATCGCTCAGATATAAAAAACGCAAAGGCGTATTGACTGAAGCAAGGTCAATGCGCCTTTGTTGCGTTTTCAGAATGCATATTTCGATGCTTTCATGCGCAGGCTTGAATTTGCGTCCGATCTCGGTCAACGCATATTCTACCCTGAGCTACGCCTCCGGTTATTTTTTTCGTAAGAAACCCCTCATACTGACTTTTCTGATAGCGGATTATCTTAGTTTTTTTGTTTGTTATGAGTCTTCTTTCAGATTCTTCAAGTCCTTCACACTGTCTCCTACCCACAGCTTTACGGGAATACAAACCGTTTGTGCGTCTGTTTCGCCGTTGATCATTTCAAGGAGCAGATGAATTGCCGTTTTTGCCCGAAGAGCATTGTCCTGCGCGACGGTTGTCAGCTTGGGCAGAGCATTCCGCGCTTCCCGACTGCCGTCAAAGCCGATGACGGAAAGTTCGTCGGGAATATCCACGCCGTTTTTCTGCAAAAAACGCATCAGTTCCAGCGCGTAATAATCCGATACGGCGAAGACGGCGGTGTAGTTTTTGATTGCCGCCAGCCGTTCCTGATAGAATAACTCCCTTTCGGCTGCCTGCATCGGAATTTTCATGAAGCCGGCTTTGACTTCCAGCCCCTCACACAAGCCCTGATAGCGCAGATAGTCCATACATATTTCGTTGTCGGCGACGCAAAGCACACGGCGGTGTCCCATTTCTTTCAGATATTGCCCCGCCTGTCTGCCGCCGTCGAAATCGTCAATCGTGAGGTTGCCGAAGCGGTTCTGCTCATCAAGGAAACCGTCGTAAATCACGAACGGAACGCGGATTCTGTCGCGCAGATCCTGATATTCGTCCTCGCAGAAGCCGATGACTACCACGCCGTCAAGATTCCACATGGAGGCAAAGGCGACGATCTCGGTGATTTTCTTTGCCTTTTTGAGCATCATAAAATAGCCGTTTGCCTCGGTTTCGTCCGACAGGTAATTGATAGCCGCCGAGATGAACGAATCCTCAAAAACGTGTCCTTCGTACTTGGGGTGATCGTTGACCACTACGCCGATAATACGCGAATTGTTGCGGGCGAGCAGGGTGGCAGCCATATCGGGAATATAGCCGCGTTCTTCCAGTTTCTGCTCTACCGCCTTGACGGTTCTGTCGGAGATCTTCTGCGTTTTGCCGTGGAGCACATTGGACACGGTCGCCGTGCTTAATCCCAATTCCTCGGCGATATCTTTGATTCTCACCTTGTTTTCAGACCACATGCCATTGCCTCCTGTCCTTTCACAGCTTCTTCATCCAGTTTTTTCTGACAAAGACGATCCACGTCAGCAGCAGCCGCACACATTCTTCCATAGATAAGATAAAATACACCAGCGGTATAGATAATTTCCAGACATACGCACCCAGCAGCGCCAGCGGCACGCCGAATCCCCATGTGCCGAGCAGTTCAATGATCATCATGGTGCGCGTCTGTCCTCCGCTTCGGACAATGCCGCCGCCGAGAATCATATTCAGCACCTTGACCGGAAGCACGACAACGAACGCGATGAGAATCTGACGCGCGGTGGACTTGACATATTCCTCTACGTTGTAAAAGTCAGTGTAAACGCCCATGGCAAGCACCGTCAGGGCGGCAATGACAAACGAGCCGATCAGTCCGTAAAGCAGCAGCCTTCTGGATTTCTGATAGGCGGAATGCTTTTCGCCCTTTCCCAGTTCTTTTCCTATCAGAATACCCGCCGCCTGCGCTATACCGCTCAATGCGCCGACAGTCAAGCCCTGCACCGGATACGTCAGCGTCATGGCGGCGCATTCCGGCGTTCCGATGTGACCGTACACCGAAGCGTAGACGTTTTCGCTCAGGCTCCACATAAATTCAATGACCAGCACGGGAAAGAGTATGGCAAGATAACTGCCGCGGGTCATTTTGGTTAGTCTTGGCATGAACCTGAAAGATATGCTCCTCTTTCTGTCAATCACTTTCATGGCGGCAACCATCAGCAGCGCGTTGAAACCCTGAGAGATGACGGTTGCCGTCGCCGCGCCGTTTGCGCCCATGGCAGGGAAACCGAGCTTTCCGAAGATCAGCAGATAATTCAGCACTGTGTTGAGCAGACTGGATATTATGCTGCACACCAGTGGAAGAGAGGCTTTTTCCATGCAGCGCATTCTGACAGAAGTCATCATACTCACCGCGTAAGGCAAAAATCCGAAGGCGATGATTCTCAGATATTTTGCGGCAACGGCAACGGTATTTCCGTCCGCCGAGTAAAGACCCATTAATCTGACGGGAAACGCAAGACACACAGCCATAAACACAACGCCTATTCCTATTGACAGCAGCGTATGCAGCGAAAATCCCCGGTCGGCTTCGTCATTATCATTGGCTCCGAGATACTGCGAAAGGATGATGCCCGCGACGCTCACCACCGCCCCGATGACAACGCTGTATAAGGTGCTGAGCTTACCGGCAATCCCCACTGCCGCCACGCTGACGCTCCCCAGCGACCCGACCATTATCTGATCGACAATGGAAAATGATGATTGCAGCATACACTGCAAGGCAACGGGCAGCGCGATTTTGAATACCTGCTGAATAAATGAATCCCTGCGCATAAAAAATCTCCTCGATGTTTTTTCATGTTCTTTCAAGAAGTTTATAATGGATGGAGTGCCTTTGCGCAAGAGGTTAATCGCGTAACCTATCACAAAACAAGCTGCATGATTCTATGGTATTTGCCAATGTATTACCTGAATCCGTGAGACTTGGATTATGAAAAATGCTTGAAATACGCATAGAATCGAATGTTTCAGGCATTTTTACAGGCATTTTTTCTGCACCCATTTGGGGGCATTCAGTGGTCTTTTACAATTTGTATTTCACGGATTCAGGTATTCCTCAAAGCTATTACAAGCATCCATCTCAAAACCCAGTCCCCACATTTTCTCCGGGAAATCGTTCCAGAAATCAAGGGCATCTGTAATCATGTATAGATGAAACATTCCGGGCGTGTAAGTCAGTTTGCCTTTATCTTTCACACCGTTCCCCTCCTTCTGAAAGCAGTATACCCGTCATCATATAATAATTGGTCGCTTCATGCGCGACAAGTAAAAAAGATGGAGCAGAAAACTGAATCCTGCTCCATATATCAAAGCCTGTTCCCGTTTCTGTTATTACGGGTGCTGGTTACTTTTTTCTTTCGTAGGTCACTACCAGGCCATGGCTCATAGCAATGTTGGGTGAAACTGCGACGACGCGCCAGCCATCAGCAGCCATACGGTTCATTTCAGCTTCAGCCTGACGAACCGCATAAACTTCAACCCTATACTCAAACACAGATTATCCCTCCTGGTTCTTCCTGCTCTGTTGCATCCGGATCACATTAAAAAGGTTTCCAACTACAACGAACAGCAATCCTATGATAAGCACGGAGCTTCCTGCACCGGAATCAAAAATCGATACCAGAATAAAAGCAAGGCCAATGATTCCCAATACCAGGGCAGTGATAGTCATCCATGTGTTGTATAGCTTCTTATCCATTGTAGTTCTCTCCTTCATACTCTTCTGTACGATTCTGATTCGCACGGCTGGCAAAGAGCCCAATCAGCGCACCGAGCAGAAGGCCTCTGCCCAGTCCGCCATGGCGATGATGATGGCAATGGCAGCGATGGCCACCAAAGATCATGTTCCCCAGGGTCAGGATACCAAGCAGACGCAGCATTGTGATGTTCCTCCATTTCGGTCGTTTTGTTTGTACCGGCCATTCGGTACGGTTATAGGATAAAGCAGTGCATATCAGAAAAACAGGATCAGAAGTGAAAGATACAACACTATATTTCTCCCCAAAATGAAAAAAGCGGCCCCATGGATTCAACTCCACAAGGCCTGACGGTTAGTCGACCGCAGTATCCTTAACCTTTTACACTCCCGGCGGTCAATCCCTGTACGAAGAACTTTTGGCACAGGATAAAGATCAGTACAACAGGAATCAATGTCAGAACCGACATAGCAAATACATATCCCCATTGTGTAAACTGATGTTGACCAAAGAAACCCGCAATCGCAATAGGAAGTGTTCTCTTACTTGTATCATTGATAACTGTGTTGGCCCACGGATATTCTTCCCATGCGGTCAAAAAGTTAAAAATGCTGACAGAGGCAATAGCCGGAGAAGCAAGCGGAAGGGCAATTCTGGTATAGACTGTCCATACACTTGCCCCGTCAATCCAGGATGCCTCCATGATCTCGCCGGGAATATTCTCCATAAAGCCCTTGATCATGAAGGTGGAGAACGGAATTACCCATGCCACATAAAACGGAATTAATCCCCACAACTGATTTACAAGATTCAATTTTGTCGCCAGTTCAAACTGAGGAACGATCATTGTTGTACCGGGTATGATCATGGTCAGAATGATGAAACCGAATATAAGTTTGTTTACTTTCAGTTTGAATTTTCCAAGGACAAACGCCATCGCGGAAGAGACTGCCGCTGCCAGAGTGATTGTAGAAAGTGAAACAAAAGCTGAGTTCAGAAAGTTCACATAGAATTTGCTTTGGTTGAGAATATAACCATAGTTCTCCAGCGTCAGAGCTTCCCACTTGGGGAAGAAGCGAGGAGGATATTCATAAAGCGCACCATTGGGACGCAGTGATGTCGAAATCATATAGATCATCGGCAAAGTGAAGATTACGGTACCCAGTGCAAGAAGGAAATACCGTAGGATCATGCCTCGGATTTTCGCTCCATTCAGGCTTTTCACGACGGCACCTCCTTAATTATCACGGTTCCGCATCATACGGAACTGCACGATCGCCAACAGGCCAAGGCTAAATGCCATCACAAAACTCAGAGCCGCTGCGTATCCGAACTTGCCGGTGCTAAATGCTTTATAGTACATCCAGGTTAAAAGAGTATCGGTTTGATGTGCCGGTTTCCCTCCAGTAATCATTTTGATTGAAGTAAAGACGTTAAATCCACCGATTGTCAGTTCGATCAATGCAAACAAGATTGTTCCTTTTATACCAGGCAGTGTGACGTGAACAAATTTGCCCCATGCCCCGCATCCATCAATCTCAGATGCTTCATAAAGATCCTGCGGCACTTGCTGCAGAGCAGCCAGGAAAATGACCATATTCCAGCCGATTCCTTTCCAAATGCCCAGAATCATAGCCACACTGATCCCGCCCCAGCGAGTATCAAGCCAACGTATGTTTGATGAGGTTATTCCGACAACCTTCCACAGGAAATAGTTCAGGAGTCCTTCCGTGTTGAAAATATAGCGGAATACCAATGAAGCGATTACCCATGATGTAACAACCGGAAGATAGTTGATCACTCTGAATGTTACGCTGAATCGTTTGATCCCGTTCAGCAGAATCGCGGTAAACAGACCGATTGCCATCTGCCCTGGAACAGTGATGAGTGTATAAACGATACTGTTTACAAACACCGTCCAGAAAGTCTGGTCCTGAAATACTTCTTTATAGTTTTCGATCCCGTTGAAAGGCTGTGTAAGCATTGAGGAGAAGCTCATATCACACAGGCTCATCCAGAACAGGCGGATTATTGGGTATACCGTGAAGGCAGCAAACAGCAAAAGGCCTGGCAAAAGCAAGGCGATCAGCTGAGTTCGATTCAAACGGGATTTTGTGATCATGTACTCATCTCCGGAAAGTGTGGCGGAGCAGACAGCCTGCCCCGCCACAGGGTCAATGGTTATTTCAGGAGTTCATCCCACTTAGCAGCCAGCTCATCCATGGCTTCCTGAGCAGTCTTTTCACCTGTCACGACAGCGGTCATAGCAACCGTCAGATCGTTGTCCATCTCACTCCAGGCAGCGACTGTAGGACGGGCTTTTGCGGTCTGGATCGCCTCAATGAAAGGAGCATAATCCGCAGCTTTCACAGTTTCACTTTCCAGAGCAGCCTTGTTTACGGGAATCTGTCCGCACTTGTCCATCTCAGTCTCAGCGAATTCGCTGGTCATGAACTGCATGAACTTCCAGGCAGCTTCCTTATTCGCGGAATTGAACATAGCGATGTCTTCGCCGCCCAGTACGGAAATGCTTCCACCTTCACCAGCAGGAATCGGCGCAGTGCCATAGGCAACATCCGGGTATGCACCGGCCAGTTCAGCAGACTTCCAGGGGCCTTCAAGCATCATGGCATAACGGCCAGTACCAAAACCATCCGTCATGGGGATATCACCAGAATTGAACCCGGTGATGCCACCTTCTTTTACCAGTTCAGCAAAGGTTTCAACAGCTTTAACAGTAGCGGGTCCATTGATGTAGCCGGTTGCTACAGTCTGATCTTCGTTCGTCAGGCTTCCACCAAAGCTCCAGATGAAGGGGCAGATATTCCAGCCAGCCAGAGCAGGCTCGTTCCAGCCCCAGACCTGCTGACCATTGGCGTTTTCGCCAGACAGCTTCTTCACAGCTTCAACCCACTCATCCATGGTAGTGGGAACCTGCACGCCGGCTTCCTCCAGCATGGTTTTGTTGTAGAATACGATCTTGCTGTTCGTATTCAGAGCCAGAGCATAGTTATGGCCACCAATCACGCTGGTGGACATAGCGCTGTCAAGCAGTTTGCCGCTTACCTCGGCGAAGTCGGGCATTTCTTCATCAAGGGCTACCAGGATGCCCATCTTCTGGAATTCGGGCAGCCAGGCAATGTCACAACGGGCTACGTCGGGCAGTGCGTTGCTCTTTGCGCTGACCAGCACCTTGTCATGCAGTTCAGCCCATTCATGAGAGACAGCGTTCACTTTGATTCCGGGATTTTCAGCTTCAAAAGCAGGAATCAGGACATTCATCAGGGTTTCGTTTTCAGCAGATTGAGCGCTGTAATGATGCCAGAAATTGATCGTAACAGTTTCGCCCTCAGCGAAGGCAGAACCAACGGTCAGGATCATCAGACATGCCAACAGTGCAGCCAGCAATTTGGTACGGGTACGCATGGGATCTTCCTCCTTAAGATTTCGTTATGATCTTAACGGAATGCGGCTGAACGTCGACTGATTCCTCCGCTTCCGTGAAGTCCAGATGATGGGAAATTTCGCCCGAGTTAAATACAGCAATCACATAATCAGTGCCCAACGAACGCTTAAAAGCGAACAGATGCGCCTGATCATCCGCAATCAGCGGTTCATATGATCCTTTTCGGATAGACTCATGTTCTTTTCGAACCTGCACCAGTTCCTTTTCCCAGGTAAGCAGGTTTTGATCCGGGTGTTCCCAGATCATTCCTCCCCGGCAACCGGGATCATTTTCGCCGGTCATACCGAGTTCATCGCCATAATAGATTGCAGGTGAACCAAGGAAGAGCATCTGAAATGCCATCGCCTGTTTCAGTCTCCATTCTTCATTTCCGCATTCTGTCAAGAAACGCGCTGTGTCATGACTGCCAAGGCAGTTATACATAGCCATATTCATCTGATCCGGATAACGCATCAGCATGTTCATCAGACGATTGCTAAAAATACTTTCAGTAATCGAGCCATGTGCAAAATAGTCAATCATCGCATCCCTGAACAGATAGTTCATGGCACAATCGAATCCATCCGGCCCAAGCATGTTTGATGCGTCTCCCCATGTTTCACACAGGAGAACTGCATCCGGATATTTCTTCTTGACTTCTTCCCGCCACCAGGTGACAGCATGACGATCCAGTTCATCCGCAACATCAAAGCGCCATCCGTCAATATGGGCATGATCCAGCCAGTACAGAAGGACATCCCGTACATATTTTCTGACATCCGAATTAGCACCGTTCAGCCTCGGCATATAAGGATAATCGCCCACACATTCATAGCATTCCGGTGTGTTTTCAATCGGGAAGCGTTTGGGATAGAACCACTCCCTGTATTGACTGTCTTCGCCATTTCGAACCAGATCTTCAAAGGGTGCAAAATGAATACCAACGTGATTGAAAACGCCATCAAGAATGCCCGGCTTTCTCAAGTCCTTCGCAGAATGCACGGATCATCTGTTTTGTATTGCCATTCGGACGGGGGCTGCCGTTCAGAATCAGGACTCTCATTTCAAATACTCCCTGAAGAAGCTTTCCAGCTTGTCAAAAGGAATGATATCCACCTGATCATACAGATCCGTATGTACCGTGCCGGGAATGATCATCAGTTCCTTATTATCGCTATACTTGCTGTCCTTCACCATAGCAGCGTAGGCGTCACGGCTGAAATAGCAGGAGTGAGCCTTGTCGCCATGCACGATCAGGACCGCATTCCGAATCTCATGGGTATAAGTGAGCTGCGGCATGTTCATAAAAGACATGCAGCCAATCTTGTTCCATCCGCCGTTTGAGTTGAGACTGCGGGGATGGTAGCCTCGGGGCGTTTTGTAATAGGCATAATAGTCCTTCACGAAGAAGGGTGCGTCCTCCGGCAGCGGATCCACTACACCGCCGCCAAGCTCATAGCTTCCGCTGCGGTAATCCACGATACGCTGAGCGTTCAGTGCCTGGCGGGCGGCATATCGGGCATCCTCATCCATGGCGTCAAAGTAGCCGTTGGCATTGACGCGGCTCATATCGTACATGGTCATGGCAGCAGTGGCCTTCACACGGGTATCGATCGCCGCTGTGTTCAGCGAGAGACCACCCCAACCACAGATGCCGATGATACCAATACGCTCCGGATCAACTCTGTCGTGCAGAGACAGGAAATCCACCGCCGCCTGGAAATCCTCCGTATTGATATCAGGAGATGCCATATACCGGGGCTGTCCCCCGCTTTCCCCGGTAAAGGAGGGATCAAAGGCGATGGTCAGAAAACCCCGTTCTGCCATCGTCTGGGCGTACAGGCCTGAGCACTGCTCCTTCACCGCGCCAAAGGGGCCGCACACAGCGATGGCAGGCAGTTTTCCCTCTGTTCCTTTGGGCACATACATATCTGCTGCCAGGGTAATGCCATAACGGTTTACAAAAGTCACCTTGCAATGATCCACTTTTTCGCTCTTGGGGAAAGTCTTGTCCCATTCCTGCGTCAGTACCAGCTTTTCTGTCTTCATCATGATCTTTTTCTTCCTTTCACTTTGTTCCTTTCTCCGTTTCGCGGATGAGCCAGTCCAGCTGATCCACCTTCCTCTGGTAGTTGTGCAGCTCGTCCATCATTTCGCAACGAATCACTCTCAGCTTTTTCCAGGCTTCGTCTCTGCGGCCCGCATTCAGGAGCGCTGTCACGTAATCTGCGTTCTCCCTGCTCAGCCCGATGTCGGTCATACACTGCCTTGCAGTTTCCGCTTGCATTGTTTCCTCCACCTCAGTTCTGTCCCTCAGGACAATGATATGATAGCATCTTGCCAGATTTCGTGCTAATGGTTATGATGAATATCATGATATTCCATTCTGGAATTTCAAGGAGGGGCAAGATGGAGATCAGAACGCTGCGCTATTTTCTGGCTGTTGCGCGGGAGGAAAACATGACCCGGGCAGCGGAACAACTGCACGTGACCCAGCCTACATTATCGAAGACACTGAAAGCGCTGGAAGATGAACTGGACAAAAAGCTGTTCATCCGGCACAGCTTTTCAATTCGGCTTACGGCGGAAGGTGTGCTGCTGCGCAATCGAGCGGAAGACCTGGTCAGCATGGCGGATAAGATCACGCAGGAGTTTGTGACGCTGGACGACATCACCGGAGGCGATATTTACCTTGGAATAGCTGAATCCTACCAGATCCGGATACTGGCACGGGCCATCAAGGAATTCAGGCAGCAATATTCGGAGCTTCACTATCACATCACCAGCGGTGATACCGAGCAGGTGACGGAGAAATTGGACAAGGGATTGCTGGATTTCGCCGTGCTGGCGGAAAGGCCGGATACAGTCAAATACGATTATTTGGTATTTCCGCAGGCTGATGTATGGGGACTGGTTTTTCCGGCAGATGATCCACTGGCGCATAAGGAAGCCATAACAGTAGATGATCTTGTCGGTCTCCCGCTGTTCTGTTCAGAGCAGAGCTGGCAAAACGATATCCCCAGATGGTGCGGAGAACGCATCCATGATCTGCATATGGAAGGGTCGTTCCGCTTGTCCTACAACGGCTCCCTGTTTGCGCGGGAAAGGCTTGGCTATCTGCTGACCTTTGAACATTTGATCGATACATCGGCAGATTCCGGGCTGAAGTTCCGACCACTGTCGCCTAGGCTTGAGAATCAGCTGTTTCTGATCTGGAAAAAATATCAGACCTTCTCGCCGATTGCCGATCGTTTCCTGAAGCATTTGCAGGTCAGTTTTACAATGCACATTCCCAGCTTGCAAAAAAGCGTAGTATTCCGTCATCCGGTCAGGCAGGCTGGAAGACAAACGGACGTTTCTTCTGGCAGACAAAGGGACGTTTCTTCTGTCTGTAGTCGAAACATAAAAGCGCGGGGACGGAAACCGTCCCCGCGCTTTTTGGTTCACTAAAACCCCGCGCTGCCAATATGAAAAGGATTTGCTTTTACGGAAACGCCAGACAGTAATGATCCTTGCAGGGTCTGGAACCGTCAAGGCAGTCAACGCACCAGCTGCCGCCCGAAACCGCGTTTTCTGCTCGTCGGTGAGTTTGTTGAAAATGCTTTCGTCAATATTCATGAAGTAGCCTCCTTCCAAAGCAGATTTATTACTGATATTATCGGATGCAAGGATTATATACCGGATGGAAGGATTTTACAATGCTCCCCGGATTGTCCCCCCCATCGCGTAGCCGGAGATGAAGGTCGTATAGCCGTCTGCGATCGCCTGATCAATCTGCTTATCCAGCCAGGCCTTGACTGCCTCCTCCGTCGCGGAGATCTTCTCCGGACGGTGACCTGTAAAGCAGCAGCGGTGCAGGCGTTTTTCCTCTTCTGACATATCTGCGTCTCCCCTACTGAACGACATACCGGTCGGAGGATGCTCCGTCCGCCAGGTCCTTCCCGGTCTGCTTTTTGTATTCATCAGCATAATTGATACCGGGATCCTCGTCCTGAATCTCCGTTTTCCGGGGATCCGTATGTTCCGAGATCAGCTTTTTCAAGCGTTCCTTCTCTTCCTTCTTCATGTCGCTTTCCTTCCCGTCATTTTGGGGTGGGCAGGTCGCCGAATACCGGTCTGGCTTTTTCCAGGAATAACTCAGCCTTTCTCCGCAGGTACGGCCGGGTCTCCCACCAGGCGTCGTCTTTGGTCATCAGGGCCTCGAAGATGGTCGCCCGGTCCTCATATTCATCGATCTTCGAATACTCCCGGACGAACCAGTCATCCGGCTCCTCATTTCCCTCGCCGGTTCCGGAAAAGTCTCCGGTATAGAGGAAATCCTCCGGGTTCAGCCGGTACCAGTCGTCAAAAGCATCCGGATATTTCCAGCGGATCCGGTAGTCCATCGCATGACCGATCTCATGGTGGATCGCCCTTTCCTTTGCATTTGTCCGGGAGAGCCAGATCCGGATCTTTCCGTCCGGATCCGCCCCGGATTGGAAGCCGCCCAGGGAGACCCCGTCCCGCAGGATGTCGTCCACAAGCAGAAACTTCAGGCCGCCGTAGTTTCGGGTCAGTCTGAAACAGCTGAAGAAATCCGGCGGATAGGCCGACAGCGTATCATCCAGCAGGCGCAGAAAATCCAGGAAGCGCCGGTTCCCGTAAACCATCTGCTGAAAGGCGGTATCCCCTTCCGGTGTGATCACGGTCTGAAACGATCCGGACGGATCCTCCCGGCATTCATCCCCCATGCGGATGGAGATACCGTATTTCTCCTGCAAGGCAGAGCGCAGAGTCTCCGCGTCCTCCGCCGGTTCAGTCGACGCTGGCAAAGCAAGGCAGAGCATCAGAACGGCCAGGATAGTCGTCAAAAGCTTTTTCATCCGCCTTGCTCCTTTAATCTTAGTAAACATCTTTACTATACAGATGATTGTATTGTAAGTAAATATCTTTACTATTTCTTCTTGCGGATGTATGCTCTCTCTGACAGATACTTCGGAGGGAAATATGCCGCAGTGCCGGGACCATCTGGGAAAGGAATATCCTTCCCTGGCCGCAATGGCCAGGGCATATGGCTTTGCGCCGGTCGTCCTTGCAACAAGACTGAGCCGAGGATGGGATCCGGAAACAGCGCTGCTGACACCGGCCCGGAAGCGCAGGTCAGGCACCTGCACAGATCATCTCGGAAACCGGTATCCGGACCTGAAAGCCATGGCAAAGGCTTACGGCATGGATGATCGCCTCCTCCGGCAGCGGCTGAGCCGCAGCTGGAGGACAGAAGAAGCGCTGACTGTCCCTGTACGGGAAAACCGTCCGAAGCCCTGCTGGGATCACCTGGGCAGGGAATTCCCTTCCATGAGTTCCATGGCCGAAGCATATGGCATAAACCTTTACACGCTTCAGAAAAGACTGAAGGGCGGGTTCTCCCTTCAGGATGCCCTGATGTTGCCGAATTCCCATGCTACAAGGGATCATCTCGGAAATGTATATCCGAGTGAGAAAGCCATGCTCGAGGCATACGGCATCCACAGGAACACATTCAGCAGAAGGATCGCTGCCGGTGCTTCCCTGGAAGACGCACTGACAGCAAAGCCCCATGCTCTCCATACGGTGGACGGGAAGCTTGAGCCAAAGCAGGACGGGAAAGGAAACGCTTACCGGAACCTGCGGGAGATGTGCGATACCCTCGGGATCTCTGTATCTGCTTACCATGCCCGTAAACGTCGCGGTATCCCGCCGGACCGGCCCAACAGAGTCCACCCGATTACGGATCACCTGGGGACAGAATACCCGACACTGCAGGCGATGCTGGACGCATACAAAGTCAGCCGCGGCGCATACAGAAGCAGAAAAAAGAACGGCTGGACCCCGGAGGAATGCCTTCTGGGCCGGAAAAAGAAAGGAACAAGCCATGAACGCTGAACACTACAACGAACTGATCGATCTCAGCCAGAAGATCTACGAATACGCATCGGACACCATCACCAATTACTGCTCCGCCAAATACTGCGGCGTCGGCAACGACACGACCGAGCAGCAGATGGAAGATCACCTGATCGTTGCGGAAGAGGTCAGCGCTTATCTCCTCGGCAACATGCTGGCCATGCTCACCAAGGAATCCCAGGAGGACGAGATCAAACTCTTCGAACAGAACCTCCGCCGGGTGATCGCCCACCAGACGAAAAAAGCCGGCGGGGAGATCCCGCCGAGCTGAATAAAAAGACCGGTGCCTGCTGACACAACAGGAGGTTTCCTACGACTCCGCGAAAACGAACCCGGGCTGTGAAAGGGCTATGAAGAAGATTATCTCAATTATCCTGTTGCTCCTGTTCCTGCCGGCCATTGCGCTGGCAGATCTGGAAGTACACTTCCTGGACGTAGGCCAGGGAGACTGTGCCGTTGTCCTTTGTGACGGCAGTTCCATGGTCATTGACGGCGGTCCGCGAGGGGCTGCCGACAAAGTCTATACCTATATCCGGAAGACACTGAAACTGCGCCATATCGATTATATCGTTTCCACTCATCCGCATGTGGATCATGTTGCCGGCCTGGCAACTGTTCTGAATGTTGCCCAGGTCGATCTGATCCTGACACCGGTTTTGGAATGGGATTCAAAGGCATTCAGCAATATGCTGAAGTATGCTGCCAAACAGGGGACTCCGATCGTTGTTCCGAATGAAGGCGATACGCTGCAGCTCGGCGGTGCCACTGTCACAATCCTGCACTGCTGGCCGGAAGCGATCGAACAGGGGCGGGCCAATGATTCCTCAATCGTCCTGCGGATCGATTACGGGAATACATCTTTCCTGTTCACGGGCGATGCTGAGGACTGGTCGGAATATATGATGATCGACGCCGGTGTGAACCTGAAAGCAGACGTTCTGAAGATCGCTCATCATGGAAGTGCATTTTCCAGCACCATGGAATTCCTCAATAACGTGCAGCCGAAATTTGCTGTGATTTCCGTTGGAAAGGGCAACCCCTACAGCCATCCGACCGAAGAAGTCCTTGAGCGGCTCAGGGATATCGGTGCACTGGTGCTCCGGACCGATGAACTGGGAACGATCGTGCTCAGAAGTGACGGGAACTCCATTGCTTTAGACCGGTAACCTCAGTATATCTGGGGATCAGGGTTTTATGGTGACTGTTACCCGCCATTCAGCGGAGTTCCCGGAATACCTTCCGCCGTTCTCCGTGACCCAGACTGTCGCCTCGAGCGTCAGCCCTTTTGTCATGATCTCCGGAGTGATATCGATCACTTCATAGTAATTGCCGGTGTCGGGATACTTGTCATATTCCTCGATCACCCATTCGACGGTGATCCTGTCACCGTCTTTTACGGTGACCTTTCCGGTCCCTTTTACCTGCTCATCATTCAGGAACAGGGCTTTCGCCCAGCTGTTCCCGACATGGTTCTTTGCGATGCATTTCGCCTTTCCGGATACCTTCAGCGTTACCGGCTTCATCTCCACAGTGGCATGGTATTCCGCCGAAGGACCGTCCGCGGATTTTGCCGTGATGGTGACTTCGCCCGGTTTCAGCCCCTTCACCTGTCCGTTTGTGCTGACGGTTGCGATCTCTTCATTGCTGGAATACCATTCCAGTTTCTTGTTCGCAGCCTTCTGCGGCTGCACGGTTGCCTTCAGCTGAACCGGTTTCCCGACCGTGATCGTACCGGAGGTCTCTTTCATTTCAACTGCGGTCACAGCCTGCGCCACTCTTACTTTGCAGGATGCTGTCTTCTTCCCCTTTGAACTGTCGTCCGATGTGAAGGTGATCACGGCATTGCCGGCGCCGGTCGCCGTCACGTTTCCTGCCGGATCCACGGTCGCAACTGCTTCATTGCTCGACGTCCACATTCCTGTCTGGATGGTCGCATACACGGGATCGATGGAAGCGACCAGGAAACCTTCATTGTTCCCTTCCGAAGGATATACCAGTGTCATCTGCGTTGTGTTCAGTGTGACCTTCCTGACCGATGTATCATCAGCCGATCCTATGCAGAGGACAGACACACAGAGGGCCGTGATCATGAAGATGGTGAAAAGGCGACGCATTCCTTTCTCCCTTCGATGGTGCAGAATTTTTCTTCTTTGGTCTTGTACGTTGTTTCTGTATGGATTATACCATTTCCGACTGTTGTACAGCAATACTCCGGAGGCTTGAAAACTCAACCCCGATAGAATTCTGTCACGCTCTGGTTTAGACAATTCAGCAGGCATATGATACAATATCTGCAGAGTGATGACAGTCGCGAAAAGGCCGGAATATACAGCATACTTATCCGATCGGTCACTGGTATCCGACGGATCTGCGGGGGATCTGAATGGCAGGGAAAAAGCAGGATAAATGGGTCATTGATGAATGGGACGATTCTCTGGATGCAAAAACAAAAGAGAAGCATGATCCCTTTTCGCCTGTTCCTGCTGCTTCTGAAAATGAGGACTGGGGATTTCCCCTTGACACTCAGAAAAAAGAATCAGAGAAGAGGCTGCCGGGATGGGCGGTTCCAGCTGCCTGCGGAGTATGCGCTCTGGTTCTGATCATTGTCGGAATCTCTCTGTTTTCGAGGAAGGAAGATCCTGACCCGGAGATTCTGCAGCAGGTTGTCAGCAAGCTCGGGACCGATCCGGTCCAGAGCGGCACCGCAGACGGCCCAACCGTTTATCTGACTTCATTGCCGGCACCCGCAACACCAACGCCGGTATTAATCACCTCTTCGCCAACAGCCAGCCCCACACCAGCACCGACGATTGCTCCGTCCGTTCTCGATCGGAATGAATGGTACGGCAAGGATCTGCGGTATTATTATCTTCAGCTGACTGATCATGAAAAGCTCGTGTTTGAGCAGATCTATGACGGCCTGGTCCGTTTTCAGTCCGAAATCAGTTTCTCTCCATGCACAAAGACCGAATTCGATCATGTGCTGGATGTGATCCACTTTGATTCTCCGGAGCTGTTCCATGCGTCCGGTGCCGGAGTTCACTGGGATGGGCCATTGGGCATTAACCGGTTTGATCCTGACTATCGGATGGATCAGGCGACTTACGACCGGATATGTGATCACATCCATGGAATCATTGATCAATTGAAAAGGCGGTTTCCGGCAGGCGCTGATGATTATGGCAAAGAGCTGCTCATCAATGACTACCTGGTGGATCACTGTGAATACCTTATCGCCAGAGACGACAGCACCGCTTATGCCGATGCGTGCCTTTATTACGGCAAATCCCAATGTTCCGGTTACGCCAGAGCCTTCAGTCTTCTGCTCCGTTCATCCGGGATTGAAAGCATGGATGTCCACAGTGAAGATCACGAATGGAATATTGTCCGCATAAACGGTAACTGGTATCATGCTGACAGCACATGGAACGACAATGAAGCGGAGGGAAAGCCGGGCGGTAACCGGTATTATTCCTGGCTGAACGTCCCGGACCGCCTGGCAAAGGATCCGGATCATCTGATCACCAGCATCTCCGGCTTCACGGTTCCCGAATGTATTTCCCTTCAGGATAACTATGCCTGCCGGGAAGGCGTGTTCTGTCCGGCAGGAACAACCGATCCGGCTTCTCTGCTATACAGCGGACTGGAGAATAAACATCGTTCCGGACTGAACAGCGTCATTGTTCTGTTTGAGGATCCGGCAACTGTTGCGGCCTGGGACGATGTATGGAATCGTTTCTACAATGTGTATAAAGGATATGACTGGTTGCTGTATCAGCCGGGGAAAGAAAACTGCCAATGTACATTTGCGGTCTGGAACAGCAAATAGCATTTACGATCCTTTACGACTGAACGTTTTCTATCTCGATATACGTGTTGCCCATGCGAATACGGTACGTATTCCCCTTGGCAAGCAATTCTTTCTTTTCTGAGCGTCCGATCAGTTTCTGCGCTTCTTTTCCGAACAGGATACTGATTTCACTGTGCTTTGTCGGAAGCAGTGTGATATCGTTCGCTGCCGCCATGTTCTCACTGTTCAGTTCAGGCTGCCGGCAGAGGAGCAGAACTGTTGTCAGGGAAACTTTGCTCTTCCTGAAATCAGCCAGGGAAACCGGCCTGCACTTGTTCAGGACTTCGATCGCAGTATTCTCATCCTCATCCGAACTGACAAACGCCCGGACTTTGATCCCTTCAAAAGAAGGTTTGCGGATCTGGCGAATGATCAGGATGATGGTCAGGATCAGCAGGATCGCAGCCAGAGCAGCTGCCGCATAAGAGACGATCCGCATGATAATGGAATAGACCCTGATCTTCTGTACATGCGGCTCCGATTCATTGACACCGTCGTATGCGGTCAGGATGATCTCATATTCTCCCGGTTCGGATATGACAATCTCCGTCTGATCTTCCGCGTTGTGAACCGTTTCGCTGAAGATCTCTTCCTGAAGGGCATTATTGACTTTTACGGTTGCCGATACCAGATCCGTTTCAGGATCACTGAACAGATCGAACAGCTTGTCGGTCCCGAACACCTTTGCCAGGAGATTTTCCTCTTTGGTATAAGCCCAGGGGAATCCGTCCATACGGATCTCATCATCCACGGCCTGGGACCGGATCATTTCCGGCGGGTTATTGACAACCTTGAAACTGATGTCTTTTCCGATGAGCGCCATTTCCTGGTCAATGGCCCGGATTTCCGCATGTAATGACGAGGAACCTGCCGGCATATTCTCAGGAATGCCGACTGTCAGCTCGGCTTTCATGTCTTCGTTTTCTTCGTTGACCGTCAGCTGTGCGGTTTGCTCCCCCTGGGCGTCGGACCTGCACGCCAGGATCAGGCTGTCCGCCGGGAACGGAATCACATTCTGCGCGATCGCTTCCTGCAGCCGTTTCAGGGTTTCCGGCGGTATTTCAGCGCCGACTCTGATCTCTCCTTTTTCTCCGACCGGAACATCTTTTCCCTCTTTGTCAGCGCTGATCACAATCGCATTCCAGATCTCTGCGATATCAGCACGTCTGATCTCCAGGTTGTAGTCTGTGCCCTCATTAGGCAGGGTGGCAACAAGCCTGAGGACGCAGGATTCCGGCAGTTCCTCCCCTTCCGATGCGACAAGGACAATCCCGTTTTCTGTCTTTTCGCACCGTACACAGGATTCACCGGCAAGCTCAAAACTGAATTCCGGATGATCCTCCGGATTGTAAGTAAAGAAATCACTCCAGGTGAAGCTGGTCTTTCCGTAGGCCTTGCCGGCCGGATCATACCATAACGTCAGGTTTTCCGGTGCCTGGCTGGATTTTTTAACGCCTTCGGAAATTACGTCAAAGACAACCCGCTCCCCTTTCCACTCCCAGATCTTGTTTCCGTCTTTCATATGGAGGCGAACAGACGGGTTTACGGTGATAGTTTCCGTGCTTGTATCCGTTGTGACCGATTTTGCCCACAGCTTCCGTTCAGCGTTATATTCGGCAGAGACCTGCGCCGCAGATCCGTCGTTCACCTGGTAGTCAAACTGGACGACAAAATCCTCCGGTCTTCCAAGGTCATTCCCAAGAGTCAGATCAATGCTGTTCTCACCGCGACTCCAGGGGCCGCCCTGCACGACTTCCGGCTTGATCTCCGAAAGATTCGGATACCAGTATATGCTGATGGAATCAATCGCTCCTGACTGACAGGTGACTGAATACTCGCTTCCTCCCGCCAGTTTGGGCAGGAGTGTGCCGGTGTAGGCAATATTCTTCGGCAGCGAGATCTCATAGTCCTTTTTCTCGCAGGGATTCCCTGTGGCATCCACACATTCCGTATTTCCGGCTCCATTTAACGACCGGGACAAAACCAAGGCTTTGCCTGTTTCCGGCATGGTAAATCTTCTGGTCATACCGTCTTCTGAAAGAGTATAAGGTATATCTGCAGGCTGTCCAAATAACGCAGCGATGAAAAAGTTGCCGGTATGGATATCCCTGTCTTCGTAGCTGCTGCTCGGAAGTTCCGTCGCTGAAAAGACGGAACTGACCTGGATCCGGTCTGTCTTTCCCTCCGCGCAGAGGGCACCGAGAGCGGAATCATCCGGAACAGCGACAGCACGGTCACTGATCAGTACAACATGAGCCCTGGAGTCTTCGTTTGCCAACAGGCTCCGGCACTGGTTCATCAGCTCCGAATTATGGATGAAATTATTAACAGCTTCTTCAGGAACAATAAACCAGTAATCGCAAACCTGGCTTTCCGGCTGTTGAGGGATCAGTCTTGCGTTTATCGCGCCGGTACCATCACTGTTCCCGTTTGCAAAGATCTCATTCAGCTTATTGAATGATTTGCCGTTATACTTACCGTAACTGGCCGGAGTTTCAGGCTGGCTGGCAGCGATCGACTGCGCGATATATTTCGCAGTCGTGATCCTGTTGTTGTCCCTGGTAGCCGGTATGTAATATATATAAATTCCATTCTTCGTTGCGTCCCCGTTCAGGTGAATCAGGTCAGCGCCTGCCGTCATGATCGGCAGGAGTGCCAGTACCAGGGCACAGACGTAAAGCAGCAGCTTTTTCATCTCAGTTGAATCTCCTTATCCTTCATTACCATTCATCGTCTTCAGATGAGCTCAGTCCTGCCGCACGGCTTGCCGGCTTCGCGGAAGTGCCTTCCGAAAGGAAACAGAGCACGGCTGCACCGATACCGGCTACCAGGGCCAGGATCGGTCCGACCCCGACGGTCAGCACCTGGCTGATCCCTGCCACCCCCAGGGATGAAACAGCAGATCCGAAGAGCGAGAGCGCGTTACTGATCACTGACGTGCGGACAATGAAGAAAGTGATCAGCGGAAGAAAAGCTCCGATCGCACAGATGATCCCGCTCGTCCTGCCCGGCAGCGTGATCGAACAGATCAACATTGCGATCCCGCAAATCAGCGGCAGATAACACCAGACACTGACAGACATCAGGTTCATCGCCGGAGCGCCGATCCCTACCAGGACGATCGCTACCATCGGCAGGAACAGATAGACCAGCAGGTAGATCAGGCAACATCCTGCCGCAAACAGCTTCAGATTATTTCTCATGATGTTTCAGCCTCCCGGTGTCTCATTCAGTGTCACTTCCCCGTTACGGAGTCTCCACGTCGAATTGCAGTCCGTCCGTTCCAAATTGCAGGTTGTACTTATTGCTCATTTTCCTGTTCCTGGCAAGCGCGGACTGGTACTTGTGAAGATTGGCATGCCCGTGGATCGTCCTGACCAGATCTGCCACCCAGGCATCGTTCATGCCGTAAGCCGCCATGATCCGTGCATTTTCAACGGTTGAGAGCAACCGCTGCAGCACACCCAGGTTATTCGCCGCGTATGGCTTCCGGATCGCTTCATCCAGTTCTGCCTGCGGGAACAGGTTGTCCAGGACCTTTTTCCAGTCCGGACAGCCTCCTTCTTTCTGGCCTTCTTTTCCCTGTACTTCATGTGAACTGTCCGTCAGGGTCGCCTGCATGATCTCGACAGAAAGATTATGGCGGAAATCCATTTCCCGGATCTCTTCCTGGACCGGATACCGTACCGTGCGCAGGGAGGAGCACAGCGTCTTGCGGACATCAGACGCACGGTTCAGCAGGTTGTTGATCTCCTTCAGCTCGGTCCCGAGCGTTGTCACCGCTTCGTATTCATTCCGGTTCTTCAGTTTTTCCAGGCGGCCTTCATAGCTTTCCAGCAGGCTGTATGCGGCCTCGATCGAAGGCTGAAGAGTCGTGCTGCGCTTCAGGATGCTGGCTTTCAATCCTTTCAGCTTCTCCAGGTTGG
This sequence comes from uncultured Eubacteriales bacterium, assembly GCA_902793605.1. Classification (GTDB taxonomy): domain Bacteria; phylum Bacillota; class Clostridia; order Christensenellales; family Aristaeellaceae; genus Aristaeella. The sequence continues at coordinate 24,706 of CADBEB010000030.1, forward strand.
GCTGCTGGTTAAACATATCCACCTGCTGCTCATAAACCTTGCTGCTCAGTTTATCCTGCCAGATCCTGTAGAAAGCACAGTTCTCGGGGATCTGCTCCTGTTCGCTTACGAGGATCTCCAGATCGGATGTGTTCGCGAAATGCCGCTCGATAAACTCGTCTGATTCTTCCTTTGTTTCGTTATAAAGTTCATCCAGCCGCTTCCCGGCGATCTCCACGTTCCGGCTGTTTTCGTTGATCAGATCGCCGAAGGAGACGTTCGGTTTTTTCAGGCCGTCCCGGAAGCTTAAAACAGCTCCTTCAAAGACGCCCCTGCGCAGCTGCTCGCAGGTTTCATCGATCAGGTCGAACCTGCGGACCATCGCGTCCGCCGGCCCGGAATTCCCCTTTTCAAGTTGTGTATTGCAGTACTTCTGCAATTCCCGGGTACCTTTTTGCGTGATGGAACCCTGATCTAACCAGTTCTGTACGGTTGTCAGGGAGACACTGTCAATGGGCTCCTCCTTCTTCTCGCTGATCTTACACAGGGCGATGACATCTTCGGTATGCTGCTCTTTGATCCATTCACTGTCAGCTGCCCAGGGAGAACGGTCCGCCATGTCACACAGCCAGGTAAAACCATCCGGATCGGTGTTATCGACAGTCTCCTTTCTGCGTACGGACAGCATTTCGTTATAGGTCCGCTGAACAGTTGTGTCCAGGCCGTCTGCCTTGCCTTTCATGGCGCTGAAGACGCTGGCCGCATCAGCCGGCAGCATACGCTCGCCGTCCTTGGCCGATTCAAAGATCTTTTTCAGGATCTCAGTCGTATCGTAGTCGATCGCACCGTCAGATGCTGAGATCATACCTCCGATCCAGTCCAGAACGCTGTCGTCTTTGTTCTTCAGCGCGATATCCAGCTGATCCCTGATCATTGTCTGGAACGCCGGCCGGACTTTCTCATCTCCTGAAGTTGAGTATTTCATCAGGCGGCTGAAGATCTCCTGGGCGGATCCCCGGCTCATTCTTTCCCCGGTTCTGGCGCTCTCAAACAAAGCGCGAATGGTATCGGAGGTATCCACCCTGAACGGTGCCCGCTCCACCATGTTGGACACCCAGGTGATCAGGTTCTCACGGGCCGATTCCTTGTCCTGGGTCTCACCCTGCAGGATCTCCGCCTGGTGGCTGTGGATCATGGACGTAAAGGCTGTGGTGACAGATTCAGCCTTCGCATATTTATGCCCTTCATCCAAAAGAGAGAAAATATTCTCCGCTTCTTCGGAGGTCATCCGTTCCCCGTCAGTCGCGTGGTTGAACAGGGCTACCATATCCCCGGATGTATCGATCTCAAAGGGAGCGGCGGCAACCATTTCTCCAAGCCAGCGGATCACCCGGCCCCGGTCGGCCTCCCGGGCGGACAGCATGGCAGTCCGCTGTTCAGACAGCATTCCGGTATAAGCGTTTACGACCGCTTCCTTCCTGGCGTATACCTTGTTTGCACCGCCGAAGGCATCAAAGACCGCTTCTGCCTCTTCCCTGTTCAGCGGATTCCCCGTCCTGTATTCATCGAAGATCAGGGTCATCGCTTCAGTGGTATCCCCGCCAAGGCGGCGGATGATATCCTCGGAGATCGCGCCGATGTTACTGCGATATTCCCGGAAGCATGCCTGATAATACCGGTTCATGCTCGACACGCATACGGAATCGATATTGCCCGCACTGGAGATATATTCCCGGGCCCCGTGCGCAGCGATCTTCAGCTGGCGCTCCTCCGGTCTCATGTTCTGCTTTGTATTGTTTGCAATAAAGTGATTGAGCGTGATATTCAGCAGTTCGTTTTCCGGAATATATTTCAGGGAGATCTTGTACAGGAGGAAATGCTTGAGGCGGTCCTCGCTGATCTCTTTGCGCAGGAAATTCGCGATCGCTTCCTTTGTCTTTTCGCAGTGGCTCTGGCAGGCCCAGTTGTCCGCAAATTCTTCCGCGCGGAGTTGGTCAAGGTATTTGTCCTCGACGTTTTCCTTTTTCTTTTCTTCTTCGATCCGCCGGGTGAAGATCTCCGGCAACAGGGCAGAGAGCAGTTTCCCGTTCCGTGCATCAGCCTGTTCGTTGCGGATCGGCGTTGCGGGATAACAGCGGACAAACTGCGGAGTTTTGGAAACCCGCGCGTCTGCAACTGCCAGTGCGATCATATCATCTAACTGAGCATCTGTCGCAATATACAGTGTACGGCGATGGAAATCAACCATCTCATTGCGGCGCAGCAGGAAAGGCTCGGCACTGGCCTCAGCCATGTTTTCCAGCATGACCTTCATCAGGCTGATATTCAGCTCTTCTGTCAGTTCAGTGACCAGGTTCCTGCGTTTATCGTTGAGCTGGTGATCGCCGTCCAGCAGTTTGCGCAGGTTCTGCATCATCAGATAGCATACCCGGGCATCCCGGATCTTTTTCGGGTTTCCGTGCTCGTTCATCAGGCCTGCCTTTTCAATAAAAGCATGCTTCTCTTTGATGATACGGTCAATGCAGTACAGCGCATACCAGACCCGGTAATCTGCCATAAAGGGCACACCGGATTCCTGAAGCTCCGGTTCTTCGATCAGTTCTTTATAGTGATCAAAGAACTTCTGAACCGGTTCGGGCGTTTTCCCATTACAGGCTTCCGAAATGAAATCCAGCTCACCCTGTGTCAGGCGATACTGACGCAGATCCTTTGGACGGGATAAATAAAGCGTTTCTTCCTCATACCCGTTCTCGGAGATATCAAATTCGACCGCAGCATACAGCGAGCACTGGTCGGAGCAATTGACGCCGGCTGCCATGGAAGCGATATTCTGGACCTGTTTGGGAAGGGCCGGAACGATCACGGAGGAAAAGAATCGTTTTGCCTCTTTAATGGTCGCTTCGATATCCTCTGTCACTCTTTCGCTGAATTCGCCAAGGTTTACCCGGACGGTCGTGGGCGGGTCATCAGAGAAGGCACGGATGGAAGCCTGCTTCCAGTAATGAGTGAGCAGCGTCTTTTTCCAGGTATCCTCTGCGTCAATCCCGCCTTCCGCTCCATACGGATCTGTTTCGGCCGGAACCCAATCCGTATCCTGACAGTCAACCGTATCCCAGCCGGGGATACCCATAAAGGTATCCACGTCCAGCAGGTCAAAGTTTTCCGCACCGGCGATCATCTGACCGACATCGGCCAGTTCCGCCACATTGTCCGTTTCACCGGTAACATATTCGGAAAATCCGTGGGCACGACCGGTTCCGATGGCAACGATCGTATTGATGACGACCGGCACACCAAACCGCCCTGTCTGGTATTCCCAGACATGGCTGAGCACCTGCGGGCCGCCAATCCCCTGACGGGCAGTACCAAAGGGTACCACACGCGCCTTTTCCGGGATGGTCTCACCGTTGTTCAGCAACGGGAGCGCATCCGCCGGAAAGGAAGGGGTCCCGCCGATCCGCCGGAATCCGGACTGCTGCGTGTCTCCGGTGATATAGAACTGGGCTCTGATACTCATTTATTCTTCCTCCAGCCAAATAATCCACGCTTGACCTCTTTTTTCACTTGTTCAGGTTCTGACTGTTGTGAAGCGGATTCATGTATCACGTTTTTATCATTGAAGCGAACTTTGATGTAGTTGCCCGGGTTGCTGTCATCTGCTTTCTTCGCGTCGATCAGGCCGAATCTCATCAGGACGATCAGGAAAGGTTCAATGATCCGGTGTTTCCGGTCGACCGCTGCACTGCGCGGTTCAAACTTGAAACTGCCGCCTTCGCCGCGACTGAGGGTCGAAGTGGATACGCCCAGCAGGTTGACGCGCATATCGGAGCCGAACGCATCCAGGATCTTCTGTTTGAGATCAATATGGTAATTCTTCTGCATGTAGAGGCCGATATTGTCATGAACCCGGCGGAGCGTCTGAAGATTAACGCCGTCGAAATGCGCGTTCCCGATATCCTTGGTGATCTCGATATCACCGGCAGCGAAATACTTTTGATGCGCTTCCAGAAGCATATCCATCTTGGTCACGACGCAGATGATATACCTGATCTTGTCGGAATACTCATGGCAGAGACTGCCTGCTTCCGTCAGGAATTTATCCAGCGGATCCCGGCAGCAATCGCCGCCTTCCCCGTAACGGTCCATGCCGGAAAGGTGATTGGCATACCAGGCAGTTGCAAAGGCACCGCCGACAAACATATTCGGATCGATCATGAGCATCAGGGCTTCGCAGTTCTTGATTCCTTCATGATTGGCCATGTATGCGGGATCGTTCGTACCTTCACCGGCGATGTCGTAGAAGGTAATAAACGCTTCGTCATTGCCGTTTTTGTAGTGGCACAGGATTGGCAGGAGGCCGCCTTCTGCAGGCGTCGGACGGGTGGTTCCGGTCTGTTCATAGTCGTTGATCATCGGATCCAGAAAACCCGCGCTTTCCTTCTCCAGTGTAACGGAGCCCAGGTTGTTCTCACTCAGCTGTGCGGTCAACTGCTGGAACAGATTCACCAGGTAGGCAGTTTTGCCAGCGGCGCGGCCGCCGAACATTGCGACATGATAAGTCTTCAGGGCGCCGAAGAGCTGGGGCAGCTCGCAGTGGCAATGCGGGCATGCACGCAGCGGAATATTATGGAGCGTGCGGTCCATTTTCTCGGCACGGCTTTCCGATCCATCGTCAAAACCATCCGAATCAAAGTCGTCGTCAAAATTGTCGGATTGTCCGGTTTTGACGGCCTTATCCAGGTCTGCAGGAGCGATCGCGTTGCCGACATGGTCCTCCAGCATCGTCGGGAAACCCGTCTCGTCGGCGCGGATCACATTGGTTTCTGATACCCGGTAATAAACCCGGGGGAATTTGAAACCATCCGGTACTATCACGCCGTGCCTCCGGAGGAATTCACCGCGGATTCGATCCGTATACTGAGTTTTGGACTTTTCCCAGAATAAGACATTATCTTTGCCGACCGGTTTTCCGCAATAAGGACATACATAATTCAGTTCGCTCATACCTGTTCACTCCGTCTCTGTAATACTGATCTTATTGATCTCAATCCTGTATTATTCCACTCGGACCGGGAAAACAAGACCGGTCTCCTGGGTTGGATCCTCCACAATGCAGCCGTCGCTGAGCGTCAGCCCTTCAAACAGCCAGGGTTTCTCACCTTCCCCGCTGTACAGGGGGAAGAAGATCTGGTTTCCGTTGGTCTCGGTCGTCCTGAGGACGACTTTATCCATGATGCCCCGTTTCTCCGGCTGGAGCTGAAGGCGTGCATTGTTGACCTTGTAGCGAATAACGTCACGCCGACCCTGCACTTCAGCTGAATCGATGTAGATGTTCTGGCGGGCATCCCGGATCGTTACCGTCAGCGTGCCACCGGGCAGCTGTTTGCCGCCCATGATCTCATCGGTAGCATTCATGTTGTTGCCGTTATCCTTGAAACGTCTGACGGGGATAACAGCCACCTGACCCAGCCTTTCCCCGTACTGGAAGAATTCGACCATGGCAGTCTCATCATTGCCGCACCACTCCCAGTACAGCAGGTAATTCCCCTTATTGTCCGGTTCCAGGCGCACGTTGCTGAACGAGCCGGCCTTTTGTTTCACTTCCGGCGTTTCCGATGTCCGTTTTTCATTACCGGCGTTTCCGAAGATGCTGTTCTTTGGCCGTGATGTGGCTTCCGGGCGTTCAGTCGGCCTGTTGTCTGAGGAGAAGAGCGTTCTCCCTTTGCCGGTCCCTGTGTTGTTCCCCTTGAAATAGACCGTCCTGTCCTCCAGGAAACTGGAAGCCGTTGACTCACCCAGTGGATAGACTGTCAGGTTCTCAGCGTTATCTGTCTTCACTTCGTACAAATCTTTTCCGAAGAACCATTTATCCGTCAGCCGGTCATCCGCAAGCAGAACCTCTGTCCCGGTGCTTGGAATTGCCATCAGGTGCCTGTACATTCTCGGGCCGCTTTTCAGATATTCATCAAAGAACTTTTCACGTTCTTCAGCTGTTGAAAACTCAGATGTCAGAACCTTGAAGAAATCGCCCCTGAACTCGGGACTCATACGCCTCTCCAGGTTTCGGCCGGCAAGATGAATCAGTTCCCGCCAGTTCTTTTCCACAAACATGCCGTCCGCCTGGTACAGCTCAGTATGAATCCCTTCCGTCAGTACATTCAGCTGCGGATGAATCATTTCCAGTTCTGCCGCATAGCGCTTGTACTTCTGCCCGATCCTGTTCGCGTTTCCTTCATCACTGGAATCCAGTTCCTTCTGACAGTCCTGCAGGAAGGCCCGAACCGTCGGCCTTCTGTAACTGTTTTCATCGTCTCCGACCGCATACCTGACCCAGGCTGCCAGTTTACGGTAGCTTTTTTCCATCTCCGCGGCAAAGCAGCACACATTCTTCTGGAGGATGTATTCCCGGATCGATTTCATCACAGCCGTCTTGCATTCCTGAGCATATTCTTCCTTCGCTGCGCTCCCGCCGAACAGGTGTCTGAGCGGTTTTTTAGGGTAGGTGCAGCCGGCCGGCTGTACATCCTCCAGTGCGATCCGGTGTAATGCATCAGCGATCTCATTGAAGATGTTATCTGATAATCTGGCTGTCACCGCACTGGACCGCAGTTGATCCAGAATCCTTTTTTCCGTTTGCCATGCCAACTCTTTTGCCGGGATCTCTGTGACCCGCTCCCCGGTGTAGTTCAGATCAGCAAAGCGCCGGAGCCGTTTGATCGCCTCTGTCGGCAGCAGATCCGGATTCATTCGGGTCGTGATCCAGGCATTTCGCAATGCATTGGTTTCGATCTGGGGAACCTTTTCCTTTACCTTCTGGGTCAGCCAGGCACGCAGACCGGTAACCGCATTCACATCCTCCGGCAAAAGCTGGAGCTCCAGATCCCCGGTCAGCGTCTGAACGGTTTTGCTCAGTTCACCGGTCAGGTTTCGACATGCGATGCTGTCCGCCAGCCGGCTCAATTCGGAGCCGTTGGCGTTCAGGGCGGAATAGCCCAGGGAATATGCGCCGCGCCCCACCGGCATCAGGCAGGCTGAATTGGCCAGGATCGCCAGGATCGTTGCCTGCCAGCGGTCTTCCTGTGTGACACGCCCGCCATTTTCATTTACATTCCCCAACAGGAATACGGAATCAGAGGGATTCCGCACAAGATCCAGCATCTGCTCCCGTTCTTCCGCAGGGCTGTTGATGCCGAAGACGCAGTAATAGATACAGGTCGTTTCCAGAACATCAATCGATTTTGCGGCGGTGACGAATTCTTTAAGCCAGGCGGAGCTGAACTCTTTTTCTCCGGAATCATAGACAACGTGCAGTCTGACATTACCAGTCTTGATCTTGTCGAATATCAGGTTGTGATATGTGGACGTATCAGGTGCCGTATCATCATCAGGTTCGGATCCTGTCACCTTGTAAAACACCGTATTCCGATCGTCAACAGCTCTCTTTCCGTAATCATCCAGATCCAGAACAGGAGCCTTGGGTCCGACAAGAAAAAACTGAAACTCGTCCCATTGAGCCAATGAGATCATCCTGCTCCATTTATTCACCAGTTCCGAGAAATGGGATACGGCGCCATCGCCATACAGCACCACTATGTTGGCATCTTTCGTGATAATGTTCATCGGGGAGCCACTCCTGAGCTAAGTTACTTATTTTCGATCCTCCGGACTTGATGCGGTTTTAAGACCAGAACAGCCGGCATGGAGAGATCTCCATGCCGGCATTGCCGGATCAGTCAAGACCTTTTGCAATCTTCTTATAGGTCTTGGCCCGGACCTCCAGGATTCTTCTGATCCTCTCCGCCATTTCAGCCAACGGTTTGAGCTCATCTTCACGACCCGGGTTGACATGAATGTCATGTTCCAGCATCGTCTGCTCTTCTTCCAGTTCTTTTGCCAGGTCGAGTGCCGCAGTAATCGTCTCATTCAGTTCATCTGCGGTCATCATCTCATCGTTGATCGCATCGTTGAATTCACGTTTGGCGGCGGCAGCCAGTTGCATCAGGTCCGCTTTAGCCGCATTGTCATCCGGCGCATCAGCCAGGAAGCAGATGGCCTTAAGCAGTTCCGATTCAACAGGCTTCAGATCATCAGACAGGATACCGGCGTTCACAATACCGTATTTGTTTCCCCGGTTCTTGTACATATATCCCTCGCCGCCGAGGAAGATGATATCGTCCAGGTAGAGGAGGATATCCGCCGCAGATTCAACGTATTCAAAACGTTTCTGCCAGCGTCCGCCCGCACTTTCACTGTCCGCAATCTGCGCGGCAAACTGCTCATAGGCAGGAAGCTGTAATTCAAGCGCCCTGACCAGGTCAGGCCGGAGATAGACCATCGCCTCCGTCATGGTCACACACAGCTTCTTATGATTCTCAAGCGCCCTGGCCTGTTTATTCAGGTCCGCCCTGGTTGCCGGATCAAAGGGGTCGCAGGGTTCATGCTCGAGTCCGAGTACGCTGGCCACATTGGCCGGCCTGATCTCGTTTTCCTCAAGGATGACTTTCCTGCCGGAATCGAGGAACCTCTGCAACCGCGCAGCGATCTCACTTTTGGAATAGAAATCGCCGGTTGCCGGATTCTTTTCCTTCTCGATCTCATCCTTCTTTGCAAGGAGAGCATCGGAGGCAAGCAGTGCCATCCCGTCTCCGGAATAGATCTCGTTTACAGTCGCGCTGACAAAGGGCTGGTCGTCACGGACCCTGATCATTCCGCAGCGTATACCACGTTCAACAAGGGCATGGACCTTTTCGTACTGAGCCTCTTCGGAATGCACGCTGTTGCGCATAAAGAGGAAGTAAGGCTTAGGAGACGGGAGCAGGCTCCAGTCGGATCTGAAGTCTGCATTCGGATCGCCGGAACGAACCAGATGGACGCCGTGTGCGCTTTCCTTGTTCAGGTCCTGGTCATACGTGGTCCGCAGATCCTCAAACCGTCCGTAGCGATACAGCGGCAGTTTGTCCCAGGCCATCAGCGTATAGATATGATCCGTCAGGGAGCTGGCTTTGGGTTCCACAGCAGGATCGTGATTCTTGAAAGCTTCCTTGATATACTTCAGATGTTCGGTTGCATCCGCCGGGATCGACATATAGCTGTAAGGCGCTTTATCCGCAGCCTTGAACACCGCATCCTGCATGAACATCGGCAGGGCACTGTCCAGGGCGCTGCTGGCAAGGTTGGCCATCCACTTCTGTTGGGCCGCCACATCTTCGCCGACATTGGCCTTCATAATGTCGTCAAGGGACTGGTTGTTCACGCTGCCGTAAACTGCTTCCATATGGCCCTGCAGGACTGTGCAGATCTCCTGCAGTCCAGCCCTGCGGCAGATGAATTCCACACCGGAAGTTTTAGCATCCACGTTTGGCTGCGTCTGCTCGGAAATCTCAGCGATCTTCCCAAGGAATTCACTGCTCATCCTGTCCCCGGCATTTGCATCCTCAAACGCATCGTCAATGCTCTTCTGTACGGTGCTCACATCGTAGATGTCCTGTACAAGCCGCTCATCGGACTGCTCCGGCGTATTGAATTCTTTCTCCAGGAACAGGATCGATGCGCACAGCGGCTTCAGGCCGTCACGCAGGTACTCCTTCACGCGCAGGATCAGCTTACGCAGCGCTTCCGTGTGCTTTTCGAGGAACTGATCATTGTTGACATAGGTATACAGCGTCTTCAGTGCATGATCGTACTGTTCGAGAGCACCCTTCCTGCCGATGATCGGCGGATTGCGGAAGCCCGGCCAGGCTGTGTTGCACATCTCCTCCGCCTGGGCGATCGCCTGTTTATGTGTCTTGTTATACTGGTTCAGCCAGCTTTCATAGATCTCATTCATGAAACTGAGCATGCCGTCCGGCGCATCCAGATAAGCTTCCAGGGCAAAGGGGCCCTGCTCAGGATCCATGATCACTTTGTTGGCAAAATCCACAAAACGTCCCCAGGCCTTCTCAAGGTATTCTTCCCCGGCATTCAGCGCCGCGGGAGAACTGATCTGGTCACGCCAGGTATGCCATTTGTTGTGCGGCGGCGGATTCATGTTCTGGACGGCTGTGACCTTTACTTTATCACCCAGATCCAGGTAGCAGAAGTTCGGCAGCTTACAGATATTCGTGCGGAAATCCTGCATCAACTGCTTGCCGCTGCCGGTCACTTCCTCCGCCCGTGGTTTGCCCTGGCCATCCGTGAACATGCGGCGGTCAGGCTGGAGCTTGCCGGAATCATCGCGTAACGGGATGAAGGTCTTCAGCAGCAGGGAACCTTCGTAATACAGGATTGACTTCTTCGGGATCCGCTTTGTAAAAGCACCGATCGCGCGATAGCCGTAATAGAGCGGATAACTCTTCTGGATATCGATCGCCGCCAGATTGTCCTCATACTGCCGGTAGGAATACTGTTCGCCTACACTGTCTTCCTTTGCCAGATAGTGCATCAGGTTTTCGGCGATGGTGTTCCTGACCGCCATGTAGCCGTCCTTGTAGGGCAGGCCTTCCACGTTGGACTGGGACATCAGGATACAGTAATCAAAGGGCGGCTGATCCCAGTTGATCGTTACGCCGTTGCCGTACTGCATACTGTAGGGAACTTCATGCTGCTTGACGCGCATCCAGAAATCAAGTTCCTTCAGAGCCGCATAGGCATTGTGCCGGATCGGTCCTTCCATGCCGGAAGCAGCTGAAACATTGGCGAGGGAAACGTCGGGCATCACGATATAACCGGTCAGTTTTGCGGGGATGACCGTTGCCGCTTTTGCCGCTGCCCGGAGGATCTGGCAGATATCCAGGAAGATACCTGATCCGGTACCGCCGCCGATACCGGTGACGACGACGATCTCCACCTGGTTGACGCGTGCATCAACTTCTCCGGCTGTGACCGAAACGATATTGTTCAGCGCGCCTTTAATCGCCTGGTTGACTTTTTCATAATTCCTGCTCAGGGCCAGCCGGGCGGCCTGGCGGATTGTACCCATGCCAATCCCGGTAGCACTGTGCCGGAGGTTCCTGTTCACCCATGTAAGCTCGTACGGCGTGAGCAGCTCCTTCTGGTTTGACAGGATCTTGTCGATCCCGGCAAGGGAGATATCGACATATTCGCTCACTTCAAAACCGTCCGGCCTCTGTGTGCGGCTGTCGATCGCCAGGTATGCTGTCTTGGGCGGAGCAGGCAGATCCTGTCCTTTGGAATCCTTGGGCAGGATGTACCGTTCGGCGAACGTTTGTTTGATCGTCAGAAGCGCATCACAGCCCGTGCCGCCCAGGCCGACGACCAGGAGCGGTACAGGGATCTTCGGCACCCGGTCAATGGAAATATCGAATTTCTGCTGCTCACCCATAAGAATCCCTCCAAAACAATATTGATTGCTTACTGCAATAATCTACTTAACGTCTGATGCCGCGGGTCAGAAATCGTCGCTGCCGAAGTCATCGGCCGGGCTGGTCGGCGCAGGTTTCGCCGGCGTTCTGCCTCCCCGGTTTGTCTTCATCAGGACCAGCCCGAACAGCGAGAATGCCAGTCCCTCACAGATCCATGCCGGGCTGATACCCAGGTAGCGTCCAAAGTTCAGCAGAAGGAAAGCACATATGCCCATCAGCGCGCTCAGGATGACCTGGAAACGGAACTGGCCCTGTACGCTGAACATGATCATCAGGGAGAATCCGCACAGCAGGCCGAGCACCAGGAGCAGCGCACCTGTTAGGATCACGTAGGGCGTATTCGGCTTGCCGTCCGCTGTCTTCCCTTCGTAGGTCGCTTTCAGCGTGTCAACCGGTTCCGGGACAGTCAGCGTACTCTTCAGGCTCTTCAGTTCGCTGGCAAGGTCCGAAATCGCTGTCTGGTCGAACACGGTCCCGTCTGTCGCCTTCACAGCCTCTTTCACCATACTCAGCATGGGATCTCCCAGCTGGATCGCGCACAGTTCGATCTGCTTCATATCAGGGTTGCTGTCGTTCATGCTTTTCGCCCAACGGGAGAATTCATCAAAGTTTCCAATGGATTCACTGTCTCCGTCGGTGACCAGGATGATCCGGACCGTTCTGCTGCGATCGGGAAGCGCTTTGATCAGATCCATTGAATTCTGCATAGCCACCGAAAAATCGGTTCCCGGTCCGGTTCTGGACCACATGGTTTCCTGGATCGGTATCTCAGTATCAATAATACCGAGGATCTTTTTCCGCTGTGCTTCATCCATCAGAGCGATGCTTGCCTTGCCGACCAGCGTATCCCCGAAGGCTACGATACCGACCCGGCATTCATCTTCCATATCATCAACCAGGGCATGGAGCGCTTCTCTGCAAGGTTCATCCAGCTCGGTGAAGACCATGGAACCGCTCTTGTCGAGGACGATCACATAGTCATATTCCGGTTCAGCATGCTCGATGACAACCGGCTGATGCAGCACTTCCGCCAGGCAGCCGATCGCAAAGGCTGCGACGACCGTTGCCAGTGAAAACAATGTCTGTGCTTTTCTGGAGCAGGTAGGTGTCATCCGGCTGGTCACTTTCTCCACGAGGAGCGCGGATACCATCAGTGCAGCAAACGGAGCCGCAAAGGTAAGACCCATCTCCCAGAAGTTACGGACATGATCCTTCATGAGCCAGGCGATCCCAAAGGATACCGCGGCGACTGCCAGCAGGCATGCCACCGTCATGCCGGCATTCAGCCCGCCGGTAACTATGCCTTTATTCCGGTCTCCTTTGTCTTCGGTTGTCGGGAACCCCTCATCAAGATCCCAGTCTCCCACGCCGTCTTCCTCCTGAACGATCTGTTCCGATCCTGTTAACGATCAGGATCAGAAGTCGAAGTCATCCGTATTGCTCGAAACAGTTTCCTCCTTGACAGGCGCTTCTTTGCGTTCGACTTTACGGCTGTGCTTCTTACCTGATGTCTTCGCGCTCTGTTCCTGTCTCACTTCCGACCATTCATCCATTTCTCCGAAGTCACTGGTCGGATCATTGCCTTCTTCATCCCGTCGGTCTTCCAGTTTGATCGCCACCAGGCCATCTCCGCTAAGGCTGCGGATGCTCAGTTCCTCGTCAAGCCTCCAGATATACTTCTTCTTGGGCTTGAGTACGACATCGGCCAACGAGACTTCATGTCCGGGAACTGCCTTCTTGCAGCAGACGCCGACCGAGGTGGTCGAACGGAGCGGGCGGATAATGATGTTCTGCAGGAATTCCATGGAGATATTATGTTTCGCCGCCATATCGCTGTCCACACCGATCGCGTTAGCATTCGTCGGTGATTTCACGGGACTCAGCGTTTCGCTTCCGGATTCATAAAGGCTCGGCTCTTCCCGGATCGTCATGTTCAGTTTCGGGAAGCGGGGTTTCCTGATCTGGTGGATGATCAGGATCAGGATGATCAGGGTGACAATCGCGATCAGGATGATGATCAGGTATGTCAGCATCTTGTTGAACAGGTCAACTACGGTGATCTCCTGTTCGTAGGTCGCCTTACGTCCGTCACCGTCCATGGCTTCCACTTCAAGTTTGCTCTGATAGCTGAAGTTGAAGATGGAGGTCGGCAGGCCGGTCGCCTGAATCAGGTATTCCCCGGGCTGTTCTTCATCCTTGGCGACAGCCGTAATCGTTGCCGGATCCATCGTTTCCGAACCGTCCGGAGTCTTGAATTCGGGGGTAGAGTATTCGAGCAGGTCATTATCCTGGTCTGAGAAGAGGCTGCTGACCTTAATCAGGCGAAGCGGGTCGTCCTCGGTAGTGTCTTCTCCGATAATGGACCGCAAGAAGCCTGGAACCTTTTCTCCGCTGCAATTCAGGGTAATGCTTTCTGCTGCTGCCGGTACTGGATCAAACTGATTGGCAATAGTGATATCCTTTGACAATCCCTCAAAAGGTCCGACATCTGCCGTGACCGTCCACTTTGCGGCTTTGTTGCCTGTGGTTTCCAGCGTATATTCCAGTGTGTCTTCGTTCAGTGTAAAGGCAGTATCCTCGATCGCTGTCTCTCCGGTCTTCTGATCCACGATAGCAAGCCTGTTTGCAAGCCGTCCGATCAGCTCCGCATCCGCATAACCGCTTCCGCCCTTTTTCTTCAGCTGCAGCCTGATCTGCAGAGGTGTATTTTTCTGATAGATTCCGTCGTCAGGCGAACTGCCGACAGCATTCTTCCCGCTGACCGTCAGTTCCGGCTCATATTCATTCATCAGCGCCGCGACATCAGAATTCACGAAAAGGGAGATCAGTATGGACCCCTGTCCATTCTTGTCGCCGTCATCGTATTCCAGTTTATATTTTGCTTCGCCGTCTCTGATCGCACTGCCGTTCAGGATCGTGGTGTAGCGGATTGTTCCGTCGTTTTCCAGGGTCAGGGTTGCAGCCTGTTCCGCATCTGTTGCCGGGACCAGTTTGAAATACATGTTCTTCTGGTCTTCGGGATCAACGTCTTTGACAAGATCGCCGGCCTTCTTCGGAAGCACGCCGGAAGATCCCTCAACAGTCCAGGTACTTTCTTCACCCTTGGTTGTGGAATTGACATTGATCGAATACTGGTAATTCTCTCCCTTGGGCGGATGATTCTCAAGCGTGAACGGGAGTTCTACCTTCCGGAGCAAGCCTGCGCCTTCTGCATTGAAGATCAGCTTATACTGCCCGGCCTTCGGAGTGTTTTCTGACAGGTCGATCTCCGTGGCAAAGCAGAGGGGAGTGTCCTGCGGTGCAAGCGTTCCTTCCCTTGCCGGCCGGTCAGCAATCCGGCCTTCCCCATCGAGCTCATACAGCTGCCAGTTGGCCCGGATTGTCATCCAGTCTTCATAGTTTTCCTCACCGGTATGATCGGAATACAACGATGCGTCATCTGTTTTGTTTCCGTTTTCATCCGTGAAGAAGGCATTCAGTTCCAGTTTGTCGGATTTGAACAGCTTGTCATCTTCCGTCCTGTTCGTTTTAGCCGAGGCGTTCAGCTTGATGCTGTAGTTGTACAGGAAATTGAAAGAGATCGCCGCCGGATCGGTTTCACTGTCAAACTGCAGTTTCCACATTCCCGTTAAGCCGTGCTTTGGCTTGCGGATTTTGATCATCGCAAATGACCCGCTGTCACTGCGCAGGATGGTAACGCCGTCACCGTCAGACTGAAGATCTCCGTTTTTGTTGTATACCCTGATCGTGTTTGAATCGATGCCGGAGATGATGTTGACTCTGCTCTTCTTAACCGGCAGGATCACGTTGATCTCAAGGATGGATTCATTCAGCACCGGAATGGCGACTTCATAAGTTCTCTGTGTTCCCTCAACCAGTCGGGGGCGCGATATGATCTGCACGCTGGATCCGATCTTGTCCGCCAGGATCTTGGCAAAATATTCAGGGATATCTTTTGCATCCTCTTTTGTCTTTGCCCAACAGCAGCCGTCTTTCAGGCCGGTGATCGAAGAAAGCGTTGACAGATTCAATCCCTGCGTCGGAGCATAGGGATCCACTGTCAGGCTGACTGTGTAGATCGGAACACCTTTGGCCACAGCACAATCCGCTGCTTCCTGCGTTACCTGATTTGCCAGGGCAGTAGTAAATGATTCTTTTCCTTTGTCGACGATCTCATTGTTTTCCCAGTGATAGGACGGGCTTACATTAATCGGATTGTTGATCGTGTTCTTTCCGTCGGTCATCAGGATGATCATCGGACGGTTGCTCTTGTCTTCCCGGCTGTCAAGCATATGCAATGCCGTCATGAGCGGCGCGCCGGTGTTTGTGCCGTCACCCCTCAGCCTGGCGATTCTTTCATACAGGTCCTTGATGAGATCATCCCGGCTCTTGGCATCGTTCACCTTGGTGAGTTCTTTGATGCCGTTACCGAACACTGTTCCGGCAAACGGCACGATACCGATACGGGAACCATCCATATCCATCATGCCGATCAGCATCGCTGTAGCATCAAGCCGGAACCCGTTAACGTCATTCCCTTTCAGGTTTCCCTGTGTCTGCATGGAGCCGGACATGTCCAGCACGACGACGACATCGACACCGGATGTCGCTGAATCATCGATGGCTGAATCTGCCGCAGCAAAGCCCAGGATGCATTCAAGCAGCAAGCAGATCACCAGTAAACCAATCAGTCTTTTTTTCATTTATTCCAGCCTCCGATCACTTGAAATCCATTGGAGATAAAAATCTGGTTTCCTGTCTGCGTTTATCGTTTTCCATGAATTGCGGGGGATGAATAACTGATATAGCTTTACAATGATCGTGCAGTATTGTCTCCTGCACTACAGCTATATCCTCACCATAACGGTGTCTTCATTTCCTCCTTTGTCCTCTGAACGAATTGCACCGGACATCAGATTTTTGGGTCTATATCATAAGAATATTACCACATAACAATATACATCGCAAGTTATTTACTGTTTCAATATGTAATTGTTTTCTCACTTCTTCATTCATATGTTTCTTACGATACTCCATGTTTTGTAATAAGTTTATTACGTTTTTGTCTTAAGACCGTTTTCAGACCTATATCATATGTTATATAGGTGAAGGAGGTATTATTGATGATCGGTGATCGACTGAAAGAATTACGGCATGATCACAACGATACGCAGGAGGACCTTGCCGAAAAACTCAACATCTCCAAGTTCACCGTTCAGTCCTGGGAGCAGGGGAAGAGTGAACCCAATCATGATATGTTGGTCTCGATCTGCCGGCTTTATCATGTCTCGTCCGACTTCCTTCTTGGCCTTTCAGATGATGATCCAGTCTTCTATCACACCAGGGAAATGCGGTTATCCCAAGAGAGCAGGACCCTGCTGAAAGAATTCTCCGACTTCCTTTTCAGGAAGGAACGGAAGAAATCGGCCCGCCACTGAACTGTCACTATTCCGTCCCGTCGTCAGAAAACCTGTCATCTGCCGTATCGCACAACGCACTGTACATCGCTTCGCGGTACTTTTTCTTTATGCCCGGCGGAGATTTGACACACACTTTCCCGTCGTTCTGAAACAGCCACGCGAAGAACGCTTTATTGACCGGAACGTTGACAATCGCATCAAAACCTTCCCCGCTCCCGTCCGGTTTGATCTCTCCCCCGAATCTTTCTCTTATGCAGCCGGCCATTTCAGGACCGCAACGAAGCGTGACTTTTTGAGCCCTTTCTTTATCGCCATCCGGATCGATCTTTTCTGCATCGCAGATCGATCTCCTCAGCCGTTCCAGATATTCGAGACGGACATGCTCCGGTCCGGCAATCGTCATCTCTCCTACGTACTGGAACAGCCAGCCATAGAAAGTCGGTGAGAGATGGACCCTGACGGAGATATCAATGCTCTTTTCCCGCCGGTCAACGATTGTCAGGTTCGTTCCGAACTGGTCAACGACGTGATTCATCACATCCGGGCTGAAGCGGAGCGTAACTGTTTCCTCCGGTCCGTCAAACATGGAGAAGATCCTGTCACTGTGGTCCTCCGGATGAAAAACCGGCGGAACCGGATGCATGACCTCCGTGCTGATCTCCGGCATCTCCATCCGGTCGATACGGAAACTCGCGATCCCGCCGTGTTTTTCGCTCCATCCGACCAGGTAGTACCGGTCGCGTTTCCAAATCATCGCATAAGGTGAAACCTCATAGACGTATCCGTCATGTTTAGGGACCCGCCGCAGTTCCGGCGAATACATAAAATGCCTGAAACGGATCCTTGATTTCCGTTCCATCGCGGTCTTGATCGTCTGAACGATATAGAGGATCTGCTCGTTCGGGGCCTTTACCTGCTGTGCCGTCCGGATGCTGGGCTCCAGATGCTCCCGTTCTGTCGGTCCGCCCATCTTCCGGAGTTTTCGGATCATCATGTCACTTTTTTCCTGCGTGATGAACTGGCTGGCGCTGATCGCATCGATCAGGATCTGGAGCTCCGGCTCGGTCCATTCCCTGTCCAGGTATTTGTAATACGTTCCGACTCCGTTCACTTCGTTGATATCAATATCGTATCCAGCCCTGATCAGCGAAGCGATATCATCCCGGAGCGTAGGCGCGGCTACACTTTCTCCCCGTTCTCTGAACATGGCCCGGATATCGGCTGCAGATACGGCTTTTCCTTCGTCGCTGTTTTCCCTCAGGTGTTCCAGCAGAACGATGATCCTTTCTTTCGTATCCATATAACCATCCTCATGCCTTATTTTGTTCCTCTTCATGTATTCTATCATTCGCATGAGACGGGTTCAATCGAAAATACAGCACCTTGAAAATATCTTTTCCAGGTGGTGCGTGGACAGTTTGTCATCATTGTGATATTATGATGCCGAAATCAAAGAGACAATCGTTTTATACGTCTTTCCGGTGATCGGATCGTTTTCACTTCCCTGCAGTTGAAGGATGCAGATGAACAATCGGGGCATCTGGTAGTAACAAACTTCTGACATTCATAATCCTGTCTTAGGAGGGGCTTCACATGAAACGTATCCTTGCCTGTTTCCTGGCGTTGGCTCTGATCCTTTCGGTCGGTGTCGCTTCGGCCTCGATCAAGGTGAAAGGGCTGAGTGAGAAAAACCTGTATGAACTGTATTCCGAGATTCGGTCCCAGATGCAGCTGAACCAGCTGCATAAAAAGGCATCCTATCAGGTGATCAAGGACTTCAATGATTTTGAGCGGAATCCGAACAAGCACAAAAACGAATGGATCTATTTTGAAGGGAAGATCATCCAGGCCGTGGAAGGGAGCCCGGAGAGCACTTACCGTCTTGCTTTTAAGGGCGACAGTGAAAAGATCTTCCTGGTCACTTTCGCTGTTCCGGAAGACGCGGAACGTTTGCTGGAGGACGATAACGTCTGTGTTTACGGAAAGTTCATGGGAACGGAAACCTACAGCAGCGTCATCGGGAAATCGATCACAATCCCGTACTGCAGCGCCATGCTCATGGTCCATCCGGTCAATAACAACAATGTCAAAATCGCAACCAATGAAGAACTGGAAGCCGCTCTGGCTGAGATCCGGGAGCAGCTGCAGAAGACGGCTGCCAAGGATAAGGGCCATGTGAAACTGACTGAAAAGAATTATGATGATTATGCCAGGAATGAAAAACTCCACACGGATGAAAAAGTCTCTTTCTCCGGAAAGGTTCTCCAGGTCATTGAAGACGATGCCGTAACGACCATGCGCGTATCATTGGATAAATGGTCGGACAAAGTGGTTTATCTGGCGGTCCCGAATGAACTGCTGACGGTCCGTGTGCTGGAAGACGATACGATCAATGTGAAAGGCGCATACACAGGCCTGTATTCTTACTCCAGTACGCTCGGCGGAAAGATCACGATCCCTTCCTGCAGGGCGGAGACGATCGAAATCAAAGGGTATAAAGCGCCGGGGAAATTTGCGCATGACAAGGAAGGCAATATCAAACTGAACAAGAAACTCTTCGAGGACTTTTCCAGGCGCCCGAAGGAGCATATGAATGATCCGATCGCCTTCACCGCGAAGGTCGTCCAGGTGATCGAGGGGAGCGATTCCTCCGAATACCGCATGGCCGTTGATGATGACTATGACGCCATGATCTATGTCCAGCTGCCCAACACTTCCCGTACCATGCGCATCCTGGAGGATGACAAAGTCAATGTGATCGCTACCTATGGAGGACTGCTGACCTACCAGAGTACGCTTGGCGCGCCGATCACGATCCCCAGATGTACCGCGTCCAGCGTGACCGTGCCCGGGAAGAAAGCAGAAACCGCCGGGAAGGATGCTTCCGGGAAATACAACGTGACGAAGAACAGTTATGAGTTCTTTGCCCGTGACGGAGACAGCTACAAATCAGAACCCCTTGCCTTTACCGCAGAAGTCATCCAGGTGGTTGAGGACAGCTCGACGACCACATACCGGCTGGCCGTTGACAAGGACAGCAACTGCATGTTCCTTGCGACGATCGACAATGACAAACTGAGCATCCGGATTCTCGAGGATGATATTGTGTCTGTCGAAGGCACCTGTACCGGTCTCTATACCTACAGCAGTGCGCTGGGCGGAATGATCACGGTCCCGTCCTGCCTGATCACGTCCTATAATGTTCAGAGCTATACCCCGAAGGGCCTGGGATCCACAGACAGTAACGGCAATTATAAGATCACGAAATCAAATTATCAGGAAATCGCCCGTAATCCGGACGCTTACAAAGATCAGAATATTACCTTCAGGGGCAAAGTCGTTCAGGCCATGGAGAGAAGCAACGGTGAAAACTCCTATCGGGTCGCCGTGGACTCAGACAACGACTGTATCTTCTATGTCGAATTCACGGTGGATACCGATGCCCCGAGAATCCTGGAAGGCGACACCGTGACGCTGACCGGCAAATACTATGGCATCTACAGTTATACAACAACGCTTGGGAGTACGATGTCTGTCCCGGCGATTATCGCGGACAGCATGAAATAACCGGATTGTCAATCGTTGGTTTCATGGTTCTGCAATATGACTGAGCCAAAGTAAGCCAAGCAATACGTCGATCTTATAAATCTTTGCAGACCATTTGATCAGAGAAATCCATGAGCTGGAATATCTTGGAGGAGGGTGCTGTTTTATGAAGCGGTTATTAGTTATCCTGATCATTTTGACGTTGTTGTTTTCATGTGTCCCCGCGTTCGCCGCTACGAGTTATTCTGACCTGATCCTCTCAGTGCTCGATTCCATGGAGCAAAATAACAGAGGTCTGTCCGGTGCTCCTCAGCAAACGGCCAATGGGGCATATCGGGCTGTGGAGATGCTGTCGATCATGGCTCACCGTCTTGACACCACCGGTGCATATTCCAAAGTTATTGACAGTTCAATAGATACATTGAATGCAAATAACAAAGGGCTTGACGGAGCTCCGCAGCAAACGGCGAATGGCCTGTATCGATGTGTGGAACTCCTTGCGGTGATCGCATTGGAATCAGATACATCCGGAAAGTACAGGGAATTCATTCTTCAGGTTCTGGACGATATGGACTCTCACAACAGAAGCGCTTCCAGTGCAGTACATCAGGAAGTCAATGGCGCGTACAGAATGGTTGATATACTGACAATCATCGCATATGAAAAAGGGGTGGATTCATCCCTGATCTCTACAATTCTTGATTCCTGGGAATCCGGTGATAAATCAGCTTCCGGCGCTCCTCAGCAACTGGTTAACGGTCTGTATCGATGCATCGAGCTCACATATCTGATCGGACAAAAATCAGATTCACTCGGCCTTTGGAGTTCGTATTTCTCAAGTGTCTATGACAGTTGGATAGAAAACAACAAGAGCTGCAAAGGCGCCCCGCAGCAGGCTGCCAACGGTATGTACAGGATCGTGGAGATGCTGGCCGGATGGGCCCAGACACTATAAGTGCGGATTGTTAAAATAACCAATTGGAATGAAAGGAACATCAATATGAACAAGAAAACCCGAGATAATTTATAAAACATGAATATCATGTTCATTAAGGTCTGATAATCATCGATCAATCCATCACGTGAACAGGATGTGTTGTTTTGCTTTCCCTCTTGATTCTGATCATTTTGCTTGTGATACTGGGAAAGATATTCCTGGGCATGGCACTTGAAGTCGCCGGGGCCATTATCGGTATTTTGCTGGTATTAGTCATCGCTTTATTCAAACGGAGGAAAGGAGAATGAAGAAACCAGTCGCTATCATCTGACCAAAATAAACGAAAGGAGATTATCATTATGAACGACGAAAACAGGCACATTACTGCATGGGGCTATATCGGATACGGTATTTTATTCGCTATTCCGGTAATCGGTCTGATCTGTATCCTGGTCTTCTCTTTCAGTTCCACCTATCCATGTCGCCGAAACTATGCCCGTTCGTATCTCATCCTTCTTGTCATCAGCCTCATTGTTGTCGGAATTATGCTTGCCACAGGCTTTGATTTCCAGCGATGGTATAATGGGATCAGATTCAATTATTACTATTGATTCATTTTTGAGGAGGGTACATAAATGGTTAAAAAAGTGAATTCAGGTGCTATCGTCGGGATCGCGATCGGAGTCGCCGTTATTATTCTGGCAGTTGTTCTGCTGGGTAATAGCTCTGTTGGTTTCAACCGCCTCTCAGCATCGGATCTGTCTACCAGTTCCCAATTCCAGTTAAGCTACTCTTTCGGTGCGGACTTCTATACGGAGATGTTCGGCGTTACTTATAATGTCCTTCAGCAGTTAGTAGCCATGTCCAAGGATAACGCTGCAAACATCGCTTCGGCGACCAACTCGATCGTTTCCGGTGTCAGCAACGGGCTTTCACAGATTGTCCGTATGCTTGCTTTTGTTATCCTTGCAATCGGCGCGGGAGTCATAGGACTTTCCTTCAGCAAGTTATTTGTCTGGATACCTTCTGATCAACAGAATGCATTTGCTCCCATTCTGAGCAGTCCTGAAAACATGCCCTCCGCTACTTCAGCCCCCCTGTCTTCTTCCGAACCGGAGAAAGCAGAAGCAGAAGAAGAATTACCGGAAGAGAGTATCAACGAACCCGCTTTATCAAAGGATGAAGAACAGTCTTCTGATGAGACCGGCACTGATGAAGAGGAACCCCCGGAAGCTGAATGATCAGGATCACATCGAAGACACGGACAGTACGACTGCACCGTCCGCGTTCCCGGATTCGATATGAAACTCTTCACCATTCTCAGTTATCTTTCTTTCCCGGTTCTTTGTATTACAGTCCCATCTTCGTCATGATCCCGTCCGCGGTCACTCCCGGATGGGTCACATACAGCCGGGCGATCTGTTCGGTCACCTTCGGGTCCAGGCCGTACTTTTTCGCGATCTGATCCGTCGTCCGTCCCTTCTGCGTTTCCCGGATCACCAGTTCGATCTGCTGACGGATACTGCCGCTGTCGATCTTCACCGCGGCTTCCTTCGGGACATGCGGGATCTCGATCTTCTCACAGGTAAACCCGTCATCATCAACATGAACCATCGCCATGGTGATCGGCTGGTGGAGCAGCCGCGGCCCGCAGCTTCCCGGGTTCAGCAACAGGGTTTGAGATATTCCGTCCGAAGAGGGTCCGGGAGGCGATCGAAAAGCCTCCCGGTTAATCCATGTACTCTCATACCGGTGCGTATGCCCGCACACCACCAGGTCATACGGAGACAGATCCTTCGGCAGGTCCTTCTTCTTATGCGCCATGCAGATCCTCAGCTCGCCCAGTTCAAAATCGAGAATCAGCGGGATCCCTTCCGCCCATTCCTTATCGTTGTTCCCGCGCACAACCCTGACCGGCGCGATCTCCTCCAGCTTTTCCAGGATCTTCCGGCTGCTGATATCCCCGCCGTGGAGAATGCAGCCGCAGCCCTGCAGGTGATCCAGCACCTCAGGGCGTAGCAGGTCATGGGTATCGGATATAACAGCGATCTTCATGTCCATTCATCTTCCTCATCAATCCTCTGAATTCACAGACTCCGAAAACCTGTTTACTCTTCGCTGAACAGTGTCGGCTGTCCGTAATCAAACAGTGCACTGTCAATTCCGGATGATCTGATACGGCATATACCCTCATTTCCGCCATAACCGGCAAACGGGTTCTTCAGTTTTGTCATTGTGCGCTGCCACAATGCCTTAGCCAAATATGGATTAGACGGCCAAGAAACGACAGAAGAAGTAATCAACGCTTATCGGGAAGATATCCGCCGGAGGTTTTCACTAATGGTGACAGGAAAAGAACGCTCGATTGGCTGACCTGATATATTAGCACATTAATCATGATCCGGAATACTCAGGAATGCCTGGACCCTGTTCTGCATGGTCTTTTCGATTGCCTTCAGCCGGTCCGCCGATAGATTGTACCGGGGATGCTTCTCAAACCGGAATCCGATCATCTTCCTGAGCTGTTCTTTTTGCCGCGGAGAAATGAATTCCCGGACGATGTTGTCGAAGGGTACCCCGTATGCTGAAGACCTGGTCTTCGCGTATTCATCCAGTGTTTTCATATCATCCGGCATTGCGTAGTTGAACAGGGACAGCCCATGGTCAAAAAGCGGTGCGAAGGCATAGGGCTGATTGGTTTTGTTATCCACCATCAGGCCGAAGTTTCCGAAGTGGCGGTCCTCGTTGCAGATGAGCGCGTCAAAGACCAGCATATCCGCGAAGCAGTCGTAATACGATCCTCCCAGGGATCTGAGGTAATCCGCCACCGTCCTCAGCGTGCATTTATCCATGAAGCGGTAAATCGGCACAAAGGAATGGTCGATGTCGCAGAACAGTTCACAGGTGGAGCACATACAGCCCTTCCACATGGACAGCCCGTACGGCACATGACGGATTCCCATCCGTTCCGCAACCTGGGCCGCGTAGAACTCGGAATAGGGCTCGTTGCCGGTATTCGCGGCTCCGCTGGTACCGCCTTTATAGAGCAGCACCTTTCCGCCGAGCCTCCGCCATCCCTTCCGCAGCATACCTGTTGTCGTGAACTCCGGAGAAGAAGAGAAGCCTTTAGCCCGGGAGGAGGATCCATATCCTGTATAGGCAATCAGGGAAAGCACCTTCACAAAGTCATGCTCATACAGGTTGTAATCAGCGTACTTCCCGTTGAAGCCTTCCTCCACCACCCAGTAGCTGTCGTTCAGGGAAAGCCCCCGGCAGACCTGCAGGATCCCTTTTGTGTCGTTATGGCTCAGTCCGCTCTTTGCGAGCAGGGCGTCCACGTATTCCCGGTTCTTGGGAATGATGCGGCTCCTCAGCCAGGACATCAGCCCTTCGTCCGTCTTTTTCAGACCGACGGGAAGCAGATTGACATGCGCTTCGTCAATCTCATGAATCCGGCATTTCTGGCCCTCCAGCGGGTCTTCGAGGATTTCAAAAGACAGAAGCACTGTATCATATTGTTTCAGGTAAAACACCGGATTCACCTCCTCAACGATGCATTTTCAAACAATTAATTATATCCTGTATCCCGGCAAGTTTCAACGCGTCATTTCCGGATCAGAGGATCGTACTGGAACCGCGGGTGCTGACAACTCCTTAAGACAAAGGGATAATATGTAGTGCCCCTGCCAGTTTGCAAGAACGTGGATTTACCTGTAAGCTTATGGTGATACAAAAAACTGCAGGGATTACCGCAT
>CADBEB010000031.1 GCA_902793605.1 uncultured Eubacteriales bacterium
GATCGGATATGCGCTGTGCAAGGATCTTGGGCTGCCGGAGATCACAGACTGGCATCCGGACGAACCACTCACCGGGTTTGCTCATGTGGATGTGGAAGCTACTGCGGATACCTGGCTGACGGATGATCCGGATGTAAGCCAATATTCTCAGTTTAAAGTACCGAAGGGCACACAGTTCACCTGTATGGGGCTGTATAATGACTATTATGCTTATGTAGGCGCGGAAGTGAAGAACGACAAGTTCGTGGATGGAGGGGCCATCATCTGGGGCTTTGTGCCGGTCCGGGATCTGAAGCCGATGGAACAGGAAAAACAACCGGAGGCTATGGATAAGCTGATCGGTAACTGGAAGGTCTATGCCGGTGGCTCCATGGCGGATGATTATCTGGTTTTCAACAGTGATGGTACCTTCACTGCCGGAATGTGGGACTGGGATCTTGATACGCCGGAACGGGTGGAAAATGCAGCCAGAGCTTCAGGCACGTGGTATGTGACGAAATACAATCCTTTTATGAACTTATACTGGAACAAGCCGCCTTATCAGCTTACCTTGGTATACAACAATGGACGGGTCATTATCCGAGGACTGGAAATTACAGATGAAGGATTCAGTCTGACCAACGCTGAAGGTGGCGGAGGATATATTCCCGCTACGGAAGATGACGTACAACTGACAGAAGATCATGGCTGACAAATAGAATACTTTTTGTGGGTGCGTTATGTTTCACCCCCATGGCGACATATATATAGTGAAGTTGCTATGGGGGTGATGTGATTTGACGGGATAGAGACAGGAATTGATGCGGGAGCAATACTATGATGCTATGACGGAGGACAATTCATGGCCATTGACGCATGGTTCAGTGATCTCTATGAGCGCAATTATGTTTTATTGTATCGGATCGGACGTATTTTTCTTGGGTACGACCCGGTACAGGAACCCCTGATAGAAGATTCCTGTGCTGCTTCCCTGGACGAGGGAAACGGATAATATAATCGTAACGATAGGCTGACTTATGGCTCTATGGAGTTTTGAACTCTGCAGAGCCTTTTTATTTTGCTTCAGAAAACAATTGACAAAAAAGTAGACGTGTGTATACTAACCAATGTAGACGTGCGTCGACTAATTTCGCTGGAGGGATGACTAATGTCTGTACAAGTAACGGAAGCTGAATGGAAGATCATGGAATGTCTGTGGGATCATGCTCCTCAGACCATGGGAGAGATCACGGCAACACTGGAACCGACAACTGGCTGGACTCGCCAGACAGTTATTACTTTGTTGAAGAGAATGACTGAAAAAGGCGCAGTCAGCATGGACGATTCCGGACGGGCCAAGAAGTACGTTCCCATGATTACCAGAGAGGAAGCTTCCACCGTGGAAACCCATAAATTCCTGGATCATGTCTTTAAAGGAAAGGCATCCCTGCTGGTTAACCATCTGGTGGATTCCGGCGATCTTTCTGCGAATGATCTTCAGCAAATCCTGGATATCATGCGCGGAGAGAAAAAGTAATCCGAGACGTAAGAAAAACATCTCCTGAATCGTCTGTTTTATGGGAGGTTTGTTAAGCTATGCGTTCAGCATTGATTTATAATTTTCTGATCGAAGCCAATATCATGGCTTCCATCGCGATTCTGCTGATGATTCCGCTCCGAAAATTATTTCGGAAACAACTAGGAAATAGTGCCATCTGTTTTGGATGGCTCCTTGTTGCGATCCGGCTGCTATGCCCGCTGTCTTTGCCGAATCCGTTTATCCGAGAGATCCGTCCAGCTTTTCTGAGTGATGAAACGATCCGGCCGATCGCTGGGCAGATCAAGATACGCCTCGTTGACGCGATAGGCGATGTGGGGAGGCTATTCTGGCAGGCAGGAAACAAAGAAGGATACAGCCGGATGCAGGCGGCTGCAGACGGTGTGGACTATAACGGCTATCCGCAGACCATTGCCTGGATTATCCTGATTGGCGCTGCGTGCGTTCTGCTCTGGTTCGGCTTCAGTAACATCCGTTTCCGGAAAAAGCTTCGGGCAGGCAGAATTGAAGAAATATCAGGTGGACTGAAGGAAATGTATCTCAACATGTGCAAGGAGCGGAAGGTCAGACCGGTTCCGGTTTACTTCACGGATCCTGTTCCCGGCGCCTGTCTGGTAGGCGTTTTCCGTCCGTTTATCGTCCTGCCAGTAATTACAGCCCCGGAGGATGTCAAAAATGTGTTGACACATGAAATCTGCCATCTGAAAAACGGGGATCATATCTGGAACATTCTGCGGATGCTTTGCTGCGCAATTCACTGGTTTAATCCGCTTGTCTGGCTGGCAGCATCTATGAGCAGGACAGACAGCGAACTGCGTT
Source organism: uncultured Eubacteriales bacterium (assembly GCA_902793605.1). Taxonomy (GTDB): domain Bacteria; phylum Bacillota; class Clostridia; order Christensenellales; family Aristaeellaceae; genus Aristaeella. Next base: position 2,357 of record CADBEB010000031.1, read on the forward strand.
GCGATGACCGTGTGACAGAGGCAATGGACGAACAGGAACGAAAAGACTATGCCAATGTACTTGTGTATGCAGCGGCACGAAAAAGCATGCCCGGTATCGGTGTGATGGCGACCGGGATGACGATGACCGGGAAACGACTGAAAAACCGGGTGTTGGGAGTTATACAGAACAGGAAACCTATCCGTGCCTTTGCCTTTGTGTTCATGGCTGTTGCCTTTACATGCCTTGTAGGCGCTTTCGCAACTTCCGAAACCGGACTGACCTGGCTGACAAGTTTTCCGAATAACTACGAAGCCAACGACTGGACGCTTGATCAGGAAATGCTGCAATATTACGCGGAAGACCGAGAAGCGCTGGATTCTTTCGGGGTCGGTGTATGGGAAAGCGCAAGCCTGAAAGAAAACAGTTCTCATACCCCATTTTCATTGAAAAGCAATGACGAAGGCACTGAATGGATCATGACAGACAGCGGTGGAGAACTGATTCTGGTATATGATGGCCAGGGAACGCTGATCAGCCTGCTGAACAATAAAAGCGGTGTGGACGACAGTACTATCATACCGCTGACGGCTCTGGACACACCAATGGAAAAAATGACTGAATTGTATCCGGACCAGATCGATGAGATCGTCGGAGAATATGTATCCCATTTTCTCTACAGTTTCCGACCGGACCTGATTTCTGGGAGTAATTATGTGCAGCTGCTCGAACAGTGGAAACACGGAAGTAATTGGTTTGCTGTATTTGCGCTTCGCCGGACGGTTATGGATGTGCATGAGGACCAGTATCTGGCTATGATTGAGCTGCAGATGTATCCGGAAATCAGGGTCGTGAGAATGACTACTGTGCAGGATCAGATGAAGAATCCAGGCAATGGATAAATATGAGGAGGATTACTCATGAATCGCGGCCCTTGTCGGCTGATTGACATATTCGGAGATTTCGGCGAAGCATCCCAGGAGGATTTCACATGAAGCTATGATGCCCTTCTGCCAGGGGCTGGATGATCCGGCTTATACAATAACAATCGGAGATGAGCATTGAAAATGAAAAAACAGTATTTGATGATCCTTATTGTGCTTCTGGCTATTCTGTTAAGCTCAGTGGCTGCAGCAGACAATTTCTTTACAATGCACTGGGAACCAGGAGAATACAAAGTAACATTTTCGCCGGAAGAAGACAAACTGGTCGATGGAATTCTGGAGGAAGCTCGAAAAAAATCTGAGGGTACAATCCAGCGTAAAGCTATAGATGGCTCCGAAAGCGTGGAAAATCAATATCAACGTTTCCTTGAAATGAGTCCGGACGGAGAACCAATGGAGAGTGTGACCCACGACGATATCGGCACATATTATTATGCTGTTGGCTTGCCGGATGAACAATCCATTACAAAGGATGAAGCCTGGAAGATCTTGGTGAAATTTCTCCTTGATCAGGAGATTGCAAAGCCAGACATTCTGACTCATTATTATCCGCAGGTTGCCTATGAAACAGGAAACGATCCGGGAAATCCTGTCTGGAGAATCCTGCTGATCTGTTATGACTATCAGGAATCCGGACTGCCATTTACGAAATACGAAGTATTCGTATATGCGCATGACGGAAGCATCTGTGGGTATCGTGATATCGACCCGGTTGGCTAAGAGAAACGGAGGGAATCAACATGAGAATAAAAACCTGCATCGTTGTTCTTTTGACAGCACTTCTTGTTATGTCTGCGTCCTCAGCAGAGGAATTAACCGTATCCGGCAGAGTGAATGCCGTTATGTACGCAGACAAGGCCCTGGAGGAGCATTTCGGTATTACTCTGCTTTTGCAGGACTACTTTCTCCGGACGGTGGAAGAGAAGGAGGATAAAGTTTTTATTGTCAGATATGAAGGCATAGAAAACTATGCGTATGTATTGGGACGATATGAAGTCACTGTAGACAGAAATCATGTGACAGGTATTACATGGAGCCATGACGGTGAAGATACTTCCGGAGGCTTTGAAGCAGAAGCCTGGGGTGCGGAACAGATCATGGAAATGCTGCACCTGAATCAGGAAGCAGGAACAACGGAACCATTCGATGCCAGAATTAACGAGATCGGCAGGAAGCACGGCTTTGTCTATGTACCGAATATCCTTAGTGACGAAGAAAACGAAAGAAAAATGGCCCGAATTGAAAAAAACTGCGAAAAAGCACGAAACCTCTCAACCTTGTCTATTGAAGAAATGACGGAGATTGGCCGGCGTGCAGTCGCGTCACTTTACGGGTTATCACCGGAGAGAGAACGGGCTCTTGAATCTGTTGTTGATGAAGAGGAGTTGCCCCTTTGGTATACGATATTTGAAGGTGAACCTTGTTATCAGGTATGCCTCGGACTTGACGACAAGGAAGAAGATGATGTTCTTCCCAACGGATTAAGATATACAGAAAAAGAAGGAAACTACTGGATTTATATCAACTCTCAGACTGGCGTAGTTGAGGATATACATTACAGCCCCGCTATCGGTGGGAACGGTTGACAAACCGAAAGAAAATGAAAGGAGCCGGTTTTCCCGGAACACATGAAAAAGATCATTGCTTCAATATTGTTGATTGTGATGGCTTTATGCCTGACTTTGACAGCCTTTGCAGACAGCTCGCTTCGTTTATTTTATGATTCGGCAATGGAACTGCTGTTTGAGACGCAAAACGTCACATTGACCGGACATGCTGAGTTTTCGCTTGATGGAGAACGTTTCAAAACGGCTGATCTTAAATATATTCAGTGTTACAACAATTCCCTGCTTCAGTATCATCTGCTGACGCCGAGACGGGACGGCTCAGAAGGCCCAGACCGGGAATCAGGGTATACCATTATCGCCAATACTGAAAATGTCTATGTTATGGAAGTGATCCATCCCGGCATATACAAAACCGGGAGCACCTATGCCCAGAGTACGATTCTGAGAAAAACAGTACAGATGAATCTGATTACCGATATGATCAGGATTCTTATTGATCAGGCTGATACTCTTCTGGGGACAGATGCCATTACAATTCTACCCTGCGAAACAGGTGGAAAAGAACTCCGGATTAAACTTGGTGAAAATGTCCCGGACATCGTAAATACAGCATTGAATCTGGTTTATCAGTTTGCTGCAAAAAGATACTTTGACACGGATTATGATCAGGTTTCAGAACGGATGATGGTTCCGATGGAAAACGCCATGACTGTTATGCAGGGGATTCTCGGAAATACAAAGTCCTTATCTCTGAAAGAAGCAAACGTTTCAGCAATAAGGAGTGATGCGGGAAACCTGGAGCAAATCAAAGGAACTGTCACTTTGAATCTGAATACCGGAAAGGATGGAACAAGGCAGTTGGATATAACATTCCAACTGGATGTATCCGATCTGGATGGAAGCCATGTGGGTTCATTTGATCCGGAAGCATATGGTGTCAAACTGTCCGATGGCTATTCCCGACCAGAGACTGTTATAAGTACCATGGATCCAGATACGGAAAAGAGATTTCTGGAGATGGCAAAGACAAGATTCTGGCTTGCCGGTTATACGGTGGATGAAACGATGGTTGGATCTGCCAGAATTGAAAGTAATAATCCAAACTATGAAGGCGAACGAATCTATGTCGATTATATAAATGAGGATCATTCTGCACACTGGACATATTTTACTGATTCACTGGGAAGAATGCTTGGCCTGCAAAATCTGACCGGAGTATGGCAGGGTAACTATGATGACCGGCACAAAGGACAGTATCCGGATCGGAAGCTGATAAAGGAGACAGAAGAAAAGCTGCTCAGTTATCTGACGGAAGAGAACCCGGAACTGAGCGCAGATGTTCTTTCACTGGAAACGGACTGGTGGTATCAGAATGGCGATGAGCTGTATCTCCATTTCTGGGAAGGCGGAGAACCTGTAGATCACGCATGGGATGAGGTGGATTTCATCGTCCGTGTTGCTCCTGAATGGAGAATTGAATTCTTCAGCTGTATTGGAAATGGATAATTGTTTCGGAGGACTTGCCTCTCCTGTTCCGGCTGTGATAACCATGGCCGGAACATTTCTATGGAAAAGATTTGTTCGATTCGATATTATTTTGTTAAAGTACGTCTATATATGTGAAAACCCTTTGAGAGGAGGTGCGACCCATGGAAGCTGTCAAGGATCCGGACAGCCTGCGAGATCAAACCATTGAGAAACTGATTTTACAATACCAGACAACGCTGCTGCGCCTGTGCTATATCCAGCTGCAGGATCGTGCGTTGGCGGAGGATGCGGTACAGGAAACGTTCCTGAAAGCCTACAAGGGATATGCACAGTTTCGGGGCGACTGCAGCGAAAAAACCTGGCTGACGCGGATCGCGGTGAATACCTGCCGGGACTTTCAGCGTGGCGGCTGGTTCAAACACACAGACCGGAGAATTACGCCGGAAATGCTTCCCGTCGGAGCCATACAGCCAGATACGGAAGATCTGGATCTGTCGTTGGCTGTGATGAAACTGCCCCGGAAGATGCGGGAAGCGATCATTCTTTATTACTATCAGGACATGAGCACGGAGGAGATTGCTGAAACACTGGGTATTGCCCAGTCATCAGTATCCAACCGATTGCGACGAGGCCGGGAAAAGCTTCGAAAAATGCTGGAAAGGAGGGATCAGAATGCGTGAGGATCTGAGCAGAGCAAAAATGCATAAAGCAATTGATTCAACGCTGTCCGGACTGAACGGTGATCCCTGGCTGTTTCAGCGTGTCTCCGCTCGTGCTGCGGAAGGAGAAACAAAAGTGAAGAAAAAACTGTCTGCCGGATTGGTTCTGGCGATTATCATGATACTGATTGCAGCGGTTGCTTTGGCGGTAACGCTGCTGACTCATCAGGAGATTGTTGAACAGGTGGCTGTTCCGCTGGCAGTTGACAATGACGCCGGCGTTGGAGTGAATAATACATACAACGCGGAAGAACTGGCTGAGCTGGTGCGCAGCCTGAATGAAAACGGGATCACCCTGGAAGAAAACAACAGGATTATGCAGGCACTGCAGAACGGCCAGGGATACTATGAGGAAGAAACCATTATGGAAATCTGCCGTCAGGCTTTTGGTGGCAACTATTATACCTGGACGCTGGAACAGCAGGACTGGTATGAAAAACTGATGGTTCAAATCGGCTTCCATGAATCGCATCAGACCCGCATGCCAGGAGAAGACAACATGAAATATGAGGACGCGGAAGCCTTCGCGTTCCGAAAGATCCGGGAAGCATACGGACAGGATTTGCCGCTGGAGGATCGAAGTGTCTGGCAGCTGAGCCGCCAGTTCTATGCGGAAAACCCTGATGATCCCGCCAGCGCCGGGTGGAGCTTCACACTGGAGCCAAAGGATATTGATCACGGACAGTACTATGTCAGTTTCTATGATAAGGATCCTGAAGGGTCGGTTTCTGTCGGCGCAAATATCCATGACTGGTCTCAACCCTACACCGGCGAAGAACTCATGAGCCATTTCAATACTGTCTATAGCTGGAGCCATGGCCAGTGGCCGCAGGAAGCCTGGCAGAGACTGCATGAAATGCTGCAAAGCGCGGAGATTGATCCGACCAGTCGGGATGCGCAGGCGCTGAAAGCGTTCCGGATGACCGAATACCCTGCTCCCGGTGAAAAGGATATTTCCAGAGAAACCGCGATTCAGAAAGCAAAAGAATCCTTGCAGGATTCACGCGCCGCACTGGACGGAGCGGTGCTGACAGAATATGAGGGAAAAAGAATCTGGATGGTTTCGTTTGTGATCAATCCTTCCGGTGAAGGCATTGCCGATGATACGGCCGGTTTCTTTGCGGTGTCTGTGGACAGTGAAACCGGTACGATCCTGGATTCCCGGAAACAGAGTCTGGATGATTCGACCGCATTCGCATATGTGCCCGTGGATGCCTATGAAAAAGCATGGGAAGGAATTCTTCGCCGGAGTGAAATCATCCAGCTGGCGGTTGTTGCCATCCAAAATGAATATCCAGATCTGGATCTGATGAACGAAGAAAAATATGAAGTCAGAGCTGACGGCTATAAGCGCTGGAATGTGACATTCAAAGCAAAGGATATCCGATGGGGAAATGTGACCACCAGCGTATCCATGGATGGAATTGTCAGTGACATCAGCGCGGACATCGAACCGCTGAACGGCGATAACCTGTGGAAACGGTACGGGCAGGCGCAGGGATATTTCGGTCAGTGGGAGCAGTCCGTCTGGGTCCGGCTGGAGAAGGACATGTCCGGGCTGGAACCAGTGCAAATTGGCGGACGACTGCTGAAAGCGACCCATTACCCGGAAGAATCCTCCGTGAAAATCCGGCATGAACAGGCGCAGGAGCTTGGCATGCAGGCAACCGGGAAACGCACAGCCAAAGTAAACACCTGTGTCCTGGTGGACGCGAAGCCTCATCCGGTCTGGATCATGCGGATCTTGACGGACGAAGCGGATGAACCGGTTGTGGGGATTGATGCCGAAACCGGGGATGTCGTCTTTACGGAACAGTTCAAAACAGATTACACGCCGCAATACGTATTGTATTCCATGCCGGAGACCTGGCGAAAAATGGAATTGGAAATGCTCGGTGCTCCTTATATGGCGAAGGTGGCCATCACACACAAGTTCGGGGACATGTGGCTGGATGAACCGGAGCTGGATGTGGATAACACTGACAACTGGAAATTACAGCAGGATGGGCTTGTAATTCGCTACATCGGGCGCTGGAAAGGTATGAAGAGCTATGAGGTAGAGCTGGATCAGAACGGGTTTGTGTTGCGCTGTGAGGAAATGGATTCTGTATCGACAGAGGAAAAACCGAAAAACACCGGAGAATCAAACGAGTTTGTACCTGCACCAACGCCGACACCGCTTCCGGATGGAAAGCCCTGGTTCTGGGGAATGGATTTTGCTCCGCAGGAATTTTGGGATCAGCTGGATAAGCTTTTCTTCACGCATGTAATGACGATGGACGATTATCCGGCTATGGAGAAAGACTGGCTTGAAGCTTTCGGAGAGTCTGAATTCTGGCCGCAGGAGTACCAGATTGTTCGTTATCTTTACTATGCGACAGAAGAGCAATTGAAGCAGCCCGACCTTCAGTATCCGGTATTCCCGGATCGGGACAGGAAATCGCAGAAGGAAATCTGCGAGATCGCTCTCAATGCTTTCCATGAGATCGCAGATGTGGGAATGGGCAAAGAGTGGGTTGACAGTACAAAAGTCGGCAGTGCTTTGTTGAACGATGGGATAAACCCTGATACGGGGAAAAAATACGGAAAGCATGTGTGGTGGATCAATTTCAATGTCTGGGAAGAAGAATTCAGTTCCTGGATTCCGAAGGGATACGCAATCCTGGATGAAGATGGTAATGTGCTCATAGTCAGACTCGAGTTATCTGGAAACGGATGAATGACATAGACACACACATTGATGGAGATGGCTGCGTGGGGTTACGCAGTCATTTCCACATTTTTTTCACAAAACCATCTGGAATGTGAATAATTTCTATCGTGCTTCTCGTCATTAAGGGTGAAGGGAGGTGATCGGCGATGGAACGTGCTGCGGTACCCAGCATGATCCGTGAACAGAGACTGAATCAATGGATCGAAGATTACTCTGATTCGATTTTGCGGACCTGTTTTCTCTATCTGTCCGATCAGACCCAGGCTGAGGATGCGACACAGGACACGTGGATCAAAGCCTGGAAACACATGAATGATTTTGAACGGAAAGGCATCGCCAATGAAAAGGCATGGCTTTTACGCATAGCAATCAATACCTGCAAGGATTACCGGCGTACAGCCTGGTTCCGGCATGTGGATCGGAGCAAAGCTCTGGATGAACTGCCGCCGCAGCTGATTGCCGTGGAACCGGAGGATCGCACTCTCACACTGATGGTAATGGATCTGCCGGACAGGTACAAACAGGTTATTCTTCTCCATTTCTTTCAGGGGCTGACGACGCAGGAAACAGCCGATGCGTTGAACACGTCACAGTCAACAGTGCAGCGCAGGCTGAAAAAAGCGGAAGAGCTCCTGAAAGGATCGCTGACGGGAGGTGTGACTTATGAAGGATAACAGATTGAAACAGCGGATTCAGCATTCGCTGAACGCAGAGCTTTCCGGGCTGAATACGACTTCCTGTCAGCGTAATCAATTCTTTGAAAACGCGACAGGAGGAACAAAAGTGAAAAGAAAGCTTACATACAGCCTTGTGCTGGCAATCGTGTTGTTGCTGATTGCGGCGACAGCACTGGCGGCTTCCATTTTTTGGAGGAAAGACATTGAAAGCGTTTTTCAGTATCAGAATTCGTATGGCCATTATGTGAACAATTGGGGTATAAACGAAAAATTGATGCTGATTGATATCATGGAAAAGAACGAGGTATCTATGGATCCGCGGGATTTAAGCACAGCACGTGATCGGTCTGCAAGTTTACTAAATAGACAGGATGCGGCGGACAGAATTCTGACGAAACGATACGGATTTGGCGGCTATCTGGATACTGTGACACCGCGAAGCATTATGGAAACCGAGATGGGGAAATCATACTATGATTGGAGCATCGAGGATAAGGCATGGTACAGTGATCTGGAATGGAAATATACAGATCACGATTTTGAATCCTGGAAATGCGTTGTTCCCAAAGAAGGAGAATTGACACAAGAAGAGGCATTAGAGATTGCCAGAAGCAAAGCAAAATCGGAAGGATTAGATCTGGAGATGCTTGATCAGAATAATCTTCGGATTTCATATTTGTATTATCCTTGCCTGAATCCTCCGATGGGAGAACCATACTGGTCCTTTTACTGGAGTGATAAAAAGAATGATGAAATAATCCGTATAGAAATCACCTGGAAAGGCGAGGTGGTAACTGTCAGCAAAGGAGATTACACCGACCTATGGGACGACTATTACTGTGACGTCATGGATCATAAAAATGAAATGATTGAGAAAAAGTCTGCAATGTGGAAGTGGACGTTAGCTGACTGGCAGCAGGTAAATCCAGCAATCTATCGGATACAGGCAGATGATGAGATTACTCCGGAATCTGCTTTGGAACTTGCCCGCGCAGCGCTGATTCAGGAAGGTCTTACGGCTGAGGAACTGGACAACCGCGGGCCGAGTATCCGACTGCAGAAATATCCATTACGGGACGCTTCGGTTCAATATGAGTATGCGATATTCTTCACTCTATTGGATCAGGATCAAACAACCGTTCTGCCACTATATGACAGTTATGTAAGGCTTGACCCAAAAACCGGCAGCATCCGCGAGCTGCACATCAATCCCCGAAAGAAGAAGGTTGTGGAAACAACCACTAGATCAGAAAGTATAAATGGGTTCCGAACAGAGGAAGAAATCCGGTCCGCAAAAGGAGAACCAGAACTGTGGACGCTGGAAGAGCGAGCATTCTTTCTCTCGGGACAAGGCATACCGGATCCCGAACTGCATATTTCCGAGAGCGACGCAATCAGGCTGGCTAGATATGGATGGGATAATACAGGACACACAGCAGAAGATATGAAGGATGTCCGTATTGCCACCTTCTTCTACACAGATGAAAGCAAGTATGGTATGCCATATTGGGAAATTCGATGGTATCGTCAAAAAGAGGATGGAAACATTGAAACTGTATACCTCAGTCATATCCTTGCGGACATCAATCTCTTTAATCCCGATGTTCCAGATGCTTATCATAAGCCTATTGGGTAATCAAACAGATAAACTTTAAGGAAATAGGCTGGAACATTTTCGATAAGCAGCCTTCTGCAGGATTTGTATCCTGCGGGAGGCTGCTTTGTTCAGTATCAATGGCTGAAAATATTTCTGGATGTCGAAGAACCGCTGAAGAGATGGTCCTGAAAAAGGTCAGAAAAAATCTATTTGATATGAAATATCTCTTTCCGCTCGTCAGTCTGTATTAACGAAGGAGGTGAAAGCACATGAGCAGTGTCAAGGGCCCTGACGATGCTCAAAACCCGAATTTCGAAGAACTGGTGGCGCAGTATCAGGGATCTGTATTGCGGATGTGTTTCCTCTACCTGTGCGACAAGACGCTGGCTGAGGACGCTGTGCAGGAAACGTTTGTAAAGGTATACAGGGGATTGAATGGTTTTCACGGCCAGAGCAACATCAAGACCTGGATCATGAAAATTGCCATTCATACCTGCTACGATATGAATCATTCCGGATGGTTCCGGCATTTTGACCGTCGGATCACACCGGAAATGTTGCCTGAAGCGGCAGTCCCGTTTGAGGAAAGAGATGAGGAACTGATCACAGCCGTCATGCGGCTCCCGATCAAACTGCGCGAAGTGATTCTGCTGTTTTACTATCAGGGATTCAGCATACAGGAAATCATGGATTCGCTGGGCGTGTCCCAGTCAACCGTCACAGGGCGGCTGAAACGGGGAAGAGACAAACTTCGCGGATTACTGGAAAGGAGGGATTCCGATGCGTGAAGCAGAAGAAAAAGCGATCTTCCAGAATGCTGTGGATCGGCGTCTTTCCGGTCTGCAGGAGAATCCTTTCCTGGCTCAGCGGATCATGAACGCTGAGAAGGGAGAGATAAAACCGATGAAAAAGAAACTGACACTGAGCATGGTTTTGGTCATTGTGCTGCTGCTGATTGCGGTTGCGGCACTGGCCGTTGCGCTGCTGTCACCGAAAGAAATTGTGGAACAGGTTGCTGTACCGGTGGCACAGAGCAATGAGCAAGAAAACTACACCTATGAGGATCTACAAAACCTGCTCCAAACTTTGAATGAAAACGGCATCACGCTGGACGAAGGCTCCACGCTCATGCAGGCGTTCAAAGCCGGACACGGATATTGGGAAAAGGATACCATCGATGAAATCTGCCGTACCGCGTTTGGTAGAAATCAAGGGATATGGACGCTTGAGCAAAAACACTGGTATGGAGAAATGATGAAAGCCATCGGTGCATGGGGCATAAATATCTGGCTCCTCCCGGAAGGCGAGGAAATCAGCCTTTCAGAAGCCCGAGCATTGGCTGTCAAAACCCTGAAGGATGCTTACGGCGCGGAGCTGCCGGCAGAAAGCAACGAAGACTGGGAAGTCTATGAAACCTTTGAACTTGCATGGCAGCCGGAAACGGACAGTTATCCCCGGGAAAACGCACAGTGGACGGTTTGGTTTTCCCGGCGCAACGGCGGCAGCTTGTCTTACGATGTGACCTTTGACCGTTTCGGGCAGAATGCTGTGCCCTGGAGGGCGAGTTTCCTGGAGCACATCAACACGAAGGACTTGGGTACCGTGATGGACGATTTAGAGGAGCGGGAAGGCACCTGCACCCAGTGGTCCTTAGAAACGTGGGCGGAGTTTGGCAATCTGATCAGTGATATGGAAATAAAGAGCCAAAATGGATGGCTGTATCAGCACGCAGGCTACTGCCTGCCGCCGGAAGGTGCAATCAGCGCTGAGGAGGCGTTAGAGATCGCTCGAAAAGAAACCGGCGCATCCGGTTGGATCGGCGAAAACATCATTTGCTGCATTGGTAATGACCGGCCTATCTATAAGATTTGCCAGCGCGTTTTTCTGGACGGCAGGCAAAAGGGCGGCAGGTACGACCACGTGTGGTGCTTGGAAATCGATTGTATGACCGGTGAAGTGCTGGACGTGCGGGAATATACGTATACCCCGGACAGCAACCCCATGATGATGTATGTCCCCTTCTCTCTGCTCAGTGGAGTTCCTTCCTTCGAAAAGGAGCTTGATTCCGTGAATAGTGAGCAAAGAATACTGACCCAAGCGGAAAAGGAATCGGCATATCAGACAGAACATGGCGCTGCTTCCATATATTTCCTGCCCCTGGAGAAGCAGGCGGAACTCTTTGGCGGCTTCCATACGGTGCCATCTCGGGAGGAATATGACAAAGCTCTGGCGATTGCTAAAAAAGCTGTCGCATCAAGGTACGGAGCGGACGCCCTGGAAATGCTGGGTGTTTACCAAACCGGCGTCATGCACCAGGAAAACAGTAGTGGGGAAACCGGCGAACCTCAGCACGTTTGGGACTTTATGTTCACCACCGATCCCACCTATCTTTCCGACGGTTATCGTGTACAATTTCGTTATCCTGCGAATGAAAAAAGCGGAGAGGAAACTGTGCTCGATTTAACAGTGGAACATGCCAATCTGGGCAATGGATGACCGTTCAGAAACGAAGAAAATACCTTTGGGTGGCCTGATTGAGCCACCCTTCTCCTTTTTGGTTTAATATCGGAGCTGGTGTAAGGGCCGAAAATCGAGTATAACAATATGGTGGCATCGAAAGAGCCATATAAAGAATAAGTCAAGAATTATAAAGATTCTTTTTGAGGAAATTCAAGTTTTCCTCCACAGTCTCGTCTGTATAGGTGAAGGAGGTGAGCAGCCGATGATTGCAGAACAGGGCCCGTCCTGCAACGCAGAGGAAACATTCAGCCGGCTGGTGGCGGAGTATCAGAAGTCGCTGCTTCATATGTGCGCCATGATGCTCCGCGATGACGCTGCGGCGGAGGATGCCATGCAGGAGACTTTCGTGAAGGCCTGGCGGGCGCTGCCGCAGTTCCGGAGAGAGTGCAGCGAAAAATCCTGGCTGATGCGGATCGCCATGAACACCTGCCGGGACATGACCCGCACCGCCTGGTTCCGCCACACAGACAGGCGGGTTACACCGGAGGAGCTGCAGCTGCCGGCGCAGGAGGAGGCATCCCGGGAGGAAGACAGAGTGGAGCTGGCACAGGCCATCATGAAGCTGCCCCGGAAATACCGGGACGCGCTGCTGCTCTATTACTATCAGGACATGAATCAGGAAGAGGTGGCCCAAGCGCTGAACATCAGCCCCTCGACCGTATCCAAACGATTGAAGCACGCAAGAGACAAGCTGCGCACACTGCTGGAAAGGAGGCGGGAAATATGAAGGATGAGCAGATCAGAACACAGATTCATCAGGCGGTGGATGCCCATGCGGAACATCTGCGCACCGACCCTTTCCTGGCGCAGCGGATTATGAATCAGGAAAGGACAGGTGAAACAGTCGTGAAAAAGAGGTTGTCGGTCGGCCTGGTGCTTGCCATCGTGCTTATGCTGCTGATGGCGACAGCCCTGGCCGCCGGGATCATCTTTGCCAAACGAGTGCCAGCCACAGAAATTGCGGATCAGGCATTGCTCCAGACCTATGGGATTACCGCCCGGATGCAGTCTCTGTTCATTCGTACAACTGCGGAGGGGGAAGATGGAACGACCATCGTAACGTATGAAGGAAGGGAGCACCTGGCTTATGTGCTGGGCAAATATACAGTGATCGTGGATGGTCAAACCGTGAAAAACATATCCTGGAGCCATGATAGAGAGGACACGAGTGGCGGGCTGGAAGCCTCCGCCTGGGGGAAGGATCAGCTGGATGAAATCCTGCGGATCGACCCGGAAACCGGGAAACAGGCCCAGCTGTATACGTTCAATCCTTACATCGAACGTATTAACCGAGAGCATGGTTTTGACTATGAAGCATATTTGGAGGAAGATGAGGATGGATATGTAGTTGTTTTGGAGGGGGAAGATGTTCAAAAAGCGAAGGAACGGCAAGCTTTTTCTGCGCACGAGTTTGTCCAAATCGCAAAGGAAGCTGTTGGCGTAAGATATCACTTGACTTCCCAACAGATTTCTTTGATGTCAATAGACGTGGATGAGAATTCTGCCTATGTCCTGCTAGATGGAACGCTCTGTTATCGCTGTTGGATCATCGTGGGGGAACTGTCCACTGAGGAAACGGAACAAGATGGAGCTTACACTGTTTATCTGAACCTGGAAACTGGTGCTGTGGAGGATATCCAGTTCCTGTCTGAGCGCGGTGGTGGAAACGGCTGATGAAAAGCGTACAGGTAAAACATAACGAAAGAAAAATGCGTCTTGTATCGTCTGTATTATGGGAGGTGTTATTTTGAAAAAAATGTTACTGCTTCTCACTGCGCTCATCATGCTCCTTTCCGCTTCAGCTGCCTTTGCAGAGGAAGATTCAGATGCCGTAACCCGTGAATGGGAAATAAAATACGGCGATCAGCGGCTGTGGGATTACCAGGTAAATGCCGCATTTGCAGAAAAGGAATCCTGGCGATATGCCTGGAATCCATCGATGCGTCCCATGCTGCCTGATCCGGATGCTATTCCTGCTGAAGAAGCGGGGAAACTGGCGTATCAGCTTATTCCTCAGTATGGGAGTGAGATAAGCACTGAAAAGCTGCAATCCCTAACCTGTGTTGTTTCCAGCTATCATAAGCCGGAAGATGACACCGGCACCTACTGGTCAAAAAACGGAACATGGGTGATTGACTTCTGGGACACTCAAGGGGAAGAACCTTTGAGCGTTTGTACGATTTGCATTGATGCCCATACCAGAATTCCCAGTGCTTTATTGCTTCCGTCTGGAGCACATTATGTAGGTGCCCCGGACAATGCGGAAGTGGTTACCGGTACAGAAGGTTAAGGAGCTTCTGGAATCGGTTGACCATCTGGCTCTGTAGAGATTATACTCGGCAGAGCTTTTTTTCTTTTTTTCTTTTTGTTGAGCTCTGTAACGTTTTTTCGATTATTGCAACTAACTGAATGGAACAGGAGGTGATGAAGGTGCTGGACGCTGAAGCTGTATATCAGCAATACAGAGATATGGTATACGGATACCTTTTCAAGCTGTGCCAGAATCATGATCTTGCGGAAGAGCTCACGCAGGAGACATTCTTTCAGGCGTTGAAACGTTGGAACAAATTTCAGGGGAAAAGCGATATCGGAACCTGGCTATGTTCTATCGCCAGAAATCAGTATTATCTGCTTTTCAGGAAATCCAAGGAAGAGCCTGTTGCGATCATAGATCAGGAACCGGAGCCGGATTTTTCAGAAACGATCATTCATCGCGGCTTAGCAATAGACGCATATAAGGCCCTTCATCATTTGCCGGAGCCATACAGGGAAGTCTTTACACTTCGTATCTTCAGCGATCTGAATTACCGCGAGATTGCAGAAGTCTTCGGAAAATCAGAGAGTTGGGCACGGGTAACCTGTTACAGAGCTAAACACATGCTTCAGGACGCATTGAAAGGAGCAAACAGCCATGAATAAAGAATGTGGTATTGTCCGGGATCTTATGCCACTCGTCATTGATGATGTTGCCGGTATCGAGAGCAAGGAATATGTAGAAAACCACCTGACCGGATGTGAGGAATGCAAAAAGATATATCAGGAAATGAACGCAGAGATCCCCGGAAAGACGGAGAAAGAAAAAGGCAATGAACAAAAAGCATTCTCAGCTGCCGCAGGAAAGCTGAAAAAGAAACGCCGTTTTCGCACGTTGAAACATGTTCTTCTCGGGATCTTGATTGCCAGTATTGTCTTTGGAGCCGGTCTCTTTGGATACGGAAAACTGGCTCAGGTCAGGGAACACGTTTACTACGGCTTCTATAAAGTCTATCTGTCTGAACTGGACAATAACAAAGTGGTTTTCACTATGGATTACAGGGGCAGCTATGACGATCTAAGTACAATGGTAAAGGAAGTCAGCGAAACTGATCCTAAGACAGGAGAAAAAAAGCTGATCATGTATGTTTATCTGGAAAAGTACAGGATTCCGAGGAAAATGCAGGAACCCAATCAGAATCAGTACTTCCAGGTTTTGACAGCTGAGAATATGGCAGAATACAGCGAAATACGTCTGGGTGTTCCTGAAGAGTATCAGACGATCTGGGTTCAGGGACAGCAGATTACAAAGGCGTCTGTACAAATGAACGAGTATTTCTTCTGGTCTGATATTGAAGAAAAAATGTGGGATTTTACCCGCGAGAGTACAGATGGAAAGGTCGCTTTTACTGATTTCAGGATAAGTAGCATTGAATTGATTGTTCATAATCAGATGTACGCTATAGCCTGCACTGTTCCGGAATGGCAGCCTTGGGTATCAGGACGGCAGATCGAACTGACCGATCCGGAAACCATCCTCTGGGCGCTTTCAGGTCTGAGAGAAGCCGGAATTCAGATTGATAAACCAAATCCGTATGAAATGATGCCAAATAATGATTAAAGATTCCAAGGAGCTCTTGCCTTTGCCCGGTTCGTAAGCCGGGCAATTCTTTTTTGTAAGAATCAAAAAGCCGGACGCCATCACAAGTTGACGCCCGGCGGATCTATGTTTGCTTATTTCTCAATCTGAAGCCATGATCCATCTATGGCATTCAAATAGTAGTTACCAACCCGGTACGCAAGCGTCGCAGTAGCTTCATTTCCATTAGAACTGAGGAACCAGCATGATTCCGGACTGATGCCTTTTATCCCAACAGAAGCAAAACGTTCTACTGCTGCTTCCGGAGAAAGGATCGTATCTGTCCGGATGGCAGGCTCAAAAGCACACCAGTATGCTTCCATCATCAGCAACCCTTCTTCATCCGAGTAGATTACTTCAGCATAGTTCCTGTAAGCTTGTGCTCCGTTATCCTCAAAGTACAAAGCTTCTGCTGACCAACGAACAGGCAGCCCATCCAGAATTTCTTCAAATACAATCTTTCTGCATTTTGTCGCGCCTTCCATACTGCCGAGAGTAGTGAACGAAACTGGTTTGGGTTCATAGAGTTCCCCATACAGTCCAAGCCGTCTCAATAAATCTGCTGCTTGATCACAGGTTTCCGTAGCCCTATCCGCACTGAATCCACTTTCTTCAGGAATCGAATTCCATACATCCAGGTTGTAGTGATAGTCGTACTTTCCACCACGATCGGCGCGGCGACAAATATCAATCCAGGATTGAATCCCGACTGTTTTGTTCCCATGGCTGATTCCGCAGAAGGGGACTCCGTTCACACCTTTCAGCTGCCAGAAGCGGCTACTATATTCCCGCTGTTCTTCACTGATTTCCGGTATTGTATTGCTTGCTTGCCGATCGAATGTTTCATCCAGCAATGTTTCCACATCAATTTCGGGATCAATAACTTTCCAGACAACGATTCGCTCATTGCTTTCAGCAAATGCGATTCCGACAAGGAGGATTGATAAAAGCATCAATACAAGAAAGAAGGCAGACTTATTTGCCGCTTTATTCATTTACGGTTCCCTCCTTTTTTTCCATGGAATGGTAGTAATTATCTTCACAAGCGATGGCTGTTGCATCTTTGTATTCAACCGCCATTGCCTGTTCAAAAATATAGGCAATCCGTACACGGTATACGTTTCCTTCATCTGTACTGACACGCACTTCAGAAGCAATCAGATCATTCAGTGTTGCCTCACACCAGTTATATACGCTGACGATTCCGGCTCCCTGATCTTCCCGAAGCGATGATACCGTCGTTCTGGCAATTTCTGCCCAGCGTGTATCCCAGGGGTCCATGAGAATATCTGAGATCATCTTCGGATCAGTATAATAACGATCATCCAGTGTTACGGATGCTTCAATCAGCTTACCGGTTGAAATATCAATACCGCCACTCCACCGGCGGCCTGTTCCGCCAACTTCCGTGAAAGAGGTATAATAGCCGATCCTTTCGTCACCATAGACATTACTCTCGTTGGCCGGATGAACTGATTCTTCATTAGATCGAATGGCAGACAAAGGCATCCCCAACAGATCATGCATTTCCTGACGAATCTGGTTTTCATACCGTGCCATTTCATCCGGTTCTGCTGCCGGTTCTTTATTTCTCAGTGCATACAGTTGCAGCAGTTCTTCATCCGTTAACCGTCTGGCCGGATAGAAGGTAAATCCGCCTAATCCGTTAAATGTCTCTTCGTCAAGCGTGACAAAGCCTAATCCATCATCCATTACTGAAGCGGTGAACGGTGTCTTGGGTCGCAGACCACTGCGGATGAACTGTCCGCCTATGGAACTGTATCTTTCACTTTCCTCTTCACGAAAACTCCGCAGAGCGTGTTCGATTCCACCTCCACGCATGCAGTTATGCCAGGAAACCATACCGGGATCGAAAATGATGCCCAGTTGTCCATATGCATCAGCAAGCCCCTTCATACTGTTCTGCGGGAAGCTGTATCAGAGCGACCTGTACATTTTCAGTCAGATTCAGAACACTGCTTTCAGGCCGTTCTCCTTCATCCCAACGCCTTTGTGCTTCTGAAAAACGATCCCTTTCAGAAGCGGTCAATGCCGGCGTCTGGTATTCCCATTCTCCTTCGTAATAGGCACTCAGATCCTCGAAAGCATAGGGATTATTCTCCAGTACAAGATCCGGCATAGGCGCTGCTGTCGGCAGTAATTCCACAGTGTTTTCCGCTGCAGCAGCAGTAAACAGCAGCATCATACTCAGAACAAGAATCAATCCGCGTTTAGTCATCATAAACCTTCCTTTCTGTCAGTCCTTCATGCCTTCCGGACGGCATTGCTTTTGCTGACACCCGGATCATGACACAGAACATGTAACAGAGTCATCAACAGGTTGTATCGAAGTTGTAAAAATAACCTTTGTTCCTACTCCTGGTGAAGAATCAAAGGATAATGTTCCTTGATGCAGTTCTGCGATTTGCTGGCAAAGACTTAATCCTAAACCAGCACCACCTTGGCTCCGGGTTCTTGCCTTGTCAGCTTTCCAGAAAGGTTCACAAGCTCTTTGTATAGTCTCCTCTGTCATTCCAATGCCCTGATCCTGAACGGAGAATCCATGAGATTCAGCGATCAATAAGATCTTCATTCCAGGTTCCGACGCATGAATCGCATTGGCTGTTAAATTATCTGAAAGAAGAGACAGCAATTCACGATCTCCATACAGGATACTGTCCTGTCCGGTCACTTCAATGGTGATCCCATCAGCCTGCTGATTTAGTCTCTCGGCAGTGTCGTTTAGGATAGAAAGAACCGATACAGATTCAGATTCTATATTTTCATGCCTCAGGGTTGTCAGTTTCATCAGCTGCTGATCCATATCTGATAAACGATAGATTTCTCTTGCCATATTATCTGCAATTCTTTTTCTCTCTTCAGTAGGAAGTTCACCCTGTAGAAGGCGAGCGTTGCCCAGCAATGAGGTCAGAGGCGTCCGCATTTCATGCGCCAGCGCATCCAGCAAAGCCTGCCGGGAATTACTCTCGTCCCGCAGCTTGTTTTCTCTTGTTTGTATTGCTTCTTGCATATCTGAAAATGCCTGAGCCAAAGCGCCAATCTCGTCCCGTCTGGCGACTGGCAATGGAATCTCCTGTCCCGTGTGTTTTGCCAGAACCTGGGCTGCATGGGTCAGATTACGGATAGGATGTGTCAGGATACCCGCAAATATCATAGCCAGGATGCATAGCAGGACAGATGCAATACCGGCACAGCCAAACGCGAGGCTCTGATAGTTATTTCTAAGCAA
The DNA here is from genome assembly GCA_902793605.1 of uncultured Eubacteriales bacterium. Taxonomy (GTDB): domain Bacteria; phylum Bacillota; class Clostridia; order Christensenellales; family Aristaeellaceae; genus Aristaeella. The sequence goes on from CADBEB010000031.1 coordinate 21,704, forward strand.
ATATAAATCACTGATATCGCGTAACAGGATCATTGTAAGATGGCTGTTAACGGGCTCAGCTACTGCATACTTTTCAGGATGATTTTCTGTGTCTAACAAGGCGCTTCTCTGTCCCTGAAGCAGTCCGGTGTATTTCGAATCCGGCAGATGTGCCCCAGCGATTGGCTGACTGTTCCAGCAAAAGATCAGTTCTATTCCTTGCGCAAGATAATAATCATGATATTGCTGTGCATAAGCAACAGCGTTGGTATATTCGGACTGCATCATTGTTTTCTGTATTTCACGGAAAACAATGCTTTCAGTCATCTGTACACGTTGCTTTTCCCGTTCCATAGAAAGAGAAAAGCTGCGTTCACTGATGAACCAGGCCATAAAGAAAAGAACAGGAACTGTTATAACCAGAATCAGTATAGTCAGTTTTTTCTTCATGACTGAACATCACCTCTTCCGGCCCAGCGATATCCATATTTGAATACTGTTTCAATTGTTTCTGCTCCAAGCTTTGCACGAAGACGCTGGATATGCACGTCGACAGTACGGGTCTCACCGATGAAATCCCAGCCCCATACAGCTGAAAGAATCCGATCCCGGCTCAGAGCTGCTCCTGCATTTTGCGACAGAAGAGCTAAAAGATCAAACTCTGTTGTTGTCAGTGTTACTGGTGAATCGTCTACTGTAACAGCACGAGACTGATAATCGATTCTGATTCCTTTTTCCTCGTAGATATCAGGCTTTGTTCTCCGCACCCATCCACAAGCCGCGTACGCGATCTGCAACTGCTGTACGGGCTGTCAGAAACAGGACAGGAATGCCGACAGAGATCAGATCTTTTGCAAGAGAGAATCCGTCCTCACCAGGCATCATAATATCAACCAGTGCCAGATCGGGCTTCTGTTCCTGAACGATCTTTCTTGCGTGTTCCGCGTCTGAAGCTTCCATGGGCACATGACCGGATAGTTTCAAAACCATCCTCAACATTTCCCGAATGGCCGATTCATCATCTACAAAAAGGATAGCTGCCATCGTCAATCTCCTCGTAAGCATACAGCAATGCAGAGCTTCCAGAGCCCCGATTAAAGTATAACATGCTCAATGAAGAAAAGATGTAACGGTGTTGTAAAAACTCACAGGATTTCAAGGGTATGAGACAGAAGAAGACGGAGCGCCGCAGTGATACAGCGCTCCGCATAATTTCTCTGATGACTATTATCCGTTTCCGCCCAACTGGGTATCATAGAGTATGTTTTCAATCACGCCAGTCTCGACATTAACATCAACCCAGTAAACACCATCCTTTTCAGTAAATGGCGGAGTGACGTTAAGATCATCAGAAGTCTTCTGATGGAGACTGAGCATAACCGTAAAGATCGGTTTTCCTTCCTGCATATGGTAGTACATATAGTCACCAATTTCATCTACCGTTAATTGAGTTCCAGCGGGATCAACCAGCATCTCACTCTGCTCAGGAGTCAGATTATACGTAATGGTAACGGCTTCCGTGGCCAGCAAAACAAGGTCTTCTCCTGTGCGTCCGGCAGCTTTCGCTGCAGCTTTGGCTTCTTCTTCCCCTTCTTTATAGTTTTCATTGCTTGACGCAGGCCTGTAAGGTGTTGCGTCATATTTCGCTGCGATTGCTCTTGCCTGCTCAGCAAATGCGGTCACATCATGATCCTCTGCAGAGAGACGCATCATTTCCTGAAGCTGTTCTTTCCCCCATGCATCGGCTTCAAACAGTCTGGAGGTATCCTCTCCGTCATGGTTCCAAGTTGCAACACCTTCTCCATTTTGAACAGTCACTGTATAGTCTCCAAGGACATAATGGAAATAATCGATGCCGGAGAAAGTGATCAAAGTTGTTCCGTCGCTTTTCTCTTCAGTAGAACGGCTGAAGAATGTGCCCAGTATATCATTGGTTATCCCATAAGAGTCATTGATTGTTTTTTCCGCAACCTTTACAGCATCGAATCTGCCGGAGAACACAAGTCCTGCTGCCAATGCTGTAACACTGATGCAGATAATCGCAGCAATCAAAATGAATGTAGTAGAAATCTTTTTCACAGGTTTTTCCTCCTCGCTGACAACGTAAAGCACTGTCTGGCGCTTCCGCTCATCCCATACGAGCCCGGAAAGGTTCTGGTCAACGAGCTCCTGAAAATTATGATTCTTCATCGTAATACCACTCCTTCAGCCTGTCCCGCAGTATATTGTTGGCTTTGTTCAGCCGGGATCTGACCTTGCCGTCAGACAATTGCAGCGCGCTTGCAACCTCTTTCAGCTTTAGCCCTTCATAATACCGAAGCAGGATAACCTCACGATACTTGGCGGGCAGACGCATGACCTCGGTCAGTACAGTGTTATCGGGAAAAACAAAATCGGCAGGTCTTTCAGGCAGCGAATCCGGGTCAATCCGGCTTTGATGGCGGAACCATGCGGATCTCAACATATCCCGGCAAGTGTTGACACAAATTGTTGTTAGCCAGGTTTTTTCTGAGCTTCCTCCGCGATATTCATTAAAATGCCGGTATGCCTTGATGAAAGTCTCCTGTACAGCGTCCTGTGCAAGATCAGCGCTCTTCAGGTATAGAGCGCTCATTCTGAGAAGGCCGCTGCCATACTGTTCCATGAGCCGGTCAATCTCGGACCGGCTGTCCGATTGGCTTTCATGAAGCACTGTACCAACTCCTTTCACCTATTAGACGGAACAGAGCAGGAAAAATGCTGTAAATTCGGAAAATAAAGATTATCTCCTCAAAATGTAAAAACACCAGCACTTATGCCGGTGAAACACAATTATCTGGAATGCCCTTTGAGGCAAGGAATTCTGGTGTCAGGTCATAGGACGATGTTATGTCGTATACCGCACTGTTTCCACGTTGATTGAAGTCAACGCACCAAAAGCGGATGTTCTGGATGATTCTTGCGGCGATTTCTTCTGAATAGCCTTCTAGATTCAAAATATAGCGTTTCATCGATGCCTCCTTCTTTATCAGAATTATACTGTGTGAAGCGAAACCTCGTCAAATCTGTAATTATGTCGCGATCACTTTGATTCACGCTCAATAATCTTTGGTATCGTAAGTAGAATTAAATCTATATTCGTTAGTGGATCAATTGAGGTTTTTTCCAACAGAAAGCGGTAGATGGGACTCAAAGTCCTATCGCCTTTGTTGGATTTTCCAACATTTTGCAAACATGAAGGCGATTTTCAGGCGATTTCTGTTGGAAAAACATGAACTCAAACGAACAGTAAAACGCCCGTCATCCTTGATCCACAAGGCTTTGACGATCTCAGCCGATCTCTAAGACAACAGCCCAACCAAAACTCCTAAGCGGCAGGCCGTGGGTTCGAATCCCGCCGGGTGTGCCATCTGAAGCCGGTCATCCTTTATGGATGGCCGGTTTTAGATTGATCTGCCCTGCAGATCAGAACCCACGGCGGCCGTGGCAAACGAGAGAAGCGTCAGCCCGGTGGGCTGTCCGCAAAGCGGAAGCGACTCGAGTTTGTTAGCGCGAAAGGGAGAATGAAGCACGCTCCACCATTGAGCGAACGGAATCGAATCCCGCCGGGTGTGCATATGAACCGACCAGATAGGCCATCTGTTATAAAAGACAGATGAGGATCTGGTCGGATTTTGTTGGCATTTACCAAAGCCTCTTTCTAACAAAAGGAATCATTGTTAGAAATCTGCAAATATCGCCGTCTACCTGATTGCCAACGAAAACGCGGTCCCGTTCTATGAAAAGCTCGGCATGAAGAAGGCAGATGACGTCATGAAGTACAGCCATGTCGAGTGGACGGATTTCACCGTGGAATAGACAATCAGCGCTTCCTGCGGTAAACTGTCAGAAAGAATCATCATTTTATTTGGAGGGATAGCATATGGGCGTCTGGTTTGAACCGGAAGAGATCGACGATCTGGACGAGACCCTGATCGAAGCCATGGATAACGAGGAACTGGAGGAATTCCGGGATAAACTGGAAGATACCCTGGATGAGCTTCAGGGGCAGGAACCGGATGAAGAGGAAGACGAGGATGCCTTCTACGAGTGGGAGGATCGGATCAATATCCTCAACGACCTGATCGACGCCATCGGCGACAAGCTCGGAACCTGACCGGGACTGAAAACGGCTGCATCTGCAGCCGTTTTTTCATAATCATTTTTCCCCCGGCCAGTAGTTCATAACCTCACCCGGGGAGGATTCGAGATGCACCTCGTTGATCTCCTCCAGCGCCGCCTTCCTCGGCGTCGGTACGCAATAAGGACAGGCATTCAGCTTTTTGAAGCCGTCCTCCTCCAGTTCACCGAAGGTGAAGGCCGTCAGCGGCCGGAACTTCTGCCGGACGCTGGCGCAGTCCGCCACCGCGTGGTACTGCGTGCCCTTTTTCGGGTTGTAGTACAGTGGGGTATCGTCGTCCGGGATCCTGACCTGCCGTCCCTGGTAGTCCTCCCAGACCACCAGCTTGACGCAGTTCTTGTCCTTGCGCTTTTTGACCAGCTCAGCTATCCTGCGCATGTTGTAGCCCTGTGAATTCTTGAGCCGCTGCACCCGCAGGCAGCCGTGGCTGGCCCGGGAGCCAAGTTTCGCCTCATATCCCTTGTAGTTCTTCTGCCCGTTCTGGACGATGTATGGCACCTCATGCAGGTAATCCGCTGCATTAAACCGCAGGGCATAGTCGCAGTGCATGTTCCCGTCGATCAGGACGCCTGTCTTGGTATAGATAATCATATACTCGCCGGAGCGGCTCTCGTTGTAGGGCTGCTTGTCGTTATACAGGCCCGTGGAGATCGCGAGGGAAGTCTCCAGATGGCCGTCCATGAAGAAGTAGAGCCGCTGGGTCAGTTTGTCGATGATGATACCGTAGTTCTGATTCACCTGGACAGTCTTCAGCTTTTCGGTTCGGATATAGCCCGTCACGAACGCGTTGAAGTTTTTGACCCGGCTGTCGTGGAAACTGGTGGAATAGGTCTCGATCATCGTCCAGCCGTTGTCCAGTGTCTCCAGCACGTGTACGCCCTGGCTGCTGCCGGTGATCATGCCGATCTGCTCGCTGTTTTCATCCGGTTCCCTGTAGCAAACAGTCTGTTTCATCATGTCCAGGTCGACCACGGTTATCGGCGCGGTCAGCATTTTCCAGACGGCTTCCTCGTCCGTCAGGTCCATCGGCGTGCACCAGTAGCAATCCTTATGTTCCGGCCGGTGCTCGCTGCGGTACGCCGGAGTGATCTCCGTCTTCTCCGGTTCCACTCCCAGCAGGAAATCCTCCGCCGAAGCGGCGGAAACCAGCATCATCACCAGGCACAAAGCAGCAATAATCCTGCGCATTCTATCCTCCGTTTCTCCCCGCTTCCGGGGAGGGTTTGAGCATATCATATCGTGTAAATTGTGTCAAAAACCTCTTGCTTTTCATCAAAAGAGAGGTTATACTGCCCTTATCCTTTTCAGATGAAGGGAAACACGCGGTCAGGAGCTCCGGCTCACAGAGAGCGGGGACAAGGTGCAAGCCCGCAGCGGAACCTGAACCGATACCATTCCCGGATGGAGAGCGGGCGCCGCCCGATAACGCGGCAGAATGAGTGGTTTTCATAACAAGCAGGGTGGAACCGCGAATGCTTTACCAGGCATCCGTCCCGGCAATCAACGCAGGGCGGATGCTTTTTTGATTGGCACCGACCCGAAATCAAAGGAGGGGATCCCATGAAAATCATCTACAACGACGGTCATGTCGCGGAATGTCCCGCGGAAGAAGAGCTCGAAGTGCTTCGCCACTCCGCAGCCCACATCATGGCCCAGGCGGTCAAGCGCCTGTACCCCGACGCCCACTTTGCCTATGGTCCCGCCACCGAGAAGGGGTTCCATTATGACATCGACCTGGGCGACATCAACCTGACGGATGAAGACCTGCCCGCAATCCAGGCGGAGATGCAGAAGATCGTGAAGGAGAATCTCCCCTTCAAGGTCTATCCCCTGCCCCGTGACGAGGCAGTCCGGCTGATGAAGGATCGTGGCGAGATCTACAAGGTCGAGCATATCGCCGATCTTCCCGACGACGCCGTCATCACCTTCTATCAGCAGGGCGACTATATCGACATGTGCGTCGGCCCGCACCTCACCTATACCAAGGCGCTGAAGGCCTTCAAGCTGACAGCCCTGTCCGGCGCTTACTGGAAGAACGACCAGAAGAACAAGATGCTCACACGCCTGAACGGTGTTGCCTTCCGGAATCAGGAGGAGCTCGCCGAATATGAGAAACAGGTGGAGGAAGCCAAAGCCCGTGATCATCGCCGTATCGGTAAGGAAATGGGCCTCTTCATGACGGACGACCTGGTCGGCAAGGGGCTGCCGATGTTCCTGCCCAAGGGGTATACAATCTGGCGCGAGCTGGAAAACTATATCCGGGACAAGGAGCTTCGCCTGGGTTACAAGCATGTCATGACGCCCTGCGTCGGCACGGTCGATCTGTACCGGACCAGCGGCCACTGGGATCATTACAAGGATAATATGTTCCCCGCCATGGAGGTGGAGGGTGAAAGCTTCGTGCTGCGCCCCATGAACTGCCCCCACCATATGATGATCTATGCCAACCGCCTGCATTCCTACCGGGACCTGCCGATCCGCATCGGTGAGATCGCCCATGATTTCCGTTTCGAGCCCAGCGGCACCCTGAAGGGGATCGAGCGCGGTCGCCACTTCTGCCAGAATGACGCCCACCTGTTCGTAATGCCGGAACAGATCAAGGATGAGGTGTCCAGCGTGGTAAACCTGATCCGGGATGTCTATCACGACTTCCATATCACGGACTACCGCTGCGTTCTCTCTCTCCGTGATCCGGAGGACAAAGTGAAGTATCATCAGGACGATGAGATGTGGGACCGTGCGGAATCTGCCCTGCGTGAAGTGCTGAAAGAGCTGGGCATCAACTTCACCGAGGAGATCGGCGAGGCTGCCTTCTACGGCCCGAAGCTGGACGTGAATGTCAAACCCGCGATCGGCGCGGAATATACGCTGAGCACCTGCCAGCTGGACTTCTGCCTGCCGGCCAAGTTCGACCTGAAGTATGTGGATAAGGACGGTTCGGAAAAGACCCCCGTCGTCCTCCACCGAGCTATTCTCGGATCCATCGACCGCTTCATGGCCTACCTGATTGAGGAGACCAAAGGCGCCTTCCCGCTGTGGGTTGCGCCGGTCCAGGTCAAAGTTCTCCCCGTCAGCGACAAGAGCATGGACTACGCGGCAAAGATTACCGAAAGCCTGCTGGACAGTGGGATCCGTGCCGAACTGGATGAGCGGAATGAAAAGATCGGCTATAAGATCCGTTACGCCCGCCAGGAGGACAAGGTTCCCTATATGCTGATCATCGGTGAAAAGGAGATCGCGGAAGGCACAGTCGCTGTGCGTGACCGCGCGACAGACCAGACCGTCTCCATGTCCCTGGACGAACTGATCGTCAAACTGGACAAGGAAATCGAGGACCGCGTCTGATTATCCCACTGGACAAAGGAAGAGCGCTTCATCTGCGAAGCGCTCTTTTGTTTGCTCTGTGTCATTCTGTACCCGCAGGCATTGTGTCATTCTGAGGCTGAAAGTCGGGGGTTCTTCCTCATTTCTTCGGGGTTCCGTATTTTCAGACGAAATACCCTGTCGTTTCCTTCCTGTCTCAGCGGATCTTCAATACATTCGCGCAGATGGACGGCAGCTTCTCCGGCAGCTGCACCGTCAGCAGACCGAATTCATGCCGGAAGGGCACCGCTCCGACGCCAAGCAGTTCAACTGATTTCACTTCCATCTCCGCGAAGCTGCGCAGCACGAGTGCCTCCCCGGGCGCCGCGCCCAGCGCAAAGGCGTAGACCGCGCCGTCCTTCTGCGTGAAGCGGAAGTCGCTTCGGTTCCAGTCGGTCTTCTCCTCGGTGAAGCCGTCGATCTTGACGCGTGTATCGCCCTCGCCGAAGGTCCGCCACGGGCGGGTACCGTACACCGCCTCACTGTTCACTTCGAACCATCCTGCCAGCTTCTCCAGGATGAACTCCGCCTCGTCATCGATCGTGCCGTCCGGTCGTTGCAGGATATTCAGCAGCATCACGCCGTTCTTGGAAATGATGTCGACCAGCATCTCGATGATCTGCTCCGGCCGCTTATAGGGATCGCGCACATCGTAGAACCAGTTGCCGATGCAGGTATCGGTATGCCACGGATCCGGCATGATCCCCGGCAGCTGGCTCTTTTCGATGTCCAGTACGCCGACGCTGAAGATCTCCTTCCGCCGGTCCTTCTGCAGGTAGACCGCCTGATTCTCCCCGTGCTTTTCGATGGAGGTGTTGTACAGACGCGCGACTGCCTTCAGGCCGAGTTCGTAATCCCGTTCGTCGATGCTGCCCTGGTTGGCCATCCAGTGATCGCCGAAGGGCAGCACGCCGTCCGAATACAGCAGGTCCGGCTCAAACCGGTCGATCATCTCGTTCACGCAGTTCAGCCAGTATTCCCGGAACGCTTTGTTTCCGGTATACCAGGGGTTGAAGTCACCCGGGTTCTCCGTTCCGTGCTCCTGGTTCGCGTGGTAGAAATCCTGATACGCCGGATCGTTGCCGTCGTACGGCACACCGGCATAGGGCCCGAATTTGTCGCAGCCCTTGTTCACCCGCCACCAGGAAAAGGAGGCGCCCAGGTGCTCGCTGATGCCGAAGCGCAGGCCGTATTTATCCGCCGCCGTCTTCCACAGCGCCAGGATGTCTTTTCCCGGACCGACGTTCACGCTGTTCATCCGGTTCAGTTTTGAATCGTAATTGAAGAAATGGTCGTGGTGCGTGCCCTGGGTCATCAGGTAGCGCGCACCTGCTTTGTGATACTTCGCCATCAACGCGTCCGGGTCGAACTTTTCCGCCTTCCACAGGGCGCAGATGTCCTTGTAGCCGAACTTCGACGGATGGCCGTAATGCCGCAGGTGATACTCGTACTGGGGCGTCCCTTCGATGTACATGTTCCGGGCGTACCAGTCCCCGAACATAGGCACACTCTGCGGTCCCCAGTGGCTCCAGATGCCGAATTTCGCGTCCCGGAACCACTCCGGTGCAGAATAAGTGCGCAGTGAATCAAAGCTCGCTTCAAAATGCAGGCTCATGGTGTCCTCCTTGTCGCTGTGATGATCTCAGTCGGTTCTATGGGTGAGTATATCACAGGACAAGGGTTCAGAAAAGAAGATTATTATTCCTTCCCAATGTGTCACTCTGAAGCCGAAGGCTGAAGAATCTTACTCCCGGACAACATCTGCCGCCGCGCCGATGAATCCCAGGAACAGCGGATGCGGCTTGTTCGGCCGGCTCTTGAATTCGGGATGGAACTGTACTCCGACGAAGAATTCTTCTTCCGGGATCTCGATCGTCTCCACCAGACGCCCGTCGGGAGACAGGCCGGACAGGCAGAGCCCGGCATCCTGCAGCGCATCCCGGTAGTCGTTGGCGAATTCATACCGGTGCCGGTGCCGCTCGCTGATCTCCGTCTTCCCGTAGCAGCGGGCGATAACCGTGCCCTTCTTCAATTCGCAGGGGTATTTCCCCAGCCGCAGCGTGCCGCCCTTGTCGATCTCGTCGTTCTGGCCCGGCATGAAGTCGATCACCTTGTGCGGCGCCGCGTCGTCAAACTCGCCGGAATTGGCCCCCGCCAGTCCGGCCTTGTTCCGCGCGTACTCAATCACCGCGATCTGCATCCCGAGGCAGATCCCGAAGTACGGGATGTGATGCTCCCGGGCGTATTTTGCCGTCAGGATCATCCCTTCGATGCCGCGGCTGCCGAAACCGCCGGGAACGATGATTCCCTGGATGCCTTCCAGCGTGCTGTCGATGTTCCCTTCGTCCAGGTTCTCGGAATCGATCCACTCGATCTTTACCCGCGTATCCAGCGCGTAGCCGGCATGCCGCAGCGCCTCCGCCACGGAGAGATACGCGTCATGCAGCTGCGTGTATTTCCCGACCAATGCGATCCGGCAGCTATGGTTCTGGTGGCGGATTCGCTCAACCATCTCCCGCCATTCAGCCAGATCCGGTGTCGGCGCGTCGATGTGCAGCTCCCGGCAGATGATGGACGAGAGGTTTGCTTCCTCCAGCATCAGCGGGGCCTCATACAGGATCGGCTGCGTCATGTTCTCGATCACGCAGTCCGGTTTGACGTTGCAGAAGTGGGCGATCTTGCTGAAGATGGAATCGTCCGTAATCTTTTCATCTACCCGCAGCACAATGATGTTCGGTGTGATTCCCATGCCCTGCAGTTCCTTCACGGAGTGCTGCGTGGGTTTGGACTTGTGCTCGCCGCTGGCTTTCAGATACGGCACCAGCGTCACATGGACATACAGCGCGTTCTCCCGGCCGACCTCGATGCCGACCTGCCGGATCGCTTCGATGAACGGCTGGCTCTCGATGTCGCCGATCGTGCCGCCGATCTCGGTAATGACGACGTCCGCGTCCGTCTTCTCGCCGACCCGGTAGATGAACCGCTTGATCTCGTCCGTCACGTGCGGGATGATCTGGACCGTCGATCCAAGATATCCGCCCTGCCGCTCCTTGTGGAGCACGTTGGAAAACACCTTCCCGGTCGTCAGGTTGGAATATTTGTTCAGATCCTCGTCGATGAACCGCTCATAGTGGCCGAGGTCCAGATCCGTTTCCGCGCCGTCCTCCGTCACATAGACTTCGCCGTGCTGGTAGGGGCTCATCGTGCCGGGATCCACGTTGATGTAGGGGTCAAGCTTCTGTGCCGCGACCTTCAGCCCGCGAGCCTTCAACAGCCGTCCGATGGACGCCGCCGTAATTCCTTTTCCAAGGCCGGACACCACGCCGCCTGTCACAAAAATATACTTGGGCATCGTTCTCTCTCCTCTTCCCGTTCCTGTTCTTAGCCCTGTTTCAGCAGCTTTTTTATCCGCTCCGCCGCGATCTTCGTGTCCACCGGATTGCCGAAGGAGGACAGCCGGAAGAACCCTTCTCCGCTTGTCCCGAAGCCTTCGCCCGGCGTTCCGACCACCTGGATCTCATTCAGCAGCAGGTCGAAGAAATCCCAGCTCTTCATCCCGTCCGGGCAGGCCATCCAGATATATGGTGCGTTCTTTCCACCCCAGTACCGGATCCCGCACTCGTCCAGCGCGTCCATCAGCACCCGGGCGTTCTCCTTGTAATGCCGGATGTTCCCGTGTATCTGCCGGAGGCCTTCCCCCTTGAGCACGGCGGCCCCCGCCTTCTGCAGGATGTAGGAGATGCCGTTCGTCTTCGTCGTCCGGTTCCGCACCCACATTGCGTTCAGGTTCATCCCCTCCCGCTCCAGCTCCTTCGGGATCACCGTGTATCCCAGCCGGGTGCCGGTCCAGCCGGCTGTCTTGGAGAAGGAACAGATCTCAATCGCACAGGTCCTTGCTCCCGGAACCTCAAAGATGCTGTGAGGCAGGTTTCCCTCGACAAACGCCTCGTATGCAGCGTCGAACAGGATCACTGCCCCGCGGCGGTTGGCATAGTCCACCCAGGCCTGCAGTCCCTCCCGGTCGTATACCGCCCCGGTCGGATTGCTCGGGGAGCAGAGATAGACCAGGTCCGCTTCGATGTCGTCCGATGGCAGAGGCAGGAAGTTGTTCTCCGGCCTGGCCGTCAGGAACAGGACTTTCCGTCCCGCCATGATGCTCGCATCCACGTATGCCGGATAGGCCGGCTGCGTGATCAGCGCCGGGGAAACTGGGTCAAACAGGTCCAGAATATCGCCGAGCTCGTCGCTCGCGCCGCTTGAAACGAAGATCTCCGCCGGGTCCAGCTTCACGTTCCTCCGCGCATAATAACCCGCCACTGCCTCCCGGAATTCCGGAATGCCGCATTCCGGTGTGTAGCCGTGGAAGGTCTTTTCCTTTGCCTGCTCGTCCACCGCGGCATGCAGTGCCTGGATCGCCACATCGCACAGCGGGCGGGAAACGTCACCGATCCCCAGCCGGTATAGCGGAAGGTCCGGATGCTTCTCCCGGTATGCCTCCACTTTCTGCGCGATATGGAAGAACAGATAGGATTCCTTCAGGTTTCCGTAGTTCTGGTTTGGGATCAGCATGGCGTTTGTCCTCTCTTCTTTTTATTCCACCGTGACGCTCTTTGCCAGGTTCCTCGGTTTATCCACGTCCAGGCCCCGGTTGACGCTCGTGTAGTATCCCAGCAGCTGCAGCGGGATCACTGCCAGCGAGGCCATGAAGTGCTGGTCTGTCTTGGGAATGTAGACCGTAAAGTTTACCGAGTCCTCCACGGAAAAGTTTCCGTTCGTCGTAATCCCCAACAGATAAGCGCCGCGGGACTTGCACTCCATCATGTTGGAGACCGTCTTCTCGTATAGCTCCTTCTGCGTCAGCACACCGATCACCAGCGTGTTATTCTCGATCAGGCTGATTGTCCCGTGCTTCAGTTCGCCGGCCGCGTAGGCTTCCGAGTGGATGTAGCTGATCTCCTTCATCTTCAGGCTGCCTTCCAGGCTGATCGCGTAGTCCAGCCCCCGACCGATGAAGAAGATGTCGTGCGTGTTCGCCATTTTGGAGGAGAACCACTGCAGCCGTTCCTTTTCCTCCAGGACCCGCCTCATCTTGTCCGGCAGTGTCGCCAGTTCCCCGAGCATCTCCCTCACCTGATCCGCCGTCATCTTTTCCCGGATACCGGCCATATGGATGGCCAGGATGTCCGCGGCAACCAGCTGCGCACTGTAGGCCTTCGTCGTGGCCACTGCGATCTCAGGCCCTGCCATGGTGTAGAGCACGTGGTCCGCTTCCCGCGCGATCGTCGATCCAATCACGTTCACGATGGCAAGCGTCGCGGCACCCCGTTCCTTCGCTACCCGTAGGGCCGCCAGGCTGTCCGCGGTCTCGCCGCTCTGGCTGATGATGATCACCAGTGTCTTCCGGTCTATCGGGATATTCCGGTAGCGAAATTCCGATGCCAGCTCCACCCGCACCGGGATCCCCGCCAGGTCCTCGATCACATACTGCGCCGCCATCCCGACGTGCCACGCGGATCCGCAGGCCACGATATCGATCTGTCCGATCTCGCGGATCATTTCGTCCGTCAGTCCCGTCTCCGTCAGGTCGATCTGCCCGTCCTTCACCAGGCTGTTCAGCGTATCCCGGACGGCCTGCGGCTGCTCATGGATTTCCTTGAGCATGAAGTGCTCGTAGCCGCCCTTTTCCGCCGCCTCGGCGTCCCATGTGATCTCTGTCAGCGGCACGCTCACTTCGTCGCCGTTCAGGTCGAAGAAGGTCACTTTCCCCGGCGCGACCCTGGCCACCTGCAGGTTGCCGATATAGTGGACCTGCCGGGTGTATTTCAGGATCGCCGGAACGTCGGAGGCAAGGTAGGATTCCTTCTCGTCCACTCCGATGATCAGCGGAGAATCCTTCCGTGCGGCAAAGATCTCGTCCGGATAATCCTTAAACATCAAAGCCAGTGCATAGCTCCCGCGAATACGGACCATGCACCGGGTGATCGCGTCCACCGGACCGATCTTGTATTTCTTGTAGTAGTAGTCCACCAGCTTCACGGCCACTTCCGTGTCCGTATCGCTGTAGAAGGTATACCCGTGCCGCAGCAGCTTTTCCTTCAGCTCGGTATAATTCTCGATGATGCCATTGTGGACACCCGCGACATCCGATTCCACCGTGCCGCTGCCCGATCCGGAGCAGTTGCCGCTGACATGCGGATGGGCATTGACGACGCTGGGATCTCCGTGGGTCGCCCAGCGTGTATGTCCGATCCCGCAGCACCCGGCCAGCGCGCGTCCCTGGTCCGTCTTGTCGGCCAGGTGATACAGCTTTCCGGTGGCTTTCACCACCTCTGCCAGCGCCGTTCCGTTCCGCACGGCCAGCCCGGCCGAGTCATATCCCCTGTATTCCAGCCGGCTCAGGCTGTCCAGAAGGATCGGCGCTGCCTGCCGGTGCCCTGTATATCCAACGATTCCGCACATATCATGATCCTCCCAATCCTTCATCAGTAAAGGCAATCGCCTAAGGTTTCAAAAGGGCGATCGGAAAGCCCTTTGGCCGAAGAGGTTTAAGGAAGCGATCGGAAAACCTCCTTAAACTCAAAAACAGGCAATGGGGCCCATACCTGACCCCATTGCCATGTTCCATAGGATCATAACATGATTATCTCATTTCGTCAATACGTTATAATACATTTTATTCTTCGGACTGCAGTGCGTCATATCCCTCCTCGCCTGTCCGCACGCGAATGACGTTCTCAACATCCTGGACAAAGATCTTGCCGTCGCCGATATGGCCGGTATACAGGACGCTACGCGCCGTATCCACGACCTCGCTGACCGGCACCTTGCTCACCACGATATCCACCTGCACCTTCGGCAGCAGCGTGACCTCCACCGGTGTGCCGCGATAGTACTCGGGCTTGCCCTTCTGCTGGCCGTAACCCATGACGTTCGTGACCGTCATACCCGTGATGCCGATGTTGTTCATCGCCTTCTTCAGGCTCTCCAGGCTGGCCGGGCGGCAGATGATCTGTACACGGGTATAGACCGGTTCGCCGGAGGCCTTCTCGGCCTTCTTCGCCGCAACAGGCACCGCTTCGGAAACCGGAGCTGCAGCCGGTGCGGAGGGAACCTGGGTAAACGCCGATGTGTCGATGCCGTCCTCCGGCATGATCGGGAATCCGGAGTAGGCCGTGAGCAGGCCGTGTTCGCTGCGATCCAGGCCCATGATCTCGTCCGTCGTGTCCGCCCGCAGGCCGATCGTCTTCTTGATCAGCAGGAACACCACTGTGATGATCACTGCTGTCCAGCCGATCGTACACAGAACGCCAAGCAACTGGATGCCGAAGAATTTGAATCCGCCGCCGTAGAACACACCCTTCATGGTCGTGCCGCCGGTGGCAAGCAGGCCGGTCAGAATCGTACCGGTCGCGCCGCACACGCCATGCACGGAGATCGCGCCGACCGGGTCGTCGATCTTCGCGATCTTGTCGAAGAACTCAACGCTCAGCACCACCAGGATGCCGCAGACCAGGCCGATGATCGCCGCGCCGAAGGGATCGACCGCATCACACCCGGCCGTGATGCCGACCAGGCCGGCCAGTGCCGCGTTGAACGTCATGGAAACATCCGGCTTGCCGTAGCGCAGCCAGGTGAACAACATCGTCGTCAGCGTAGCCACCGCCGCCGCCAGGTTCGTGTTGAAGAACACAAGGGAGGCGCTGCCGATCAGTTCGTCACTGTCCATGCCGACCGTGGAGGCACCGTTGAACCCGAACCAGCAGAACCACAGGATGAATACGCCCAGCGCCGCAATCGACAGGTTGTGGCCGAGGATCGCCCGCGGTTTTCCATCCTTGCCGTATTTGCCGACACGGGGTCCGAGGATCTTCGCGCCAACCAACGCGCATACGCCGCCGACCATGTGAACCGCCGTCGATCCTGCAAAATCATGGAATCCCATCTCCGCCAGGAAGCCGCCGCCCCAGATCCAGTGACCGCTCACCGGGTAGATGAACAGAGAAATCACCGCGGAATAAATGCAGTAGGCGGAGAACTTGGTCCGCTCTGCCATGGAGCCGGAGACGATCGTCGCGCTCGTTGCGCAGAAGACCGTCTGGAAGATCGCATAGGCCCACAGCGGCACACCTACCGGGAGAATGTGGCTGTAATCCTTCATGATGAAGGGATCGATCCAGCCGAACAGTGCCGTGCCCGCACCGAACATGATTCCATAACCGAACAGCCAGTACAGCGGGGTGCCGATACAGAAGTCCATCAGGTTCTTCATCAGAATATTGCCGGTATTCTTCGCGCGGGTGAAACCGGCCTCACACATGGCAAATCCTGCCTGCATGAAGAATACCAAAGCTGCACCCAGCAGTACCCAGATGGTGTTCGCTGCAGAGAATGTCATTCAGATCACTTCCATTTCCTTGTTTTTCCAACAAAAAGAGGCGCCGGATGCTTTTGCACACCCTTGCGCCTTGTTGGATTGCACGAATTGTATACTGTATCCCAAATCCTGTCAATACCCTTTTTGTACTCCGGCTGTTTTTCCCGGCCAGACCTTTTTCATCAAGGGATCGGTTCAGTAAGGAATCGGTCGACCTCTTTCGCCGCGGCCCGGCCGTCCGCCAGCGCCCGCACCACCAGGGACTGGCCCGTCCGCATATCGCCGGCGCTGAACAGTCGCCCGCTCAGGTGATGGCTCCCGTCCTCCGGCATCAGCCGTCCCCGGCCATCCGCCTGCAGGGCAAACCGTTCAAGTGTTTTGTTTTCGCAGCCAACAAAGCCCGCCGCGATCAGCAGCAGTTCACATTCCAGTTCCTTTTCGCTTCCGGCCACCTGCTCGGATTTCCCCTCCGGTGTCCTGCGCAGCTGTACGGTCTCCAGGCCGGCGATCCTCCCCGCCTCGTCCTTCCGGATGCTCTTCACCGTCGTTTCATACACCCGTGGATCCGCGCCCTGCCGGAAGATTGCCTCCAGCTGCCCGTAGTCGGTCCGCAGCACGCGGGGCCATTCCGGCCAGGGATTCGCCTGCGTCCGCTCTTCCGGCGGCGCAGGCATCATTTCCAGTTGGGTCACGGATGCGCAGCCCTGCCGCAACGCGGTTCCGACGCAGTCGTTGCCTGTGTCTCCGCCGCCGACGACAATCACATGTTTCCCTTCTGCCGTGCAGGAAGGACTCCCGCCGTCCAGTACCGCTTTGGTCGCCGCCGTCAGGTAGTCCACCGCGAACATCACGCCCTGCGTGTCCGTGTGTTCCACGTTCAGGGTGCGGGGTTTCCGCGCACCGCCGCACAGGAGGATCGCGTCAAACCCCTGCAGTTCCTCCGGAATCGCCTCCCGGTTCAGCTCAAACCGGACACCCTCTTCTTCCATCAGGCGGATCCGGCGCTCCACGATGCGCTTGGGCAGCTTCATGTTCGGAATACCGTAGGTCAGCAGTCCTCCCGCCCGGTCCGCCTTCTCGATCACCGTCACGCTGTGTCCCATCCGGTTCAGCAGGTCTGCCGCAGCCAGGCCGGAGGGACCGCTGCCGATCACGGCTACGCGCTTCCCCGTACGTTCCAGGGGAAGCCGTGGATGGATCCAGCCGTTGGCAAAGCCGGTCTCGATCAGGTACAGCTCGTTGTCCCGGTTGGTTACTCCGTCGTTTTCCAGATTGCACGCCTTCTCGCACAGCGCGGGACATACGTGTCCCGTAAACTCCGGAAACGGCGCCGTCTGCAGCAGGCGGTTCAGTGCCTCCCGCTCCAGCCCGCGGTACAGCAGGTCGTTCCACTCCGGAATCAGGTTGTGCAGCGGGCACCCGAAGTCGCTCTGGCAGAAGGGAACCCCGCAGTTCATGCACCGGGAAGCCTGCGCACGCCGCGCGTCTTCGCCCTGTCCCGTATGCAGGTCTTCGAAGTCGCAAAGCCGCACCGCCTCGCTCCGGTAGGGATTCTCTGTCCGGATTGTCTCCAGGAATCCTGTTGCGCTGCCCATACGCTCACCTCCTGTCCTTCATCCACGCCAGGTACTCGTCGGAGATCACGGCACTGAACTTCGGCAGGTATGCCTCAAAGTTCGCCAGGATCTCTCCTGCTTTCGCTGACCCTGTCGCTTTCACATGCATCTCCAGCAGCCGGTACAATTTGTCCTTCTGTTCTCCTTCCACCGGGTACAGTTTTACGTGTACCGGGTTCAGCCGGCCCTGCAGTGTTCCGTTTTCATCCAGCACCCAGGCTACGCCGCCGCTCATCCCCGCTGCAAAGTTATCGCCCACCGGTCCCAGTACCGCCACCCGGCCGCCGGTCATGTATTCGCATCCGTGGTCTCCCACGCCTTCCACGACCGCGTTCGCGCCGGAATTGCGCACCGCGAAGCGTTCGCCGGCCATTCCTGCTACG
This sequence comes from uncultured Eubacteriales bacterium, assembly GCA_902793605.1. Taxonomy (GTDB): domain Bacteria; phylum Bacillota; class Clostridia; order Christensenellales; family Aristaeellaceae; genus Aristaeella. Next base: position 39,578 of record CADBEB010000031.1, read on the forward strand.
AAGGCGTATCCGCTTGTCGCGCCGTACAGCGCCACGTTGCCGATCAGGGTGTCCTCTGCCTTCCAGACGCTGTCCACAGGCGGGCATACCGCCAGCGTACCGCCGGAAAGACCTTTGCCCAGGTAGTCGTTTGCCACGCCGAACAGCGTGATCTTCTGCCCCCGGGGCAGGAAGGCGCCGAAAGACTGTCCGCCGCAGCCCTGGGCCTGGATCTGCCGGTCGCCATTCAGCATCGTGCCAAAGGCCCGGTCCGTCGTCATCAGCTGTACATGGTCCTGGAACAAGCGCGCGTCCGCCCGTTCCGACAGGTGGAAGTCATGCTTTGCCGACGGCTGGAAGTAAACGTTCCGCGCAAACCCGGTCAGGTCGGACAAGTTCATCACGGCGCTGTCCTTCATGGTCAGCAGGTCGCTGCGCCCGACCAGTTCGTTCACCGTGCGCGCGCCGAGTTTTGCCATGATCCCGCGCATCTGCTCCGCGATAAAGAGCATGAATCGCTCCACATATTCAGGTTTTCCCTTGAACCGCTTGCGCAGTTCCGGATTCTGAGTCGCGATGCCGAAGGGGCACGTGCCCAGCTGGCATACGCGCATCATCCGGCAGCCCATCGTGACCAGCGGCGCCGTCGCGAAGCCGAACTGCTCCGCGCCCAGCAGCAGTGCGACCATCACGTCGTGGCCGGTCATCAGCTTTCCGTCTGTTTCCAGCGTCACCGTCTGCCTCAGCCGGTTGCGGCACAGTACCTGGTGTGCTTCCGCCAGACCGATCTCCCATGGCAGTCCCGCATGATGCACGCTGCTCATGGGTGCCGCACCGGTGCCGCCTTCCCCGCCGGAGATCAGGATGCCGCCGGCGCCGGCCTTGGCCACGCCGCTGGCGATCGTCCCGACGCCCGCGGAGGAGACCAGCTTCACGGTCACCTTCGCGTCCTCGTTCGCACACTGCAGGTCGTAGATCAGTTCCGCCAGATCTTCGATGGAGTAGATATCGTGGTGCGGTGGCGGAGAGATCAGGCTGATCCCCGGGGTGGAGCAGCGGGTCTTCGCCACGCTGTCGGTTACCTTCGCGCCGGGCAGGTGTCCGCCCTCGCCGGGTTTCGCGCCTTGCGCCATCTTGATCTGGATTTCTTTCGCGCTTAGCAGGTATTCACGGGTCACGCCGAAGCGGCCGCTCGCCACCTGCTTGATCGCGGAGTTCAGCTCAGTGCCGAAGCGTTCCGGCAGTTCGCCGCCTTCGCCGCTGTTGGACCGGCCGCCCAGCCGGTTCATGGCCCTGGCCATGCATTCGTGTGCTTCCTGTGAGATGGAGCCGTAGCTCATTGCACCGGTCCGGAAGCGTTTCACGATCTCCTCCGCCGGTTCCACTTCGTCCGTCGGGATCTCCCGGCAGGCGTCGTACCGGAACGAGAGCATCGACCGGATTGTCCGCGGGCCCTCGTTTTCGATCTGCGCGGCGTATCGGTCGAAGGTTGCCCGGTCGTCCGTCCATACCGCCTGCTGGAGCAGATGGATCGTCTCCGGGCTGTAGAGGTGCTCTTCCGCACCTTCTCCCCGCCGGTATTTGTGCGACCCGATGCTTGGCAGGCCTTCCGCCGTATTCTGTGCGAACGCCGCATCATGATGGAAGCGGCTGTCTGCCTCTACCCGGTTCAGGTCCGTTCCGCCCAGCGAGCAAGGGGTATTTGTGAAGTAGGTATCCACAAAGCCTCGATTCAGGCCGACGGCTTCAAACAGCTGTGCGCTCTGGTATGCCTGCAGCACCGATACACCCATCTTGGAGGCGATCTTCAGTACCCCCGCGGTCAATGCCTTGTTGTAGTCGCGGATCGCGTCTTCCGGATTCTTGCTGATCTGCCCGTCCCGGCACATCGCCCGTACGCAGGCATGCGCGAGATACGGGTTCACCGCCCGCGCGCCGAAGGCGATCAGCATCGCCAGCTGGTGCACGTCCCGCGGTTCCCCGCTCTCCAGGATCACGGAGACAGCCGTCCGCTTTTTGATATGGATCAGGTGCTGCTCCAGCGCGGAAACCGCCAGCAATGAGGGAATTGCTATCGTTCCTTTCCCGACACCACGGTCGGAAAGGATCAGGATGTTGATCCGGTCGCGGCACGCCTGGTCGCATACGTCGAAGAATCTTCCCAGCGCGTCCCGCAGGCTCCCGCGCTTGTCGTAAAGCAGTGAAACCGTCCGCACGGAGAAGTCCGGGTGCTCCATCTGCCGGATCCGTTCCAGTTCTTTTTCCGTCAGCACCGGTGAGGGCAGTTCCAGCACACAGCTGTTCCCTGCCTCGTGCTCCAGCAGGTTCCCGTCATCGCCAACGTAGATGCTGCAGTCCGTTTTGACCTCTTCCCGCAGCGCGTCGATCGGCGGGTTCGTTACCTGGGCAAACCGCTGCCGGAAATAGTCGTACAGGGAGGGATGAGTCTTCGACAGCGCTGCCACGGGCACATCCGCGCCCATTGATACGATGGGTTCCGTCCCCTTCTCCGCCATCGGCAGCACGACGTCCTGCAGGTCCTCCCATGTGTAACGGAACGCCCTGCACAACCTGCCGCGTTCTTCATCCGGCAGTTCTTCTGCCGTTTCCTTTGCTTCAGGCAGGTCTTCCAGCCGCACCAGCTTCTGCATCCACTCCGTATAGGGATGCTCGCCGGCGAAACGGGTCTTCAGTTCTTCACTCTCTGTCAGTCTTCCGGTCCTCAGGTCCGCCTCCAGCACATCCCCGGCCTTCAGCTTCCACCGCCGCAGAATGTGCGCGTTCTCCTCGAACAGCACCCCCGCCTCGGAAGAGAGGATCAGCCGCCGGTCGTCCGTCAGCGCGCAGCGCAGCGGCCGCAGGCCGTTCCGGTCCAGCGACGCGCAGACCGTGTCACCGTCGGAGTAGAGGATCGCCGCGGGCCCGTCCCACGGTTCCATCATCGTCGCGTAATAGCGGTACAGATCCCGCCACGGCGTACCGGTACGCATACCCTGCCACGGTTCGGGCAGCAGGATCATCCCGGCCAGAGGCAGCGGGAATCCGTTCATCGCCAGGAATTCCAGCGTGTTATCCAGCATCTGGCTGTCACTGCCGTCCGGATCCACCACCGGCAGCACGCGCTTCATCTCGCCGCCCATCACCCCGGACCGCATCGTTTCTTCCCGGGCCTTCATGCGGTCGTGGTTCCCGCGGATGGTGTTGATCTCCCCGTTGTGCAGCAGCATCCGCTGGGGATGCGCCTTGCTCCAGGAGGGAAAGGTGTTCGTCGAGAAGCGGGAATGCACCATCGCCATCTGGCTCACATAGCGCACATCCTGCAGGTCGTCGTAGAAGGACCGCAGCTGGCTCACCAGCATCATGCCCTTGTACACGATCGTCCGGCAGCTCAGGGAGCAGACGTAGGTATCCGTATTCTGGTGTTCAAAGACCCGCCGTAAAACATAAAGCCGCCGGTCAAATTCCTGGCCGGCAGCTGCCTCCTTCGGCCTTCTGAGAAAACACTGGCGGATGCGCGGCATCGTCCGCCGCGCGCCCGCGCCCAGCTGGGCCGGATGGCAGGGAACCTCCCGCCATCCGATCACCGGGATCCCTTCGGATTCCGCCAGCTGTTCAAAGATCCTGACCGTATTCTGTGCTCCGACCTCGTCCTCCGGCAGGAAGAACATGCCCACGCCGTAATCTCCGGCGTTGCCGAGCGTAACCCCTTCTTCCCGGGCCCACGCCGCGAACAGCGCGTGCGGCAGCTGGGTCATGATGCCGACGCCGTCGCCCGTGGTCCCCTGTGCGTCGCTTCCCGCCCGGTGTGCCAGGCGCTCCACGATGCACAGTGCCTGGTCCACCGTCCGGTGGGTTGCCCTGCCGTTCAGGTCCACCACCGCGCCTACGCCGCAGCTTTCGTGTTCAAGTTCCTCCCGATAGAGGGGATATTGTCGGTCGCCCATGTTACGGCCCCCGTTTCACTATTCTTCCCGCATATTCCGTCATCTTCATGCCGTGGTCCATCGCCTGCTTCTGCAGCAGGTGATGCGCCTCCGGCTCCGTGATATGCAATTGCTTCATCAGGATGCTTTTGGCCTCTTCCACCAGTTCTTTATCCGCGCCTGTCCTCCGGGGCATCTGCCGCCGGTGCAGCTGGTTCAGCATCTCCAGTGCGCCGAGGATGGTCTGTCCCGAGGTCGGAAGGGTCAGCCGGAAGATCTCCGGTGAATCGCAGCTTTCCAGTACGTTCTGTCTGGCGATCCACAGGACCTGGATCCGGCTGCCGTAATCCAGGATCAGTTCATCGGGTGTACAGTCCGGGATGATACCGATGTAAATGATGATACTGTCGTCACTCTCGGACAGTGCCCGCCGCAGACTGCTCGCCGATGCGCAGCACCGGTACACGGAAAAACCGGAGGAGGCCAGCAGCCTGGACATCTGATCGCGGTTTGTCTCGGACGCCCCGGCGATGATCATTCGCGCCACGCAGCCTTCCCCCTTTTGTTTAATTCATAATTCATGATTCATCAAACCGAATCTCTGTCAGTCATTGCTATGACCGATAAGCAAAGCCAGAGCTTTATGCCAATACACTGTTTAATTCTGAATTGTGAATTCTGAATTGTGAATTAATACAAGACGATATACCGTTCAATCTCCCACTGGCTTACGTGCGTCCGGTACGCGTCCCATTCCTTCTCCTTGCCTTCCACATACTGCGACAGCACATGCTCACCCAGCGCGGAGCAGATCACCTTGTCCTCTTTCAGGCACTCGACCGCTTCCTTCAGGTTGCCGGGCAGGGACTTGATCCCCTTGGCTTCGCGGGTCGCGGCGTCCATCGCGAAAATGTTCTCCGTGATCTCGTCCGGCGGGACCATGCCCTTCTCAATGCCGTCCAGGCCGGCGGCCAGGCACACTGCCATGTTCAGGTAGGGGTTGCAGCTCGGATCCGGGCAGCGCAGCTCCACGCGTGTGCCCATACCGCGGGCGGCCGGAATACGGATCAGCGCGCTGCGGTTACTCGCGCTCCAGGCCAGATAGCAGGGAGCCTCATAACCGGGCACCAGCCGTTTGTAGCTGTTGACCAGCGGGTTGGTGACCGCTGCCATACCGCGGATGTGGGTCAGGATGCCCGCGATGAAGGAATATGCTTCCTTGCTCAGTCCGCGCTTGTCGCCCGGATCGGCGAATACGTTCTTCCCGTCCTTGAACAGGCTCATGTTGGTGTGCATGCCGCTGCCGTTGATGCCGAACACCGGCTTGGGCATGAACGTCGCGTGCAGGCCGTTCTTCTGCGCCAGCGTTTTCACCGCCAGCTTGAAGGTCATGATGTTGTCCGCCGCCGTCAGTGCGTCGGCATATTTGAAGTCGATCTCATGCTGTCCCGCGGCCACTTCGTGGTGACTGGCTTCGATCTCGAAACCCATCTGTTCCAGCGCCATGCAGATCTCGCGCCGGGTGCTCTCGCCGTGGTCCAGCGGTCCCAGGTCGAAGTATCCCGCTTCATCGGATGTGGTCGTCGTCGGATGGCCTTCTTCGTCCATCTGGAACAGGAAGAACTCGCACTCCGGTCCGACGTTGAAGCTGTAGCCCATCTCGGCCGCCCGGGCCAGCACCTTCTTCAGCACGCCGCGGGGATCGCCGGCGAACGGCGTTCCGTCCGGGTTGTAGACGTCGCAGATCAACCGCGCGACCTTCCCGTGCTGCGGTCGCCAAGGCAGGATCGTGAACGTGTCGAGGTCGGGATGCAGGTACTGATCGCTTTCATTGATGCGAACGAAGCCCTCAATGCTGCTCCCGTCGATCATGATCTCATTGTTGACCGCTTTCTCGATCTGGCTGGCGGTGATCGCCACGTTCTTCAGCTGGCCAAAGATGTCGGTGAACTGCATGCGGATGAACTCCACATCGTCTTCCTTTACCAGGCGGATGATGTCTTCCTTCGTGTACTTGCTCATGGTCCTGACCTCCTTGAAATAAGAAGGGGCAAGGTGCATCGTTCAGCACGACACCCTTGCCCTGATGGGCGTATCCTATCACCCGTCTCCAACACTGTCAAGCATCCGGATTGTTTTCCCTTTGTATTCGCACCGCTTCCCAGTGTTCCTCTCCTTGACAACCGGAAGTCGGGATGTTACCATACCCACCAACAAGGCAAGGGCGTCCTGGAAAGGATCCCTTGCCTTAATTATTAAAGGGGATGATTAAATGCCGGCGTATCTCGCCTGCTTAGCTAATCCGGAGGATTGCCTTGATTAACCACCTACAATGATTCAGGAGGCGATCCTTTATGTGTTCCATTTTCGGCCTGACCGGCTCCCGGTTCCCTCGGGACCTCATCAAGACCTGTTTTGACCGTACCATCTCCCGCGGCCCGGATATGAGCCGCATGGTGGATATCCCCGGCGGCGTCCTGGGATTCCACCGCCTGGCTATCATGGGCCTGCACGAGGAGGGCATGCAGCCATTCCGCCTGGAGGACGATTATGTCGTCTGCAACGGCGAGCTGTACGGCTTCCGTCCTCTGCGCGCCCGCCTGATGGAAACCTACGACCTGAAGAGCGAGTGTGACTGCGAGATCCTGCTCCCGCTCTACCGGGAATACGGTGTGGAAATGTTTAAGACCCTGGACGCGGAATTCGCCCTCATCCTTTATGACGGACGCCAGGGCAAGCTCATCGCCGCCCGGGATCCGATCGGCATCCGCCCCCTCTATTACGGGCAGACCGTGGACGGCGGCATCGCTTTTGCCAGCGAGCCCAAAAACCTCATCGGCATGTGTGAGAAGATCCTGCCCTTCCCGCCCGGGCATTACTGGATCGACGGAAAGTTCATCCAGTATGCGGACCCGGCCTACGTCGGATACTTCACCATGAAAACGGAAGAGGATGTCTGCGCCAAACTCCGCCGCCTCCTGATGGACGGCGTCGGGAAACGCCTGGACGCGGACGCGCCGGTCGGCTTCCTGCTCTCCGGCGGCCTGGATTCCTCCCTCGTCTGCGCCATCGCGCAGAAAATGCTGGACAAGCCGATCCGCACCTTCGCCATCGGCATGGATATCGACGCCATCGACCTGAAGTACGCCCGCATGGTCGCGGATTATATCGGCTCCGATCACACCGAAGTCATCATCAGCGAGAAGGATGTCATCGAAGCGCTCCCGACGGTTGTCGAGCTGCTCGGCACCTGGGATATCACAACCATCCGGGCCTCCATCGGCATGTATCTCGTCTGCAAGTGGATCCATGAGAACACAGATATCCGCGTCCTCCTCACCGGCGAGATCTCCGATGAGCTCTTCGGCTATAAGTATACGGACTTTGCGCCTTCCGCCGCCGCTTTCCAGGAGGAGGCCGAGAAACGTATCCGCGAACTGCACGTCTACGACGTTCTCCGCGCCGACCGCTGCATTTCCGTCAACTCCCTGGAAGCCCGCGTTCCCTTCGGCGATCTGAAGTTTGTCCGCTACGCCATGAGCATCGATCCGGAGCTGAAGATGAACACCCACAACATGGGCAAGTACCTGATCCGCAAAGCCTTTGCGGAGGATCATATCCTGCCGGACGAGATCCTCTGGCGCCAGAAGGCTGCCTTCTCCGACGCCGTCGGCCACAGCATGGTCAACGATCTGAAGGCGTATGCGGAAAAGACCTATACCGACAAGGAATTTGAGGAGAAGGCATCGAAATACGATTATTGCCGGCCCTTTACGAAGGAGTCCCTCCTCTACCGGGAGCTCTTCGAGCAGTACTATCCGGGCCAGGCGCACATGATCCCCGATTTCTGGATGCCCAACAAAACCTGGCCCGGCTGCGATGTGGATGATCCCTCCGCCCGCGTCCTCGCTAACTACGGAGACAGTGGAGTCTGATTCTCCCCCGGTGTCATCCCGAGCTTGTCGAGGGATCTCCCCCGTTTTCATCCTGTGCCAATGGAGACAACAATGAAGCAAGAACTCATCCTGATTCTCGACTTTGGCGGCCAGTACACCCAGCTCATCGCCCGCCGCGTCCGCGAATGCCATGTCTATTCGGAGGTGGTCCCCTGGACCATCTCCCTTTCTGATCTTCTGGCCCGGAAACCCGCCGGCGTCATTCTCTCCGGCGGCCCTTCGACCGTGCAGGATCCTTCCGCCCCGATGATCGATCCGGCGCTCTATGAAGCCGGTATCCCGATTCTCGGCATCTGCTACGGCATGCAGATGACCGCCCACCTCCTGGGTGGTACGGTCGAGCGCGCGAAGGAACGGGAATACGGCCGGGTTACCGTCCGCATGACCGACCGTTCCGGTCTTTTCGGCGGCATGAAGGAAGCTTCTTCCTGCTGGATGAGCCATACCTGGCAGATTGCTTCCTGCCCGCCCGGCTTCCGCGTTATCGCGGAAACGGATAACTGTCCCGTCGCCGCCATGGTCAATGAGGAAAGGAAGATCTGCGGCGTCCAGTTCCATCCCGAGGTTACCCATACTGAGGAAGGCGGCATGCTGATCCGCAATTTCCTCTTCCGTTACTGCGGCTGTTCAGGTTCCTGGACCATGAACGCCTTTGCCGATACGGCCGTCCGGCAGATTCGGGAAACTGTCGGTGAAACCGGCACCGTTCTCCTCGCCCTTTCCGGCGGAGTGGATTCCTCGGTCGTCGCTGCCCTCATCCACCGGGCCATCGGCAAGCGTCTCACCTGCGTCTTCGTGGATCACGGTCTCCTCCGGAAAGGGGAGAGCGGGCAGGTCTGCCACGTCTTCAGTCATCTCTTCCCGGTCCGCTTCATCCGTGCGGATGCCTCCCGGCGCTTCTTTGACGATCTGAAGGGTGTCACCGAGCCGGAGGAAAAGCGCCATATCATCGGCCGGGATTTCATCGAGGTCTTCAAGCAGGAAGCCGCCGCGCTTGGCAAAATGGACTACTTCGCCCAGGGCACCATCTATCCGGATGTGATCGAGAGCGGCCAGGCGACCAATGCCGCCGTCATCAAGAGCCATCATAATGTCGGCGGCCTTCCGAAGGAGCTTGGCTTTACCGAGCTTATCGAGCCCTTGCGTATGCTCTTCAAGGATGAAGTCCGTGCCCTGGGCGAAGCCCTCGGCCTCCCGCGGGAGCTGGTCTGGCGCCAGCCTTTCCCCGGCCCCGGCCTGGCCATCCGGATCATCGGGGAAGTCACCCCGGAAAAGGCGGAGATCGTCCGCGAGAGCGATGCCATTTTCCGGGAGGAGATCGCTGCCGCCGGGCTTGACCGCCATGTCAATCAGTATTTCACCGTCCTCACCGGCATCCAGAGCGTCGGCGTCATGGGGGACGAACGCACCTATGACTATACCATCGCCCTCCGTGCCGTCACAACGGATGACTTCATGACCGCGGACTGGGCCCGCCTCCCCTATGACCTCATTGCCCGCGTTTCTGCGCGCATCGTCAACGAGGTTCCCCACGCCTCCCGTGTTGTCCTGGACGTCACCACCAAGCCTCCGGCAAGTATTGAGTGGGAATAATGTCCGGAAACCTGTATCCCCTTATGGATTAACGTATCCGGCCCTCCCGAAAGTGGCTTTGATAACAGAATGATAACATTTTTCCGGATAAAGATTGTTGCCTCGTTTCCGAGTGGTTGTGGGGTGTAACGGAAAAGGTTATCGTCAAACAGATTGTTTCTATAAAACTGACCCTCCGCTGTGGATGAGAATCCGCGACGGAGGGTCTCTTTATGTGTTCATGCCTTTTTCGGCTTCCGGCCTCGTTTCTTCGGTCCCTGCGTATCCGGCTGAATATCCGGAGGGATCTTTGCCTTGATCATGCTGTCATCGAAGGCCGGGTAATGGTAACGCCACTGATCGTACTCTTCTTTCGTGATTTCTCCGGCCCTGAGCTTCTCTCTTTCTTCCGACCAGGACATCAGCCGCGCATCCAGTTCCGCTGCTTTTACTCCGCCTTCGGAAATGTCAGCACGGAGACAGATCAGACCGTCAGCATTCAGGATTTGGATCAGTTTCCGATCCTCCAATGCAAACAGCGTGTGCATCAGCCCGTCCATGGAATCAATATCCGGAACAGCGATTGCTTTCGGAGAAATATCCAACGCTTCTGCCATCGCAGCAGTCAGATCTGCCTTAGGCGTCCGATCCTCACATTCATATTGCGCCATGCGCACATCTGCAGAATTGTCCGGAAATCCCAGCATAAGTCCCAGATACTTCTGTGTCATCCCCCGTAATGTCCGGAAAAACCGGATTCGTTCACCTGTTGCCACGATATCACCTCGTCGAAATGATCTTATAGGTGAATTATAGCAAACATGTTTAAGTCCCGCAAGATAAATTTAGCAAAAATATTTAAGTTTATATGCCAAAGCCACTTGACATAAGCTGATATGCTTAATATAATATGAAGCGTAATTAAGCTATTATGCTTAATTGCGGAAATCGATGCTCAGTGCTGAAAGCCATCGGGCCGGAAGCCAAACGATATCGCGGGAAGGGACGATGAATGATGAAGAGCGATTTCATGAGAGTAGACGAGGTGGTGACGGAACTGGATGTATCCAGACCCTTTGCCTACCGCGTCATCCGGCAATTGAACGATGAACTGAAAAAGCTCGGGTATGCCACGATCGCCGGACGTGTCAACCGGGAATACTTCCGGAAAAGATTCGGAATCGAAGGAAAGGAGGAAACCGAATATGTCGGTTCATAAGAATGAGAAAAACAATACCTGGTACGTCATGATCAGGTATGACGACTGGAAGGGCGACCAGCACCAGAAGTGCAAGCGCGGCTTCAAATCCAAGAAGGAAGCCCAGGACTGGGAACGCAGCTTCAAACTGCAGAGCGCCGCGGATCTGGATATGACCTTTGCGGCCTTCTGCGAACTGTATGAAAAGGATATCCGTCCCCGCCTGAAGGCAAGCACCTGGGAGACCAAGGAAAACATGATCCGGAAGAAGCTGATCCCGGCCTTCGGGAAGCGGATCATCAGCGAGATCGACACCAAGGATATCATCGCCTGGCAGAATGAGTTGCTAGCCTTCCGGGATAAGTGCAAGAAGCCTTATTCCGATACCTACCTGAAAAGCATCCACAATCAGATGGTCGCTATTCTGAACCACGCGGTCAGGCATTACGGCCTGAAGCGCAATCCAGCCTCCATCGTCGGTCCCATCGGATGTAAGGAAAGCGACGAAATGCTCTTCTGGACGAAGGAGGAGTACCTGAAATTCGCGGAAGCCATTATGGATAAACCGCTCTCGTACTATGCCTTCGAGATGCTGTACTGGTGCGGGCTCCGCGAGGGGGAACTCCTGGCGCTGACGCCGGCTGACTTCGACTTCGAGAAGGGAACGGTCAGGATCAATAAAACCTACCACCGCTCTCACAAGGAGGATGTGATCACCACTCCCAAAACGAAGAACAGCAACCGGATTGTCAGGATGCCGCAGCGGCTTTGCGAAGAGATGCAGGATTACCTGAATATGCTCTACGGAGTCAAAAAGAAGGATCGGATCTTCCCGGTCACGATGAGCTACCTGCACCATGAGATGAACCGCGGATCGGCAGCGGCTGGCATCAAGCGGATCAGAATCCATGATCTACGCCACAGCCACATCTCGCTCCTGATCAACAAAGGGATTCCGGCAGTCGCCATCGCCAAAAGGGTTGGGCATGAAACGATTTATATCACGCTCCGGTACGCGCACATGTTCCCTTCCCAGCAGACGGAAATGGTCAATCAACTGGATGAGGAAATGGCAGAAATCGAAAAGGAGGAAAAACGCAATGTCAGCTAAGAATCGGGACAGGCACAATCGTTTCAGGAATATCACGGTCGGATTCCGGGTATCTCCTGAAGAACAGGAGCAGCTGAACAGGGCCGTCGCCCTGTCCGGCCTGCCCAAACAGGAATACTGCTATCGGAAATGCATGGACAGAACGATCACCGTGCAGCCGAATCCCCGGGTATACAAAGCGCTGAAAGATTCTCTCGCTGAAGTCCTGGAGGAACTGAAGCAGATCAGCACTGGCGTACAACCCAGCGATGAACTGCTTGAGGATATCGCCCTGATCACTACTACACTGAACGGAATCAAAGGAGGGGAAAACGCATGAACATCCAGTACCGCAAAGAAGGAGATTACTTTATCCCGGATTGGGAAATCCCGGAATGTCAACAGAAGCCTCTTGGTCTGTACGGTCGGCTCCGCAAAGCATACCTTGAGGAGAACCGTTCAGGGCTTTATACCAGAATGATCCTGGCCGGAACTCTGTATGATCACCTGTATGAAACAGACAGAGCTGCCCAGGAACGGTTGGATACCATTCTCCCGGCGCTTGCTGCGACCGCCGGTGTAACAGAAACGCTGAAAGCCACAAATACCTTGAGGTGGATCGGAATCATGAACACCTGCAAAGCTCAGGTTGAAGAGATCATCTTCGAAGAACTGATTTACGTTGATTGAGTCCTGAAAATTCCTCTCAGATAAATCACAGTCCGATGGGTCAATGATTTCCATTGGACTGTTTCTTCATATTAAGCTGATTTGTTTGTTCTCCTTCTCTCAGTCTGCGGGCAGCAACGACCAATCTTTCTGTATCTCCGTCCAGGCAGGTTACAAGCAAAAGGATCTGATCATCCGCTTGCACATCCAGAGCGCTGCTGATCACAGACCGCCTTTCCAATGTCCGGATCGCCTCTTCCCGTTCCGCATAGCTGTCAGCAGCCAGGGACCAGAGATCATACCAGCGCGCGGTTCCCGGGGTTGTATCCATTTCCATTACCGCAAATACGGCATACTGTCCATCTTCGTACAGGGTATCAAAAGTGATGATACGGTGCTTATAGAAATAGCCGCTTTCCTTATACTTCTTCAGCCTGCCGAACATGTTCCCGCTTTTCATGTTATGCCCGTACAGGAATAGCGTGTACGGACGTGTCATCAGGGGCACTCCGGAATCCAGGAAGATCGCTCCGTTGCTGTTTCTCTTTCCTGTGGCGTCATGGTTCAGAAAATAAGTATTATCCTTCTGGCAAACCGCCTCATCCACCTCGTCAAAGTTCAGCCAGCCGATGATGTATTTCCCTTTTTTGCGCAGTTTCCGAAATCGTTCACTGACCTTCCACTCCGGATTGTCCGGATAGGAAACCGCTTCCAGCCTATCGCTGGATGCTTCGGGTGAAGGGATTGTCGTGGCGGCGGGTACGGGAGAAACCGCGGCGGCAGTCACCGTTTCCTTCGGTACAGGTAAATCAGTCGATTCTGTTTTGATTTCTTCCAGGTTCTGAATCCGACGAAGTTCCGCCGTGGTTTTTCTGGAGTCATTCAGTTCCGACTGGTACCGGAACAGCCGGATCGCTCCATAAAGAACCAGCAGGGAGAAAAAGGCAGCGACAGACAGGCGGAGAAGCCTGTTACGCTTCTCCGCCGCTGTTGTGTTCCGCTGCTTTTCGCCGGATGGCTCCAGCTTTCTCTCAGGGTAATAAGGCATACGCTTACTTTCTCTTCCGGGAAACTTTCAGTGTTCCTATCACCATCAGCCCGGCAATGCCGATCAGCATCAGGAGAATCCATAATCCCGGATGATCCTGATCACCTGTTTTTGGTACGGGTTTGGGTGTCGGGGTCGGCGTTTCAGCATCTTTGTAGGCAATCAGGTAGGTGGAGAACAGATCGGTTTCTCCGCTCAGCGTATCCCCCTTGGTGGTGGCAAGAATATCCGCTTTGTCGTCGTGCAGCCGCAGCAGCCAGAAAGTACGCCCTGCCTTCTTCAGAGAATCCGGAACCTTCATTGAAAACCGGAAAGCCGTCGCTGTCTGATGAACTGCCGTTTTGCTCTGTCCGGCAACCTGTTTGAACATGCTCATGTCGATCCATGCTCCCGCGGTGCCGCCGAAACCCTGCATCGCCTGATTCGCCAGGGCTTTGTCCCCTGCCGGAACAGCAGCTTCAGCCAGCGGGGAAATATCCACCCAGACCTTCACACCGGCAGCTACTTCATCCGCAGTGACTACGCCAGCAGCCACTTCATCGATATTTGTGCCAGATACTGCCGGCGCACCCGGTTCAACAATGACTTCATCTTCCATATCACCGGCCTGTTCGAAGACCGCCTTGATCTCCACATTGGCCGTACCGATGGTGAACTTGTTGTCCTTAACGGTTACGCTCCCGGATACAACCTGCCATTCCTTGAACGCATAACCTTCTGCAGGTGTTGCGTTCAGTGTCACCTCTGTTCCTTCCGCGCCGGAGACAGGCGCTGCACTGCCGGTCCCGTGACCGTCATTGGTAACCGTGACGGTATAGATCGGTATGGCTGTGAAGGTATAAGTGAATGTCGTCGCTTCCGTGATGGTCGCACCTGCCGGGTCTGTGTCCCATGCTCCGCCTGTGTAGCCGGAAGCAGCCTTCATTCCCGTAGGCACGCTGGCAGGCTTCGAGCCGCTTTGCACGGTCTCCTTCTTGTCTGTCGTGCTGTCATCCGACCATGTGCCGTTGACTACTTTGTAGATCACCTCATAGGTCGGGAGTGCCGTGATCGTCACTTTCGCACTGCCAGTGTATGTGGTGTAGTTATCTGCCGTCACCTGATAGTAGACGGTCTTTTCACCAACTTCGGTCTGGTTTGGACTGGCATCGAGGGTGTAGCTGCCTGCCTCTGTGCCGTACTTCACGGTTGCACCGGATGCGGGGTCGGTGACGGTCACTGTGATGCCGTGAGCCTGTCCG
>CADBEB010000032.1 GCA_902793605.1 uncultured Eubacteriales bacterium
GGGAACGGTATTACAGAAAACGCTTCACCGACATGGCCAGCCTGGTTGCTATGATTGAGGATTTCATTCAGTACTACAATACCGAACGGCTCCAGCGGAACCTTGGTGTACTCACTCCTATGGAAAAGCACGAAATGTACTTTGCTGCTTAAGTGAGAATTGGCCCAGGAGGGCAGATTTATCTGACACTCCTTGACTACCTTTCAGCACACTGATGACAGCCGGTCAAGGGTGGCCGCAGGCCACTTGCGAAGCCCTTGACCGGCTGACAGCAGCGTGCTATTTGCCATGCATTCTCCAAAGAAAAAATCTGGCAACCTTTGTTGGCTACCAGAGATTTCTTGCTCCCGTTTTGTTTTTTGTTTCACTGTCCACTTGACGGGGAGCGGTTCAGATTTCCGGGTCTTTTGTCATGCCTTGGAAACGAATCGGTTAACACAAAAGGACCGACTCCTTTTGTTCCTACAGTTTCGAGAGCATTTCGCGGTTGCACTTGCGATAGAAGAAGAGGCAGAGGAAGAGGGCGGCGATCTCAGCGATGGGGAAGCACCACCAGACGGCATAAACGTTGTTTGTGAGCTGCGCGATCAGCCAGGCGACAGGCAGGAGAATGACCAGCTGGCGGCAGATGCTGATGATCATGCTGTAGGTTCCCTTGCCGACCGCCTGGAAGACGGTGGACAGGGTGATGCCCACGGCCGCAAAGAGGAAGCTGGCCGCGATGATCCGCATGGCGACAACGCCGATGCTGGTCATCTGTGAAGTGATCACCGCTTCGGCATCGGATTCGAAAATCGACATGAGCTGGCGCGGGAAGATCATGAAGATCAGCGTGCCGACGAGCATGATGGTTCCGGCCCAGGTCAGGGCCACCCTGATACACTGATATACGCGTTTCTTAATCCGGGCACCGTAGTTGTAGGCGAGGATCGCGACAATGCCGTTGGACAGACCGAAGACCGGCATGAAGATAAAGGACTGGAGCTTAAAATAGACAGCCATGACATTCAGGGCAGCATTGCTCTCGGCAAAGCCGGAGAGGATCGCGTTCATGCCGACATTCATCACGGATCCGATGGAAGCCATGATGGAACTGGGGAGGCCGACAGCGAAAATGCCGGTCAGGTCATAGCGGTTGACCATGAATTCCTTCAGCTTAAGGCGCAGTTCCGGGTTCTTCCGCTGATTGAGGCAAAAGCCCATACAGGCGGAGACAAACTGCCCGGTGACGGTGGCGATCGCGGCGCCGGAAACGCCCATGCGCGGGAAACCGAGATAACCGAAGATCATGATCGGATCGAGTACGATATTGGTCAGGGCGCCGCTCAACTGGGCGATCATGGAGAGGACGGAATTCCCGGTCGCCTGGAGCATACGCTCACAGAAGATCGCCATGAAAAGCCCCATGCTGAAGATGGTTACGATCCGCAGGTAATCAGTTCCCATGTTCAGAATACTGTCATAATTAGCCAGGTTCGGGGAGACCACGAGCCCCATGATGGAGCGCGCCAGGATCAGGCCGAAGAGCAGGAAAAGGATGCTGCCGCAGACCTCGATCAGGAGGCCGTTCCAGGAGGCCCGGCGGGCACCTTCCTGATTCCTTTCACCAAGCCGGCGGCTGATCAGGCTGTTGATACCGGTGCCCATACCGGTCGCCAGGGCAATCATCAGGAACTGAAAAGGTGCGGCAAGCGAAACGGCGGTGAGGCCGTTGGGGTCGAAACGGGAGACAAAGATGCTGTCTACCACGTTGTAAAGCGCCTGGATCATCATGGAGAACATAATAGGTATGCTGATCTTCGGGACCAGACGCGCCATGGGCGTCGTGCCGAGCAGTTTGGAGCGGTCTTCAGTGTGCATGGGGGTTTTCCTTTCCGTTCATTGGTCAAAGGGTAACAAACAGATAATATACCAGTGAGAAAAAAGGAAGTCAACTTATTCAAAGCGACATTGCCAGAATGTCCGTAATAGTGTAACATGATGGCATCGTGTCAGGCGGAACAAAGAGGAAATGAGCGACGAGAGGACTATCACACCGCAGGCGGGAGCCAGTCTGATCCCCGGTTTGTCGACGTTATGCTGAAGCGGCGACACGGGTCGTCGGCGGGGACGGTATAGATGAACCGAAGGATGAGATCCGGGCATCTGCACCGGAAGAATAACAGATCAGGAATCATTAAAGAAGGGAAGGATCAATCATGCTGTTTATCGGAATCTGCGGTGCCAGCGGAAGCGGAAAATCCACACTGGCCCATGCACTGGAGGAAAGGCTGGGAAGCGACCGCTGCCTGGTACTGGCACAGGACGCCTATTACCGGGACCATCCGGACCTGACGTTTGAGCAGCGGGTGATGCTGAACTATGACGAGCCGGATATCTTTGACCATGACCTGCTGCTGGAGGATGTGCAGCAACTGCTGAGGGGCGGAGGAATCACCCGGAAGGCATACGATTATTCGGATCATCGCCGCGCGGACAAGCCGGACGAGATCATCCTGCCGAAGGATATCCTGATCCTGGAAGGGATCCACACTTTCCACGACAAGCGGCTGACGGAGCTGATGTTCCTGAAGCTGTATATGAAGGTAGAACCGGATATCTGCCTGCTGCGCCGGATCGAGCGGGATATCGTGGAGCGTGGAAGGGATATCCGGGGGATCGGCGAGCAGTACCTGAACAGCGTGAAGCCGATGTTTGACCGGTATATCCGGAATTATGTCAGCGACGCGGATGTAATCGTGGCGAACGGCGGGAAGAACGCCAGAATTGTGGATATCCTGGCGGGGTATGTTCAGGATGAGTTGGGCTGATTTATTATTTTTTTGTTACGAAGCAGGAAATAGGGGAAAAAGATAGAATAGAAGAAATCGGGTTACGTTGGGATATAAAAAACCCCTGCGGCCCTAATGTATTAAGGAGGTGCCCCATGGCTGCCATCGATCTAACCAAATACGGGATTACCGGAGTAACGGAGATCATTCATAACCCTTCCTACGAAGTTCTTTTTGAAGAAGAAAACAAGCCGGAGCTGACCGGTTTCGACAAAGGCCAGCTGACCGAGCTGGACGCAATGAACGTGATGACCGGTATCTATACCGGACGGAGCCCCAAGGACAAGTACATCGTCATGGACGAGAACTCCAAGGATACCGTCTGGTGGACCACCGAAGGATACAAGAACGACAACCACCCGCTGAGTGAAGAGAACTGGGCGAAACTGAAGAAACTGGCGCAGAATCAGCTGAGCGGCAAGCGCCTGTTCGTGATGGACGCTTTCTGCGGCGCGAACAAGGACACCCGCATGGCGATCCGCTTCATCATGGAAGTTGCCTGGCAGGCTCACTTTGTGAAGAACATGTTCATCCAGCCTACGGAAGAGGAACTGGCTTCCTTCGAGCCTGACTTCGTGGTGTATGCCGCGAGCAAGGCAAAGGTCGACGACTACAAGGCCATGGGCCTGAACAGCGAGACCGCGGTTGCCTTCAACATCACCAGCCGTGAGCAGGTCATCCTGAACACCTGGTACGGCGGCGAGATGAAGAAGGGTATGTTCTCCATGATGAACTACTACCTGCCGCTGAAGGGCATCGCTGCGATGCACTGCTCCGCCAACACCGATATGAACGGCGAGAATACCGCCATCTTCTTCGGCCTGAGCGGCACCGGCAAGACCACCCTGTCCACCGACCCCAAGCGCCTGCTGATCGGCGACGACGAGCACGGCTGGGATGACAACGGCGTGTTCAATTTCGAAGGCGGCTGCTACGCCAAGGTCATCAACCTGGACAAGGACAGCGAGCCTGACATCTACAACGCGATCCGCAGGGATGCCCTGCTGGAGAACGTGACGGTCGACAAGGACGGTAAGATCGACTTCGCCGACAAGAGCGTGACGGAAAACACCCGCGTGAGCTATCCGATCGAGCACATCGAGAAGATCGTCAAGAAGGTGCGGCCCATTTCCGCCGGCCCCGACGCCAAGAACGTGATTTTCCTGAGCGCTGACGCCTTCGGCGTCCTGCCGCCCGTTTCCGTATTGACGCCCGAGCAGACCAAGTACTACTTCCTGAGCGGCTTTACCGCCAAACTGGCAGGTACCGAGCGCGGCATCACCGAGCCTACCCCCACCTTCTCTGCCTGCTTCGGTCAGGCCTTCCTCGAACTGCATCCCACCAAGTATGCCGAGGAACTGGTCAAGAAGATGGAAAAGAGCGGCGCCAAGGCCTACCTGGTCAACACCGGCTGGAACGGCACCGGCAAGCGCATCTCCATCAAGGATACCCGCGGCATCATCGATGCGATCCTGGACGGTGACATCCTGAACGCCCCCACCAAGAAGATCCCGTACTTCAACTTCGAGGTTCCCACGGAGCTGAAGGGTGTCGACACCGGCATCCTGGATCCCCGCGATACCTACGCGGATCCCAGCGAATGGGATGCCAAGGCCAAGGACCTGGCCGGACGGTTCATCAAGAACTTCGCCAAGTATGAAAGCAACGAAGCCGGTAAGGCGCTGGTCGCCGCCGGTCCTCAGCTGTAAGCTGACCTGCATGACTGAAACACAGGGGACGGTTCAGAACCGTCCCCCTTGTTAGGGCCATCCGCAGCCTCAAAGGCCGCAACTCTCCACCGGAGAGATTGCTCCCTTTCGGTTGATCTCACCGCTTTCGGGATTACCGCCACCAGCGGCCGAAAGCAGTTCGCCCTGTATGTATTTCAAAATCATAATCGGATCGGAGAGAAAGGTTCATGAGAAAAGTACAGTTCACCGAAACCGTCCTGCGGGACGCGAATCAATCCCTGATGGCCACCCGGCTGCCCTATGCCGACTTTGCGGAGATCCTGCCCACAATGGACAAGGCCGGATACTACTCTGTGGAGTGCTGGGGCGGCGCCACGTTCGACAGCTGCCTGCGGTACCTGAACGAGGATCCTTTCGAGCGGCTGCGGAACATCCGCAAGAACATGCCCAACACCCGCCTGCAGATGCTGCTGCGCGGCCAGAACCTGCTGGGCTACAAGCACTATCATGACGACGTGGTCGAGAAGTTCGTCGAGCTGAGCATCAAGAACGGCATCGATGTGATCCGCATCTTCGACGCGCTGAACGACTTCCGCAATCTGGGTACCGCCCTGGACGCCGTGAAGAAGTACGCGACGCCCCGGACCGTGGCTTCCGGCTGCATCAGCTATACCCAGAGCCCCGTGCACACCGTCGAGAAGTACGTCGAGATGTGCAAGGACCTGGTCAAGATGGGTTTTGACACGCTGTGCCTGAAGGACATGGCCGGTACCATGAGCCCCTTCGAAGCCGAGCACCTGATCAAGGGCATCAAGGATGCTGTGGGCGATGTGCCCGTCGTGCTGCACACACACTGCACCACCGGTATGGCCTATATGACCCTGACAAAGGCCATCGAGAGCGGCGTCGACGTGATCGATACCGCTACGAGCTGCTTCTCCAACGGTACCAGCCAGGCTGCGACCGAGACCATGTTCTATGCCTGCCAGCAATACGGCATCGAGACCGGACTGGACGAGAAGGTCATCAATAAGGTGAACGACTTCTTCAAGCCAGTGAAGCAGAAGTACGTCGACAACGGCACGATCAATCCCAAGAGCATGGCGACCGACAGCCAGGCCCTGGTATACAAAGTGCCCGGCGGCATGCTGAGCAACATGATCGCCAACCTGAAGGACATGAACGCCATGGACAAGTTCGACGAGGCACTGCTGGAGATCCCCGCGGTCCGCAAGGACCTGGGCTATCCGCCGCTGGTGACCCCGCTGAGCCAGATGGTCGGAAACCAGGCCGTAACCAATGTGCTGGTCGGCGAGCGTTACAAGAACATCTCCAACGAAGTGAAGAACTACTTCAAGGGCGAATACGGCATCGCACCCGCTCCTGTGGACGAAGCACTGCAGACCAAGATCCTGGGCGAGGGCGGCAAGCCCATCGACTGCCGGATCGAAGACAGCAAGCGCACCGGCGAGGACTTCGAGAACGCGAAGAAGGCCCTGGGAGACCTGGCCGAGAGCGAAGAAGACCTGATGAGCTGGATCTGCTTCCCGAAGCAGGCTGAAGACTACCTCAAGTATCGCAAGGAAAACCGCGAAAAGATCGTCAAGTATACCATCGAAGAGGCGTAAGGAGGCAGCTTAGATGAAAGAACGTTTAGTTCTCGGAATCGGGGACAATCTCCTGGACGCTGTCCTTGGCTATCTGGTCGTCTTTATCGGCCTGACCCTGCTGATGACAGTGATCGTCATTGTTGGCAAGGTCATGGTGGCCCAGTCGAAGAAATCTTCCGCCAAGACAGAAGCAGCGAAACCCGCCGAAGCAGCGGCTCCAGCTGCCACGGCTCCGAAGAAACTGGCTCCCGGCAGCGCCGGCGACGTCAAGATCTACGATACGGATCCGCGTGACGCGGCAATGATCATGGCCATCGTGGCCGACAAGCTGGGCAAACCCCTGAATGAGCTCCGGTTCAGATCCATCAAGGAGGTTAAGTAAGATGAAGTATAAAGTAACGCTGAAGGGCAAAACCTACGAAGTTGAAGTGGACCAGGGCGAAGCCATGATCCTGGATGAATATGAAGCCTATGCGCCGGCACCCGCCGCAGCGCCTGCCGCTGCCGCCGCACCTGCGACCGCTCCTGCCGCTGCGCCTGCCGCGCCTGCTGCTCCTGTCGCCGTAGCCGGCGAACAGGTCGTTTCCCCGATGCCCGGAACCATGGTGAAGATCAACGTCTCCGCCGACAAGGCCGTGAAGAGCGGCGAAGTGCTGGCCGTGCTGGAAGCCATGAAGATGGAGAATGAAATCATGGCGCCACACGACGCGACGGTCGTCCAGGTACTGGTGGACGTCGGATCCAAAGTTGATACCGGAACGCCGATCATCGTTCTGGGATAAGGGAGGAGAACAGAAAGATGTTAGAATCCCTTGGAAAACTGGTCACCGAATCCGGTTTTGCCGGTTTCTTCAGCAATCCTGACGGATGGAGAAACCTGGTCATGATCGCCATCGCATGCGTGCTGCTGTATCTTGGCATCAAGAAGCAGTATGAGCCGCTGCTGATGGTCGGTATCGCGGTGGGCTGCCTGCTGGCTAACGTCAGCTCCGTCTTCATGACGTCGGACGGATCGCTTCCGGACGCGCTGTATCATCAGCAGCTGTGGGACAACTTCCTGGACAGCACCAGTCCGTATTACCATAGCTACGGCCATATTATGGCCCACGGCGGCCTGATCGATATCCTGTATATCGGCGTCAAGGCCGGCCTTTATCCCTGCTTGATCTTTATCGGAATCGGCGCGATGACCGACTTCGGTCCGCTGATCTCCAATCCCAAGAGCCTGCTGCTGGGCGCGGCTGCGCAGTTCGGCGTGTTCTTCGCCTTCTTCGGCGCAAACCTGCTCGGATTTGACGCGCAGCAGTCCGCTTCCATCGGTATCATCGGCGGCGCGGACGGTCCTACAGCGATCCTGACGACGACAAAACTGGCCCCGGAGCTGCTCGGACCGATCGCCGTGGCAGCTTACAGCTACATGGCGCTGATCCCGATGATCCAGCCGCCGATCATGCGCGCGCTGACCACCGAGAAAGAACGCAGCGTCAAGATGGAGCAGCTACGTGAAGTATCCAAGACAGAGAAGATCCTGTTCCCGATCGTGGTAACGATCTTCATTGTCCTGCTGCTGCCCTCCACCGCTCCGCTGATCGGCTGCCTTATGTTCGGCAACCTGCTCAAGGAAACCGGTGTGACAGAGCGCCTGAGTGACGTGGCGCAGAATGCCCTGATGAATATCGTGACCCTGTTCCTGGGCATCAGCGTCGGCGCGACCATGGTCGGCTCCCGCTTCCTAACTCTCGACACGATCAAGATCGTCGTACTGGGCCTGATCGCCTTCGCCTTCAGCACGATCGGCGGCCTGATGGTCGGCAAGCTGATGTACAAGCTGAGCGGCGGCAAAATCAATCCGCTGATCGGCTCCGCCGGCGTGTCTGCCGTTCCGATGGCGGCCCGCGTATCCCAGAGGGAAGGCCAGAAGGCCAATCCTTCCAACTTCCTGCTGATGCATGCCATGGGCCCGAATGTGGCCGGCGTTATCGGATCCGCAATCGCAGCCGGATTCCTGATCAGCATGTTCGGAGGCTAAGAACCGAAATAGATATCCGGATCGTTACGATCCGGATTTTTTTGTACCCTTATACTATTCTCATCTTTTTCTAATCTTTCTTCCCTTATTTTCCAAGAAACGGCAGATAAAATAGAACCCGTAAACGATGAGTGACGCAGAAAGCGCCCTGAGAATAAGGAGGAAAGAACGATGAAGAAACTGTGCAAGAGCAATACCAATAAGAAGATCTGCGGCGTGTGCGGCGGCATTGCCGAATACCTGAATGCCGATCCCACCCTGATCCGCCTGGCGTTCCTGCTGGTGTGCGCATTGGGTGGCTCCGGTATTATGGCGTACATCATTGCAGCGCTCGTGATGCCCGAATCCCGGGAAGCGGCTGAATAAGCTCTTACTGCAGGGTGGCAGCCATCACAGCCTTGATGGTATGCATACGGTTTTCGGCTTCGTCGAAGACGATGGAGGAGGGGCTTTCAAAAACCTCATCCGTCACTTCCATACAGTCGATGCCGAACTTTTCAAAGATGGATCGGCCGATGGATGTGTTCAGATCATGGAAAGACGGGAGGCAGTGCATAAAGACGCACTGCTTTCCGGCTTTTTTCATCACATCCGCCGTGATACGGTAGGGGAGCAGGTCACGGATACGCTCTTCCCAGACATTATCCGGTTCACCCATGGAAACCCAGACGTCGGTATAGAGCACATGGGCGCCTTCTACGGCTTTGTCCACATCAGACTCAAACTCCAGGACAGCGCCGGTATCTGCGGCAATATCCCGGCAGGCAGCGATCAGCTCAGAACCGGGCCAGTATTTTTCCGGCGCGCAGGCAACGAAGTGCATGCCCATTTTCGCGCAGCCAACCATCAGCGAGTTTCCCATGTTGTATCGGGCATCTCCCATGTAGACCAGTTTGATGCCTTTCAGCGTGCCGAAATGCTCCCGGATCGTCAGGAAATCCGCCAGGATCTGGGTAGGATGGAACTCATTGGTCAGGCCGTTCCATACCGGGACTCCGGAATAACGATACAGGTCCTCCACGACCTGCTGCCCGTATCCCCGGTACTCAATCCCGTCAAACATACGGCCCAGAACCCGCGCTGTATCGGCAATGCTTTCCTTTTTACCTATCTGGCTCCCGGAGGGATCCAGAAAGGTACAGTTCATTCCCAGGTCATAAGCAGCGACCTCAAAGGCGCAGCGAGTGCGCGTGCTCGTTTTCTCAAAGATCAGGGCGATATTTTTTCCGGCACAGCAGGCATGCGGCACGCCGGTTTTTTTCTTCTCCTTCAGATCCGCTGCCAGGTCAAGAAGACCCGTGATCTCCTCCGGCGTGAGATCAAGCAGTTTCAGGAACTTTTTTTCTTTCAGTGTAAACATGCGGGAACACCTCCAAATCACGATACTTCAGTATAATGTATCCGGGATCCGCAAGTCAAGAAAACACAAATTCATTGCACGCCCCTTTACAAACACAATATACTTGTGCTATAATCCGTTCAGTACAAAAAAGGGGGAGATTGAATGTCCAGAGCCAATTCTGACGGGATGACCAACGAGGCCGGTATCGCCTATGGAGAGCTGATCCGCCGGCAGCGAAGGAGCAAAAAGATGAGCCAGGAAGAGCTCGGCGCGCTTGTCAGCGTCGGAAAGAATGCCGTTGGTGCGTGGGAGGCGGGAAGAAGCCGGCCGGATGTCGGCAGCGTGCCCGTGATCTGCAGGGCGCTGGATCTTTCCCTGGATGAGTTTTTCGGACTTCAGGAAACAGCCCGGATCGATCCGGGCAATCAGATGGAGACCAACGAAGCTTCCGAGCTGATCCGCCGGTATGCAGCGCTGAATCCTTATAACCGGCAGGTCGTCATGCGGGAGATGGAAATGCTCTATGATATGCAGGGAAGCATGAAAAAACCCCCGCGCAGGGTTATCCGCCTGTACCAGAACGACATGGCGGCTTCCGCCGGACCAGGGGAAACGCTGGAGGCAGCACGGGGAGAAGAAGTGTATGTGTATGCCGATCCGGTAACGGAGACCGCAGACGAGATCATCCGGGTCAACGGCAACAGTATGGAGCCGACCTATTGCGACGGGGACCTGGTATTTGTCCGGCATGCCGCATCGCTGCAGGAAGGGGAGATCGGAATCTTTGTTACCGGGGATACCGGCTATATCAAGGAGTACCACAGGGACGGCCTTTACAGCCACAACCCAGCCTATCAACCGATCATCTTTTCCGAAGGCACGGAGGTGCGCTGCATCGGACGCGTCATCGGGAAGGTCAGCCAGGACGACTGGGCCGACGATGAAAGCATTGAAAAATGGAAGACAGCCAACAGGAAGGGAAGATGAATATGCAGAGCAGTAAACCGAGAAATCAGGAGAAACGTCTGCTGATCATGCAGTATATGATCTCCTTTGCCACGGAACGGGGCAAACAGCCTTCCGTGCGCGAGATCGGCCAGGCGGCCGGCCTGCAGTCTACCTCCACGACCGCCGGTTATCTCCGGCGGATGGTTAATGAAGGACTGCTTGAGCGGACAACCAAGACCAACCGTAACTACTTTGTGACAAGGAGCGCAGCCGAACTGCTGCGTGACGCAGGCTGATCAGGCTTTCTGTTTAAACTTGTGCTGACAGCGGACGCAAGTGATCTCCTTTTCTCCGCAGCCCCGCTTCAGCCGCAAAAGCACTTTGCAGTTGGGGCATTTGAAATACTTGTAATCCTTCCGGTTCTTCATACGCTTGACGAACTGGGAGGATTTCTTTTTCCAGCCGGAGGTGAGCTCTATGTACTTCCGGTTCTCGGCAAAGCGCTTTTCCTGATTCCGGGATAACATCCGGAAAAGGGTTACGACATACAGCGCTAAGCCGATAAAGGAAAGCAGGGGTATCCCTGTAAACGAAGAAAGAAGGGAGATGACCAGACCGGAGATCAAGGTGAACATCCCCAGGTTGTCGGCTCCGTGGCGGCCTTCCATGAAACGGGCAAGGCCCATTTTGATCTTTTGCCAGAAAGTCATAATAAAAGTCTCCTTTCGAGGAATCATTGGACTGCAGCGGAAAGACGGCTGCTTTTCTGCGATCGTCACAACCGCTCTGACTTCGCGCAAGCGCTCGTCAATCGCGGGTTCCTGTAGCATGGCAGCCGTTACCCAAATCGAAGATTTGGACTCCTGTAGCATGGCAGCCGTTACCCAAATCGAAGATTTGGACGGCTGCTCAGCACCACATACCGTAGCGGCCGCAGCCGCCGAGGCAGCAGTTCAGAAGCATATTAGCAGCGCAGCAGGTCAGGCAGGGATTGGAGCAGATGGCCGTGCGGAAATCGTAACCTTTGCTCTGGGCGCGGCGGTATGTCTGCCGGCCGGCTTCGATCATGTTCAGCAGCGCCTGATAATCCGCATCACCGGGCGACATCCGGACCGCGGCCCGTGCATGATCCAGCGCGGAGATCCGGTTGCCGAGCCCCAGATCCGCCTTCGCATACAAAGCATGCCAGTCCGCGTCATGCGTCGGGATCCGGTTCAGAAGGCTGATCGCATCGTTGTAGCGGTTGGCGAGCACATGGCTTTCTGCGGTCTTCAGCTCCGGGTTGGCGTAGGCCCGGGTACGGTACTGTGTCTGCTGCTGGGACTGTGCACCGCCGAAGAAAGCTGAGAAGGGATCAAAACCAAAGCCGAAATCCCCGAAGGGGTTTCCGTTCTGGCCGCTCTGACCGCTCTGGCCATTGTATCCGCTACCCCGGCCGTAGTAACCTCCCTGACTGAAGGGATTCCCGTAAGCGCCATAACCGCCGTAACCGGAGGAACCACCGTAACCCGCAGAACCGAATTGATCGGCTGAAGGATCGCGGCCGGTCTTTTTGATCTGCAAGGCGCGGGTATAGGCATCGTTTACTTCCCGCATCTTCTGCTCAGCGACCTTGTCGCCCGGGTTCAGGTCCGGATGGTATTTTTTTGCCAGCTTACGGTAAGCAGCCTTGATCTCATCTTCCGTGGCAGAGGAACTCACACCCAGAACAGTAAAGGGATCATTCGGCATGGGCTTCCTCCTTTCTCTTTGCTTTCTCCGTGATCAGCGTATAGCGCTGCCAGACGCCGCTGTAGAGGATGTTCCTCAGGATATCCAAGTCTTGCTCCAGGGGCAGAACCTCAAAGTATTCGACAGCCTCCGCGATCAGGAGTTCCAGCGTCTCCCGGCAGAAGTCCTCATAGTCCGCCCTGTCCCGGTACCGGGTCAGCGGATTGAAACGGCTTTTTTTCCGATCGGCATCGAAATCCTCCCAGGCATCCATCCAGTAGATGAAACGGCCGAGGCCGGCCCCGAGGGACCGCAGGACGCCTGACCAGGGATCCTCCGGAAACGGGACGAAAACAGACCCGAGCATCTCCCCGGAAAGATTGCAGAGCATGTCCGGAACAGGATCCGGTCTTTTCTCCTCCTCCCAGAGCGACGAAAGGGCTTTTTCGACGTCTTCGGTCTGCAGCGGCCAGTCCTTCCGAAGCTTTTCCAGCGGTTTCCTGAAAAGGGATTCACCTGCTTTTCCCCGGAGGGACCGGTCATCCATTCGCTGGTCCACGCACTTGTAGTAGAACAGCAGGGCGTTCATATCCGCGGCAAAATCGATCATCGGGGAGGAGAGAAAGGTGTGCTGCTTCACCGGATGGACACTGCAGCGCGAAGCGAAAGAATCAGTTTCCGGTTCATAGAGGGAGGAGAGCAGCATGGCCAGGAAAGTCATGTCGTTGCTGAGGGATATGCGCCGGGCCTGGCCATGGCGCTTCAGCAGCGCATGACAGACGCCGCAGTAGAAGGAACGGTAGCGCTGCTTCTGCTCATCCGACAGAACGGAGAGCACCGGAGCGATATAACCGAACATGGACAGCCTCCTCAGGCGTCGTATGCGCCGTCATCATTTCCGCCTTCCGGGGCGGAGGTGTAGGTGCCGACAGAGCGAAGGATCCGGTCAATATCTTCCGAAGCGGTACGGATCCGCTGCTCGTTTCCGTCCTTCAGGGCATCTTCCAGCTCGGCGATGGAAGCATCGAGGCGCGACCGGTCTTCATCCTTCAGCTTTTTCCTTGTCTTGCGAGCCTGGTTCAGCATGCTTTCCGCCGCGTCACGCGTCTGCTGCGTCTGTTTGCGCTGACGATCTTCTGCCGCGTAACGCTGTGCATCCCGGATGGCCCGGTCGATCTCCTCCCGGCTCATGTTGCCGGAACCGGAGATCGTGATATCCTGGGTGCTGTTGGTCCCCAGATCCTTCGCGGTGACATGGACGATCCCGTTGGTATCGATGGAAAAGGTCACTTCGATCTGCGGAATCCCGCGAAGGGCGCGGCGGATCCCGTTGAGACGGAATTTGCCGAGGGACTTGTTGGCGGAGGCAATCTCCCTCTCTCCCTGGAGGACGTTGATCTCTACGCTGGTCTGGAAATTGGCCGCGGTGGTGAAGACCTGGGAGTGCTGACAGGGCAGGGGGGTGTTCCGGTCGATGATCTTCGCGAAAACATCCCCCAGGGTCTCAATTCCCAGGGACAGGGGTGTCACGTCGATCAGGACAATGGAATTGATCGCCCCGGAGAGCACGCCGCCCTGCAGGCAAGCGCCCATGGCGACGCATTCATCCGGGTTGATGTCCCGGGAAGGCTCCTTGCCGGTCAGCTTCCGTACCTCGTCCTGAACCGCAGGGATGCGGGTGGAACCGCCGACGAGCAGCACCCGGTTGAGTGCCGACGCGCTGATCCCGGCATCCTGGAGCGCCTGCTGGACCGGACCTTTTGTGGCAGTAACCAGGTGGGCGGTCAATTCGTTGAAGCGGACACGGGTCAGCGTGGCTTCCAGATGCATGGGCCCAGAAGGTCCCTGGGCGAGAAAAGGCAGGTTAATCATCGTCTCTGAGGAAGCGGAAAGCTCGATCTTGGCCTTCTCGGCTGCCTCAGACAGACGCTGCATGGCCATGGGATCTTTAGAGAGATCCAGCTTATGCTCCTCTCTGAATCGCTCCAGCAGCCAGCCGACGATGCACTGGTCAAAGTCATCCCCGCCGAGGTGATTGTTGCCGGCCGTGGCGAGGACCTCAATCGTATCACTGTTGATATCCAGGATACTGACATCAAAGGTGCCGCCGCCCAGGTCGTAGACCATCACCTTGCAGGGCTGTCCCTTGTCAAAACCGTATGCCAGGGCGGCAGAGGTCGGCTCGTTGATGATCCGCAGGACGTTGAGGCCGGCAATCAGCCCGGCGTCCTTAGTCGCCTGACGCTGCGCGTCGGAAAAATATGCCGGGACCGTGATTACCGCATCGGTGACCGGTTCCCCGATATAGCTTTCCGCATCGGCCTTGAGCTTCTGCAGAATCATGGCAGAGATTTCCTGGGGTGTATACTGCTTGCCGTCAACGCTGAAGCGGGCATCCGATCCCATATCGCGCTTGACGGACGAAAAGGTCCGGGATGCGTTGGTGACAGCCTGGCGCTTGGCAGCGGTCCCGACGAGGCGCTCACCTGATTTGGTGAACGCCACGACGGACGGCGTCGTCCGGCTGCCTTCGGCATTCGGTATTACAACGGCATGGCCGTTTTCCATAAAAGCGACGCAGGAATTCGTGGTTCCCAGGTCGATTCCGATCATTCTGGACATACAATCAGCCTCCCGAAAGTACAGATTACCACGGTTACTATAACTCCCATAGTTCAAGAACAGAAGAACAGAATGTGAAAAGCAGGTGAAAGATTGAAATTCGGGTGCCTGAATGATAAGATGGAGCGGAGAAAGATCCTTCGCGCTGTTCAGGGTGACACCAGTGAAAGATCCCTCACGCTGTTCAGGATGACATGGAGATTCCCGGCCAGCGGAACGCTATAAAACAGGAGTGAGGCAAGTTATGGAAAGACCCAATGCATGGAAAACCTATAACAAAACGGAACTGAAGAAGGTAGAAGCCCTTGCAGCTGAATACCGCACCTTTATTGACAACGGAAAGACCGAGCGTGAATGCGCCGAACTGTCAGTCGCAGCACTGGAAAAGGCCGGATACGTTTCCCTCGATCAGGTGATCGCAGCGAAAAAGGCGCTGAAACCAGGAGACAAAGTCTATCTGAACCAAATGGGCAAGGCGGTTCTGACCTTCCTGATCGGCAAAAAGCCGCTGGCAGAAGGAATGAACATCGTCGGCGCGCATATCGACAGCCCCCGGCTGGACCTGAAGCAGAATCCCCTGTATGAAGACGGCGACTTTGCACTGGCCGATACCCATTACTACGGCGGGATCAAGAAATACCAGTGGGTCGCCCGGGCGCTGGCTCTGCACGGAGTCGTCGTGAAGAAAGACGGGACGACTGTTCGCATCACCATCGGTGAGAAGGATACGGATCCCGTGGTCGGCGTGAGCGATCTGCTTCCGCACCTGGCCCAGGACCAGATGAGCAAAAAAATGAGCGAAGCGATCACCGGAGAGGATCTGGATATCATCCTTGGCGGAAAGCCGCTGAAAGATGAAGAGAAGGAACCAGTTAAAGCCTACCTGCTGAAGATACTGAAAGATGAATACGGCATTGAGGAAGAGGACCTGATCTCGGCGGAGATTGAAGCCGTGCCCGCAGGCAAATCAAGGGACTTCGGGCTGGACCGCAGCATGATCATCGGCTACGGCCATGACGACCGCGTGTGCGCGTTCGCAGAACTGAAGGCGGTTCTGGAACTGACCGGTATTCCGGCCTATACCTGCTGCGGCATGCTGGTGGATAAGGAAGAGATCGGCAGCGTCGGCGCGACCGGCATGCGGAGCAACTACCTGGAGAATGCTGTGGCAGAGATCCTAGAACTACAGGGTGCCTACAGCGAGCTGAATGTACGCCGCGCGCTGCGCAACAGCCGGATGCTCTCCTGTGACGTCAGCGCAGGCTTTGATCCCATGTATGCAGGCGCTTTTGAGAAAAAGAATGCCGCCTGGCTGGGCAGGGGCGTGTGCTTCAACAAGTTCACCGGCAGCCGTGGAAAGAGCGGATCCAACGACGCAAACGCGGAATATCTGGCGAAACTGCGCCGGATTATGGACGAGAACAAGGTTTGCTGGCAAACAGCCGAGCTGGGCAAGGTGGACCAGGGCGGCGGCGGAACGATCGCCTATATCTGTGCGCTGTACGGCATGGAAGTCATCGACAGCGGCGTGTCGGTGCTGAACATGCACGCACCGATGGAGATCATCTCCAAGGCGGACCTATATGAATCCGTGAAGGCATACAAAGCATTCATGCAGAAAGCAGAGTAACAGATACGTTGCCGGCTGGATTTCCAGCCGGCTTTTTTTCGGACCTGCGGGGAGGGGATCAGGCATGAAAACGGGAGAAACGGTCACGGCCTGCGGGAAAGCATACCGTCTGATCCGGTTGTTGGGGCACGGAAAGGGCGGATATTCCTGGCTGGCCGAAGCGGACGGCTGGGAGGTCGTCCTGAAGCAGATCCATCACGAGCCCTGCGATTACTATACTTTCGGGAACAAGATCGAAGCGGAATGCCGGGATTATGAAAGGCTGAAAAACGCCGGAATCCGAATCCCGGAAATGATCACAGCAGACAGGGAATCGGAACGGATCGTGAAGGAATACATCGCTGGCGAGACAGTTTTTGACCGGGTCAAGAGCGGACGATCCGCCGAAGCGTTTTTCGGGCAGATCCGGGAGATGGCTGAACGCGCAGAGGCAGCTGGGCTGAACATCGACTATTTCCCGACCAACTTCGTGATCCGGGACGGACTGCTCTGGTATATCGATTATGAATGCAACGAGTATATGGACCAATGGAGCTTTGAGAACTGGGGGATCCGGTACTGGTCGCGGACCCAGGAATTCGAAGCCTACCTGAAGGAACAGAAGCAGCGCTTTCAGGAACCGATTTCCTGATTTCTGCATCTTGATCGCGGTTTTATGCATCCTGGTCGTTTTGCCATGGACAAACCGTGATGGACGGAATAGAATGACTCACGCAAGAGCGCAGAAGAAGGGACTCGATGAACGATGAAAGCAACCGGTAAGAAGGAAATCACAGCAGGCGCGGTACTGCTGCTGGGCTTTATTCTGTGGACGGTTCTGATCCGGAAGGTGGATGTACAGCCGGCCGGGGTCAACGGAACGGATATCGGATTTGCAACCGTCAATGTATGGTTTCACCGGCTGACAGGTGTACACCTGTGGCTCTATACGATCACGGACTGGCTCGGGCTGGTTCCGATCGTCGTCTGCATCTGCTTCGGCGTGCTTGGGCTCAAACAGCTGATCCAACGGAAGAGTCTGCTGAAAGTGGACGCGGATATCCTGCTGCTGGGAGCCTATTACATCCTGGTCATCCTGGGGTACCTGATTTTCGAGATGATCCCGATCAATTACCGGCCGATCCTCATCGACGGCGTGATGGAAGCTTCCTATCCTTCATCGACGACGTTACTGGTGCTGAGCGTGATGCCGACGCTTTGGTTCCAGACAGAAAGAAGGACGGAAAAACCCTCCGCCCGGCGTGCTGTGATCGTTTTTGTGGTGCTGTTCTCGACATTTATGGTGATCGGCCGCCTGACGGCCGGGGTTCACTGGCTGACGGACATCATCGGCGCAGCGCTGCTGAGCGCCGGACTGTACCTGATCTATCGTGGCTGTGTGATCCTGAGCGATACGAAAAGGAATGAAGAAAAATCATTCCGGTGATCCCT
The DNA here is from genome assembly GCA_902793605.1 of uncultured Eubacteriales bacterium. GTDB lineage: Bacteria > Bacillota > Clostridia > Christensenellales > Aristaeellaceae > Aristaeella. The sequence continues at coordinate 17,845 of CADBEB010000032.1, forward strand.
GCCTGAGCACGGATACGGCGGCGTTCATCGCCACCGGGACCGGCAGAGAAGCAAGCTGATCCAAAGCAATAAACTCATATCCTGCAGGCGCGGAGGCGGAAGCTTCCGCGCTCATTGTATAGAGCTGCATCTGCCAGATCCGGTGGGTAAAAACATGACGGGCGGGGCCGACGGCCCTGAGATCCGTACAGGAAAGTTGCAGCATCCGCCGCACATGCTGCAGGAGCGTATCGTCGGAAAAAGTGCCTTCCAGCATGGGAAAACACCACAATCCGTTCAGGAGCGTTTCAGTCCGCTGCCTCATGAGCACCCGGCCGCCGGAACGGATCAGAAGGACCGTATAGGGTATCACCTTCTGGGGCTTTGCTTTCGGGAGGATCGGCAGATCGGCGGCATCACCGGCGTGGGATGCATCGCAGAAGGCAGAGAGGGGACAACGGCCGCAGTCCGGCGTACCGGGAACGCAGACGGTCGCACCCAGATCCATGACTGCCTGATTATAGTCCCCGGGACGCTCTGCAGGGACCAGGGAAGCAGCAAGGCTTTCGATGCGGCGGCGCGTATTTGGTTCCAGCGCTTCCGTTCGGATGCCGAAGATCCGGGAAAGAACGCGGATCACGTTTCCGTCCACCGCAGGTACCGGTATATCATAGGCAATGGAAGCAATAGCTCCCGCCGTATACGGACCGATCCCGCTGATCTTCCGCATTTTGTCCGGATCGTGCGGCAGGATTCCGCCGTATTCCAGAACTACCTGCTGCGCTCCTTTCCAGAGATTCCGGGCACGCGAATAATACCCGAGCCCTTCCCACGCTTTCAGCACATCCTCCTCCGGGGCAGCGGCCAGAGAAGCCAGATCGGGAAAACGGGACAGAAAACGCTCATAATAAGAAAGGACCGTTTCCACCCGGGTCTGCTGAAGCATCGCCTCACTGACCCAGGTGCGATAGGCATCGTGAAAACCGCGCCAGGGCAGGTCCCGGGCACATCGGTCATACCAGGCAAGAAGGGCGGAAGAGATCTGTTCCACGACACACCTCAAAAACAGTTTTTGTTCATCCCAAGATAGCACAGATCCGGAGACTGTGCAAACGAGACGTGCTGCCTGCGGCCCTGCGGTATTCTCAATACCGGTAGTTTGCTGTATAATAAACAAAATGCCATCCGGTGACGGAGGAACTGCGATTGCGACAGGACGGAGGAGAAGAAGTGCTGAGGGAACTCATAGACAGGATCAGTATCCGGAATATCAGGCAGAACCTGCTCCTGATCTTATCTTCCTTTGCCTTCATGGGACTGAACCTGCAGCGGGATCTCCAGAAGATCATTGCGCTGCCGGTTGCGCTCCTGTTTATCATGCTGTTCTTTTCCCAGATCTCCGGTATCAGTGGAAAACTCAGGAAGGTACCGGCCGGTATAAAGGCCTACTCAGCTTTTTCGGCCGCGGGGACTTGTTTCTATGCGGCACAGAGTTTTATCGGCAGGACGGTGAACGCCCTGGCTTCCCGGCAGACAGCGCTGATCCTGACGATCCTTGCTGTTGCGGCAGCGCTGCTGTCCATCGCGGCCGTCTACGCACTGACATCCCTCCTGCTGGATCACGTGCACCAGGTGCTGAGACCGCTGCTCCGTGAACTGTCGTGCATAGAGATCGCAGTCTGTGCCCTGATCACAGCGGCCCTGATGGGATACGCGGTCTATGCCTTCGCAAGCAGCAGCGCCTTCTGGGATTCCGGTGCGAGCTATGAGGTGATCTATACCAGCGACTCCCCGAGTATGATCGAGCCGAACGTTTTCCTGTGGCTTTACCATCCGGAGAACGACCTGCGCCAGCCACTCTTTGCCGTGTTCTCGGCACCGCTGATTGCGCCGGCTTACCTGCTGGCTCTCCCGTTTTCCGGACTGAGCCGGATGGTCACCCCGCTGCTGATGAACCTGTTCCAGATCGCCCTGCTGGTGACGGCCAACCTGATGCTGACCGGATTGCTCCGGCTGGACAGGAGAAGCAGGATCTGCTTCATGCTGATCACCGCAGTGACTTATTCCACGCTTCTGTTCTCCGTGATGATCGAACAATACATCATCGCTTATTTCTGGCTTGCTTTTGCGGCATACTCCTATACTGTAAAAGGGAAGGCGTCCCTGATCGCTGTCTCGGCTGCCGGCGGCACCCTGCTGACAAGCCTGGCATCCATGCCGCTTGCGTACCAGGCTGATACTGACGGAAAGGGAATCCGGCCATTCCTGAAAAAGATGATCCGGGCTGCCACCGGATTCCTGACGATGTTCTTTGCTTTCGGCCGGCTGGATACGCTGCTGGGCTTTACAAAGAAAGCCGGTATCCTTGCTTCCTTTGCCGGCGGAGGGAGTCTGACGGGCCGGATTAACCAGTACCTGTCTTTTATCACCTCCTGTTTTGCCGCACCGGATGCGGCGGCGGACACCGTTACCTACGGGTATCCCTCCTGGCAGCTGACCGGACAGAACATCCTGAACACGGATTATGTCGGTCTGATTCTACTGCTTCTCTGTGCCTTGAGCGTCATCATCCACAGGAAAGAAAGGGCGGTCCGGATCGCAGGTGCCTGGGCAGGGTTTTCCATGCTTCTGCTGCTGATTGTCGGCTGGGGCGCCCCGGAAAACGGTATGATTCTTTATACGCTGTATTTCGGCTGGGCTTTCCTGGTGCTGCTCTTCCGGCTGGCCGATGGCCTTGCTGCGAAAACGAAGCTCCCTTTCTTGACTCCGCTGGTGAGCTGTACTATAGTAGCCTTGCTTGGCTGGCTGAATCTCTGCGGGATCGGGAAACTGCTCGCTTTCGCGATCACCAACTATCCTGTATAACAGTGGGAGATGAAGATGAAGTACTATTTACAGGAGATGCGCGTCCATCACTATATCAAGAATCTGCTTGTCTTTGCTCCGCTGGTATGCAGCGGTCAGTTTCTGAACCCAGACAAGCTGCTTCCGTCGATCTATGCATTTCTGAGCTTCTGCTTTATCTCATCCGCCGTTTATTTTATCAATGATATCCGCGATATTGAAAAGGACCGGAATCATCCGACCAAATGCAACCGGCCAATCGCTGCCGGACATATTTCCGTGCGGGCGGCGATCTGCTTTACGCTCGCATTGATCGCTCTGGCGATCCTGTTCAACTGCCTGTGCTTCCATCCGTTCGCAACGGTACTTCTGGTCCTGTATTTCCTGCTGAACCTCGGTTACAGCTTCGGTATGAAGAACATTCCGCTGCTGGACGTCACGATCCTTGCGGCGGGTTTCCTGATCCGCGCACTGTACGGCTCCGTCGTGACCGACATTGAAATGTCAGACTGGCTGTATCTGGTAATCCTTTCCGCGGCTTTCTACCTGGGCCTCGGAAAGCGCAGGAACGAACTGAAACGACAGGGAAACGACGAGACGCGCGAAGTGATCGGCAAATACTCGTTTTCATTCCTTGACAGCAACATGTATATCTGCATGGCCCTGGTCTTTGTCTTCTATGCTTTATGGACCATGGATGCGAAGACGATCGAGGCCTATCACGGCAGCCGGCTGATCTGGACAGTACCGGTTGTCATGCTGATCTTCATGAAATACAGCATGACGGTGGAGGGCAACTCCGACGGCGACCCGGTAGAAGTCCTGATCCATGACAAGGTGCTTCTGGGACTCTGCGCGCTGTACCTGGTACTTATGACCGTGCTCCTGTACGTGATCAGGTGATGCAATGAACGTATATGATTTTGACGGGACCATCTACGATGGTGACAGCTCGGTCGACTTCTGGCTGTACAGCATTCGAAAAAAGCCTTCGGTCTTTCTGAAGTGCCTGCCGGAGCTCTTTTGCGGCGCACTCCTGTACGGGCTGAAACGGATCCCGAAAGAAAAATGGAAGGAACACTTTTTCTCGTTCCTGAGGTATCTCCCGGCGGATGATACGCGTGTCACCCGTTTCTGGGAGCAGCATACCGGAAAAATCAAAAAATGGTACCTGGACCAGAAGCAGGAGAACGATGTCATCATCTCCGCATCTCCCGTTTTTTTGCTCGGACCGGTGAGCAGAAAGCTCGGGGTTGCGCTGATTGCCACGGAGGTGGATCCGGCATCGGGACGGTTCGGCGGGCCGAACTGCTCCGGCAGCGAAAAAGTCCGGCGCTTCCGCAGGGAATATCCGGACGCTTTTATTGATGAGTTCTATACGGACTCAAAAAAGGACCTCCCGCTGGCATCCATCGCCGGGAAGGCCTACTTTGTCCGAAAGAATACGATCCGGGAGATGAAAACGGAGTAAACCGAGCGACGCTCAGATCCAGTATCGGGTGAGCAGCGTGACGGTACCAAGCAGATAACAGATGACGCCCCAGCAGACGACAACCCATGCGAGCGTATTCTTCAAAGCCGAAACGAGCTTCGGCTTTTTTTGGTTGAGGCTGCTGTTCGCAAAAGTCAGCATGAACGGCAGAAAACAAGGAATCAGATACCGGCCTTGGAATCCATACGAATGATCTCCTCCGATGATGCCTCCGTTTGCCTTCGGCGCATGACTGATATACTGAAGGGTACAGAGAATGCTGTACACCAGGATCGTGGCGATCAGTCCGGGAAGCCGTTTCCGCCTGTGCCCGGAAGAAGGGAAGGAACAGCATTCAAAGACTGCTACACCAAGCAGAACGATCCACCCGACGACCGTCCAGATCCTCGGGAAATGCAGATCCAGCCAGCCGTAGCAGCCCCAGAAGCCGATGATCAGGGAAACGGCATCCACCCAAAGGGTTTTGAGGAGGATGCCGGGCAGGGCAAAAGGATGTGCCAGCAGCCAGTCACGCTGTTCAACCGTATAACCGACTGCGCCTCCGGCAGGAACCAGGTAGGGAACAGAAGCAAGCACCAGGCCGATCAATGCAGCGAGAAGGATTACGAACCTGCGCTGCATTCTCCTGTGAGCATCCGTTCCAAGCGCGTTTCGCGGAAGAAGGAGGAACAGGAGCATCAGGCATGCATAAGGGGCTTTGATCCCACACAGGAACAACGCACAGAGAACCAGCCTGGTATACTCCGCGACCGGAACCTCATCAATCCGGTTTTCCGACAGGGACAGGACCGATGCGAACATATAAAAGGAAACAGGGATCAAAATGGCGTCGTAATTGAGGGTGGCAGCCAGGAACAGGGTCATGGGCATCGTCGCCAGGAGAAAAAGGGTTTTTCTGAAAGGCTGCTCCTTCCGGAGGGATGCGAAGGTGACCAGGACAAAAACAATCCAGTTGGCTATACGCCCCAGCAGCAGCTGAATGTAGGGACTGGAAAGCAAGGGGATGCCGAAGAGGGAGCCGACGGCGGAACCGAGAGCCATCCCCAGGGCAGAGAAAAGATAACCGAAGGAGAAAATCCGGCCTTCGACAGTTATCATGTCCCCGGTCGGCTGATAGGCCGCACTCTGCCGGAACAAGTCAGTCCATGAACATTTGCCGTGATTTGCGATCCCAATCAGTCGGACGGGATACTCGTCCATCAAAGGAGTGAATCCGGCAGGGAGTGACAGTTTGCCCTCAGCCCAGTATTCCCCTGAAAAAGCCTGCCCGTGGCCGATCGCCCAGACGTTCTGGAAATGAGTCAGCTCATCTGGCGAGTCATATGGAGGGATCAGAAGGACCAGGATCAGACCCATGAGGAGTATAAAGCAAAAAAGGAACTTTTCTTTTTGCCGAAAAGATCCTGGCCCTTTTGCTTTCTGTACTGTCATGGCTGCACCTCCGGGAATGCCTGCATCGCTGAAACCGCGAAAAGTATAGCATGGATACCTGTATCTGTCCACAAAACCGGTGCGCAGCGAACCCGGTCAAACCCAAAGAAATGAAGACACCGGAGGTTTAAAACATTAAAAGATGAAGAAAAACGGAGAAAATAGAAGAAATAAACAGAAATATTGAGTAAACTATGCAATATCATCAACAGAAAAACTTGCTTTCAATATATAAAAGCATTATATTACTTCCTGGTTGTTAGCACTCAACAAGAATGAGTGCTAAAACAACACAGAAATGACAGGAGGAACTAAATCATGACCGTGAAGCCGTTGGGTGACCGCGTTGTCATCAAGAACTGCGAAGCAGAAGAAACCACCAAATCCGGCCTGATCCTGACCAGCGCCGCTAAAGAAAAGCCCCAGATGGCGATCGTGATCGCTGTCGGTCCCGGGGGAAATGTGGACGGGAAGGAGATCACCATGCACGTGAAGGCGGGCGAAAAGGTGATCTACTCCAAATATGCCGGCACAGAAGTGAAGGTTGACGGCGAAGAACTGATTATTGTCCGCCAGAGCGATATCCTGGCAATCGTCGAATAACAGTAAAGAAGGAGAATGAGAACTATGGCTAAAAAGATTCAGTATGGCGAAGAAGCCCGCCGCAGCCTGGAAAAAGGCGTGAACGCGCTGGCTGATACCGTAAAGATCACCCTTGGACCGAAGGGCCGCAACGTAGTGCTGGACAAGAAATACGGTGCTCCGCTGATCACCAATGACGGCGTGACCATCGCCAAGGAGATTGAGCTGGAAGATCCCTTTGAAAATATGGGTGCCCAGTTGGTGAAGGAAGTTTCCACCAAGACCAACGACGTCGCCGGAGACGGAACCACCACCGCCACCCTGCTGGCCCAGGCCATCATCCGTGAAGGACTGCGGAACCTGGCTGCCGGCGCGAATCCGATGATCCTGAAGAAGGGCATCGAAGCCGGTACCGAAGCGGCTGTTGCTGGCCTGAAGGAACAGAGCCAGCCCATCAACGGCAAGCAGGCGATCGCCCAGGTCGCTGCCAACTCCGCCGCGGATGAGACCATCGGACAGCTGATCTCCGACGCGATGGAGACTGTCGGCGCCGACGGCGTGATCACCGTTGAAGAGAGCAAGACCATGACTACCGGCATGACCACCGTAGAAGGCATGCAGTTTGACCGCGGTTATTCTTCTGCCTACATGGTCACTGATACCGAAAAGATGGAAGCTGTACTGGACGATCCGCTGATTCTGATCACCGACAAGAAGATCAGCGCCATCCAGGAGGTCCTGCCTGTGCTGGAGCAGGTCGTGCAGACCGGCAAGAAGCTGCTGATCATTGCCGAGGATGTGGAAGGCGAAGCCCTGAGCACACTGGTGGTCAACAAGCTGCGCGGCACCTTCACCTGCGTTTCCGTCAAAGCTCCCGGCTTCGGCGACCGCCGCAAGGAAATGCTGCAGGATATCGCCATCCTGACCGGCGGTACCGTGATCTCCTCTGAGACAGGCATGGAACTGAAGGAAGCCACCGTTGATATGCTGGGCAAAGCCCGTCAGGTCAAGGTGAACAAAGAGAACACCACGATCGTGGACGGCGCCGGCGACAAGGAAGCCATCAAGGCCCGTGTTGCCCAGATCCGTGCCCAGATCGCCGAAACCACCAGCGACTATGACCGTGAGAAGCTGCAGGAGCGGCTGGCCAAGCTGGCCGGCGGCGTTGCGGTGATCCAGGTCGGCGCCGCGACCGAAGTGGAAATGAAGGAACGCAAGATGCGCATTGAGGACGCGTTGAGCGCGACCCGTGCAGCTGCCGAGGAAGGCATCGTGCCCGGCGGCGGCATTGCCCTGCTGAACGTGATCCCGAAGGTTGCCGGCCTGCTCGACAACTATGCGGGCGACGCCAAGACCGGTGTGGAAATCGTCCTGCGTGCCCTCGAAGAACCGATCCGCCAGATCGCTCTGAACGCCGGTATCGACGGCAGCGTGATCGTGGACCACATCAAGAATGCCAAGAAGCCCGGCTACGGCTATGACGCGCTGAAGGGCGAGTATGTGGACATGGTTGAACGCGGCATCATCGACCCGACCAAGGTCACCCGCAGCGCGCTGCAGAATGCGGCGTCCATCGCGGCGATGATCCTGACCACTGAATCCCTGGTGGCGGATATTCCGGAACCCGAACCCGCGGCTCCTGCCGGCGGCGGAATGGGCGGAATGTACTGATTACCGCAAAGCAAACATGCGTCCGTGCGAAGTGCACGGGCGCTTTCTTTTGCGGTAAAACTTGATTTGTACAAAGGGAGAGTTTATACTTTCTGATTATGGAAGAAGAGATTTCGCATCTGCAGATGCGACCAAAGAGCTTTCCGATCGCTCTTTCGAAACCTTCGGCCGTATCTGTTGATTGATATGGACTTCGAAAGTGAGCAGCAGAGTTACACCAAGGGAAGGAATGACCGACGATGCCAATCAAGATCTCGAATGAGCTGCCGGCATACAAGACGCTGACTGAAGAGAATATATTCGTTATGACGGAAACCCGGGCGACGACACAGGATATCCGTCCGCTCCGGATCGCCATCGTGAACCTGATGCCGACCAAGATCGACACGGAAACGCAGCTGCTGCGCCTGCTGGGGAACACGTCCCTGCAGGTGGAAACGGAACTGGTCAAGATGCGTTCCCATGTATCGAAGAATACCTCTGCAGAGCACCTGACTGCTTTCTACAAGACGTTCCCGGAGATCAGCGAGCAGAACTTCGACGGCATGATCATCACCGGCGCGCCAGTGGAGCATCTGCCGTTTGAGGAAGTGGAATACTGGGATGAACTGTGTGAGATCATGGAATGGAGCAAGAGCCACGTTCATTCAACCTTCCACATCTGCTGGGGAGCACAGGCAGCGCTGTATTACCACTTCGGATTGCCGAAACAACCGTTGGAAAAGAAACTGTTCGGTGTGTTTCCGCACCATGCGGAACGGAAGAACTATATTCTGCTGCGGGGATTTGACGACGTGTTCATGGCGCCGCACAGCCGGCATACGACCGTACGGCGGGAGGACCTGGAGAGGTGCGCGGCGCTGAAGATCCTCGCCTCGTCCGATGAAGCAGGCGTGTACGCCGCAATCACGGAGAATGGCCGCCAGGTCTTCATCATGGGCCACAGCGAATATGATCCGAAAACCCTGGAGAAGGAATACCTGCGGGACAAGAACGCAGGCCTGCCGATCGAGGTGCCGAAGAACTACTATCCGAATGACGATGATACGCAGGAGCCGATGGTGACCTGGCGCAGCCATGCGAACCTGCTCTATGCGAATTGGCTGAACTACATGGTCTACCAGACCACACCATACGATCTGAAAGAGATCAGAGCACAGGAGGGATAAAGATGCTGCAGGATCTGCTGAATGAACAGAAATGCCTGTTCACACCGGGCGTGCACACGGAGCTGCGGGGACAGAATAACCGGAATCGCCGTGTGGTGCTGCTTTCCGGTGATGTGATGGCGAACGTCCGCTCCGACGTGAGCGGCGTATCCGCACGTGTATACCGGGGCGGCGTATGGGGCTTTTCTTCCATGGCCGAATATACGAAGGAAGCAGCTGCCACCGTGCTGAAGGCGGCATCAGAAAACGCTGATTTCATGGAACGTCATGCCGGAAACGGCAAGCCCCCGCTGGCGCCGATTACAGGCGGACAGCCTTTTGTGATGGAAGATTTCCATGATCCGGCTCAGAAGGTTTATGTGGATTTTGCGCGCGAAGTGGATGCGTATATTGCCGCGCACTGCCCGAAGCTGACCAGCCGAAAAGTACTGGCAACCGAGGACTCCATGGAGAAGCTCCTGAAGGTCTCCGACGGTATGGATGCGCATATCCTTTCCCCACGGTCCTACATTTATGTTTTCCTCACGGCGGAAACACCGGCCGGAGCGCCTGTGGAGCTGTTCAAAGCTTTCGGCGGCAGCGGAACGTTTGACGTGAACTTCACCGATCCGGCTGCGCTTTATGACGGGATCGACAAACTGTATGAGCAGCTGATGCAGAAGCGTGAAGGCGTCTATGCGGATGCGGGAGAGAAGACAGTGATCCTCGGCGGGATGATGACCGGCATGCTGAGCCATGAAGCGGTTGGACACACCGTGGAGGCAGATCTTGTCCTCGGCGGCAGCGTAGCTGCGCATAACCTGAACAAACAGGTGGCCAGCGACCTGGTGACGCTGACCGATTTTGCCCACACAGCTTTCGGCGAGCCCTGCCCGCTGCCGGTATTTGTGGATGACGAAGGGACCGAGGCGAAGGACGTGACCCTGATCAGGAACGGCATCCTGACGGGCTATATGAACAGCCGTGAAAGCGCGCAGCACTTCGGCATGGAGCCCGGGGGAAACGCACGCGCCTGGATGTTCTCGGATGAACCGCTGATCCGGATGCGGAATACGGCGGTGCATCCCGGGAAGGATAAACTGGATGATATGATTGCCTCGATCGACGACGGTTATTACCTGATCGACTCCGGGAACGGACAGGCGGATACCACGGGCGAGTTCATGTTCGGCGTGACGATGGGGTATGAGATCAAGGGCGGAAAGCTGGGTAAGGCACTGCTGGACACGACGATCTCCGGCGTGGCGTTTGATATGCTGAAGACGGTGGATATGGTGAGCGACTCGGTATTCTGGTGCAGCTCCGGCTTCTGCGGGAAAAAGCAGCCGATGCCCGTAGGCATGGGCGGACCTGCCCTGCGCTGCCGGGTGAAGATTGGAGGCCGCTGAGATGGACAGAATCACAAGTATCGCAAAAACGATCCTTACGGAGGCAAAGAAGCTGGGAGCGGACTATGCTCAGTGCACGGTCAGCGAGAGCGAGAAGAAGGAATTCAACGTGGACGGCGGACAGTTCTCGCTGATGAGGACCCTGTTCAACCGGAATGTCGTGATCACTGTGCTGAAGGAACAGCGCAAGGGAACCGTGCAGATCAATCGCTTTGAGGAAGAGGCATTGAAGGCTGCCGTGACGGACGCGATTGCGGCGAGCGACAGCGGCAAACCGGATCCTGCCTGGGAATTTGCCGAAGGTCCGGCAGACGAAAGCTTTGAGGAAGGCGCGCCGGAGTGCGATGCCGACCGTCTGTTCCTACGAACGAAGGAATTGCTGGAGACTATTCGGGAAAGGCATCCGAAGATCCTGATGGAACAGATGATCACCGAGCACGACGCGGCAAAGACCGTCTTTATGTCCACCAGTGATGTGTGCTACCGCACCCGGTCCGGATGCTACTCCTTCGGGCTGATGTATTCCGCCCACGAAGGCGAGAAGAGCACCTCCTTCTACGGCAGTGATGTGACCGTAAAAACGCTGGACCGGCCGGTCATCGAGTGCGCGCTGATCGAACGCGAACTGGCCGCCGTGGAACAGCAGCTGGATCCGATGCCGCTGGAAGGAAAATTCGTCGGCCCGGCGATCCTGGCTCCTATGGCGCTGGGCGAGATCGTGATCGGAACGATCCTGGGGAACTTTGTCAGCGACATGAGCCTGATCGACGGCGTCAGCATCTGGAAGGACAAGCTGGGGAAGGAAGTGGCGGATCCTGCATTCTCGCTGTCCTTCCGGCCGCTGAGCGAAGATGTGGTGATCGGTTCACACTACACCGGAGAAGGGTATCGTGCAGAAGACTTCGACCTGATCCGTGACGGCAAACTGACGAGCTTTTTCCTGAGCCAGTATGGAGCCAACAAAATCGGAGGAACCCGGGCGGGTAACCAGAGCGGCAATATCATCGTCGCTCCCGGCGTGGAATCGCTGGAACAGATCATCAGCGGGATTGACCGCGGGATCCTCGTGATGCGCTTTTCCGGCGGACAGCCTGCCCCCAGCGGTGAATTCTCCGGCGTGGCAAAGAACAGTTTCCTCATCGAAAACGGAAAGATCGCAGGCGCCCTGTCTGAGACAATGATCAGCGGCTGTGTACCGGATATGCTCATGCAGATCCGGGGCATCAGCAGCGATCTGCTGAAGGACGGGAATGTGAGCATCCCTTACATCGCTTTTGACGGACTGACAATCTCAGGGAAGTGACCTGATACGTTACGGCTCCGGGCAGAACTGCCCGGGGTTTTTCAATAAAACAATTGACTTCAGGACGAATTTAGGGCTTAATAGATATGGCAAAAGGTAAATTCACATAAAGCAGCCGGGAACGGCGGAAAAGGGGACAAGCGATGAAATACCGTACCATGGGCAAGCTGGGCATCCAGACATCAGCTTTCGGTCTGGGGTGCATGCGCTTTAACGGGGCGGCTTCCGAAGACAGCGTGATTGACGAAGAAAAAGCGATCCGACTGATCCGGCAGGCCATTGACGGCGGAGTAACCTATCTGGACACCGCTTATGTCTATCTGGACAAAACTTCCGAGATCGTCCTGGGAAAGGCACTGCGGGACGGCTACCGCGACCGGGTGAATATTGCCACGAAGATGCCGGCAGAGTTTGTCCACAACCGGGAAGAGATGGAAGCCCTGCTTGAAAGCGAACTGAAAAAACTGCAGACAGATCATATCGATTTTTACCTGATGCATGGGATCAACCGGGAAAAGTGGGAGTACTTCAAGTCAATCGGCGCACCGGAGTTCTTTGACGATATGAAGAAGGCCGGGAAGATCCGGTATAAATGTTTTTCCTTCCACGGTCCATATGACGAATTTGAATACATCCTGAAAGACTGTGACTGGGACATGGTCCAGATCCAGTACAACTTCATGGATATCAACAACCAGGCCGGGACCAAAGGACTGGAACTGGCCGGAAGCCTCGGAATCCCGGTCGTGATCATGGAAGGTATGCTCGGCGGACGGCTAGCCAAGGCACCGGACAATGTACAGGCCCTGTATGACGCCTTCCAGGTGAAACGGACGCCGGTGGAATGGGCATTTCGCTGGCTGTGCAATCATCCGGAAGTATCGGTGGTCCTGTCCGGCTGCAACGAGGCGGAGCAGATCGCCGAGAACCTGAGGATCTTTGATACCGTTGAAGCAGGCATCATGACAGCCGAGGAGCTCCAACTGATCGATGACGTGCGTGCAGCGTATATCAGCCGCACCAAGATCGGCTGCACCGGCTGCCGTTATTGTATGCCCTGTCCGAATGGCGTGGATATTCCGGGTGTTTTCTCCGTCTGGAACAATTTTTCCCTGTATCAGATCGATCCGAAGACTGACTGGGGCATGACGACGATCCGGAAGAACGGTAGCGGGGCGGACAAATGTATCGCATGCGGCGCCTGCGAAGCCGCCTGCCCGCAGCATCTGTCCATCATCGAAGGCCTGCAGGACGCATGGAAGGATATCGGTTCAGGCGCTGATTGAATATTGAAGAAAAGGCGGCCGGAACGTATAATATATTCATTCAGTGTATTATTCCGGGAAAGAGAGAAACTGCAGACGATGAAGCAGCAGGAAGCAACCGTCATTGAAGGTCTCGGGCAGAGCAGGGAATTCCTGAAAAAGGCATATAACGCTGCGCTGATCCCGAGCATGTTTTCCATTCTGAGCGGTTGTGCGAATATCATTGCCGACGGTATGATCGTCGGACAAAAGTGATGGCGGACGTGTCCGGAAAGGGCGTACCGGCAGCACTGTTCATGGTCATCGCGAAGACCCTGATCAAGAACCGGGCACAGATGGGCGGTAAGCCGGCGGAAGTCCTGCAGTTTGTGAATGAGCAGCTCTGTGAGGGGAACGACGCCGAACTGTTTGTTACGGTATGGTTCGCGATCCTGGAGATTTCCACCGGCAAGGGCATCGCTGCGAACGCCGGGCATGAACATCCCGCGATCCGCCGGGCAGGCGGGAAGTTCGAACTGGTTATTTATCGTCATTCTCCTGCGGTGGCTACGATGAAAGGAATGCGGTTCCGCGAACATGAGTTTGAGCTGCATCCCGGCGACAACCTTTTCGTCTACACAGACGGCGTACCGGAAGCAACCGACGCGCACAACGAACTGTTTGGCACTGAAAGGATGCTGGAAGCGTTGAACGAGGATCCGAAAGCAAAACCGGAAGAACTCCTGCATTCCGTACAAAAAATATCGACGCATTCGTCGGCGACGCGCCGCAGTTTGACGATATCACCACGATGAGTTTTAACTACTTCGGCGAAGTGAAGGATTCGAAGAAATCTGACGTAGGACAGAACAATGAGTGAGAGAAAAAATCCGGATCGGGATAATCTTGTCCGCAGGATCGTGCTGGCGGTCGTCGGAATGGCGATTGCCGGGATTGCCGTCGGCTTTTTCAAGCGGGCTTTCTTTGGCGTCGATCCCTTCCAGTGCTTCTGCAACGGGATGAACCAGGTGGTCCCCATCGGGTTCGGTACGCTGTATATGCTGATCAACGCAGTATTGCTGGTCATCGACTTTTTCCTGGACAGGCATTATATCGGGATTTCAACGTTTATCAACCTGTTCCTGGTCGGCTATGCCGCGGAGTTTTCCGAGAATATGCTCGCGCGGTGGTTCGGTGATCTTGCCCTGCCGGGTCGGATTCTTTTCCTGGCGATCGGCATCGTGACCGGCTGCATCGCGGCCGCGCTGTACTATACGGCAGATCTCGGCGTATCGACGTACGACGCCATTCCGCTGCATATCGCCGACAGGAAGCCCCGGGCTTTAGGGAAGATCGTTCCGTTCAGGGTCGTACGGATCATCTGCGACCTGATCTGCGTCGGAATCGGCTTTGCACTCGGATTCATGCCGAGCATCGGAACCATTATCACAGCCCTGTTCATGGGCCCGCTGATCACGTTTTTCAAGCGGACGCTGTCGGATCCGTTACTGAAGAAGGCCTGAGATGAACGTTCATTCATCTTTTCATTTCAATTCCTCTTTTTCCATGCCGACTTTTTCCTGCGGCGACCCAGTTATTTCCGGATAGGTTACCGGATTATTTACGACCACCTGCGTCATCGCAATATTGATTCTGCGGCGCTCACACATCAGCTTCAGCTCACGGTTCATTGCCCTGACGAGCCATGCATAGTATGTTCCCTTACAGAAACCGGAGAAGGACAGCACGATGCCGCTGCTTGTGATTTCCTTGACGCCTATGTATTTCGGGCCCTTGATCTCATCACCGGCCAGCCTGCACAGCGAAGCATGAATGAGAGGCAGCTCTTCGTCAAGAATCTTTTCAACACGTTCCAGGGATTCATTCAGGTCGATCGAGAGGGTGGCTACTACCCGGTCTTCCTCTTCAGACGGCATATTGATAAAATTCTTGAAATCATTGTTCCGGACGATGGTTTCCTCACCGAACCACCGAAGGATTGTTGTACGCACACCGATGCTCTGTATGATGGCATATTGATCATTGTAGGAAACAAAATCGCCGACATATGCGGTTCCTTCAAAAGCCATCAGGATCCCGGCCAGGATATCCGCAACGATATTCTGGCAGCCGATACCGAAGATCACGCCGGCCACACCGCCTGTCAGACTGAGCGTTGTAGCATTCACGCCGAAGTGAGACAGACAGATGAAGATACCGGCTATGGCCAAACCATAGCCTGAAAAACTGTCAAGCAGATGGCAGAAAGTTTCACCCCGGGCGCTGACAGCCCTTGCCGTCAGGAACAGGATTTTATGCAGGACAAGCTTAATGACAAACAGTTCGCTGACGGTGATCAGACAGTAGGTCAGGGAGTAGAGATTGATCCCGTTGTTCCACTGGCCTTTCAGGCAGTAGTACCAGATTGAACCTTCGCCTGCTGTCAACGCGTGTACGAAAACGGCTGTCAGCGCAAGCATCAGAATATACCTTAATGCTATGATAAACTTGGCGCTTGTTGTCTTATCCTTCCAACTGATGCAATCTTCAGGCCATCTCTGTTCAAAATAGGGTTTCCTTTTGTTAATCAGCGAACCGAGCATAGTGAAGACATCATCATCTTTGCGTTCCAGCTCATCTGCGGTTTCAGCACCGTGCTTTTTCTTCCTGGCGGCAGCCTTTTTTGCAGCGGCAGCGTTACTGATGGCCGTCTCCTTCTTCTCCAGACAGGAAACCAGAATCAGCGCGATCGTAAAGATCAATGTACAGATCACCGCGATGAGCACCATGTTTATATACTGGATGCTGAGGCGGACTTGCGGCCGCATCACAAGAACGAAATAATCATTGAGCCTTCTTACAGAAGCGAAATACTTGTTTTTCAACACAAACATATCTCCGTTATAATGATCACGGAGTTCCGTGCCTGTGATTCCCATTTCCGAGACAGGCATGCCGGTATAGTCGAATGAGTTCAGGCCGGTTTTATGCTTGCCATCCTTCACTTCAGCCAGATACAGGACAGACATATCGTTGCTTCTGGCAGACATCACGAGGGTATCATCCTTCAGGCTGAGCTGTTCGAAAACACCGCCAAAGCCCAGGTTGTCCCTCACCTGTTCCAGTTGCGTCGGATCCGTTACGATAATAATCAGACCGACACACTCCTTGTTCTCATTCAGCAGAGTAATACCAGCTTTCTGCCGGCATTCACCGCTGAGTTTGTCCTGCTCCAGTTCGCCCACAAGCTCGGGACGCTCTTTCAGAAGCGCATAGAAGGGATCTGACATACTGAGGGATGTGTTGTTATAGGGCGAGTCAGTAACGATAATTTTTCCTTCAGCATCATAAACAAAGATGGACCGGACTCCCAGGCTTTCCGACAGCTTTGAAAGGAATTCGCGTGTTCTGCTTTCCTGAGCCATATTGCCGAGGATGCAGTCGATTATTCTGCATTTGGTCAGATATTCATCTTTGAACCAGTCTGTCAGCAGATCCATGGCTTTGGAATTGTCATCCACCAGTTCAACGACACGATTAACCCGGTTATTGGTATAACGGAAAGTTTCCGCGTAGGCGGAAAGCGCTTCCAGATAAATCCCGCTCAAAAGAAGGATGATGGAAGTCAGAAGGGCCATGATCTTCAGCCTTCCTGCCAACACACCGTTCCATGCGTAATCTCCCCGTGGCCTGCGCTTGAAATCCTCCGTATCCTGAATATGAAAGAAGGCAAAAAGAACGCTGATCCCGGAGATCAGAAACAACAGAATCACCAGGATGCTTGTCGCATTGGCTGCATTTTCCCTGATCTCCTCTTCGGGGAAAAGGGCCAGCATCAGGGTATGGTCTTCTTTCAACCGGTTGGCATAATACTTTTTCCCGCCGACACGGATCGACAGAACCCGATCTGTATCCCTGAAGGATTCTGTCAGTTCGGAGAACGAGGCATCGTTACTGCTGCCTTCGATGCGGATTCCCATCGAATCGACCGGCTGACCGATCCAGGCTTCATCCCGACAGGTAAGCACGGTTCCGTTCTCATCATCAATGCTAAGGACAAAACCGGTTCGCCCGATCAGGATCCTGGAAAGCACATTTGTCCAGTTGAAATAATCCAGGAGTTTATTCTTTGTTTCTGTTTTTTTCCATTCGGATACGAGGAGCCATTTGTTGTTTTCGGTTTTCCGGGTGAAGAGCCCTTTGTGTTCTTCTTCCAGGTAACGCGCAGACAAGTATTTATCCTGATCGTTTTCGCTGATTTCCGGAACCTTGTCCGACAAATCAGAAGGCTGATCATTAAGTTGTGAACGTATGAATGCGGGATCCAAATCAATGGCACGATCGTCTCCGCTTTTGAAAACGACGTTCGCGTCCCGGTCATAAATGTTCAGTTTTTCTATATTTGCGGCCTGTTCAAATGCCCGAAGAAAACCCTCCTTCTCACGGATGTCTTCCGTGTCTCCAAGCGATAGGGAAAGCGCATTCAACTTTGCGTATTCCATCGCAGATGCATCCATTTCGGTATAGTAATCGTTCTCCAGCAGCAAAGGAATCTGGTCGGCTACAGTCACTGCCAGATCGCGGAGCTCTTCGCTGGCTTTGTTATGGTAGACGACGCTTTCCACATTGAACAGAATCATGTTGACAAGCGCCAGAAAGACCAGCCACAGTACGATAATGATTGCCCTTTTTTTGAATCGGGTCATCTTCCGCTACTTCCTTTTCTTCTGTCAATTTCATGAAATACTTTGCTATGCTGAATCGCTATCCAGAAAAGTATATCAATTATCCAACAGTACGGCAAGTATCGCAGGCGAAATCCTTCCACCCGACATCTCTTTCATATGCAAGGCCGGATGAATAAAGAGATAAACCCCAAGCCACCGACTGTGCGATGAGCACGGATGAACAAAAGAACCCTGCAGACGCTGAATCTGCAGGGCTTTCGCGTTGCGCAGGGGCAGAAGGATTCGAACCCTCAACAAAGGTTTTGGAGACCCACGTGTTACCATTACACCATGCCCCTAAGGCGATAACATTAAAATTATAACGAACATCGACCGGATTTGTCAAGCGGTATTTCTGAAATAGATAAGGAGAATGAAGGAACGCTTGCGAAAGCAGCATTTGCATAATATTTTGCACAATTCGCATGGAATGAGGATGATTCTGCAATTACAATAAAAGTGACTTAAATTTGCCTGTGCCCGTTAAGACAACTTTCTATCTTTTTCACGTTTCCCGAAGAAGACATACAGAAAGGAAGAAGCGACTTGAGTCAAGTACAACAGCCTTCCCTGAGCAGGAATATCCGCCCGCAGAAGATGCGGTGGGGTACCTATATGAAGCGGTACGGCACTCTGTATCTGCTGCTGATAATCCCGATCGCTTTCTTTGTCGTCTTCCGCTATACGCCGATGAGCTATATTCTGCTGGCGTTCAAAAAGAACAACATCCTGATTCCACCGTGGCAGGTGCCGTGGGTCAAGAACAACGGATTTGACTGGTTCATCAAGGCGTTCAAGGACCGCGGTTTCCAGACCTCCCTGCGGAACACGATCTTCCTGAATCTGCTGGATCTGGTTATCGGCATGCCGATGCCGATCCTGATGGCAATCCTGCTCAATGAGCTTGCCTTTCCGAAGTACAAGCGCCTGACCCAGACGGTGCTCTACCTGCCGCACTTCCTCAGCTGGGTTATCATTTCAGGTATCACACTGAGGCTCTTCGGCACTCATGACGGTATCATCAATTCCCTGCTGGGCACGGAGATCCCGTTTGTCAGCGAAGAGAATCATTGGCGCGCCACCTATATTTTCCTCGGAATATGGAAGGAATGCGGATGGAATACGATCATCTACCTTGCCGCGCTCACCGGAATCAGTCCGGAACTGTATGAGGCAGCCGAGGTGGACGGCGCCAGCCGCTGGAAAAAGATCTGGCATATCACGCTGCCGGGAATTCGCTCGACCATCGTGGTGCTGCTGATCATGAATCTGGGCCACATCCTCGGTTCCGAATTCGATCGCCCATTCACCCTGAGCAACAAGCTGGTGGAAGGCGCCAGCAAAACTATCTCCATTTTTGTATATGAACGCGGCATCATGGGACAGCAGTACGCGCTGAGCACAGCGGTCGGACTGTTCCAGAGCGTTGTGTGCGTGATATTCCTGCTCGCGTCAAATGCACTGGCGAAGAAGTTCGGCGAGCGGGGAGTATGGTAAGGAGCTTCCTGTAAGATGTAAGTGACCGCTGAGAAGCAGGCCAGGTTGCAAAGGAAAGTACCCCGCAGTAGAATTGAATCGCTGATCTCTTGGCGGG
>CADBEB010000033.1 GCA_902793605.1 uncultured Eubacteriales bacterium
TTTAAGTGTTTTTTGAAGTTATTAAGGGGCTTGCTTGAATCTCAAAACAAAATGGCTTCAGCAACTGCTTGCTGAAGCCACTTTGTCTACGATCTGAGCCCTGCTCACAGAAGAGCAGGGCCTCGTGGAAATGAAAAGGGTCGTACTCACTTTTTTTCGCTGACGTTTTACGCCGGGATGAAGGACTGAAGTTCTGCTTTTTCTTGACAAGCGGGCAGGCATGATGGTAGGATACAGACAACCAATCATTTCATACAAGGAGGCTTTTACATGAGCAAACGGATTATTTCCCTGATGGCCGTTGTGGTGCTGCTTGCGGCAATGTTCGCATTTACCACGACCGCTTCCGCGTATTACTGTGTTTATTCCCACTGCCCGAACGGCAAGCCCCTGAACGTGCGCGAAGGTCCCGGCAAAGAATACCCCGTTATCGGCAAGGTCCCGTACGGAGATCCTATCTATATCATCGGCGAGACCAGCCCCGGCTGGTATCAGCTGAACGATTTGGGCTATGTGCAGGCCTCCCTGACCAGCAATTCCTATCCCGGTCCCTATGTGCCGCCGGCTCCCACCCCCACGCCCGATCCGAACAAGAAAAAGGCTGATCTTGAAAAGGTTTACGCGACCGCAAGGACCGTGGAACCCTACCTCATCACCCTGAAGGCGACCGAGAGGAGCAAGGGCGTGGCCAACGTCCGCTGGGCTCCCAGCAAGACCTCCAAGCTGCTGAAGGCATATCCGGCCGGTACCCAGCTGAGGGTCATTGCGGAGCTGGACAAGTGGTATCAGGTCGAGGATCCGATGACAAACCAGGTCGGCTTTGTGAACACAGCCTATGTGGTAAAGTAAGCATACTTGAGAGAAAAATAACAGGAGGACGACATCATGAAAAAGATCATTGCACTCGCTCTGAGTCTGATGCTGCTGATCGGCTGTGTTTCCGCGCTTGCTGAAGCTGCTGACAAGCATACAATTACCATGCTCGGCGCTTTCACGATCACGACTGACAAGCTGCCCGAAGGATATAAGATGAACGTGATCAAGAACTCCGAGATGGAATACGAAGCGCTCATTACATCCCCCGAGGCCGGCAAGCCCTACTACGTCCTGGTGATGAACTTCAGCGACGAATGGGATGGTGTGAAGACCCTGGACGATGCCACCGAAGACGATATCCGTGAAGTGAAGGAAAGCTTCTACGAAGTAATGGAACTGGACGATGGCGATATCACCTTCGAAGACGGAAAGACCGTAGAAGGCACCCCCCTGCTGATCGCCAGGACCGTTGACGGAAGCTTCGGCGCGGTTTACGCGATTTACAACAGCCACGAGATCGAAGTGGATATCTATCACGCGGAAGAGAATGAACCGGTGACGGATGCCGAGATCGACGCCGTGGTCGCGTTCCTGACCAGCGTGCAGTTCACCCCCATTGAGAAGTGATCCGATTCATACAAGACAAGGCGCCGCCTGTGCGGCGCCTTTTCGACTTCCCGGCTGCACAGACCGGAAATATTCCTCTGTCTCTGCTTCCAACGGCACCGGCGGGTGCGTATGAACTGGCGCAGGAAGCAACGAGGGTCCAGAAGAAACAATAAACAAACGCCGCAGAAAGCGGCATAAGGAGGAAATGAGCATGGAAAACAATGAACTGAACATTGAGGAAATGGAAGAAATCAGCGGCGGTAAGAATGAAGGCGGATACGACCGCCGTCCGCAGGAGAAGCCCGGATGCGTGATCTACAAGATCGCCCCCGGACAGACCCTGGGCAAGATTGCCAGGGCCAACGGAACAACCGTGGAGCAGATCATGAAAGCCAACAAGGAGCTGAAGAACCCGAACTTCATCCGTGCCGGAGCCTATATCTACCTTCCCGTCTGACCGGCAGACGTGAAAAACCCGCAGGCGCGATGCCTGCGGGTTTGGTGCATCAAAAGGATCAGTTTGCGGGGACTTCCTCCGCAGCGGGTTCTTCCGCAGCCGTCTCTTCAGGCGCGGCTTCTTCAGCAGCGGACTCTTCCTCGATCTTCCAGGATTCGCCGGCCTCGGTGTAGACGATGGCAGCTTCCTCCATCCACTTATCAAGCGCGGTGTTCAGCGCTTCGTTCCGTTTCTGCTCCAGCAGTTCGTCATGGATCTCGGCCTTCATGGCATCCGTCAGTTCGATCGCGCCGCCGGGGATATCCCGCAGGTAATGCAGGATGTGGACGCCGTTCTGTCCGACGATCGGATCGCTTACGTCACCGACCTTTTCCAGAGCGACGGCGCCGGCGGTAAAGGCGGGATCATAGAGGATGCTGTCCTTGTGAACGGGGTAGCCGGCCTTGCGGGTCGCTTCATCCTGCATGCCGGGATCGGTGCCGTACTCCAGGATCAGATCGTCAAAGGAAGCGCCGTCCTTCAGCTTCGCCTTGATCTCGTCCACAGTGGGCTGGACGCTGTCGAGAATCGCCTGTCTGGCAGCCTCCACCATTTCCTCGGTCACAGGTTCGGCCGTAGGCGCCGGGGTGTCCGTGGGCCCGGCAGCTTCGGTTGCTTCAGCAGATTCATCCGGGACAGGCGTTTCTTCCGGTTCGGCTGCGGCTTCCTTCTGTTCCTCCAAGCGGGCAGTCAGATCTTTCCAGGTGTTCAGCAGCGTTTCATCCACCTTCAGCAGGATGTGGTCGATCCCGCGGTAGCCTTCGGGCGTGTAGTAGGAAGGCTGCTGGTAGTACTGGGTGTAGAACTCATAGTTGCTGATATCTTCAGCATAGTTGGTCTTGTCTTCCTCCACCAGCTCGTTGAAGTGGGTCTGGATCTCCTCGTCCGTGACTTCCATTCCTTCGGAAACGTGATCCATCAGGCGGGTGATCATCAGGTTGGTGATCTCGCTGTCCACATATTCGCTGATATAGGATTCCTCTTCATAGCCGTCGTTCTTCAGCGCGGCTATGGCGTCGGCGCGGGCAGCGGCTTTATCGTCGTCAGACGATTCCTCTGTCACGTTCTGGGTGTAGCTCGCGATGGCCTGCTCCCAGTTTTCCTTCGCAGAGGCTTCCATCTTCGCCTTTTCTTCATCGGAAACCTTGTCAAGGCCGAGCTCGGCCGCCTTCTGGCGGATCACGTAATAACGCATGGAGTTCAGCAGCGCATAATAATTCACCATGGCCAGCATCTCAGCATCCGAGGTGTCATACCCGCTGTTTGCGAGCTGGTAGAGATAATAGCCGATCCAGTACTGCACCTCGTTGTCGTCGGACATGATCTCGTTCCCGTTGATCGTGACCAGCAGGACGGGTTTTTCGTCTTCGGCAGCAGGGGCCTCGGTCTCAGCGGGAGCCTCGGTTTCGAAGGCGGGCTCTTCCGCCAGCGCAGCGGTCATGCCGGCTGCCAGCATCAGAGAAAGCAGAATGCAAAGAAAGCGCTTGAACATCGTCAGTATCCTCCGGTTTCTAAACTGTCGGGCCAAACCCGATGCATCCATTATACACAAAAGGGGCAGGGCATTCAACGCGTCGAATGTGAACATACCATGAATTATTCTTCTGCCCGGCAGGCAGGGCATTTTCTTCCAGCGGCGAATAAAGAATCCATACTGTTTCTGCATATGGGCAAAGGACGGGCGAAAGGACGGGGAAAAGATGACCTACCGAAAACTGACCGCGGAGGATCTGGATCCGTTCATCCGGATGCGGATCGCACAGCTTCGGGAGGAAGGCGCGAGGGAGGAACTGGATCTGGTTCCCGCACTGAAGGACTATTACCGCCGCCACCTGAAAGACGGTACGTTTGTCTCCTGGCTTGCCGTGGACGGAGAAAAGATTGTCGGGACCAGCGGGATGTCCTTTGTGGAGAAACCGCCGTATTTCAGCTGCCCGAATGGCCGGATCGGCCTTTTGTCAAGCATGTATACGGATCCGGCATACCGCCGCAGGGGGATCGCCAGGGAACTACTGGGGCGGGTTTTGGAAGAGGCGCGCGCATACGGCTGCGGATCGGTACAGATCACCGCATCGGACATGGGCGTACTGCTTTACAGTGACTTTGGCTTTCAGAAGAACGGAAATTTCATGCAGTATAAACTGTAATACTTTTGCCGGGTGTTCCTTGAGGATCTCCGGCAATCCCAGAACCCCGGAAAAACAAGATGAAAGGAAGTGCACTTAATGAGTATTGACCTGAACACCATGCCGAAGCTGGGCTTCGGCCTCATGCGACTGCCGGAAAAAGACGGAACGATCGACATGGAACATCTGTGCAGTATGGTAGATGCCTATATGCAGGCCGGGATGAATTATTTCGATACTGCCTATGTCTACCACGGCGGAAACTCCGAGAAGGTTATTCGGGAAGCCCTGGTCAAACGGTATCCCCGGGACCGGTTCATGCTGGCGACAAAGCTGCCTGCCTGGTGCATGAAGGACCCGGATGACCGGGATCGGATCTTCAATGAACAGCTGGAGCGCTGCGGAGTGGATTACTTCGATTTCTACCTGCTGCACTCCATTGAGGACGGCGGAAACGGGGAAACCTATGAGCGGCTGGACTGCTTCAACTGGGGGCTTCGCAAAAAGGCGGAAGGAAGGATCCGGCATTTCGGTTTTTCTTTTCACGGCAGTCCCGCTTATCTGATCAAGGTGCTTGACGCGCATCCGGAGGTTGAGTTTGTCCAGATCCAGCTGAATTATGCCGACTGGCGCAACCCGGTGGTCCGCTCAGGGGAACTGTATGAGATCCTTCACAGCAGGAATATCCCGATGATCATCATGGAACCGGTCAAAGGCGGCACGCTGGCTGCCCTGAAACCTGAGCTGGAGGAGATGTATAAGGCTGCGAGACCTTCCGCATCCATTGCTTCATGGGCTCTGCGCTTTGTCGGTTCCCTGCCGGGGGTCATGACGATCCTGTCCGGCATGAGCACCGAGGATCAGATGAAGGACAATATCGAAACATTCAGACACTTTGAACCGCTGTCGGAAGAGGAGAAGAAGCTGGTTGACAAGGTCAGGACCATCATGCTGGATGTGCCGCAGATCGGCTGTACCTCCTGCAGGTACTGCACGCCCGGCTGTCCGATGAATATCTCCATTCCGGATGTGTTTCGGGCGGTCAACACCATGAACTTGTACGGCGATGTATTCCGGCCGAAAGCATTCTACGGGGGCGTGATCGGTCAGGGGCACGGACGCGCATCTGAATGTATCGCTTGCGGTCAGTGTGAAGGAGTATGCCCGCAGCACCTGCCGATCATCGACTTGCTGAGGAAAGCATCCGAAAAACTGGATACCTGAGGACGGAACGGAAGACAGTCCCACGGCGGAGGAAAAATAAGAGCAGGAAGCTTATTGCCCTGGATCAGTAATACATGTCAAAGCCGTTTTCCAGCCTGTCAACATAGGTTTTGCCTGCTTCATCGAGCACCGGCAGAATATAATCCCTGTTGTAGCGCACCACGGAAATCCGGTCATATACGCGCATGCCCATATGGGTCAGGCCTCGTTCCAGCTGGGTCAGACATTCCAGTGTTCCCCGTCCGGTACCGCCCGCGCAGGCGACCAGGACGCAGCGTTTTTCTGTCAGGCTGTGATTGCAGGTTGCATCACACCGACGCAGCCGGTCGAAAAATGCCTTGAAGCATTCCGTCATATCCGACCAGTAGACCGCACTGATCCAGACGATCCCGTCGGCTTCCTTCAGTTCCTGGTAGATTTCTGCGAAATCATCCCGGATGACGCAGGAACCGGTTTTGTTGCAGGTTCCCCAGCCGTTGCCGCAGGCGCGGCAGTGCTCGAGTTTCTTCCGGTTCAGCGGGATCTCCTTCATCTCCGCGCCGGCTTCCGACAGGCCATGAATAATCTGATTTTTCGCAGAGGCAGTTAAGCCGTCCTGATTCGGGCTTGACCATATGACAACAACTTTTTTCATGTTTTCTCCTTATGGCAGGAACTTCCCGGAGGCCAGATAGAGCTGATACCATTCCTGATGGGTCAGTTCTGCTTTTGTTGCGGCACAGATATCGCGCAGATGATCCGGGTTCATGGTTCCGGCGATGGCCTGCATACGGGCGGGATGACGCAGGATCCAGGCAATGGCGATCGCGGTTTTCGGAACGCCGTACTTCTCTCCCAATTCCCCGAGCACCCGATTCAGCTCCGGGAAGTCCGGATGATCGACAAAGCAGCCTTTGAACATGCCGAACTGCAGCGGCGACCAGGCCTGAATCGTGATATCGTGCAGGCGGCAGTAGTCCAGGATCCCGTTGTCCCTGCTGATGGAACGATCAGTTGTCAGGTTGTTCAGATACAGCCCGCCGTCAATCAGCTGGCTCTGCTCCAGGGAGAACTGCAGCTGGTTGAACACCAGCGGCTGGCGGACATATTTCTTCAGCAGTTCCAGCTGGCCCGGTGTCACATTGCTGACGCCGAAACAGCGGACCTTTCCGCTTTTCTCCAGCTGATCAAACGCTTCAGCCACTTCCTCCGGGTCGAACAGCAGATCCGGCCGGTGAAGCAGCAGCACATCCAGGTAATCAGTCTTCAGCCTGCGAAGGCTCCCCTCAGCACTTGCCAGGATATCTTCTTTGCTCCAGTCAAACTCTTTCCGGTCAAAATGCAAACCGCATTTGCTCTGAATAAACACATTCTCCCTTTTCAGGCCGGATAACGGGAAAGCATCCCCGAAACGGGTCTCTGCTTCTCCGTCCCCGTAGCAAGTGGCATGGTCAAAAAAATTGATGCCCTCTTCCGCAGCGGCGCGGATCATATCCGCCGACTCATACACGGAAAGCGCCGGCATACGCATGCAGCCGAGAATAATCCTCGATGCATTCTGAGGGCCATTTACTACATTGATCTGTTGCATGACTAATCCTCCCAATAATTTCATGGCTCTATTCTATTCCGTTTTCAGGTGAAAAGCTTGCCAGATTTTGTCCGCATACTTGTCAGATTCTGCGTGCCGGACATGGAGAAGAGCATTATTTCCGGATGATTCCGCGGTCGAACAGCGACAGCAGTGCGGGAAGCAGCAGCAGTACGAGCAGCACAGACATCAAAGCGCCTCTGGAGATCAGCAAGCCAATACTGGATATATAATAAATACTGCACTGGATCCCGATGATGAATCCCGCAGTAATCAGAATGACGCCGGATGTCAGGACGGTAGGCAGCGCTTTGTTCAGGGCCTCCTGCAGCGCTTCCTTCGGAAGTTTGCCGCCACGGCGGATCATGCGGTACTGATCGCTGAGCAGGATCCCGTAGTCGATCGTGGCACCCATCTGAATGGACAGACAGATCAGATAGGAGATAAAGAAAACAGACTGGCCGAAAACCCTGCTCAGCCCCATTGAGATCCAGATGGCTCCTTCGATTACAAAGACCAGAAGCAGCGGGAGCAGGAAGGAGCGGAAACTGAGGATCACGATCAGCAGGATGGCCAGCAGGGTAATGAGGTTAACTTTCATCAGATCGCTGTGGAAGGCTTTCCCGATATCATATGCGGACATGGGACCGCCGGTGGCATAGTACTGATTTCCGTATATATTTTCCGCGGCAGCCAGGATTGCCTCCATACACGGATTGAAATCCGGATCGGTCACGGAAAAGGACGGATTGAGGATAATCCGCTGGTAATGTTCACCGATAAAGATCTCCCGAGCAGAATCCAGCTGCTGTTTAAGGCCGGCGATGACCTGATTGCCTTCCGATATGCCTCCGGCGGCGTCCAGCAGGACGTCGGCCCGGACAGAACTCCCGAAACCGTTCAGAAGAAAAAACATGGAAACCAGCCCCTGGTCTGTACCGGTCATCTCCGCCACTTCGGCCGGGGTATAATAGCGCAGCGCCGCTTCGCCTGTGATGACCATGGCGGTTATTTCCGGTATGGCAGGAGAACCGTCAGGGCGCCGGATCTCTCCGAGCTGTTCCACAAGTTTCCGCTGCGTGTCGTAGTCTGTGTCAGCATTGCCGCCGGGGACAAGGAGAACCAACGGGTTGGAGGCACCGAAAACATCTGAGATCACGCCGGTGTCATCCCCGTTCAGCGTATTGGGAACCATAAAGCTGTATGTGTTGTTCGCGGTCAGAAAAGCACCGCAGAGAACCGTCAGAATCAGGAACACAGCCAGTGGCTTTTTATATTTCCAGATCCATCCGCCCAGCCGGGTCCCGTTCAGCCGGAACGGCTTGTGCCGCGTTCTGAGCAGGGCATTTTTCATCAGCAGCGTCAGGGCGGGCATCAGCAGGAAAACGCACAGCATACTGATCAGAATTCCTTTGCTGAGCACCAGGCCGATATCAAATCCGATGGTGAAGCTCATGAAGAGAAGAGAGAGCAGGCCGGCGACAGTGGTCAGCGCACTTGAGGCAATCCGCATAAAACACTGGGACAGCGCTTCGGTCATGGCGTCTTCAGGGCTGTATCCGTCATCGCAGAAGCTGTTCCAGGTATGCAGCAGCATGATTGCGTAGTCGATGGACAGGGCCAGCTGCAGGATGGCGCAGACCGCAAAGGTGATGAAAGAGACGTCCGGGAAAAGGAAGTTGGTACCCATATTGATCAGAATGGATACCGCGAATACAACCAGAAGAGGTAAAGGCTCAAGCCACGCGTGGCCTGAGAGCAGCAAAACCAGCAGTACGATCGCTACGGCGATTGCCATAACGCCGGGAATTTCCGACCCGACACTCCGCTGTACATCCAGCTGCTGAGCGGAAGTGCCCCCGACCCAATACTTTCCCGCTTCAGGAAACATGGTCCGGAGAGCGGAAACCAGCGCCGCGGTGTCACAGTCGCGGAGGGTCAGCGTCAGGCAGCTCCAGTTCTTTCCGTTTTTTTTCACGGTGTTTTCCGTCGGATCGTACTGAACGAACCGGATTTCCTCCATCGCGTTCAGCTGATCGATGAAACCGGCTACCGTTTCTTCACTCTGATCCGCGAACATGATCTGAAGCTGCTCGGCGGAGCCGAATTCGGTTTCCATGACATTCAGTGCCCGCCTGGTCATCGTACTGTCAGAGAGATACCGGGTAAAGTCGTAGTTGATCCGGGTCCGGGAAATCTGAGGGACGCTCCAGACAGTTATGAATAAAAGAAGGAGCAGGATCCAGACACGGTATCTGACGATGCCCCCGGCAATCGCTTTCTTCATCCCACATGCCCCCTTCTGATTTTTCGCGCAGGAATCCTGTCACATCTGCCTTTCAAGGCGGGATTCCCTTTCGGTTTTCATATTATTCGTGTTTTTTACTGTACCACATTTCAGCTGGTTTGCAAAGAATGAAAAATCTCTGGAAATGCCTGTCTGTGCGGGCAGATGCCGATCTTCAGGAAATGCCTGTGGTGGGCTCCAGCCGGAAAAGGGGGGAAAGCTGGACACTTTATGGACAAATAATATAAAATATATTTTGTCGCAGATTTTGTCATGGTATTTACCAATGCCCATCAAAAATCCGGGAGGAAAGCATTCGCGTTTGAATCAATATATTTCGTGTGAAGGAGGATGTTTAATGGATGTGTTGAAAGCAATCTCAGATCGCAGGTCCCATCGGGCATACAGGAAGGAACAGGTGCCGGAGGATGTTCTGGGCTCTGTCCTTAAGGCCGGGCTGGAGGCGCCAAGCGCCAGGAATCATCAGCCGTGGCATTTCTCTGTCGTTCAGGACGCAGCATTGATTCAGGAGGTCCATGACGAGGCGGCAAAGGTAATGGGGAAGAACACGAGTCCCCGGTTTTCCGATCCGGATTTCCAGATGTTCTATCATGCACCGACGGTGATCTTTCTCTTTGGGGAGAAGGAGTTTTCCTGGACACAGGTGGATTGCGGGATCGCTGTTGAGAATATGGTGCTTGCAGCGGAAAGCCTTGGTGTCGGAAGCGTAATTCTGGGCCTGCCGAAGCCTGCGTTTATGGGAGAAAAGGCGGACACTCTGAGACAAAAGCTCCAGTGCCCGGAAGGATATGACTTTGTGATCGCGCTGGCTTTGGGTTATGCGGAGGATACTAAGGATCCTCATGAGCTGCATGAGGAGAAGATCAGCAGGATTATGTAACAGCAGCAAGATACCGGATGGCAGGAATTTCCAGAAAAAACTGAAAGACCTGATCTGCAGTGATGTGCCGCTGATGCTTAAATGGTACAAAGTTCTGCCGAGACAAAGAAAAACCCCCGCAGATGTTCTGCAGGGGTTCAAGCAGCTCCGACGGGATTCGAACCCGTGTTTCAGCCTTGAGAGGGCCGCGTCCTAGGCCTCTAGACAACGGAGCCAGAAAAAAGAAAGCTGGGGAACTAGGATTCGAACCTAGACAATACGAGTCAGAGTCGTAGGTGCTGCCGTTACACCATTCCCCATCGGCGTTAGCTGCAAGCGGTATTATAACAGACGCGTTTGCGTCTGTCAACATTTATTTAGGGGGCTTTCCGCAAGAAGAATGCGAGGGCGTTGAGACCCCCTCCCGCTCCTTCAGCCGATTTGCCTGTAACGTCTGTCAACATAATAAAACGTTGTGTGATCCGGGATTATGTTATATGATATGCATACAGATCAGCGGAGAAGAAACTGAATATTCTGATTTCCGGATTATACAAGAAGATATAGGGAGGTTATCGCTGATGAAAAAGATCATTATAGCCCTGATGCTGGCAGTATGCATGCTCTGCCCCGTGATCGGATTTGCGGAAGCGTCATCCACGGAAAAGGCGGTTCCGTTCTTCGCCGAGGCGGGGGAAGCCGGCGAGCTTACGCTTCGTTTCTACGAGGAGACGCCCAACATCCCTTATATGGGGATCAACGAATACATGACGCGGATCATGAATATTCCCCTGACCGCGGAAGCGGGCGAGAACGGCACGCTGCTGCTGAAGAATGAACTGGGCGGCGAATTGCTGTGCGACGCGGCGGCCGGGACGATCATCACCCCGGACTGGGTCAGGGTGATTTCTCCGAAGATGCCCATTGAGGGCAGCGCCAGGAGCCTGAGCGACGTTTCCTGTGCCTTCGTCCGGATCTCGAACATCGAGTACGAGGGAGAGCCGGCACCGATCACATTCGACTTCGCAAAATACGGGATCAAGATCCACAGCGACGGGGAGGACGTATACCTTCCCATCTCCATCCTGAGCGACATGATGACCGATATCGCCACCAACCACCTGCGGTACGACGGGAAGAACCTGTATCTGCGGCGGGTGGATCTGTCATTGAATCCGAAAGATTCCATCCTGATGAACGAGACCATGCTGGCCCGGCTGAAGGGAGAAGAGCGGCCGGCGGACATCATCGCCCAGTGCTATGCCGACCTCTGCTTCACGTTCGACTATTTCTTCGGCCATCCCGGCAAATGCCCCCTGGACGCGGCACTTGCCGAGAAAGGACTGGATGCGGCGATCGATGACCTGGGAGAGGAAGGCGCCGTGATCAAGGCCGACCTGCTCTCCCCGAGCCTGGTCACCTACATCGCCGCGATGCAGAAACTATTTCTGGTCTACCTGAGCGACGGCCACACCGTTGCCACAGATATCAGTGTCATCGCCAGCAGCGAGGGAATGATGTCCGACAATGTCCAGTCGGCGATGCTGACCTTCGAGTCCATGAAGGATATGCTGGACAGCAAGACCACGATGCAGCAGATCCTGCACCTGGCCATTACCCCGCAGCGCAAGCTGGCCTGGGGAGATGACAACTACCGGGAGTACGGCAGCACGGCGATCATCCGGCTGGACACCTTCATGCCGGACGAGGAGGCATGGGCAAAATACTACAAGGGAGAAGGAGGATTCCCCCAGGACTGCGTCGGAATCGTGGTATCCGGGCTCCGGAAGGCCAGGGAGAACGCGAGCATCAAAAACGTGATCCTCGACCTGAGCTGCAACGGCGGCGGAAGCTCTGACGTCCTGATGATGATTCTCGGTCTGACCACGGGGCAGAACCAGCTGTACGGCAAGAACATCCTGACCGGCCAGTCAATCCGGGTCACCTATGAGAGCGACAACAACTTTGACGGCGTGTTCGACGAGAAGGACAAGGAAGAGCGGTTCGATTTCAACTATGGCGTGCTGACAACCCGGCGGGCCTTCTCCTGCGGAAACCTGTGCCCGATCATCATGCGGGAAGGCAGGGCGGTCGTCATCGGCGAACCGACCAGCGGCGGCGGCTGCTGCATCCAGGTCGGCACCGATATCCAGGGGATCCGCTTCATGATGTCGAGCTGCCAGTGGCAGCTGGTCGATTCGCAGGGCAACAGTGTGGAAGGCGGATGCACGGTCGATCTTCCGATCGGGACGAAGTCCATCGGACTGATCGACAAGCTCATCGGCAAGCTTGGGATTGATGAAGGGATGCCGGTATTTACGGCGTATTTTGATGATGTATATCTGAATACGTTGATGAATGCGTGGTTCCATGTGCAGGAGGAGGTTGCTCCGGCAGCATAAAAATTATGCGAGGGTACGACAAAACGCGGAGGCGTTTGTGAGCCTCCGCGTTTGTTATAACTTTCAGGCGAGTTTTTTCAGGGATGCCTGCATGCGCTTCAGGGTTTCGGATTTGCCGAGGAGGTAGGCGATCTCGAAGGCACCGCCGGGAGTGGATTCCTGGCCGGAGATTGAGATGCGCATGGGCCAGAGAACGGAACCGGTCTTGCGTTCCCACTGCTGGATCTTCTCCATGACGACATCGTGGATGTTCTGCTCGGTCCAGTCGGAGATTTCTTCCAGGACGGGGAGCAGGAGGGGAAGGACTTCCTTCGCGACGGACTCATCGCTCTTCTGCTTCTTGTTGAAGAAGATGGCGGGATCATAGTCCGGCATCTCCGCGAGAAAGGCGATCTTCTCCGGGATGCGGGAGAAGATATCCGTGCGGCTCTGCATGAGCTCAGCCAAGCGGCGGTAATCCACGTTCTTCCCGGCGAGGACCTTGTCAAACCACGGGGTGGCCATGGCGAGGTAGGCTTCGGGGTCCATCTTCGCGATATACTGGCTGTTCATCCACTCCAACTTGTTAACATCGAAAATGCCGGGCGAGTTGTTGATGCGGTGGATGTCGAAGGCTTCCACCAGTTCCGGGAGGGTGAAGAACTCCCTGTCCGTGCCGGGATTCCAGCCGACGAGCGCGAGATAGTTGACAAGCGCCTCAGTCAGGAACCCCTTATCGATATAATCGGAATAATAGGCGTCGCCGTCCCGCTTGGAGAGCTTATGGGTAGCGTCCCGCATGACGGTGGGCAGGTGGATATAGGTCGGGATCTCCCAGCCCAGGGCGGTATACAGATAGTTGTACCGGGGCGTGGAGGACAGGTATTCCATGCCGCGCATGACGTGGGTGATGCCCATGAGGTGATCGTCGATAACGTTGGCGAAATTATAGGTGGGCATGCCGTCCTGTTTGATGAGGACCATGTCATCCATGGACTCTGCATTTTTGAAGGTCATATCGCCGAAGACTACATCGCTGTAGCTGGTTTCGCCATCGGTCGGGGCGTTCATGCGGATCGTCCAGGGAATGCCGGCTGCCTTCTTCGCCGCGATCTCTTCAGGCGAGAGATGCAGGCAGTGCTTGTCATATTTCCAGGTACCGCCGGCGGCTTCCACAGCGGCACGGCGCTCCTCGATCTCCTCCTTGGAGCAGAAGCAGTAATAGGCATGGCCGGACTTTACAAGCTGCTCCGCATAGGGGAGATAAGTGGACTTGCGCTCGGATTGGATATAGGGACCGCAGGGACCGCCGATATCGGGGCCTTCGTCCCAGTTCAGGCCGCAGGCACGGAGGGTATCGTAGATGACCTCGGTCGCGCCTTCAACAAAGCGTTCCTGGTCGGTATCCTCGATGCGCAGGATGAAGCTGCCGTTGTTCTGCTTCGCGTAGAGGTAGGCGTAGAGGGCGGTGCGGACACCGCCGAGGTGCATGAAGCCGGTGGGGCTTGGAGCGAATCTTGTTCTAACTTGCATTTTATTTCCTCCGGAAATCAGAATTCAAATCGTGAAGGAGAGAAGGGGGCTTTATGCGGGAGCTTCCGATCGCCCCCGCGCCCTTCGGTTTATTTGCTTTGCTTTGCGAAGGTATCACGTAAGCCGACTGTCCTGTTATAGACCGGGAGGTCGGGGGTGGAATCGGGATCCTTGCAGAAATAGCCGGTGCGCAGGAACTGGAAGGTGGTGCCGGTTTCAGCTTCAGCGATGACTTTTTCGGCATAGCCACGGCAGACGACGAGACTTTCCGGATTGAGGCGGGAGATGAAGTCCTTCTTATCGGCTTCCGCTTCCTCATCGTCCAGGTCATCATTCAGGAGGGGCTCATAGAGCCGGGCTTCAAAGGGGATACAGTCCGAGGCGGAGACCCAGTGGAGGGTCTTGCCTTTGATCTTCCGGTCGGCCCCGGGGCTGCCGGAGAAGGAATTCATGTCCACGGTGCAGCGGACCTCGGTCACGTTGCCATTTTCATCCTTGACGCACTCATTGCAGCAGACGATATAGGCGCCCTTGAGGCGGACCTCGTTGCCGGGGAACATCCGCTGATACTTCTTCGCAGGAACCTCCATGAAGTCGTCCTGCTCGATATACAGCTCGCGGCCGAAGGAAACCTCACGGGTGCCGAGCTCAGGATGATCCGGATGGTTTTCCAGGGTAACAGTCTTCGTCTCGCCCTCGGGCCAGTTGGTCAGGACGACCTTCAGGGGCCGAAGGACGGCCATGGCACGGAGGGAGGTATCACCCAGGACATCGCGGACGCAGTGCTCAAGGACGGCGTAATCCACGGTGGAATCCGCCTTGCTCATGCCGATGGTATCGACAAAGTTCCGGATGGCCATCGCGGGATAGCCGCGGCGGCGCATGGCAGAGAGAGTGGGCATGCGCGGATCGTTCCAGCCGGCGACGTAGCCGCCTTCCACCAGCTGGCGGAGATAGCGCTTCGACATGACCGTACCGGTCATATTCAGGCGGGAAAACTCGATCTGGCGGGGCCGGGCGGGGAGCATATTTGCGCTCTTTTCCACCACCCAGTCATAGAGGGGACGGTGGATCTCATACTCCAGGGAGCACATGGAATGGCTGATCCCCTCCAGCGCATCGCCGATGGGATGGGAGAAGTCATACATGGGATAGATGCACCACTTGTTGCCGGTGCGCCAGTGTTCCTTGTAGAGGATGCGGTACATGGCCGGATCCCGCATGACGATGTTCGGGGAGGCCATGTCGATCTTCATGCGCAGGGTCTTGCTTCCCTCCGGGAACTCGCCCGCCTTCATGCGGCGGAAGAGGTCCAGGCTCTCTTCGGCAGGCCGGTCGCGCCAGGGAGAGTTCTTCCCGGGCTCGGTCAGGGTGCCGCGATACTCACGCATTTCCTCCTTGCTGAGCTCATCCACATAGGCCAGGCCGCGGCGGATCCAGTCCTCCGCGATCTCATAGCACTTGTCGTAATAATCGGAGGCATAGAACTCACCGCCGGTCCAGTGGAAGCCCAGCCAGTGGATATCCCGCTTGATGGCTTCGACATACTCGGTATCCTCTTTGGCAGGGTTGGTATCGTCGAAGCGCAGGTTGCACTTGCCGCCGTATTTTTCAGCGGTCAGGAAGTCCATAATCAGGGCTTTGCAGTGGCCGATATGCATATATCCGTTCGGCTCCGGAGGGAAACGGGTATGGATCTCGGTATAGCGTTTATCCTCCAGATCCTTATCGATCGCATCCCAGATAAAGTTACTGCGGACAGTGTTCTCTTCCGAACTGACTTTTTCCATAAAAGGCAGGCTCCTTTTCCATCGGATGTCGTCACGGGGACGAACTTCAGATATTATACATGGAAAAGAGGCGGCGAGGCAAGTAAAAAAGCCAAAAAAAGCCTTGTATTTTACAAGGAGGATGCGGTATAATACGACGAATGGAAAACAGAGGGGGGACCGGCATGGAAGAACAATTCAACACCATGAAGATGAACCCGATCGTGGGGACCGGAAACGAGGCGCACGACATCCTGATGTATGTCTATAAAGCGCTGCAGGCCAAGGGCTATGATCCGATCACGCAGTTGGTGGGCTACATCATTACCGGGGATCCTACCTACATCACGAGTTACAACTCCGCACGGAGCCTGATCTGCAGGCTGGAAAGGGACGAGATCCTGGAGGAACTGGTCAGTTCCTATCTGGAGACTCATTCGGAATTTTAGAAAGGGATTTCGCGTCTTTCCGATCACCCTGGACCTTCGGACGCGCCTCTGTTGACAGAAGGCGCTTTTTTAGTTGCCTTTCCGGAAAAGACGTGTAAGCTTTTCGACGGTAAGGGCGAAGAGGAAGACGGCCAGGAGGGAGACGATCCACTGAAGGAACGCCTGATCCGGGCCAAAGAGGCGGCGCCAGAGCATCCCCGTGAGCCGGATGACCGGCAGATGCGTAAAGAAAATGATCCGGGTGAGATCTCCGAGGCGGACAATGGCGCGATTCCGGTTCATCAGATTGGCGATGATGGACTTTTCCGAGGCGACAATGAGCAGAAAAACGATTTCAAAAGGATGGAAAAGCACGTATTTCAGGAGGACCGGGCGGTACAGGGAGAGAGCGGTGAGAATGGCCAGGAGCGCGAGGTACAGCACGTCCAGTGCCCGAGGAGACGGCTTCCTGACAGTGGAACGGAAGATGTGCCAGGCACAGAAGCCGAGAGTAAAGTCCAGCGCCCGGTAGGCCGGGAAAATATAGATGAACCATTCATAGTAAAACTCCGGAAGGAAATGCTTTGCCAGCAGTTCGGAAGCCACCTGGATCACAAGGCAGGCGAGGAGGATCGCCCGCGCGCCGAAGCGGCGGACGGCTTTCCGGATGAGCGGGGTGATCAGATAGCAATAAAGCAGGACCGGCAGGAACCAGCCTGTTCGGCTGACACCCCAGCAGATCCGGATATCCGGGATCCACGACTGGGTCAGGGAGCAGAAGGACAGAAGCTGCCAAAGTGGCGCCTCGATCTTTACCGGGCCGGCAAGGACATCCAGAATGAACACCGGGACCGCCGGCAGGATGAAGAGCAAATAGGAGTTTTTTATCTTCTGAAACACATAGGAGGATGAGGAACGGAAGGAATCCAGGGATGCCGTGCCTTCGCATTTGCGGGCGATCAGGAAGCCGGAGATCAGCAGGAAGAACTCCACGCCACGGTCCCCGAGTTTGGGGAGAGTGCCGGGGTACAGGCTATTGAGGTGCCAAAGGACGATCATCAGCATCGCCCAGCCTCTCAGCCCCTGCAGGGATCGAATCTTCTGGTTCATCATTTGTGTCGGGGGGCTTTCCGTAAGGAATCGCACGCATACCGCGGCGGGTGAATCAACACACAATCGACCTTTATCCGCCATTGGCGGCGGCCGTTATGTGCAGCTCGCGCACCGAACGCGACAGCGCCCACAAACCTCCTTCGGCTCATAATCTATGTAGCGGGACTTTCCGGAACGGGTGGACGGTTTTGCGGTTCCGCTTCCGCATAACGAGCAGAGGCCGTTCCCTTGTTCCGCCGTCCCGCGGTCTGCTGCTGCCATTTATGATAGCTATCGTGTGCGGGAAGGTCAAGCTTGTTTTTGTTGGCAGCGGGGGCGGAATATGGTAGAATACGGCGGTGGAACGGAAGGAAGCAGGAGACTGCTTCGTTGAAATACAAGGGCGGGGAACCGGCGGAGACCGGAAACAGCCTCGGGAAGAGGGAAAAAGGATGAGCGGAAAGATTCGGGTTGCGCTGGCGGCGATGCTGATCTGCCTGCTGGCGGTACTGCCTGCACTGGCGGCGGGCGTTTTTCAGTTTGCGGACAAGAGCGTGTCACTGCGCGAGGGAGAGATCTTTCAGACAGCGCTGCGGCGTGAAGGTGTGTACGACGGGGACGGAGAGATCACCTTTACAAGCAGCAAGCCCGGAATCGCCTCCGTAAGCGGCGACGGAACGATCACCGCGGTGACCAGGGGAGAAGCCGTGGTGTATGCAAACCTGATGCGCAACGGAAAGCGGGTCGGCAGAGCCCAAATGAGCGTGAAGGTGATCCGCCCGGTCACGAAAGTCACGCTGAGCACGAACGGGCTGGCGGTGTATGAACCGGACGATCCGACGATCGCCGGACTGCTGCGGGAAGCGACGGAATACCGGGTGATCGCCGTAGCGGCAGGGGCGACGGTCAACCTGTCGGCAGTATGCACGCCGACGGATGCCAGTAACAGGCAGGTTACGTTCACGACGGATGACGAGGGCGTGGCAAGGGTCGTCAACAATAAAGCGCTGAAAGCCATCCAGCGGGGCGAATGCACACTGACGGTGGCGAGCGCGGACAACCCGGAGATTACGGAAACCTTCCGGGTGCTGGTGACCCAGCCGGTGAAGGCTGTCGTGATCCAGACGGAGACGACCGCCGTGGAGAGCGGCGCGATACTTCCGCTGACGGCGGAATGCGAGCCCGCTGACGCGTCCATCAAGGGCGTGGTATGGGAGAGCAGGAACCCGCAGATCGCGAGTGTGGACGCGAACGGAAATGTGAAAGGCCTGAAACGCGGAAGCGCCGTGATCACGGCAACGCCAACGGACGGATCCCGGGTGAAGGGCAGCGTCACCATCTCGGTGATCCAGCCGGTGACAGGGCTGGCGATCAGCCCGGCGGAGATCGGGGTGACGACCGGGAAGTATGCCCAGGTGAAGGCAACCGTTCAGCCGGCGGACGCCAGTATCAAAACCCTGACATGGACCAGCTCCGACGAGAGTATCGCGACGGTGGCAGGCGGCAGGGTCACGGGTATAAAAGCCGGCACCTGCACGATCACCTGCTCGAGCACGTCCAACCCGGAGGTGACAGCCAGCGCCACGGTTATCGTGAGCCAGCTGGTGAAGAATATCGCATTTACGACCCCGAAGGAGGAGCTGAGCTTCCGGGTGGGCGAAAAGATCCAGCTCCGGTGGGCGACCGAGCCGGCAGACGCGACGGACACGGCGGTGACCTTCCGGAGCGCGCATCCGAGAATCGCGACCGTGGACAGCAACGGCGTCGTAACGGCGGTCAGCCGGGGAACGGCGAGCATCTATGTGACGACGCAGGACGCTTCCAGAAGACAGGCGGCTACCCGGGTTACGGTGATCCAGCCGGTGACCGGTGTGGAGATGCAGAAACCGATGTACTATGTACAGCTGGGCTGGGGCGGGAACGTTCGGGCGGTGGTGCAGCCCCGAAACGCCAACAACCAGAAAGTGCTCTGGTCCTCGATGGACGAAGGCATCGTGACGATCCGGTCCAACGGTACCAGCACGGGGCACGTGGAAGGCCTCCGGAGGGGAACGACGACGATCACCGCATATACGGAGGACGGCGGATACACGGCGACGGCAGACGTCCGGGTCGACAACTTCAACGAGGTCGTGATGGCTGAAGGCCTGGAAGTGAACGGACAGAACCAGATCCGGATCGTGCTGCGGAACATGAGCGACAACATCACGCTGCAGAATATCTACTATACGATTGAGTGCTTTGACCTTGCGAGAACGCCGATCATCTGCAATACGGACGGCGTGAGCACATCGTTCACGGGGTATTATCCCTTCGAGGTGCTCCCGAGGGAACGGACAGTCCACGGATGCTTCCGGTTCCGGGATTATGTGATCGACCGGCCGCTGGGAATCGTGATCCTGACGGTGACCGGGTGGAAGGATGTGAACGGGGTTTCGTGGACGATCCCCGAAACGGAACGCGTTCCGAGGCAATGGGTGAGTCCGTATTTGTATTAAGGGAATTTCCAATCTTCCGGGGCAGCCGCCCGTTCTTCGCTGAAAACGAGCACACCGGCTTGCTTTCAGGGTGTTTCGGACCCCTTAAACCCCTTCGGGCGAAATGGTTCAGAATAAAGATTTTCAAGGAGAGATATCGCGTCTGCGGACGCGACCAGGGCTTTCCGATCGCCCTGGACCTTCGGCTATGGCAGATATAGTAGTTATTGGTGCGGGGCATGCCGGGTGCGAAGCGGCGCTGGCGGCTGCGCGGATGGGGATCGATACACTTCTCCTGACACTGAACATGGACGGCATCGCGCTGATGGCCTGCAACCCTGTGATCGGCGGGAGCGCCAAGGGGCACCTGGTCCGTGAACTGGATGCGCTGGGCGGGGAGATGGGCCTGGCGATCGACGATACCTTCCTGCAGAGCCGGATGCTGAACATGGGCAAAGGTCCGGCGGTCCATTCCCTGCGTGCGCAGGCGGACAAGCAGGGATACCAGAACCGGATGCGCAGGGCCCTGATGACCACGGAGCACCTGACGGTCCGGCAGGGAGAAGCGGCCTCCATCGAGACGGAAAATGGCCGGGTGACGGCGGTAACCACGGTCACTGGAGCACGGATTCCCTGCCGGGCGATCGTCGCCGCGACCGGCGTTTATCTAAAGGGCAGTATTATCATCGGAGAACACAGACACGACGGCGGCCCGCAGGGTCTGATGAACGCCTCCGAGCTTTCCGCAAGCCTGCAGGAGCTCGGCTTTGAGCTGCGGCGCTACAAGACCGGCACGCCGGCCCGGGTCGACGTGCGGACGATCGACTTTGACGAGATGGAGGAGCAGAAGGGCGACGAGCCGGTAATCCCGTTCTCTTTCCTGACAGACCGGAAACTGGAGAATACCTACAGCTGCTACCTGACCTGGACCACGCAGGAGACCCACAGGATCATCCTGGACAATCTCCACCGGGCACCACTTTACAGCGGTAAAATTCACGGGATCGGCCCGCGCTACTGTCCGAGCATTGAGGACAAGGTGGTGCGCTTTGCCGACAAGGAGAGGCACCAGATCTTCCTGGAACCGGAGGGAAAGGAGAGCCGCGAATGGTATGTGCAAGGCATGAGCACCTCCATGCCGGAGGACGTGCAGTGGGCTATGTACCGGACGATCCCCGGGCTGCGGCGATGCGAGTTTACCCGACTGGGCTATGCGATCGAATACGACTGCATCGACAGCCGCGAACTGCGGCCGACGCTGGAAAGCCTGCGGATCGGCGGGCTGTTCTGCGCCGGGCAGATCAACGGGACGAGCGGATATGAGGAGGCGGCCTGTCAGGGCCTGCTGGCCGGCATGAACGCGGCGCTGACCCTGCAGGGGAAGGAGCCGGTCATCCTGACCCGCGACATGGCCTATATCGGCGTGCTGACGGACGACCTGACCACGAAGGGGACGGATGAACCTTACCGGATGATGACATCCCGGGCGGAACACCGGCTCTACCTGCGGCAGGACAATGCTGACCTGCGGCTGACAGAGATCGGCCACAAAGCCGGATTGGCTGGGGAAGAACGACTGGAACGGACGAGGAAGAAGAGGGAAGAGACGGAGAAGCTGCTGCAGGAGCTGCAGACGACCCGGTTTGCTCCCGGGGAGGCACTGAACGGACTGCTGGCGCGCAAGGGAGAACCGGAGGCTGCCGGAAGCCAAAAGGCGGAGGATCTGCTGAAGCGTCCGGGGATCAATCTGAAAGATCTGACGGAACTGCATCCGGAATGGGCGGAGGTATCGCCCGCCGCGGCAGAGCAAGCGGAGATCTCCGTCAAGTATGCCGGATATCTGGAGAAGCAGGAACAGCTGATCCGCCGGGCGCGGGCGTTAGAGGAAACCCGGCTAAGTCCGGATATTCCGTATGAGGAGATTGAGCACCTGCGGCTGGAAGCCAGGCAGAAGCTGGCGAAACAGAAGCCCGTCAGCCTGGGGGCTGCCGGGAGGATTCCCGGGGTGAATCCGGCGGATGTGGCAGTGCTGGAGGTTTGGCTAAGGACAAGAGAGCATAATAAAGCAGCCGGTTCATGATGAACCGGCTGCGGTGTTTTTGGATCAGTCGTAGTTGCGGCGGGGAAGCTCGATGCCGAATTCGCGGGCGGTGGACTCCAGAATGTCCAGCGCCTTTTCGATCTGCTCGGGTTTATGCTCGCTGATCACGCAGAAGCGGAGACGGGCCTTGCCCTTGGGAACGGCGGGGTACATGGCCGGGGGTACGCTGACACCCCGTTTTTTCAGCTCGTTGGAGAGGAGCCATGCATCCTCATCCTTGCCGACCAGGACCGGCAGGACGGCGGTCTCACCGGCCAGGCAGATATCCAGGTGGCGGCGTTTCGCGCTCTCGGTAAAGGAGCGGATCGCGGTGCGGAGGTGTTCCATGATCTCCGGATGGGCGCGGAGGGTGCGGATCGCCTCCAGGGATCCCGCAGCCAGGGCCGGAGAGATTCCGACGCTGAAGACGAAGCCGGGCATATTGTAACGCAGGTAATCGATGAGGCACTTCTTACCGGCCAGATAGCCGCCGCAGGTGCCCAGGCCCTTGGACAGGGTGCCGTACTTGATATCGATATCATCGCCGGCGAGGCCGAAGTACTCATCCACGCCGCCGCCGGTCTTCCCGATGACGCAAGCGCTGTGGGCTTCATCCACCATGAGGAAGCAGCCGTACTCTTTCTTGACACGGACAAAATCCGGAACAGGCGCGATATCGCCGTCCATACTGTAGGCGCCTTCGATGACGATGAGCACCTTCTCGTAATAGGCGCGCTGGTTCTTCAGGATGGATTCCAGGGCCGCCACATCACTGTGGGGGAAGGGCCGGGAGGTCGCGTCCGAAAGCTTGCAGCCCTGCTCGATGGAGTTATGGGCCAAAGCATCGTAAAGGATCAGGTCGTTCTTGCCGCAGAAGTTGCCGACGAAGGTCACATTGGTGGAATGGCCGCCGACGCAGACCACGGCGTCCTCGGTGTGCTTCCAGTCCGCGATTTCTTTTTCCAGGTCCTTGTGGACCTGCTTCTCGCCGGCCAGCAGGCGGCTGCCGCTGGCACTGGTGCCGTACTTGTCGATGGCGGCCTTGGCGGCGTCCTTGACTTCCTTGCGGCCGCTCATGCCGACATAGTTGTAGCTGCCGAATTCCAGGACTTCCTTGCCGTCGATGATACCGGTATCAAGGAGGGGCGACTCATGGGTGACGAAGTAGGGATTGTCTCCCTTGCCGACGAGGGCCTCCTGGCGCTCAAGGAAGTGGCGGTACTCCGGGGAATCCTCAAAGCGGGTAATGGGCCGGACGGGCACGCGCTCTTTGGACTTCGCGGTGTCGGAAGTGCCGTCGAGCAGGTTCTCCACGACGCGGGTCATGCTCGCGACGGTCGCGCACTGGCCGTACTCCTCGGCAGGGATCGTGATACCCCACTCCTCCTCCGCCTTCAGGGCGATGGAGAGCACCTGCAGACTGTCGCCCTGCAGATCCTCGATGAAGTTGGCGTTGTCGTTGATCTCCTTCTCGGAGATCTCAAGCGCTTCGGCGTACATGGTGCGGACCTTGCGCAGGATTTCGTCATGGCGGGCGGTATCAGGGGCAACCTGCGCCACGGAAGTACCTACTTCGGAACCGACGTTTCCGCCGTGCAGATCCAACTCGCGGTAAGGCAGATCGCCTTCTTCGTACAGGCGCTTCAGATCAATGCGCTTGACCTTGATGCCGCCGACCAGCGGGAGGGACATCGGGGTGACGAGGGCGCGGTTGAGGCGGGTGTTGAGCGGGAGTTTGTTGTTTGCGGCGGACACTTTCGCGGCCAGGCCGTCCAGATAATCCGTGTCGGTATAATTCTCGCCGACGTTCATCACGAGAACGATATCCTCGTTCCTGTCACGCCGGTTCCGGCGGAAACCGACCACGCAGGACTGCTCCACGCCCTTGATGGTGTTGAAGGCATCCTCCATATCGTCGGGATAGACATTCTCGCCGGACTCGTTGATGATGACATCCTTGAGGCGTCCGCGGATATAGAGGCGGCTGTCGTTATCAAGCTGTGCGATATCGCCGGTGGGGAACCAGCCGCCTTCCAGCGTATCGGGAGGCAGGATCTCGCCCTGGACAACGCGGGCGGAATGGATCCCGGGACCGCGGATCTGCAGCTCGCCGGTCTTGCTGCCTTCCTTTTCCTTGACGATTCGATACTCGGCGGAACCGAGGGCTTTGCCGACGGAACCGTTCAGGCGGTGGCGGATGCCCATGCCGCGCTCAAAACCGTTGACGGCGGTCTCCGTCATGCCGTAGCCGGTGATCGTATAGTAACCCATGGCGTTCAGGACGCGCAGGGTTTCACTGGGCGTGTGGCTGCCGCCGAGGATGATGATATCCACGTCGGTGCCGAGCAGCTTCTCATTGATGGGCAGGAAGGTCTTCTTCAGCGCCCTGCGCAGACCGGCTTCCGGGGAGATGGACTGCAGGGCGAGGGAGGTACCGATGGCCGTTTCGAAAGCCGCCTGCTTCGCCTTCGACTCCTTCTTCAGGCTCTTCTTCACGGAACGGACGAGACCGTTGGCCACCAGCGGAACCACGATGACGAAATTCGGCGGGAAGTGGCGGCAGGTGTTGATAATGGTGTTGGGCGTCCGGTCCTGCAGGTAAATCATGGTCACGCCCAGGACATAGCCCCAGATCACATTGGCCATGAAGCCCAGAATATGGTGGAAGGGCAGGAAGGCCAGCATGGTCCGGCCCCGGTTATCCTCACGGATGATCCGGGGATTGTCCTTATGGATCGCGATGGAGTTCAGCGCCTGCTCACAGACAGCCCTGCCGTTGTAGGCAAAGATCCGGCTGGTGCCGGTGGTGCCGCTGGTGCACATGGCGACGTATTCGCCCCAGACGGGCTCAAACCCGATGGTGCGGGGGGATTCCTTGATGGTCTTGAAATCGATCTGACGGATATTGCCGGCCAACCCCCGGGGTTTCAGAGAGATGATCTGGTGGCAGCAGGCCTCATCCAGGAGCCCCTGGATGACGCTGTCGGAAGCGGAAGCATCCAGCAGGAGGGCATTGTGCCCGG
The DNA here is from genome assembly GCA_902793605.1 of uncultured Eubacteriales bacterium. Classification (GTDB taxonomy): domain Bacteria; phylum Bacillota; class Clostridia; order Christensenellales; family Aristaeellaceae; genus Aristaeella. The sequence continues at coordinate 24,792 of CADBEB010000033.1, forward strand.
AACGGAGGACGCCCCAGAAGAGCACGGGCCATTCCCGGCAGGTGTCCACGGCGATGCCGATCCAGCCGCCCTCCGTGGCAAGGGAGGAAATGCAGGCGGCATAGTCATCCGCCCGGCGAGTCAGCTCGGCATAGGTGCGCTTCAGTTCCTGTTCGCCCTGAAGCCATACGGAGGCGGTGAGATCCCCGTATTCACGCATAATATTGAAGATCGTTTCGAATGATTTGTTTGCTTCCAGTTTTGCGCTGACAGACAGCAAGTCACAATTGCTCATGACAATCTCCTTCCGAAAGGTCGGCGTTGGATGGGGATGGCGGGAGTGTGGAATGAGTTCCGCGCCAAAACCATATCACTTTATTATAGCACTAAATGAAAGTAATTCATATTGTTTATTTTGGGAAGGTACAGGACCGTATGTTGATTTGTCAAACATAGGTTACACAGTAAGGGAGAATGCAGGGTCAAGGTAAAGGGTGGAGATTTTCCGGCTGTACGGATGCCGGAAAATAC
>CADBEB010000034.1 GCA_902793605.1 uncultured Eubacteriales bacterium
CCGGGTAGATAGGTCATCGGTGGAAGTACGGTAACGTATGGAGCTTGATGATACTAATAGGTCGAGGGCTTGATTTCATGATCCTGAGATCAATGAAAATAGAACAGGTCAACAAAATTCTGAATCAAAAGCTGTGCAGTTGTCAGGGTTGCGCATGCAATCCGAGGGCCCCGGAAAAGGAAGAAAAGGACGACGGAAGGGGCCGATCGTTCCGACAAAGGGACGAGGAATCGCCGGTAAGGAAGTTCCCATTGGTTACAGAATGAATGGCGATTCAAATATGCTCACCATTTCCGGTGGCAATGACGAAGGGGTCCCACCTGTTCCCATACCGAACACAGAAGTTAAGCCCTTCAGTGCCGATGGTACTTGGCTGGTAACCGTTTAGCAGGTGGTTTTTTTGTGAAATCCGGCATAAATCTGTTAAAGAATATCAACTTATCCAATCAGACAGGAGATACCGAAAAGAAGCTGGGCGGCGTAGTAGGTGATCATAATTGCCCAGTCGATGCGGGGACCGGTTGAGAAAAGAGTCCGGCAGAAGATCATCGTATCGCTGAGGAAAAAGAGAGCGCCGCCGACCGCGATCAGCTGGCCCTGGAGCGTATGCCCGGAGAAGCATCCGATCGCGCAGGCACACATCAGGCACAGGGCGGCGCCGTAGACCGCGAAGAGCGGTATGTGCTTCCCAATCTGCTTCCGCCAGCGGAAGAAGAACATGTAGACCATGATCGCCAACAGGCAGACAGCGCAAATCAGATGGAGTGACGTCGGCGGAAAGAGCGAAGTAAAGAAAGCAATGTAGCAGATATGACCGGCCAGGAAGAAACCGGCGCCGCCCCAGAGATTGAACTCCAGGATATAGTCGGCGACCGCATGGAGCATCAGCGCAGCAAAACAGATCCAGCAGCGCGGATCCAGGCGAAGAGCGGCGGTCAGCGCAAGGACTGCGGCACAGAGTGTCCCGCAGGTCTTGAAGGCAGCCGCCAGTTTATAACGCAGGGCATGATGTTTGTAATGCATAAAGAGGGGAAGACAGACCAGCATGCAAAGAGCGCATACGCCTGCGATCCAAAGCATTACGAATCCTCCTTATCTTCCTGTTCAGTCTTCCGATCCATTCTCACCGGGGATCCAGGGCATATAGAACATGGACACGTAGAGTTTCTGGCTCTTCCACTGGGCTTTATAGGAGAAGTTCTTCGTCTCTTCCTTCGTGCGCTCTTCCTTGGGAACAAGCGTCAGATTGTTCTTTTCAGCATAGGGATCATAGTCGTAGATAAACATCTTGACGGTACTCTGCACATCGCCCTCGATTGTCGTCAGGCGGTATTTGCCGTCCGGGAGCATCTCGATATCATAGACAATCCCTACATGCCAGAACTTGGTGCTCTTGTTTCCATAGCAGATCACGAACCCTTTACGCGGGATCTTTGTGGTGCGGTTCATTTTCAGGTAGCCGGTTGCCATCTTGCTGGGCATGGCTTCCTTGCAATGATAGAGTCCTTCGACCTCGCCCTCTTTGATCTTGCCGAACTCGGCCATCGGGAGATCCCCCTGGATCATGCACCAGGTGACAAAGCCGCCGCACCATTTGTACGGATAGTTGTTGCGCCATTTGGTGAACTGGTTGACGTCCTTGAGCCGTTTGCCGTCCACTTCTTTCCAGGCGTCATAGGCGGCGTCGAGTGCTACCTGGATCTGAGCCGGGATTTCCCCGGAAACGTCAGGATCGATTTCAACCGGGGCAGGAGTGGGTGTCGCCTTTGACTTTTTGGCCAGGGCGGAAGCGGCAGAACAAACGAGCAGCAGCACCAGGAGCAGCGCTGTGATACGGCGAAGCATTTTCATGAGTCATTCAATCCTTTCCATGACAGTTACAGTCCGAATGTATTATACTCCGAATCCGGCTGAATGTCAGTCTCTTCGGAGGCGTTTTCATCATCAGGGGTTTCGGAAGGTTCAGGGGTTGTTTCTTCCCTGGCCGGAGAGGTTTCAGAAGGTGACTCGGATGCCGGCAGGATCTGCTGCACCGCAGACACAGTGACGCCTGTATGCTTCAGCACGGAAGCAGTGCAGACAACTGCGGTCAGGAGAAAAACGCAGGCCAGCAGCAGGGCGATCAGGCGAAACCGGGAACGCATGAGTTTCATTCGGCAAACTCCTTATTTGGCCAGCATGGCCAGGTGGGCATCTTCGGCCAGGTCCGCTTCATTAACGGATGAAATACCGCAGAGCAGCCCCAGGGTCAGCATCTGCGCACAGAGGTCCGGCAGGGAGTCGGTCAGCAGCGGCAGGGGACTGATCGGGAGCGGCAGGACGCCAAAGGCAGAGAGAAGACCGGCCGGGATCCGGAAGGCAAAGAGCAGTGTGCAGCCCATCGCCAGAACCGCATGGAAGCGGGACCTGGCAGATCCTGCGACCGAGGCGCCGCGAAGTACGAGCGGCAGGTACAGAAGCAGCGTAAGCCCGGTAAAAACCAGGCCATAACGGCCGGCCAACCCATACAGGAGGGAAGAGGCGGGGAGCGAAGCATCCGCGGCGGTTCCTTCCGTTCCGAACAGACCGGCGCTGACGAGCGTTGACAGAGAGGCTGTATGCGTTTCCCCGGGTGAGAAGGGCGGGAGGTATCCAAGCTGTCTCGCAGCAAAGAATACGGCGACAAAAACAACCAGCGCCGCAAGCGCGACGATGATCCTTCCGTCAGATGACCAGAGCAGGAGGAAGATTGCCAGCGCCAGGACGATCGCTTCGACCGTCTGCCCCTGCAGGAGAAGCAGAGCCGTTCCGGCCAGGCCGGGAATCATCGCAGCGATCCCGCCGTGAGCGGAAAGCAGGGAGGAAAACGCGATCATCAGCAGGATAACGCCCGCCTCCGTAAAGGGCAGGGTCACATCCCGCGTGAGCAGACCGCCTGCCAGGAGCAGGAGCCCCAGGAAGGACGTGATTCCGGAAGTCAGCATGGAAACGGTCAGTACCCGGATCAGCATCGCGCCGATGATCAGCGTGACTGCACCGACACTGCAGCGCAGCCATTGCATCAGTGCGGCGTCCGGATCAGCCGGGGCGATGGAGAAGATCCCGACTGCTCCCATGTAAAGGGCAAGGGACAGGATCATCCGATCCAGTGAGAAGAGACGCGCGGGGATGATCATGCACAGGAGCATGGCGGCAGTCACGCCGGCGGCCAGGAAATACAGGCGCTGATCGCCGTCCCGGAGGGCGGGAACAAGCAGGGCCAGCAGGACCAGAAGCGCCGCTGCGCCGACAAAACGGAAGCGGGAGGAAGACTTCTGTCTGTTCATTCGCTGAAGTCCTCCTTCCAGCGGTCAGCGCGTTTTCGCCGCGGGACTGCCGGTTGAACAGGCGGCAGCTCCTCCGAAACGGCGGTTGAGGTAAAGACGACAGGGGTTTCCTGCTGTTCCCGTTCAGGCGCAAAGGCAGCCGGGGCGTCCCCTGCCTGCTGTTCCGGCCGGGATGGCTGAATCTGATACGCCCGGGCAGGGGGATCTGTGAAGGGAAGCGCCGATTCCTGCGGGAAAGGCGAACAGGGAAGCGGCTGCTGTGCCGCGGCCGGAGAAGGGTATTCCGGTGGAGGCACGGTCACAGCGAACGGACGGTTCGTATGCTCAAGTGCCGCAAGCAGCTGGAGCCGGAGCACGGCAGAACCGACCTGGAGGCAGGAGCCGTGTACCATGACCGGCATATCCGATTTTTCAGCAGTGAGCAGCGAAACACCATCCACAAAGGTTTCGCAGCCCGGAAAAGACTTGACTACCAATCCGGTTCCATCCTGCCAGGAGAAGGCCAGATGCCTTGCGTGGACACCGGGACAGGGAACGACCAGATCACAGGAACGGAGGGAACCGAGGATTCCTTCCCTTGGAACCGGGAACCAGGTATCGACCGGCAGTTGATCGCTGCCGGAGATGACGACCATTTCCCCGATGTTCCCGGCTTCCGGCAGGGAACGGAAGCGCTCGCGGCGTTTTCTCCGTTCGTCATAGAGCCAGGAAAGGGCGAAGAGCAGGAGCATCAGGGCAAAAAAGGCGAAAAGCCAGCGTGAGGCCCGGGAGATGATGTTGTAGATCTCAGGTGACACACTGAACATGGTTTGTTAACCTTGCCCTTTCCTTAACCTTGCTTTTTCCCTTTTTCCTTACCCCTTACCGTGCTGTTGCAGGTACCGGTTGCCGGTTGCATCGCGCGGGAACGGGGATTATCCGGTGGTGAGGCTGCGCCCCACATGCCGCCTCATACGGGAACACCTGTTGTCAGTTCAGCGCGGGGAAAGCGGATATAAGTGTATGGAGATTCCGGATCATGACGGTTTCGTAGTAGTCGAGGGGCGGAGCGTCGGGGCCGGTGGTGACCGGGTCCAGCTCGCAGACCGGGGCGCCGGTTTCCCCAACGAGCACGCTGACGGAACGGTCTTCTTCCTTTGACTTGATGATCAGGGGAAGATCCGGACACTGGCGTACGATCTCCAGGATCCCAGCCAGCTGGGCGGTGGAAAGATCTTCATCCGGTTCCTTGTCCACCGCAAGCAGGACCGGCAGATCGCAGGCTTCCGCGAAGTAGGGGAAAGCCTCGTGGAAGATCACCACCTCCGGGAGGCTGTCGAACTGCATCATCTCGTCCCGGATCGTCTGGTCCACCGCGAGGAGACGCTCCCGGTAGGCGGCCAGGTTGTCGGAGATCTGCTGACTGCGGTCCGGGAGATACCGGCTCAGGCCTTCCGCCAGATTGACCGCCATGCCGACAGCCCGCTGGGGATCCAGCCAGAGATGGGGGTTGACCTCCCCGTCATCATCCGACTCCAGCAACAGAATGCCTTCGGAAGCATCCACGACCGGCAGGTCCGGATAAGCGCCGGTCACGACCGGGAGGAAGGCTTCCATTCCGGCACCGTTGACCAGCAGGATGTCCGCTTTGGACAGGGTGACCATGTCGGAATTCTGCAGCGTATAGTCGTGCAGGCAGCCAGTGGCCGGCTCGGCCAGGTTGGCGACGGTGATTCCGTCAATGCCTTCGGTCAGATTCAGGGCCATCAGCCAGACAGGATAAAAGCTGGTCACGATCGTTTCCGCGGAGGCCGCCAGGGGACAGAGCAGAGACAGAAGCAGCAGGACAGCAAGGGCTTTCTTCATGAGAATCCTCCTATGATAAGCAGCGAAGCAGATCCTTCACTGCGTTCAGCATGACACGACCACCGCGTTCGGATGACACCGGACCGGATCTACGCTTTGTCTTCCGGATCGAGCCACTCTTCCCACTGTTCAAGGGGACGCGTGTCACGGATCACCCGGGCGATGATCTTCCGCTCCTCCGGGGACATGAATTCCGCATAACGGGTATAGAGCACCCTCAGCGCGGCAAAGGAGCCGGTGGCCATACAGTATTCATGCAGGGCTTCGTAGTTGACCGAGTATACCTTCAGGCGGTCAAAGAGGACACCCAGGACATCGTCGGCTGCATCCCTCATCTCGGCGGAACGGATCCGGCGGACGGAACCGTCCTCCATCCGGGCGCCCATGGAAGGACCGAGCTGCTCATAGACAGCGTTGAAGATCGAATCCTCCAGTTGGGCGGCAAGACTCTCAAAAGTATCCTTGTAGGGAGCGTAGCGCTGCAGCAGGGAGGCTGTACGGTCCCAGATCCCCGGTTGATCCACCAGGGCGGATCCGAAACGGGAGCGGAGTGCCTCTCTGACATGCCAGGCTTCGATCATCCAGATCCCTCCAATGCCTTTCAAATTAATATGAAATGATTATATCACAAAGTGTTACGGTTTAGAAGAACCTGACGGGAGAAGCGCTTTCGGGAGGAGAACGACACCGGAGGACTGCCGGGACGGGCAGGGTTATGAATTAATTGTTAACTTTTCACGGAGAAAAAGACGCGAATCGTGAAAAACAGGAAAAGAACCGAAAAGAATAAAGCGCTGAATCATAAATCTTGTGGTTGTGTCCGGACAAGCCACAAAACCTTGACCGTACAAATGAATAAAGTCTTACAAATTCCTCAAATTATCCACAGGGCATGAGCCCTTGAAATCACGATGTTTTTTTGCTATCATAGTCGCGCCGGTTTGAAGTGATAAAGTTATCCACACCCCGGTTATCCACAGCCTGGCTTTGAGAGCCGTGCGTTTTTTTTGCGGAAGCATTCAAATAGATCATCCTGTAAGGAGACGGATCGAATGAACATGGAGTCACTCTGGGACAAGACCTGCGCTTTGCTGTCGCAGGACATGCCCTTTGTATCGTACAGCACGTGGATCGACGGCAACATGATCCCCGGCCTGCTGGAAAACGATACGCTGTATATCACGGTCAAGATGGACCGGATGATCTCCATGATCCAGAATAAATATAAAGACCTGATTGAGAAGCGGCTGAGCGAGAACGCCGGCATGCCGATGAAGATCGTCCTGCTGAGCCGGGACGAGATGCAGAAGCGGCTTGACGACGGAGACGACAATCCTGAACCTCCGGTCGACAACGATCCCCATCTGAATCCCAAATACACCTTTGAGAGCTTTGTGGTCGGAAGCGGCAACCGCTTTGCCCACGCTGCGGCGCTTGCCGTTGCCGAAAGCCCTGCGGAGGCCTATAACCCGCTCTTTATCTACGGCGGCGTGGGCCTGGGTAAGACACACCTGATGCAGGCCATCGGGCACTTCATCCACCAGAACGATCCGGACAAGAAGATCCTGTACATGACCAGCGAGAGTTTTACCAACCAGCTGATCAGCGCCATCCAGATGAAGAAGACCTACGAATTCCGCGAGCGGATCCGTAAGGTGGACATCCTGATGGTGGACGATATCCAGTTCATAGCCGGCCGGGAGAGCACCCAGCAGGAGTTCTTCAACACGTTCAATGAGTTGCACAACGACAACAAACAGATCATCCTGACGAGCGACAAGCCGCCGAAGGATATCCAGCGCCTGGAGGAACGGCTGTGCAGCCGCTTCGAATGGGGCCTGGTTGCCGATATCCAGCGGCCGGACGTGGATACCCGGGTTGCCATCCTGCGGGAAAAGACCGTGCAGGAGAAGATCAGCGTGCCGGACGACGTACTGCAGCTGATCGCCGGAAAGATCGACAGCAACATCCGGGAGCTCGAAGGATGTCTGACCAGGCTGGTAGCCTATTCCAACCTGACCCGGGAACCGATCACCATGGAGGTCTGTGAGCGGGCGCTGAAGGATATTTTCGACCAGCGGAAAGTCAAGCAGATCACCGCGGAGCTGATCATGCAGACGGTGACCGACTACTACGGCCTGACAATGGGCGACCTGACCGGGCCGACCCGCCGGCGGGAGATCACCGTGCCGCGGCAGATCGCGATGTACCTGACCCGGGAGATGACCGGCATGAGCCTGCCGCAGATCGGTACCGTCTTCGGCGGCAGGGACCATACCACCGTCCTGCACAGCTGCAAAACCGTGGAAGCGAACATGACCCAGAACACGGACGTCAAGGCGGTCGTGGAGGATATCAAGCATCTGGTCAAAAATGCCCAGTAAGCATTAATTTTCAATTGACAATTCATAATTCATAATTCATAATTCTATAGTTATGGTGAGCGGTGGCGAAATAACACCGTTCACTGCTATGATGATTTATTTTCTGACTACGGGAGTGGAACACATGGAACAGAGGATCAAAGCCCTGCGGGAGAAAATGGAACAGCAGATCGGTCAGATCGACAGCAAGGATAAGCTGGCCGCGTTCTGGCAGGATTTCCTGGGCAAGAAGGGCTCGGTGGCTGATCTGATGAAGGGCCTGGGCGCGGTCGCCAAGGAAGACCGGCCGGCCATGGGCAAGGTCATCAACGACTTCAAGGTCCAGGTCGAGGCGCAGTACCAGGCGCTGAGCGAGAAGATGGACCAGCTGGAGCTTGCGGCCCGCAACCGCCGGGAAGCGGTGGACGTCACCCTGCCCGGCAGGGAGATGCCGATGGGCGGCCTGCACCCCCTGACGCTGGTGAAGAACGAGATGATCAATGTCTTCGCCGGCATGGGCTTTGAGATCTTCGAAGGGCCCGAGATCGAGGACGACGATCATAACTTCACCCGGTTGAACGTGCCGAAGGATCATCCTTCCCGCGATATGCAGGACACCTTCTACCTGGAGAACGACCTGCTGCTCCGCACCCAGACCAGTGGCGGACAGATCCGCGTGATGGACATGGAAAAGCCGCCCATCAAGGTGCTGGTTCCCGGACGGGTGTTCCGTTCCGACAGCGACGCGACCCATTCCCCGATGTTCCACCAGATGGAAGGCCTGGTGGTGGACAAGGGAATCACGCTGTGCGACCTGCAGGGCATGCTGGACAAGTTCGTGCAGCAGATCTTCGACAAGGACGTCCGGACGCGGCTCCGGCCGAGTTATTTCCCCTTCACCGAGCCCAGCGTCGAAGTGGACGTGAGCTGCTTCGAGTGCGGCGGGAAGGGATGCGGTCTGTGCAAGCACACCGGCTGGATCGAGGTACTGGGCGGCGGCGTCGTGCATCCGCATGTGCTGGAGAACTGCGGGATCGACCCGAACGTTTATTCCGGCATCGCCTTCGGCATCGGCATCGAGCGGATCACGATGCTCAAGTACGGAATCAACAATATCGGGCTGCTGTTTGAAAACGACCTGAGGTTCCTGAAGCAGTTCAGAGAGTGAGGAGTTAAAACAATGAAAGTACCATTCAGCTGGCTGAAGGAATATGTGGATATCGATCTGACCGCGGAAGAACTGGAAGAGAAGCTGTTCGGCTGCGGATTTGAAGTGGAGGAACTGATCAGGCCCGGCGCGGAGATCAGCCGCGTGGTTGTGGGCGAGGTCCTTTCCTGCGAAAAGGTCGATGGAACGCACCTGGTGATCTGCCAGGTCAACTGCGGATCCTTCGGCAACCCGGTCCAGATCGTGACCGGCGCCCCGAACGTCTATGAAGGGATGCATACGCCGGCCGCCCTGGACAATTCCACTCTGCCCGGCGGGATCACCATCAAGGCGAAACCCCTGAAAGGCATTCCATCCGACGGTATGCTCTGCTCCGGTGAGGAGCTCGGGCTGAACGACGACCTCTATCCCGGCGCCGAGGTTTACGGACTGCTGGACCTGCCGAAGGATACGGTGCCCGGGGACGATATCCGGGACGTGGTCGGCCTGAACGAGGCGATCTTCGATATTTCGATCACCGCCAACCGGCCGGACTGCCAGAGCGTGCTGGGGATTGCCCGGGAAGTCGCGGCGGCCCTCGGCAAGGAACTGAAGATGCCGGCGACCGACTATACCGTATCGGATTACAAGTATCCGGACCTGGACATCGTCGTGGAAGCACCGGATCTGTGCCCCCGCTACCTGGGACACGGCGTACGGAACATCACCGTCGGCGAGAGCCCTCGCTGGATGAAGCGGAACCTGGCCCTGTGCGGCCTGCGCAGCATCTCCAACGTGGTGGATATTACCAACTATGTGCTGCTGGAGATCGGCCAGCCGATGCATGCCTTTGACATGGACCAGCTGCAGGAGCGGAAGATCATTGTCCGCCGGGCCAGGGAAGGCGAGAAGATCCAGACCCTGGACGAGAAGGAATTCACCCTGACGCCTGAAAATCTGGTGATCTGCGACGGGAACCGCCCCGTGGCCCTGGCCGGCATCATGGGCGGCCTGAACAGTGAGATCACGGAGAAGACGACACAGCTGCTGTTTGAGGCGGCCAAGTTTGCCCGGGACAACGTCCGGAAGACGTCCCGCGCCCTTGGCCAAAGCAGCGATTCGTCCGCCCGCTTCGAAAAGGGCATCAGCGAATACATCACCGAGCTGGGCATGGCCCGCGCCCTGCACCTGATCCAGGAACTGGGTTGCGGCGAGATCACTTCCAGCGCATTCGACTGCAGCGCCGGCGCGCCGCGGGAAGGGAAGCGGTTCACCGCGAGCCTGAAGCGGATCAACGCCATCCTGGGGATCGAAGTGCCCGCGGAGGACGTGCTCCGGATCCTGAAGAACCTGGATTTTGACGTGAAGCGCGACGGCGATACGCTGGATGTGACCGCGCCGCGCTACCGCGAGGATATTGAGGTCGGCGAACCTGACCTGGCGGAGGAAGTCATCCGGGAATACGGTTATGATCATGTGACCCCGACCTTCCTGAAGGCGGCTATGGTGACCAGCGGCGGAAAGACGCCTGCCCAGCAGCGGCGGGAACGGGTCTGCCGCATCATGTGCGGCCAGGGCTATCATGAGATCTGCACGCTGTCGTTCTATTCGGACAGCGACCTGGACTTCCTGCGGATCCCCGCCGACGCGCCGGAACGGAACGTGCTGCGGATCAGGAACCCGATCTCTGCAAACCTGGCCATTATGCGGCCGCTGCTGATCCCGAGCCTGATGAACATCGTGGTGGAGAACCTGAAGAAAGGCAACAACGAAGGCCGGATCTTCGAAGTGAGCAATGTCTATGTGCCGCGGGAGGGCGGGGAACTGCCGGACGAACGGCCGCACCTCGGGTTTGCCGCTTTCGGCGACCAGGAGGATTTCTTCACCGTGAAGGGCACCGTGGAAGCGCTGGGGAAGGCGCTGGGCCTGGCGTTTGACGTGGAGCGCGCGCAGGATGTGTCGTATCTCCACCCGGGGATCGCGGCTTACATCCTCTGCGAAGGCGAACGGATCGGCTGCTTCGGCAAACTGGCGAACGAAGTTACCGGCGAACTGAAGCTGCATAAGGACGCAAAATCCAACCACAAGATCTTCCTGGGTGAGATCGACTACGGGAAGATGATAGGCCACATGGCAGCCAGCTTCCGCTACAAACCGCTGCCGGCCTTCCCGCCGGTGATCCGCGACCTGGCGCTGACCGTGTCGGAAGAGACACCCTGCGGAGACCTGATGCGCGAGATCGCGAAAGCCTGCCCGCGGGTCAGCGATATCGAACTGTTCGACATCTACCGCGGGGAACAGATCGGCGAAGGCCGCAAGAGCATGGCGTTCAAGATCCGTTTTGAGCCGGAAGACAAGGCGCTGCAGCCCGAGGATGTGGATCGGTTCATCAAGAAGATCCTCGGCAACCTGAAGTTCAAACTCGGGGCGGAGATCCGCTGAAGAAAAAACGAATAAACAACAGAGAAACAGGGCGGAATCGACGGATTCCGGCCTGTTTCTTTCGTTGACAGTAAGAAGGGAAGTCAGTATAATTTTTCAGTAAAGCAGGTGATTTGCTTTTGCGTTTTTCACAATTTAACAGACAGCATCATACAGTGGTAATCGCTGTGATTGGGAGATGAACTCATGTCGAGGAAATGGCGGAATATTCTCATCGGGATTGTTGCGGCAGCACTGGCCATCACCGGTCTGGTGCTGCTGAGCCGCGGTCCGGCTGACTTCAGGGAGAAGTATGAAGGCGCGGATCTGTCCACGGATGTCACAGGCATCGGACGAAGCAACACCTACGGGGCATATCTGGCGGAGCATGAAGGTGATCCCGCTGTGACCAAAGAGGTGGCGGTGGAACTGTCCGCGTTTGAAGGTGAAGGCGGCAGTCCCTGCGACGACGGCGTGATGACCTCCGATAAATCCGAGCTGACATGGAAGGTGGATGTTCCGCAGGCAGGACTTTATAACATCCGCCTGGATTACCTGACTGTGGAGAGCCGCGGGATCGATGTCGAGCGCGAGCTGGCCATCAACGGGGAAGTTCCGTTCGCCGGCGCTTCCACGCTGAGTTTTTCGCGTCTGTGGACCGACAGCGGGGATATCCGGAAGGATAACCAGGGCAACGATATCCGCCCCACTCAGACGGAACGCTTTGAGAAGCAGAGCGCCTGGTGCATGGACAGCCTGGGATACCAGACGGAGCCTTATGCCTTTTATTTTAACGAGGGCGAGAACACACTGACCCTGAAAGCGGTGAACGAGCCGGTGATCCTCTGCGGGATCACGCTGACGCCGCCCGCAAAGGATATAACCTATGCGGAATACTCAGCTGCGCAACCGGAAATCTTGATGAGCGAAGAGGCGAAGAACTACAGCCTCAAGGTCCAGGGGGAGTCCGCAAAGCTGCGCAGTGCTCCGAGCCTTTATGCACGCTACGACCGGAGTTCTTCCCTGACGGATCCGTATTCCGTCACCAATACCATTCTCAATTATATCGGCGGCGATCCCTGGACGCATCCGGGCGAATGGATCCAATGGGATTTTGAAGTGCCTGAGGACGGCTATTACCATATCTCCGTCAAGGGTCGCCAGATGTACCAGCGCGGCGCCCTGTCCGCCCGGACGGTCTATATTGACGGAGAAGTTCCCTTTGAGGAACTGTCAGCCGTTACCTTCGGCTACAACACCGGCTGGGAGATGCGGACGCTGGGCGACAAGGACGGAACCCCCTTCCGATTCTACCTGACAAAGGGAAGCCATACCATCCGTATGGAAGTCACGCTGGGTGAGATGGGGCCGATCCTGAAGGAAGTGGAAGACAGTATCTACCGGCTGAACCAGATCTACCGGAAACTGCTGGTGCTGACCGGTGCGAACCCGGACCGATTCAGGGACTACAAGCTGAACCAGGTCTATCCGGAAGCCATCCAGGCCATGGACCTGGAGAGCAAGCGGCTGTACAGGATCGTGGATGAGATCGTCGCCACCACCGGTGAAAAGAGCGACCGGGCCGCTGCCGCCCAGACGCTGGCGAACCAGTTGGAGCAGTTCGTGGAGAGCAACGAACGCATCACCGAATCCTTTGTCAACTTCAAGGACAACATTACTTCCCTGGGCGCTGCCATGCAGAACATGTCTGAGAGCAAACTGGATATTGACCTGTTCATGATCACCGGTGAGAACGTGAAGGTACCGGCTGTGCATGAGAACTTCTTCCAGCGGACAGCCCATGAGATCAGGAGCTGTGTTGCTTCCTTCTTCGTTGATTACAATTCCCTGGGCGACAAGTTTGACAATACCGACGACGTACTGGAGATCTGGATCACCACCGGCCGGGACCAGAGCACGGTACTGAAGACCATGGTGGACGATACCTTCACCGCTAAGACCGGGATCAAGGTCAACGTCAAGCTGGTTCAGGCGGATGCGATCTTGCCGGCAGTTGTGGCGGGGAACGGACCGGATATCGTGCTGAGCGTCAGCGGCTGGCTGGCTGTCAACTACGCGATGCGCAACGCGGCGGAGGATCTGACTCAGTTCGAGGATTTCGACGAGGTAATCAAACCTTTCCAGAGCAGTATCCTGGTGCCGCTGACGTATAACGACGGAAAACATAAAGGCATCTACGGCCTGCCGGAGACCCAGAACTTCCCTGTGCTGTTCTACCGCAGCGACGTTATGGAGGAGATGGGGCTCCCGATCCCGCAGACGTGGGATGAGATGATCGCGGAGCTGCCGACGATCCAGGGCAACAGCCTTGAAGTCGGAATCAACTTCCCGGACATCACGCTGAACCCGGATATCTCCGTTTTTGAATCCATGATCTATCAGAACGGCGGGGAGATTTACGACGAGGACGCCAAGCGCACGCTGATCGACAGTGAGGCCGGCGTCGCTGCCTTCAAACAGTACACGAGCCTGTACAACGACTATGGCCTGCCGGTTGTGTTCGACTTTGTCAGCCGGTTCCGTTCGGGACTGATGCCGCTGGGTGTTTCCACCTACGCGACCTACAATACACTGATGGTCTCCGCACCCGAGATTCGCGGACTGTGGGATTTCACCCTGTTCCCGGGGACGAAGAAGGACGACGGAACGATCGATCGGACAGTTCATACGGACGGCCTCTGCTGTGTGATGACCACCTGCGACAACGAACAGACCAGGCAGAATGCCTGGAAGTTCATGAAGTGGTGGGTCAGCACGGACGCGCAGGTGCGCTTCGGCCGGGAGATGGAAAGCATTCTGGGCGCATCCGCCCGCTACCAGACAGCAAACCAGGAAGCGATCCGCCAGCTGGCCTGGTCCGACAAGCAGCTGAGCGTGCTGCTGGAGCAGATGACACACACGAAGGGATTCCCGGAGATCGCCGGTGGATATTCCACTACGAGACATATCACAAACGCCATCCGCAAGGTTATCAACACGAAGGAAGACCCGCGCGAGACACTGATGAACTACGCGCGGACAATCAACGAAGAGATCCGGATCAAACGGCGGGAATTCGGCCTGCCGCTTGACTGAGAAGAAAGGAGGAACAGCGAGAATGCAGTCTCAAACCTTTTCGAAGAGATACCTGACCATGAAGCAGGAAAAGATGGCACACAGCTGGACACTGGCCAAGCGGAACAAGGGATGCTATCTCTTTCTGGCACCTTACGCGATCCTGTTTTTCACCTTCTTCATCCTGCCGATCTGCACCTCCATCTTCTACAGCTTTACCTATTACAATATCCTGGAACCCCCGCGGTTCATCGGCTTTCAGAACTATATCAACCTGATCCTGCAGGATGAGATCTTCCTGACCGCGATCAAGAACACCTTCGTTATCGCGGTGATCGTCGGGCCGGTCGGGTATATCCTGTCCTTCCTGTTCGCCTGGTTTATCAACGAGCTTCCGAAATGGCTCCGGGCTGTGGCAGTCGTCATCTTCTACGCGCCTTCCATTGCCGCGGCGGCCTTCACGGTTTTCTCTGTCATCTTCCGCGGTGACGCCTACGGCTGGTTCAACTCCATCCTGATGGAGTTTGGCATTATCGAGGCGCCGCGGCTCTGGCTGACGGATCCCCGATATATGATGACCATCGTGATTATCGTTAGCCTGTGGATGAGCATGGGCACAGGCTTCCTGAGTTTCGTGGCCGGCTTCCAGGGCATCGACCGCAGCATGTACGAGGCGGGCTATGTGGACGGCGTGCGGAACCGCTGGCAGGAGCTGTATCACATCACGCTGCCAAGCATGAAGCCGATGCTGCTGTTTGGTGCAGTGATGAGCATTACGACGGCCTTTAACGTCAGTGACGTTCCGCGGATCCTGTGCGGTTATCCGTCCACGGACTACGCGGCTCGGACAATCGTCACGCACCTGTTTGACTATGGTTTCAGCCGCTTTGAGATGGGCTATGCCAGCGCCATCGCAACGCTGCTGTTCCTGGTCATGATCCTGTGCAAGAAAGCAATCGGCGCGCTGCTGGGAAGGGTGGGTACCTGAGATGAGTGAGATCAACAAGGTTCAGTCTTCCGGCACCCTGCAGCTGATCAACGGAAAGAAATACCGTGGTCACCTGGAAGCGGACGAGAACGGCGCGGCCTTCTATACGAAAGGGAATCCCGAACCCGTGGCCCAGTGGCACTATGCACGGATGAACCGCATGGATAACATCCGCCGGGGCGGCACGACCAGCCAGATCACGGTCATCCTGAAGGACGACACGCGATATGTGCTGGAACTGGCCCAGGGGCTGAAGCTGTACAACCACATGGACAAAAACTGGGCGGACAAGCCGGTGACGCCCCGTACCCGGGGCGATGAGCTTCGCCGCCTGGCTGAGTTGCGCGGAGAGAAGATCCAGACGCCGAAAAAGCACCTGATTACCCGCCGCCATCCGAACCGGTCGATCGGCGGCGATATCGGCATCTATCTGCTGCTGATTATCTTTGCCGTCGCCATGGTGTTCCCGGTTGTCTTCCTGATCGGTTCCGCCCTGAAACCGCTGAACGAACTGTTCCGGTTCCCACCGCCCATCTGGCCGCAGAATCCGACGCTGGACAACTTTTCCGACCTGTTTGTCACGATGGGCCAGAGCTTTGTTCCGTTCAGCCGGTACCTGGTCAACACGGTGTTCATCACCGCCGTCGGTACCTTCGGCCACCTGGTCATCGCCAGCATGGCGGCTTTTGTCCTGGCCAAGTATGAATTCCCCGGCGGGAAAGCTTTCTTTGCCGTCGTTACGACCTGCCTGATGTTCTCCGGCTACGTGACCGGTATCCCGAACTACCTGATCATGAGCAAATTGGGAATGGTCGATACCTACTGGGCGCTGATCCTGCCTGCATTCGCCGCGCCGATCGGCCTGTTCCTGATGAAACAGTTCATGGAAGGCCTGCCCACAGCGCTGATTGAGGCGGCGACCATCGACGGCGCCAGCCGGTTCCGGGTATTCTGGAGTATCGTGATGCCCAACGTGAAACCGGCCTGGCTGACGATGATCATCTTCAGCGTACAGGGCCTGTGGAACAACAGCGCCGCGACGGTCATTTATTCCGAAGCGAAGAAAACGCTGGTCTACGCGCTGACGCAGATCCAGGCCGGCGGTATCGCCCGTACCGGCCAGATGGCGGCGGCACAGGTGATCATCATCGCGGTCCCGATCCTGATCTTCGTGTTCAGCCAAAGTCAGATCCTGGAGACCATGGCGTCCTCCGGTATCAAGGATTAAGGAGGAAAAAAAGATGATGAAAAAAGTTCTTTCCCTCCTGACAATCCTGATGCTGCTGCTGACCGTCCATGCCGCGACAGCGGATGACAGCAACAGCCTGAAGGACGACGGATTCAGCACTTCCTATTCCTACATCTTCGATTACTGGGGAGATGTCCAGATGTGTCCGGATCCGTACCGGGTGCTGACGGTTGTTGACAGTTCGACCATCGGCCTTGAAAACCTGGACAATCTCCGCATCAGCAATCCCGAAGGCCTCTTTGCCCGCAACCACGACATCTATGTGGCGGATACGGGCAACAATCGGATCCTTCAACTGAAACTGGAGGGCGACAAGGTCACGCTGAAACGGATTATCACGGAAATCTCCGGAGCGGAACCGGCGACGCTGAAAGGTCCGACGGATCTGTTCGTGGATGAGAAAGACAACATTTATATCGCGGACTACAATAATCACCGTGTCCTCATGGCGGACAAGGACCTGAACAAACTCAAGGAGTTTACGAAACCCGACGATTCCACCTTCAACCAGGGCTCGGACTTCCTGCCGTCCAAGATCACCGTGGACGTGGCGGGCCGTCTGTATGTGCTGGCCAAGAACGTGAACAAGGGCTTCATGAAGTATGAGAGCGACACCAGCTTCACGGGCTATATCGGAGCAAATGCCGTCAAGGTCAACATGGCGGACTATATCTGGAAACGCTATTTCATGAGCAAGGAGCAGCGCGCTGCTTCCGAGAGCTTTGTGCCGACCGAATACGAAAATCTCTACATCGATGAAAAAGGGTTCATCTATGCGACGAACACGGTCTTCAGCGAATGGGAGCTGAAGAGCGACGCCGCGAAGCCGATCCGCCGCCTGAACGGCATCGGCAACGACATCCTGATCAAGAACGACCGGTACCCGCCGATCGGTGACCTGTACTGGAAGTCCGAGAGTATCCAGTACGGCCCGAGCAAGCTGACGGACATTACCGCCCTGGACAATGAGCTCTATGTGGCGGTGGATAAAATCCGCGGCCGCCTGTTCGGATACGACAGCCAGGGCGTCATGCTGTGGGCCTTCGGCACGAAAGGAAACGCCGACGGCGCATTCAACCGTCCGACCGCCCTGGATCATATCGGTTACGACCTGCTGGTGCTGGACGGACTGAAGAACAGCGTGACCATCTTCACACCGACCGAGTACGGCCAGATGATTTATGACGCAACCGACACCTACCTGACCGGCGATTACGACCGGAGCGCCGAACTGTGGGAAGATGTCATGAAGCTGAATGCCAACTATCCGCTGGCGTTCCGCGGCATCGGACGCTCCATGTTCCGGCAGGAGAAGTACCGGGAGGCCATGGACTACTTCGAACGGGCTCACGACCGGGAGGACTACGGACGCGCTTTCAAGCAATACCGGAAGATCTGGATCGAAAAGTACCTGCTCTGGATCATCCTGATCCTGGCAGCGGTGCTGATCATCCCGCTGGTCATCGGGCGGGTCAAGAGAATGAAGTGGGAGGTGATCATCCATGAGCACAGCAAGATTCGCAAATGAGCCTGCAGCTGCAATGCCGGAACGGGATACCTGGCTGAGCCGCTACGGACAGTCCCTTCGCTTCGCGCTCCATGTGATCACGCATCCCTTCGACGGCTTCTGGGACCTGATCCATGAAAAACGCGGCACCATGGCCGCGGCGCATACCTTCCTGTTCCTCTTCCTGCTGACCCGCGTGCTGAAGCTGATCTGCACGAACTTCCAGTTCATCTCCGCACCGATCCAGCATATCAACCTGTTTGAGGAAGCGGCTTCGTTGCTACTGCCGTTCCTGGTGCTTTGCGTCGCCAACTGGGCGATGACGACCCTGTTCGAGGGGAAAGGCCGGTTCAGGGACATCTATATGGCCATGTGCTATGCCCTGGTGCCCTATTCGCTCATCCAGCTGCCGATGATCCTGGTCAGCAACGGCCTGACCTACGAAGAGGGGAGCATCTATACCGTCATGCTGAGCCTCAGCGTGATCTGGTGCATGTTCCTGGTGTTTGTCGGCCTGATGGAGATCCACGACTACGGTCCCGGAAAGACATTCATCTTCATCATTGTGACCATCGTCGGCGCCTGCGTGATCCTGTTCCTGATGCTGGTGTTTTTCAGCTTGCTCAGCGATGCAGTGGCCTTCTTTGTCAGCTTCTACCGGGAAATCGTTTTCCGGTTGAATTAAGGAGGGGAGGAGCATATGTATAAGAATAAAACCCTTCTCCGCCGCCTGCTTCCCTGGCTGATCGGGATTGCCGCGCTGGCCGCGCTGATCATCTTCGTGTTTGTACCGATCTACAGCCCGCGCGAGACAAACTTCGGCCGCGAATCGCATGTGGTCAGCTACGATGGGGACGGCAAACCGATCATCCTGGAAAACAACGCGCTGAAGTTTGAAATGGATGCCGGAACGTCCCAGTTTACAGTGACCAACAAGGCTAACGGGCAGACCTGGTACTCAAACCCGCCGGACGCGGAAAGCGATCCGATCGCGGGCGGCGTGAACAAGGAATTCCTGTCCTCCACGGTCACGATCACCTATACGAACTCCGGCGGCGAGAACGAACTGAACAATTACCGCTATTCCATCGTCAACCAGAACTATCAGATTACCCGGCCGGATGACAGCTCAGTCCGGGTAGACTACGCGATCGGCAAGATTGAGCGCCACTATATGATCCCCACGGCGATCACGGAAGAGGACTATAAAGAGATCACCGGGCGGATGTCCAAGGGCGACAAGAAAAAGGTTTCCACCTACTATACGCTGATGACGGCGGAAAAACTGGAAAAGGCCGAGAACAAGGAAGAGCTGCTGGCGACCTACCCGACGCTGGCGACGAAGTCCCTGTATCTCCTGAAGTCCGGCACGGAGCCCAAGAACAAGGAAAAGATCGAAGGCTATTTCAAAAACGCGGACTACACCCAGGAAGAGTTTGAGCGGGACGAGGAAAACGTGACCAGCAAGACGGTCAACAACGGGCCGATCTTCAATGTGACAGTGATCTACCGCCTGGACGGCAGCGACCTGGTGGTCGAAGTGCCCTATTCGGAACTGACCTTCGAACCGGATTATCCGCTGAGTTACGTATCCGTGCTGCCGATGTTCGGCGCGGCGGGTACCGACCGGGAAGGTTTCATCCTTGTTCCGGAAGGCAGCGGCGGTATCATCCGCTACAATAACGGCAAACTGTCCCAGAGCAGTTACTACGCCAACTTCTATGGCTGGGACTACGGCAATGAGCGGACCGAGGCGGTCAGCGAAACTGAGAACGCCTTCTGCGTGTTCGGCATGAGCCGCGAGGAAGGATCCTTCATCTGTATGATCGAAGGCGCCAGCTCCTATGGCGCGATCGCGGCCGATGTCGCGCAGCGTTTCAACAGCTATAATTTCGTCTACAGCAAGTACAACATCATCCACAACGGCCGGTTCAAGCTCTCGGGGCGGACGGACAAGCTGGTCCTGATGTACGAGAATGAAATCCCGGACGATACGATCGTGCAGCGCTATCGCTTTCTGAGCGACAACGGCTATACGCAGATGGCGGAAGCCTACGGCGATTACCTGCGGAGCAAGCCGGAATTCAGGCAGGAGAAGGCGGATCCGGAAGTGCCGGTTCATGTGGAACTGATCGGGGCTATCAACAAAACCGTACCGAAGTTCGGCATGCCTGTGGATTCGGTGGTCGCGACAACGACCTTTGAGGAAGCCCGGACGATCCTGCGGGAACTGTCGGACGAAAACATCCGCAACCTCCATCTGAGAATGACCGGCTGGAGCAACGGCGGCGTCCGACAGGAAGTGCTGACTGGACTCCATACGCTGGGTCCGCTGGGCGGTGACAGCGGCATGAAAAAGCTGATGGAGGACGCAGCGGAGAAGAACGTCGACCTGTATTTCGACGGGATCAGCTGCTTTGCCTATCACAGCGGCCTGTTCAAGGGCTTCATCCCGTTCATCCATGCGGCCAAGTTTACGACGCGTGAGCTGGTGAAACTGTATCACTACGATATCGTGACCTATCAGCAGGCGGACTGGGACGATCCCTTCTACCTGGTCAAGCCGGCGGTGGCAGCGGGTTATACCGACCGCCTGATCAGTGAGCTGAGCAAACGAGGCGCAGCCGGTGTGGCTTTCCGGGACCTGGGCAACCTGCTGAGCGCGGACTATAACAACAAGGATACGGTGACCCGCGAGCAGGTCAAGGCACAGCATGTGGAGGCTCTCCGGAAGGCACAGGAGAAAGGCCTGAAGATCAGCATCAAGGAAGGCAACGACTACGCGCTGCCCTATGCTGACCTGGTGACGGACATCAACCTGAGCGGTAACGGCTACGCGATCATTGACGAGTCGATCCCATTTTACGAGATCGCGATTCACGGCCTCAAGAACTATACCGGCGAGCCGATCAACCTGGCCGGAGACTACCGGACTTCCCTGCTGGAATGCGCCGAGTACGGCGCGGGGCTGAACTTCTCTCTGATGAAGGCAGATACCCGCATCCTTCAGGACAGCGCCTACAGCTGCTATACCGGCGCCGCCTACGACCGATGGAAAGCCAGCCTGTTCCCGATGATCAGCCGGTACCAGATGGAAATGACCGGCCTGAACAGCCAGCGGATCGTCGGCCATCGGAAGCTATCGCCGGAGGCCGCCGTCACCGAATATGAGGACGGCACCCGGGTCTACGTCAACTATGGACACGCGGATCTTACAAGCGGCGGCAAGACCATACCCGCCCGCGACTACCTGGTGGAAAGGGGGAAGGCACCGTGAAAAACCGCAAATACCGCGAACACTGGTACAGCGGCATCACCGAGGCGATCCAGATGTACGTGCCGGGGAACAGGATCTACCGTACGATGGAAGCCCGGCGCGCCCGGATCGGCACGCTCTTCATCCTGCCTTTCATCATCGGTTTCCTGGCTTTCATGGTCCGCCCGCTGATTACCTCCCTGGAGATGAGCTTCAGCAAGGTCAATGTTGTGGCGGGAACGATGACGCCGGTTAAATTCGACAACTATTCCTATGCCTTTGTGGCGGACCCGGATTTCAACAGGCTGCTGGTCAACGAGATCGGCCGGATGGCGATCAACGTGATTGCCACGCTGGTTCTGAGCTTCGTGATCGCGGTCATCCTGAACCAGAACTTCAAAGGTCGGACGCTCTGCCGGGTGATCTTTTTCCTGCCGGTCATTCTCTCCTCCGGCGTCCTGCCGGGCATTGAAAAGCAGAACCAGTTCTTCAACCTGATGACCAGCATCTCCGAATCAGTCAACGAATCGTCGGGTGTGAACCTGTCGATGGCACTGCAGAACCTGCTGTCGGTCTCCGGCGTGGCAGGGGAGGTCTTCGACGTCATCTTCCAGATGATCGACGCGATCTACGACATCGTCATGGCCAGCGGCATCCAGATCATCATCTTCCTGAGCGGTCTGCAGTCCATCTCACCATCCCTGTATGAGGCGGCGGACGTGGAAGGCTGCTCGGCCTGGGAATCCTTCTGGAAGATCACCTTCCCGATGGTCAGCCCGCTGCTGCTGGTCAACTGCATCTATACGATCATCGACTTTTTCATGAAGAACGACAACCAGGTGGTCGAACATATCAATAATGTGATGTACGGAACGCAGATGGATTTCGGTGTCGCTTCGGCGCAAAGCTGGATCTACTTCGGCGTGGCGCTGATCTTCATCGGCATCAGTACATTCATCATTACCAGGGCGGTGAAATCTTATGAGTAAAGGAAATACGATTTTCATCGGGGAAAACAAAAACTTCTGGGAACGGAACCGCCGAAGCGGGGGCTACCTGCTGAAGCGCAGGGCCGGCCAGATCGCCATCTCGGTGATCCGCGGACTGCTGATGTTCGGCCTGTGCTTCATGATCATCCAGCCGCTGATCACGCGATTCTCCCTGAGCCTGATGGGTGAGCAGGACATGTACGATTCCACCATCCGCCTGCTGCCCCGGCACGTGACACTGGACAACTATCGGATTGTCGCGGACCTGACGATTCTGCCCACATCCATGATCAACACTGCATGGATTTCCCTGCTGATGTCCCTGTGCCAGGTGGTTTCCACGACGCTGGTCGCCTACGGTTTCGCGCGGTTCGAATTCCCGCTGAAGAAATTCTGGTTCGCCTGCGTGGTGCTGCTGATCATCATACCGCCCCAGACGATCCAAACCTCCCTGTTCCTCTATTTCTCCCACTTTGATATTTTCGGGATCATCAAGGCGATCAAGGGGAGCGAGATTAACCTGCGCGGCTCGCTGTGGCCCTATACGATGATGGGACTGACATGCATGGGTCTGAAGAACGGGCTGTATATCTATATGATGCGCCAGTATTTCCGGAGCGTGCCGGTGAGCCTGGAGGAGGCTGCCTACGTGGATGGATGCGGGACGATGCACACCTTCCTGAAGATCATGCTGCCGGACGCCGTTCCGACGATCGCCAGCTGCTTCCTGTTCAGCTTTGTCTGGCAGTGGACGGATCTGTTCTATACCCGCAATTTCCTGACCGGCTATACCGTGTATTCCAGGGAACTGAGCGCGATGGTTTCCAAGATGGGTAAATACTTCTCCCAGAGCGCGACCGAGACTGTCACCGTTCCGCTCGGACGGCAGATGCAGCTGATCGGCATCGGCGTGTTCGTCTGCTGTGTTCCGCTGATCATTCTTTACTGTTTCACCCAGAAGACCTTCGTACAGAGCCTGGTGATGACAGGCTCCAAGGAGTAATTGTCTGTACATCTTGTTGAAGGAGATCTTGAATTTCTCCGCCGAATCCGCTATACTGTTTTCAGTGAAATACAATATCTGATTCTGAACCTGTGCGGCTGCCGTGCGCGACCGTATGGAAATAAAAAGGAGGTTCCTGCTTATGAAGAAACTGATTTCCCTGGTTATGGCTGCAATCATGCTGCTCGCATGCTGCAGCTTCGCTTCTGCGGAAGCGGACGTCCCGGAAGGCTATCCGGCGATCATCGAAGGCCTCGACTTCGGCGGCCAGACGATCTGGCTGTACGACTGGTGGAGCAACGGCGATGAAGAACACAGCGACCGTTCGGCTGAGCCCGATGAGGATACCCAGAAGCTGTACGAGTACCGTGACTGGCTCGAAAAGACCTACAACTGCAAGATCGTTGAAAAGAACTGGAAGGGCTGGCAGGAGAATCCCCAGGAGCTGGCGACCAAGGTGGCTGACAAGGATGCTTCCGAACTCTGCCTGATCCTGATCGACCCGAACTTCGCGGGCGGCCCCCTGGCGAACGACCTGTACATGGCCTGGGATCCGGAAATCATCAAGGGCGAGCAGTTCCTGAGCGGCGCTTCCGAACTGATGACCAAGAACGGCAAGGTCTACGGCGTACTGGCCGGCTCCAACGAGCCCCGTGAGTGCGTCTACTTCAACAAGAAGGTGCTGGAGGATGCCGGCATCAACTACGAAGAGATCTACGACCTGCACAAGAACGGCGAATGGACCTGGGATAAGTTCGAAGAATACCTGAAGAAGGTACAGCGCGACACCGACAACGACGGTGTGATCGACATCTGGGGAATGACCGGCAACGGCGACCGCGTGCTGCGCGGCTGCGTGTTCGGTAACGGCGGCACCTTCTTCGATTTCAATGACGAAGGCAAGCTGGTCATCACCGCTGACAGCGACGCGACCCTGGCCGGTATCGCGAAGCGCCAGGAGTGGGGCGACACCTACATGCCCCGGAAAGAAGACTACGCTCCCGACGGAGAGTGGAACTGGTTCGAAGGCTTCTGGAAGGAAGGCACGACCGCGTTCTTCGTAGGACAGCACTATGAAGGTTTCGGCGACATGTCCGGCAATCCGCTGATGCCCTCCTGCGACTTCGAGTGGGGCTGTGTGTCCTTCCCGAAGGGACCCAACGCGAGCGACTATCTGTACGGCGACGTCGTGAACATCTGGGGCATCCCGAATGTGTATGACGAAGAAACCGCTCACAAGCTGCAGCAGATCTACGCGCTCTACACCATCCCCACCCCCGGCGTTGATCCCGAGACTTCCTGGATCGGCGACAAGTATGAGCGTACCGATGACCGCGCTGTGGACGAATACTGCGCGATGGCCCGTGAGAACGGACATCAGGTCGCCAACAAGACCTACCTGCTCGGAAGCGAGAACGACGTGCTGGGACCCACCCTGTACTGGGCGCTGGGCAACGGCACTCCCATCGAGATCGTGGAAGCCGCCAGAGAAGCCTGGCAGCATCGCTGCAACCTCTTCAACGGCGACGAGACCGAAGAAGACTATCAGAAGTACCTGGATGAAAAAGCTGCCGCCGAGGCTGCTGCCGCGGAAGCTGCCGCTGCTGAAGCTGCTGCTGAAGAAGCTCCCGCTGAATAAGCGAAACGGTATCCCGGACCGCCCGCAAGGGCGGTCCGTTTTAAATCCTGAGTACGTACGAAGTATAAGGTGATATGAGGTTTACAGGATGATCAATCACCGGATCCGGACAGCGTGACCGAAATCGGTGCAGAGCTGCTGAAGAACCACTGCAGCAAACTGAAGATCACCTGCGCGAAGGACAGCACCATGCAGAGCTACCTTGAAAGCAATTACCCGAAGGTAAGCATTGTACAACCGAAAAAATAGCAACAGGAGATGGGTATCCCATGCTGAA
>CADBEB010000035.1 GCA_902793605.1 uncultured Eubacteriales bacterium
GGCGGTTTAGTCCATTGGTAGTTTAACGCACTCCGGCAATTCAGCAGGTCTCGTACCTGCTGCTTTTTGGTTGCCGGAGTGCGTTAAACTCTCTTACCACAATACAGACGAAGTGATAGTGAAAGGCAAAGATTGTGCCGGTCCGCATCGGCAGCACGCTGTCCGCGGCAAATGACAAAATCCGGGGTCGAAACCCCGGATTTTGCCGACAGTCTGAGAGCGGCTGTGAGCCACTCTTTTTTATTCCTTCCTCTATTGATTTGCCTGATTGTACAGCGCTTCCAGCTTTTCCAGGGTCAGCGGAGCCTGGGCGTTGTAGGTCACGACGCCCTGTTTGTCCAGAATAATGGTCTGGGGCATGGCGTCCGCCGCGTTCAGCAGCGGCAGCAGGCCCTTTTCCTTGCTGTCCAGGGCAAAGTCCAGGTGATCCCAGCCCTTGTCCGCAAGGAAATCCTTCGCCTTTTTCGCGCCGGCCCGGTTATGGATTGCCAGGATCTCCACGTCCGGATGTGCCACCTTCAGCTGCTCGTAATAGGGCAGCTCCTCGACACAGGGCGCGCAGGTAGTTCCCCAGAAGTTGATGATCACCACACGGCCCCGGTAATCCGACAGCGTAAAGTTTTCCCCGCTCAGCAGGTCCGTGCTGAAGTCGGGCAGAAGATTTCCGATTTCTGTTCCCACAGGAGCGTCCGCGGCGGGCGCGGCAGGCTCGGCTTTTTCTTCCGCTTCGCCGCCGGCCTCAGGCGCGGCGGTCGTTGCCTCAGGTACGGCGGTTTCCTCCGGGGCTTCCGTTTCAGTACCGGCGGCGTTTTCCGCCGGCTGCTCTGTCACAACGGCCGCAGCAGGCGCATTTGCCCGGTCGATGACCGGCTCAATGAAATTGAACCAGGCCACCGCAAACACCAGCACCGCGATCGCGATGCCCCAGGCGATCCGCCCGGCTTTCCTTCTCTTCCTGATCTCCGGCTCCGGATCAGCGTTCTTTCCGACCTCGGGACCGCGCAGGGTGATTTTCCCGCATTTCAGGGAAATGGCTCCCTGGGCGCAGGTATCGATGCACTTGCCGCAGGAGATGCATTCATGATCGCCCACATGCCTGACATCCATCCGGCACTTCGTTACGCACAGGCCGCAGCCGTTGCAGCGGTCCGGATTCACCTTGACTCCGGTCAGCGAAAAACGGTTGAAGAAGCCATAGATGGCGCCCAGCGGGCAGATAAACCGGCAGAACAGCCGGTAGCAGAACACGCAGGCCAGGCCGATGACGACCATGATCACCCATTTGTTGGTAAAGACCGCTCCCAGCTGATAGAAGGAAGTCGCGTTGGCAGGGTTCTGCAGCAGGCCGACAGCGCCTTCAAAGGTACCGGCGGGGCAGATGTATTTGCAGAAAGCCGGCAGAATGAGGCCTTTGCTCACGCCCCAGATGAGCGGGATGGCGATGACGAACACCGCCAGGAGGATATACTTCAGGTATGAAAGGATCCGGGTTACCCGGCTTTTCCGGATCTTCGGCGTCGGAATCCTGTGCAGCAGCTCCTGGATCAGGCCCAGCGGGCAGATCCAGCCGCAGATGGTCCGGCCCAGGATGACGCCGAACAGGGCCAGAATGCCCAGAACGTACCAGGGCGCCGTGTGCCCGGCGGCATTCAGCGCGTTCTGCAGAGAACCAAGGGGACAGCTGGCGATCGCCCCCGGGCAGGAATAGCAGTTGAACCCGGGCACGCAGACGGCCTTCAGATTGCCGGTGTAAATATGGCCGTCAATGAAGCCTTTCAGATTGGCGTTGTAAAGCAGGGCGGCATACAGCTGGACCAGGCGGCGGGTACCCGGGCGCTGGATTCTTTCCTTTTTGTTTTCAATCATCTTATCCAAGGCCGACACACTCCGTACAGATCGCGGCGCCCTTGGCCAGAACATCCTCCAGGCCGCCGTTGATAATGCCGATGATGATCAGGATCAGCGCAACCGCCAGCACAGCCGCCCGCAGGATCCGTGTTTTCCGATCCGCCTGCTGGTGCACCGCCTTTTCCCGGATCCTGCCGGCCTCCCGAAGGAGCTTTTCATCCCGGACGGGTTTTTCCGCTTTCTCGTCCCGCACGCCAAGGATCACGCCGGCAATGGTAAGCCCCAGCGCGCAAAAGATCAGAGGCAGGACGGGCGCGAGCCTGGCGCCGGCCTTTTCCCGGGTGAACATGTAGTAGAACAGGTCGCCCTCCGCCTGGCGGGCCGCGCCTTCCGCATAGAGGCTCAGCGCGCCGGCCGCAAGCAATGCGGCAATCACTGCACACAGCACTGCCTGGACGATCAGAAACCATTTGGTCCGTGTCATGATTCCCCACCCTTATTCATGGTTTATTGCAACAGACTGATCAGTTGGAATTATACTACAGGAGCCGCGCTTTGTCTATTCTCATGCAACAGATCTTGCCGGATCAACAGATATATTTTGGGGTGTACAGGGTAGACAACAGGCACCCTTATGCGATAAAATAAAGATAAGGACACTGTAAATGAATATCCTGCGGGGCAGCGGATACTGTTTTCTTTGCTACACGGTTTTGTTTCATGGTTCTGCGAAAATAACACAAAGGAGAATCCAAAATGAGAAGAATGCTGTTGTGGGTGCTGAGCGTTGTGTTCCTGGCAGGAGTCTGCGGCGCGGCATGGGCGGAGGGAGAAGAACCTGCCGCTGAATGGACTGTGATGATCTATCTGTGCGGTACGGACCTGGAAAGCGGCCCGAACCAGTGCGCAACCCGGAATCTCTGGCAGATCGCCCAGACGGTTCCTGTGGATTCGGTCAACGTGGTGATCGAAACCGGCGGTACCCAAACCTGGCATACGGAGGAGACTCTGGGGTTCGAGATCGCCAATGACAAGCTGCAGCGCTGGGCCTGGGGGAAGGACGGGTTTTCCCTTGCGGACGAACAGCCGGAAGCCTGCATGTCCCACGCGGAAACGCTGAGCGGCTTTATCCGCTGGAGCGCGGAGAACTATCCGGCGAAAAAGTACATGCTGGTTCTGTGGGACCACGGCGGCGGCAGCAACAAAGGCCTGATCTGCGATGAAAAGTACGATATGACGATTATGCCGGTCTTCAGCCTGGAAAGGGCGCTTAAGGAAGGCGGGACGCATTTTGACCTGATCCTGACCGACACCTGCCTGATGGCTTCCCTGGAAATGGGGCAGGCGGTTGCACCCTACGCGGATTACCTGGCCGCGTCCGAAGAGGTCATGGCAGGGTACGGAACGAGCTATGATAAATGGCTCCAGTATCTTTACGACCGTCCGGACTGCACCGGCAAACAGCTGGGAAAACAGGTGTGCGACCTTACCCAGCAGTTCTATGTGGAAAGCGGCGACAGCTCGACCGTGTCCTATTTCACGATGTCCGTGATCGACCTGAGCAGGATCGGGGCGGTGGCGGAGGCAACCGAAGCGTTCATGCGGGAAACCGCCCTGCTGGCGCAGGATCCGGAAGCATTCTACAACTATGCCAAGGCGACCTATTATGTTGACACCTATATGTCCACGGAAATGTGCGATCTGTTCGATCTTACGCGGCGCGCGGAGCAGGCGGGAATCCCGACCGGCGTGACCCACGCGGTACAGGACGCGGTTGAAGAGGCGGTCGTTTACTTCCTCCGCTCTTCCAACCACAGCTACTCGCACGGTCTGAGCATCTGGTACAAGCTCAACGCGGATGACAAGACGCTGGACCACTTTGCCCGGACCTGTAAAAACGCGGAACAGCTGGCATTCTTTGACGCGGTCAACCTGAGCTGGGATGCGCCGGAATGGGTATACGAAAAAGCGGAAAGGCACCCGGCGCTGAACCGGACGGATTACGTGATCGAACTGGAGAATGATTTGTCGGCAGACGGCAAAACAGCGCTTCTGACGTTTAAATCCGGCGATATGGCTGTCGCGTCCGTTTCCTATGAACTGATGTATGAGGAAGAGGAAAGCGGGATCTGCTACACTTTGGGCGAGAGCGGAGACCTTGACGTGGAGACGGATGAGGAGACCGGGAAGAATCTGTTCTGTTCGAATTTTGACGGCAGGTGGCCGACGCTGGCGGGCGTGCCGCTGAGCATGAGCATGGTGGACGATATGGAATCCTGCGCCATCTTCAATGTGGATGTGAATGTCGGGGAAGATGACTTTGATTACCTGCGTGTAGTTCAGAATTTTGAAAAGAGCGGCACGGACGAAAACGGGGAAACCGTCGAAAAACCCGATTATGAACTGCAGGGCTTCTGGGACGGTTTTGACGAACACACCGGTCTTCCGGGCAGGAACATCCGCTCCCTGAGTGAATACAAGGGACGAAATATGACGCTGTTCAAACAGGCCTACAGCAAGGAACTGAAAAAGGTTTCCGCGCATATAGCGGTGACGGACATCCCCGTGACCGAAGATATGGCCATCACGAAGGAACCGCTTCCGGCGGGACAATACCTGTACCGGTTCGTGGTTCGGGATGTATTCGGAAACCGGGTTGCCGGCAATAAACTGCTGCCTGTCAACTGGGACGGAGAGAAGGTCTGGTATCCCGCGGAGGAAGAAAAATAAAGATCAGGATAAGATCAGAAACGGGAAAAACAAGAATCAGGGGAGGAAGAACAGATGAAAAACCGTTTTCGCAAGGCGCTGGTATGGCTTACCTGCGCGGTCATGATGATGACGCTTTGGACCGGAACCGCGACGGCGGAAGGAGAAAAGAACACAGACTTCCTCGGGAAACCGTTCCCGGATTTTTCAGTCACGGATACCGAGGGAAAAACCTTCACGCTGTCCGAAGCCCTGAAGGACCATCAGGCAGCCATGATCGTTTTCTGGGCAACCTGGTGCGGCCCGTGCGAGCGGGAGTTTCCCTACCTGGAAGAAGTCTATCAGAAATACGACGACCGGGTTGCCTTTATCGCCCTGAATGAAGAGAAAAGGGAGACTGAAGATGAGATTAAGGCCTACCGTGCTGAACACGGCCTTACCATCCCCATGGGACATTCAGAGGACGATGATCTGTACAGATATATCGGCGGGGTGTACCTTCCCGATACCGTGGTTGTGGACCGCTTCGGCAACGCTGTTTTCTTCCATGACAGCGCTTTCAAGAACCCGGAAGACGTAGCGCGCGTCCTGGAAACCTTCCTGGGGGACGATTATACGCAGACAGCCGTCCTGAAAAGCATCCCCGGGGACACTTCGACACGCGCGTTCCCGGTGTCCGCGGCGCGGGCAATTTATCCCGAAAGCGGAAACTACAGGAAGGTTGTGCTGGATTGGAAAGATCAGAACGGGGAGCGCCCCGTCAGCGGCTGGATTGTTCCGGAAGGCGATTCGGTCCGCCTCAGGATCGAAATTGCGGCGGATGACAACGTCTCGGCCATGGAATTCCAGGACGGGCTCATGGATAATTGCATCAGCATCGCGAAAATGCTGGATCCGGAACGCGGAGTTTACGTATACGATCAGATCATCCCCGACAGTACGGCAGAACGGCCGTTTTCCTCGGCTTTTCTGTACGACTCAACCATCGAAACGGATCCGAAGGAGATTATGGTTTTACTTTTCCCGAATGAAGAGGCCATCAGCGTGATGACCGAGCTTTTAAAGCAAACAGGTGAGGCTGCCGTAACCTCCTGGAAATATGCGGAAGAAGAGAAGAAGCAGGAAAATGCCCTGCAGGCCTACATCATCCATGTGGTGGACCAGGACAACAAGCCTGTGCCGGAGGTCATGGTGAATTTCTGCACGGATACAGCCTGCATCCCGAACGAGTCCGACGAGAACGGCACAGTGACCTTCAGCGGTGCGCCTGATGTCTATCATGTGCAGATCGTCGATGCGCCGGATGGATACAGCTGGGACGAGAGCTATGATATGTATACCACCCGCGAATACGGCGAATGGGTCCTGCGCGTCCGGAAAGACTGACGGAAGAGGCGGGGATTGATGATGCCGTAAACGCTGCCGAGCTTATGGCGGGGGCAGGACAGGAACGATGAAAACCGGCAGGAAACTTCCTGTCGGTTTGTTTCATGATCGCCGGCATACGGAAATCTGTTTTATTTCATACACTCATTGACCCAGGCAATGAAGTTTGCCGTGGATGATCCGGTCCGTTCCGCCGTGGTGTGGCCCTGACCCCATACCGTTTCGAAATCCACCTGTGTCTGTTCACTGTATGCTTCCGCAGCAAGAGCCAGGTCAACTTCAGTGCACAGCGCGGTATCACCCTGCGTGATGCCTGTACGAATGCGCCAGTACGTGGCCGGTTCCGCTGTCTGGTATCCTTCATAGGCGGAAGACAGGTAATACATCGGATTATACATATTCACGCGCACGTCCACCGTGTTGCCGGCAGCATCCTCCCGGGTCAGGTCCGCGGCAAACGCTTCGGCATATTCACTGCCTGCCACCAGTTCCGCAAGGAACACGTCAAAATGCGCTCCATTTCCGTCTCCGTATCCGAAGAGCGTATTTTCCCCCTGCCCGGCATCCAGTTGGTCAAATGCACCGAGACGCTTGGAAGCGTTCTTCAGCCTACGGGTAAAATCCGCCACACCGGTGATAGTGACTTTTCCCGTTGATTCGTCCCAGGCAACCCATTCGCCTTCAGCATTCAGGGCGTCAATGTATTCCTGCTTTGTTTCATAGGTGCCGGTAAGAGAGAGCCCTGAAGACGCGGCGTTCGTTCTTCCGATCCCGTCCATAGCTTCAAAATCCATATTCCCTTTGTTTTCTTCTTTGCCGTTGGGCCCCGGGAAGTTTCCTTCCGGCTTTTCACCATCCGGACGGCCTCCGCCCATGCCACCCCGTCCGCCGCCGAATCCGCCGGAGGAAGAGGCGGTATAGGGGAATTCCGTATCCGCAAGGAAGTGTTCCAGGGAGGCTTCTATGACCTGCCTGATGTAATCATAGTAGGTACCGCTCTGCCAGATCCCCGTATCGCTCTGCGTAAGCGTAAGCGTATTGCCCTGTTCATCCGTCAGGCCAAGCGCGTTGATATACTCCGCAAACGCCAGCGCCATACCGTCAGAATACCCCTGCTCTTCATCACTCAGACCGCTGCGGGTATTGCCCATGTTCCATTCGTAGGCTTCGTCCGCAATGTCCAGGTTTGTGATCGGACACCAGCACATGCTGCCCTTCACCGCGTCGCTTTCTGTCATAACGGCACCGATGGCTTTCAGATAGGGATCATACAGGCTGCTGTTTCCGCTTGCGCCGATAACAGCGCTCTGCGCGCCGCCGCCGCTCATGCCCAGAGTGAAAATGCTGTTCATATCGCCCGGCAGCAAGTCTGCGTTCCAGCGGGTATAGCGGATCGCTGCCTTGAAGTCGGTCACGCCGGCAGGCGCACCGGCGTCACGTCCGCGCGCACCTGCAAAGAGTATGATCATTCCTGCTGAAGTATAGTCAGATACGCTTCCGTATCCCATGGAACTCTCGTATCCTGCCGGCGCAGCCATGGCGGAGTATCCCGGCGTATTGACCGGAAGGATCAGCGGAGCGGTCAGGGCTGTATACTGCCCGACGTTTCCGGATTCATTCACACTGCAGGTCCAGGTGCCGTCTCCGTTATCACTGCCGGTGAAATAAGCGCCGGGAACAAAGATGCCCATCGTTTCATAACTGCTGTCTGCCGGCGTGGCCGCATAGGCCAGTCCGATCTGCCAGTAAACATCGTTCTCCGCATTATATTGCCATTGGGTCATATCAATTTTGCTCAGAGCCGTTTCGTTCTGTCCTTCCGCCAGCGCCGATACGCCGGAGACCAGCAGAGCCAGGGAAAGAATCAGGGACATTATTTTCTTCATAAAAAGGGAACCTCCTTCATTTGATCCGGATATCCGGCCTTACGCTTTCTCTGCCCGATATCGATGTCATTATATGCAGAAAACTTGAAATAAACTTAAAATCCAGACAGCAATTCAGGCATTTCGTAAGGCTTTTCTCTTTTTTTGGATACTGCTCCGGTTCCGGACGGCAGGTTACTCCGGAACGCTCATGGTGATCAGTGATGACAAGCGTCAATCGCGTCATGCTGAAGATCCGATATCGCGGGATTTTCCAACTCTGTTATTTCAGTTTCCCTCGTTGCAATTCCGTTAAAATATTAAAACGTGTGGCAACAACCGGATTTACGCAGTTATTTGCCACACGTTGTATGTATATTTCAGGTGAAACCAGGGATAATTTCAAGAAAGCGCAATAAGTCTCCTGCAAAACCAAAAGGAATCAACGCCGCGTTATCTTTCCTTCGTTTCCTTCAGACGATTATCGGCAAGCCATTCAGCTGTTCCATCCTCATCATTGGAGAGTGTGATTTCCTCTGCTGCCTGCAAAACATTTATTTTCCGGGCATCTTCCGGCACCTGAAAAAGATGAACTCCGGGCGATGAATGGTCCCGCCGAACAAGGCGGGATACTTCTCCCGCATTTCATCTGAGATATGGGCTTCCCGGCATTCCTCAATCATGAATCCCGCGCCGGTCAGCGCATTGATCAGGCTCGAAACCGTTCTGTGATAACATTCGTATCCATTCACAACCCAGTCGACTTTCCGGAGTCCCTCCCTGCAGTAGTTCCTGAGGTTCGCGTACAGGCGTTCCCCGGTTTCCGTACGGGTGTATCTGTCATATACCCCGTCCCATGCCGTTACGATCGGATGGGACATGCTGAAGACAAACTCCGCGTCCTTCTTCATCAGATTCCGGATTTTCATCATCAGTCCGCCGAAGTCCTCAACATAATCGAACACCAGGGAACTTGTGACAAGGTCAAACTGTTGGTTGATCGCATCAATATCTTCCATGGCCATCCGCCGGTAGGCAATATTGTCTGCCTTATTATGTTCCTTTGCATATTCCAGCATTTTTTCGGAGATATCGATTCCCAGGACGGCTTCCGCGCCCATATCGGAATACTGCTTTGCATGCTGTCCCATCCCGCAGCCGATATCCAGGATCGTTTTCCCGTGAAGGTCCGGAAGCATGGCAAGCAGGATCGGTGTTTCAATGCAGTCATTGAAATTGACTTCATTCCCCCTGCTGCTCCGATATTTTTCAAAGAATACGTTGTTATCGTAAACATTTTGCTTTGACATACTGTCCCTCCATGGAGAAGAGAACTTCGGATTTTCCTTCCCGTCAGAATCCCTGCAGGTTCTGTATTGCCTTCCCTTTCCGCCGGATTTCATCAGTCCGGGTTGTTTTCTCAAAGGCTAACCGCGGATAATTATCCTCTTTCACATAGATCGTGCCACAGTAGACAAAGCCCAGCTTTCTGACAAGATTCTGCATGACTGTGTTGTCACCATGGGTATCGATGCGCAGGTGGCCGCACTGTTCATACGCCCAGTTGATGCAGAACGCTCCGATCCCTTTTTCGGACCCGTCCCCGGCAATTCTATGAACAACGCCATAAGGGCTTTCATCGAGCCACACACCGTCTGTGATCTCACAATAGGTCGGCTCAATATCTCTCCCGTGAATGAAGAAAAACGTACCGATAACCTTCCCCGCATCGTTGACACAGACGTAACTGTTTCCGTCACGAATGTCTTTGTGGATCAGTTCCGCCGGCGGCCAGTTCGTCGGACCCCACTGACAGGGGTTTCCGTGCTCTGCCATGAACGCTCGGGCATAGTTGTAGATATCCATCATTCGATCAAAATCCTGTTCTGTTGAATGCCTGATTCTCATGTTATGCACGCTCCTGTTATTCCCATTCTCCGCCGGCGACGATGTGTCACCGCCCGGCAGCTGAATCCTGTGTATCACCGCGCGGCGGTCAGCTGGCTGTAAGGGATTTCCGCCACCCAGGCCAGGAAAGGATCCCCCGTCTTCCGGATTGATTCCCGCAGGGTCTCTTCGGAGGGATTCACCGTCACGTCGAATTCCCCTTCGGGCGTTGTAATATGCACCGGCCTGGACACATCGATCAGCCGGGGGGTCACCAGGATGGAGAAGTCCCCGTTGACGCCTTCCGGCGTCACGTTCAGGGCGTTGTCCCCGGTGACCCTCGCGCAGATCGTTCCCTGGTTCACGGCCGGCTCTGCCCGGAGCCAGTAGAAGCTGTCCGCCTCCCGGGTTTCCGCCCGGGTTCCCAGATCCCATACCACCGCATCCGGCACGGGGTTCCGGGTGAACTGATCCACGAAACGTATTGCGCTGCCCTTCACCTTCTTCAGGGCCAGGCCGTATTCCTCCGTCAGGATCTTCCGGACCGCGCTGTCAAACTCCGGCAGCTCTCCCGCCGAGACATAGGACATGTATACCACCGTGTCCGGTCCCCCCGCGGTTTCGCACGCCTCCATGAAGCGCTCCAGCATCGGCATCACGATGGCCGGATCCGCGTAGGCGGTCGGGTCCGCTAGCACTTCCGCTTCTTTTTCATATGTACTGTCGTCGAAGCCATGCCCGTCGGGAACGCGGATCAGCACCTGGTGCTCGTACCCGCCACCCAGGGCTTCGCGGTAATCGTTCAGCGTCTTTTCAAACTCCGCCGCCCGCACGCAGCGCAGCGCGTCCTCCGTATAGTAATCGTGCACCCCCGCCTGGATACTGAAGGGGAGATTTGCCAGGTTCCGCAGGCTGACGCCGTTGGGATGTCCGGAGGACATGCCGGCCGCCGCGAACCGGTCCGCCATCCGGGGTGCGATCTGATAGACCCCGTCCCCGCCGGCGGAAAAGCCCAGCAGGTACACCCGGTTCGGATCCGCGCCGTACAGCCGGATCATCGCCCGGATCAGCCGATCGTACACCGGATAGGATTCGGGCCGGAAATGCAGGTCCCAGGTATCGGTGATGCCGCGAATGGCGACATAAATCCCGCTCTTCATGTCCCATCTGTAATAATCGTACATGATGCCCCACTGCTCATCGTTGTCTTCCGGCGGGGCGCCTCCGCCGCCGTGCAGGGCAAGGTACAGCGGATAGCCGCCTTCCCCCGGCTCTCCCCGGATCTCCATCAG
Source organism: uncultured Eubacteriales bacterium (assembly GCA_902793605.1). GTDB lineage: Bacteria > Bacillota > Clostridia > Christensenellales > Aristaeellaceae > Aristaeella. The sequence goes on from CADBEB010000035.1 coordinate 10,988, forward strand.
GAAGCGCATGGATACGCCGCCGTAGGTCAGGGTGTAAACGGGCAGCTCCGCGGCGGCTTCCTCATCCCGGAAGTAAGCATCCGCCGCGTCTTCCGCCATTTTCAGGGTCTGCTCCTGTGTCTTCGTCTCCAGCTCCCCATTGATCTGAAGCACGGTTTCCGCCCCCGCCGGCGTCATTGCCGCCAGCATCAGCAGTCCCGCCAGAAGTCCTCCCAAAACCCGTCGTCTCATTCGGTTTTCTCCTTTTCCGTCCTGCTTCACGCTTTTTTGATTTTCTGTTCCGGTAAAAATAGCTTACGAAGGAGAAGGAACGGTATCCTACATCCATTTTTTCTTCTTGAACAGAACAAGGCAGAACACCACGATGAGGACGGAGACGACCAGGACCACCGGATAGCTCCAGCGCCAGTCCAGCTCCGGCATGTAGCGGAAGTTCATGCCGTACCACCCGGCGATCAGGGTCAGAGGCAGGAAGATGGAGGTGATGACCGTCAGCACGGTCATGATCCGGTTCTGCCGCTCCTCCAGCTGTGACTGGATCAGGTCCCGCAGCTGAGTCACATATTCCCGCTGGCCGGTGACGGTAGCCTGCAGGCGGATCACCCGCTCGGTGAACATATTAAAATAGCGCAGGTTTTCTTCCCGGAAGAAGCCGTTCTCGTTTTCCTGCAGTTCCTGGGCCAGATCAATGAGCTGCTCATAGTGGACACGCAGGTCCAGCAGATTGCCGCGGATGTCATTCATCTTTGCGGGATAGCTGTCCACTTCGCCCCGGAGGATAGCCTCCTCCAGCTGATTCAGCTGGTGCTCCGACTTCTCCAGCAGCGCCAGGTCCTGCCCGATGGTGGTTTCCAGCAGGTCGTACAGGAAACGCTCCAGGCTGGGGAGCCGCCATTTCTTCGTGCGGCAGATGGACTGCACCAGCTCTTCGGCATAGCCGCTGCCGTCCACCAGAATGATCCCCTTCTCGTCCAGGGCGAAGGAGAACGAGCGGCGCGGCCCGTCGATCCACGAACGATCGGGAATGCAGAAGGACCCGGTGAGGGAATCCTGGTTGACCACCGCCTTCGTCTCGCGGGGCGGAGTGATATCCATGTCCATGTCGATGAGCAAATCGAAGCTTTCCCCGCGTTGCTGCCACTCCTCCGGGGTCAGCACCGCGACGTACTGCGCGCCGCCGGAGGCGATGTCCTCCGGTTCGCAGGGAGTCAGGGATTCCCTGATCAGATAATACATGATGATCACACTTTCCGTATCATTACCGGAGCCCGGGCAGAACCGCCCGGGCTTCCGTGTTTGGGGCTCCATCATATCAAAACCGGCCTGTCCTGTCAAAGAAACCCCTTATCCCGGTGAGAGCTTATCGTTCACATGACTGATCGATCGCTGCGGCGGAGAACTGTCGGCATATCGCTCCGGCAGCTGCCCGCCAGCCGGAGTTCGTCCGGTTTATCCGAAATCCGAATCGCTTCTGCTGCTCAGCACCCACGCAAAAGCTTTTGCCGTTCGGAGATCGGGATCTTTAAAGTGATTGCCCTCGTTCCATTCAAGAATGCAGTTCATCCCGCGGTCTTTCAGCAAAACATGCGCTTCACGTATCCTGTCACCCACGGTCGCCATGACAGGGTTGCGTGCTTTTTCCTCCCTGTCTCCGAGACTGAGATAAACGGTGTCGGTTCTGATTTCATTCTTTTTCATATATTCGGCAAAGCCCGGGAACCACACTGAGGGAGACGCCGCCGCTACTCCTTTGAAAACATCTGTCTGATACGCAGCCCATAATGCAAACAGACCCGCGAGCGAATAACCGCCGATATAATAGATTTTACTCCCGTCGTCACACAGCCCGAGCAGTCTGCCGAGCATTTCTGATGCCCCGCTGCCGAAGCTTTCTTTACCGAATACCGCCGGAGCTTCCCACGGCGAAAGGTCGTTGTTCCAGTCATCAATCCTGACAGCGATCAGGCGAAAGTCCAAATCGCAGCTGCTGACAATCGCCGCAAACTCGTTTTCGATCCCTTCAAGATCGTGATCGTCGACCGGCTGAATTAAAACGATGTCAGAATCCGCTTTGCCAAATTCGTATGTTTTCATCGTCACAGACCCTTTCCCATCAAAAACACACTTTTCTTCCTGAAATCCAAAGCGTTTACTGAACTCCGGCAGAGAAGCGTCCGCCGCCGTGATGAACTGTACGCCCGCAATACGGTCACTCACTCTTCCAGCGTTTCAATAAGCTTTGCTGCTGCTCTGATGCAGTTCTCCACCCCTTTCTCGTTCAGATGATCAAATGAATCCCTGCGGGTATGATAATAGTCCTCCAGCATATGGCTGAGGCCGGTTATTCCAACAGAACGGAACCCGCCCTGTGTGAACGCGGCGCTGTCCGTCGAGCCGCCGAACAGAGGAACGACACTCCTTTTGCACGGTACGCCGGCCTCTTCCGACGCGCGCAGGAACAGATCGCACAGTTCCGGATCGGACTTCACAGTGCTGTTGAGATCCCTTGTATTGACCGCGAGATGCTTCGGATCATGGATCGTGTCGCAGCAGAAAATGTACGTCGGCACGTCTTTATAGTCATCCTTATGCGTCTCTGCCCATGCCTTTGCCCCGCGAAGGCCCGCCTCCTCCGAGCCGGTAAGTATCACGCCGACTTCAGTATGCTCAAGGTTGATACCGCGTCTTTCCAACTCGTGCAGTATTCCTTCGGCGGCGCGACTGTGCGCATGTTTTCAGAGCTGCTGGCGCACGGCGACGCGGACGAACGGGCCGCGACACCGCCGGACAGCATGTCGCCGTTCTTCGCGGGCGGGATGGAAAAGCGCCTTCACAGCATCGTGACACTGGCCTCACCCATGAACGGCACAACGGCCTACGATATGTTTGAAGATCCGGGTTTTGATCCCGCCGGCGCGCCGTCGAAGCCTTTGGATCGGGAAAATATCGAGCGAGGCTTATGGAACATATTTCCGGCAGTGGATGGGGATCATATGTGGCTGCATGGCGGTTTACTCCATAAACACGACATCCGGCCATTCTATCTGGATCTGCTGACCATGATCAGCCGTACCGCCCGTCATCCCTCCGAAATTGAATGAACGACCGTCAGCAAAAGATTCCCCGGATTGCATACTTTCATTTCCTGTCCCCGCTCATATCATTGCGGAGAAGGCTCCGTCCATGGCAGCACAGACGTCAGCTGCCAACCCGAAAAGTGCTCCGGTAAAAGTCAGGATTTCCTGAGTTGACTGCCGAAGTGCCTGTATGCCAGAACTCCGATGGGAAGGAAATACACGCACCACGCAACAAGCGCGAGTCGTCCGCCGAGACCGTCGCCGCCGGACGACATCTTTGAGAACATTCCCGTCATCGGCATAAAGGTGCAGCTAAAGTAGAACACTCCATGGATCATCATAAGTGCTTTGAGCCACTTGTCCGCTTTGTTCTCTGCTTTCATCGAAAGCCCTGTGAAGAGAGTCGAAAGCGCCATTATGCCGTAGCCGAGCAGGTCATAGTTGAAGATAAGCCCGAACCTGCTCATGGCTAACAGATTTACCGCCTGTTCGTTCAGATCTTCGTTCTTTACTGTGGTCAGCTGTGTAAAGTAGACCAGCATTATAAACACACAGTACACCGCCGCAAGAACCAAACCGATATTTGCAGCGACTTTGCGGTCGTTTTCGCATTCGTTGTGAAGCCCTGCCGTCATCATAATGAATCCGAGCGGCAGAATAATGCACACAAAGAAACTTCCCATGGAATAGTTGATCATCAGAAACAGCGCAAACAGAAAGACTGTCACTGTAACGATCGCCGAGCCTGCTTTGGGTATCATTTTATTCAGTTCCATTTACTCTTTCTTCCTCAAATGTCGATTTGCTGATCAATGGCTTGCTTTTGCTTTGCCGCACACTTTACGCAGTATCACGGCAAGCAGGAAATAATTGCTGTTCTGCGTGTAGAAAACAAATTGTCCCCATCCGTTCTCAAAAGAAGCCAGAACCAGCCCTGCCAGTTAACCCGCAATAACTGCGATATCCAGGTACAGCATTTTGCCCGTCCCCTTTCAAACCGTGATCTGTCGTCAGTTCAAAAAAATAAAAGCCGATGGCCGAAGCCATTTCCAGCACATATGATACCATGAAAGCCAGGATAGCGAAACCATTGTGTCACCATTCCTGTCACTGAAATGTCATCAGCCAGAGAGTCCTCACGCCTGCGACAAAACAGCACCGGAGGGAGCAGGAAGCCTCCTCACATGTGTGAAGCCTTCCTCTGATGCATTGCGAACCGCTAGTGCGTCCGCTCCTCGCTGCTCACTTCATACGCTGTATATTCATGATCAAAGACATACCCGAACTTCTCCGACAGGCGGACAGAATTCAAATTCTGCGCGTCCCAGCTGGCATACAGCCCTTCCCGGAGGCACCGGAGGATGAGCGCCGCGCAGACAGCCGTCGCCAGATGCTTCCTCCGCTCCCCCTCCATGGTATCGACTTCGATCTCGATGCCCTCCCGGTAGCGGGTGTACGAGGACGCCCCGGAGACGATCCGGCCGTCCTTCAGGATCACCATGCCCCGGCCCCATTCCAGGTATTTTTCCTTCGATCCGAAAGGCGCGACAAAGTCCCGCGTGACCGGGTCCTCCAGGCATTTGTCATAGAGTTCCGCGTCGATCGGCCGGAGTTCATACCCCTCCGGCACCTTCTCCGCGTACGCCTGCAGCCTGGCCTCGTCAAAGCGCGTGTCCTTCCGGATCGCGTAGCGGGTCACCCGCTTCGCGGAAGGCCAGCATGCTTCGATCAGCGCCGCCCAGGCTTCATCCTGCGGGACCAGGATCACAAACCCGCCGGGCTTGTTCTCCACCAGCTCCCGGTCGGGCTCGCCGGCATAGAAGCCGAAGCAGCCGACGAACGCGAGCGCGGACACCGGATGATCCGGGTCCGTGACGAAGACGCTGCCCATCACGCCCTGCAGGCAGGACCAGATAAGCGTCTCCTCCCAGCCTGCAAAGAGGTGTTCCGCTTTTGCGGGATCCTTCAGTTCATGGATCATGATTTTTCCCCTCTGCCTGTCAGGTATCGGTCCGGATCGCCTTCACGGCAACCTTCTCCCGGTACATGGCTTCATCCGCGCGGCGGAACGTTTCCTCCGCGGTCGCGTCCCGTCCCTTATCGTACTTCGCGATGCCGACCGCCGCGGAAACCTTCTCCCAGGGCTTCAGGGAATCGTCCGCCTGCAGCTTTTTCACTTCTTCATTGAAGGTGCGGATACGATCTTCCACGCCGTCCTGCGCCTTTCCCTCGAGAATCTGGACAAACTCGTCCCCGCCGATCCGGTAGAGGCAGTCCCGGCCGAAGACCTTCGCCATCAGTTCCGCGGCTCCCTGCAGGTAGATGTTCCCCTCCTCATGTCCGTAGGTATCGTTTACCCGCTTGAGGAAATTCACGTCGATCATCAGTATGGAGAAATCTTCGTATCCGGCCTCCCGCTTCTTATTCAGGGCGCCGATGTACTCATAGAAGGCGGTCCGGTTCTGCAGGCCTGTCAGTGTATCCACATAAGCCCGGTCCTCCAGCTTATCCATCTTCCGGATCACGCTGCGGTCCGTCACGAAGATCCCCACAGCAAGGACGATCACCATGGCGACGAGGGCAAAACAACAGACCTCGCCGATCACCTTCCGGGTATACTCCCTCAGGCCCTCCATGGAGCAGTCCGCGCCGATATAAGCACTGCAGGTCCCGTTCGAGTCAAACAGCGGTGTGCAGACGGACAGCAGGTGGCCGTACCGTTCCCGGGACTCGATTATCGGCAGCTCCTTCCCGGCCAGCATGTCCGGAATGTATTTCACAAACGCCGGAAAGAACTCCTCCAGCGTGCCGGGCTCTGAGCCCTTGAAATCCGGCGTGTCCAGGTCGAACACCACATGGAATCCGTCCTCCCGGACCTGGTAGACATAGAGGTAGAGCACATCCGGGAACGCCTCGCGCAGCTTGTAGAGCTTCTGCTCGGTCTCCGCATAGTCCGGATGGCTACGGCCCTGTTCAATATATGCGTCGATCTTGTCCCCGTCGACGATCTCGCCCGCGATCAGCTTCGTCAGTCCCCGGGCATAGTTCTCCAGGTCCTCGATCTCATTCTGGCGGTAGGACAGATAGCTGATCAGAATAAACACGCCGGTCATCACCACCATGGCGACGATCAGCGGAATCAGCGTTTTCCATTTGGAATCGTGTTTTCTCATTTTCGGGGTCTCCTGTTTTGCGCGACATATATTATTCTTTCTGTCTGAGGCCACACTTTTCCTGTTTTCCGCTGTCTTTTGCGTGTACCTTTTCTGCGGGCTTTACGGCAGCCTCCGGACGCTCCGGAAGACCTCCCGCTCTTCACCCTGGTATTCGCCGATCCCCTCAAAGACCGGCTCGAACCCGCATTTCAGCAGGACACGCTTTGAAGCGGCATTCTCCTTCAGACAGATGCCATGGACCTCGCCGGTCCCGACCGCCTTCGCTGCGACCGGGACGAAGGCCCGGACGGCCTCCGTGGCGTACCCGTTCCCGGTATACCGCTGCGCGATATGATAGCCGATCTCCCATTCTCCGCCGCCGATCGGCACCAGCTGGACATACCCGATATTCTCCCCGCCCGCCCGGATGAGCACGGGATACGCCAGCGGACCGTTTCTTCCGCCGTACTGCGTGGCCAGGAAAGCGATCGCCTCCCGCGCTTCTTCCACCGTTTCAAACACCTCGTCCGGCACGAAGCGCCGGTTGTCCGCGTCGAGCGAATTCTCATGGACTGCCTGCGCCATATCCGGGGTGAACTCCGTGACGATCAGCCGTTCCGTTTCGATCCTCATTTTTCAATTTCCTTTCAAAAAGGGCTCCCGATCGCTCGGGAGCCCTGGAAACCTTCAGGCTTACTTGCTCATCGCTTCCTGCACCGCGACAGCGACCGCAACGGTCATACCGACCATCGGGTTGTTTCCGGCGCCCAGGAAACCCATCATCTCCACGTGCGCAGGCACGGAAGAGGAACCGGCGAACTGCGCGTCGGAGTGCATCCGGCCCATGGTATCCGTCATGCCGTAGCTGGCAGGACCGGCGGCCATGTTGTCGGGATGCAGCGTCCGGCCGGTACCGCCGCCGCTGGCCACAGAGAAGTACTTCTTGCCGGCTTCCCAGCGTTCCTTCTTGTAGGTGCCCGCGACGGGATGCTGGAACCGCGTGGGGTTCGTGCTGTTGCCGGTGATGGAGATGTCCGCGCCTTCGTGCCACATGATGGCCACGCCTTCACGCACATCGTCCGCGCCGTAGCAGTTGACCTTCGCCCGTTCTCCGTTGGAGTAGGCGGTCTTCTTCACGACGGTCAGCGCATGGTCTTCCTTCACGTCCGCGCTCAGGTAATCATACTTGGTCTGCACGTAGGTGAAGCCGTTGATGCGGCTGATGATCATGGCGGCGTCCTTGCCCAGGCCGTTCAGGATGACCCGGAGGGGCTTTTTCCGCACTTTGTTGGCATTCAGAGCGATCTTGATCGCGCCTTCCGCGGCGGCGAAGGACTCATGGCCCGCGAGGAACGCAAAGCACTCGGTCTCCTCGTCCAGCAGCATCGCGCCCAGGTTGCCGTGGCCGATACCGACCTGGCGCTGGTCCGCGACGGAACCGGGGATGCAGAAGGCCTGCAGCGCGGTACCGATCCACCTGGCGGCTTCCGCGGCGTTCTTCGCGCCTTCCTTCATGGCGATGGCGGCACCCAGTTCATAGGCCCACTTCACGTTCTCGAAGCAGATGGGCTGGGTGCTCTCCACGATGGAGTAGGCGTCAACGCCCTTGCCGTTGGTGAACGCCTTCACCTCTTCGAAGTTTTTGAATCCATACTTGTCCAGGACAGGCTGCAGCTGAGGCATGCGGCCTTCATAGTTTTCAAACAAAGCCATTCGTGTCGCACCTCCCCTTATTCCTTGCGCGGGTCAATCCACTTGACCGCGCCGTCTTCAGCCTTGAACCGGCCGTAGGTACCCAGGTTCTTTTCGTACGCTTCGTTGGGGCTCATGCCCTTCTTGATCGCGTCCATCATCTTGCCCAGGCTCAGGAACTGGTAACCGCAGACCTGGTCATCCTTGTCCAGGGCGATCTGCACGACGTAGCCCTCGGTCATCTCCAGGTAGCGGGTGCCCTTCGCGCGGGTGCCGTACATGGTGCCGACCATGGAGCGCAGGCCCTTGCCCAGGTCTTCCAGTCCGGCACCGATGCGCAGGCCGTCATCGGAGAAGGCGCTCTGGGTCCGGCCGTACACGATCTGCAGGAACAGCTCGCGCATGGCGGTGTTGATGGCGTCGCACACCAGGTCGGTGTTCAGCGCTTCCAGGATCGTCTTGCCCGGAAGGATCTCACTGGCCATGGCGGCGGAGTGGGTCATACCGGAGCAGCCGATGGTCTCCACCAGCGCTTCCTCGATGACGCCGTTCTTGACGTTCAGGCTCAGCTTGCAGGCGCCCTGCTGGGGAGCGCACCAGCCGATGCCGTGGGTATAACCGGAAATGTCCTTGATTTCCTTGGCCTGGATCCACTTTCCCTCTTCGGGAATCGGCGCGGGGCCGTGATTCGGGCCCTTCGCAACACAGACCATTTCTTCCACTTCTTTGGTGTATTGCATGTGACTCGGTTCCTCCTGTCTCATGTTTTGTGAACTTGGTAACCGATTAAGTATAACATACCGGACGATCCCAGTACAAGGATTAATTCACGTTAATTCACGTTAATTCGTCAATCCGCCTCTTAAACCTTTGCCCTTGCGGCCGTGCGCAGCGCGACCTCCATCATCTCCCGGAAGCCGTCCTGCCTTTCCGCCGCGCTCAGCGCCTCGCCGGTAAAAACCTGGTCGGAGATCTGGAACATCGCCAGGGCCTTTTTCTGCGCCGCCATCGCCGTCAGGTAAAGTCCGGCAGCCTCCATCTCGACCGCCAGGTGGCCCATCGCCTTCGCCTCGTTATTGACCTCCGGATCCGGATGATAAAAGAAATCCGAAGTATAGACCGTTCCGACCTTCCTTTGGATCCCCAGCTCGTCCGCCGCGCGCACCGCCTCCCGGAGCAAGTCAAAGCTCGCCGTCGGCGCGACAATGCCCGGCACGGGGTAAGCGGTCGCCATGGATGAATTGGTGGACGCCGACATGGCAATAACCAGGTCCCTCAGGCGGATATCCTCTCCCAGTCCGCCGGCGGATCCGATCCGGATGATCGCCTCCACATCGAAGAACCGGAACAGTTCATAGGCGTAAAGCGTGAAAGAGGGCATTCCCATACCGGAGCCCATGACGGAAATCTCCCGCCCCTCGTACGTCCCGGTATAGCCCAGCATGTTCCTGACATCGTTGAACAGGACAGGGTTCTCCAGGTAGTGCTCGGCGATATACTTCGCGCGCAGCGGATCGCCCGGCATCAGGACCACTTTGGCGACATGGGTTCCTTCCTTCAGTTCGATACAGGTGGATGGAGAAACGTTCTTCATGCTTTTGTACCTCCTGTCATGGTTTTCACAGGTTTTCACCCGGTTCGGCAAACAGTTTCTTCAGGTTGACGTCAAAGGGCGGACGAACGATCCCCCGGTCCGTCACGATGGCCGTCAGCAGGGAATGATCCGTTACGTCAAAGGCCGGATTGTAGCATTTGACTTCCGGCAGGGCCATCGGTTCGCTGTACCACATCGTCCGGATCTCGTCCGGATCCCGCTGTTCGATCCGGATATCCGCCCCGGTCGGGCAGGCCATGTCAATGGTGGACGTCGGTCCCAGCGTATAGAACGGGATTCCGTAGTGCTTTGCCAGGATCGCGACCCCCGAAGTGCCGATCTTGTTGGCAAAATCCCCGTTCGCCGCGATCCGGTCGCAGCCCACAAAGCAGGCCTGTACCCAGCCGTTCTTCATCACCAGGCTGGCCATGTTGTCGCAGATCAGCGTCACATCCACCCCGGCCCGCTGCAGTTCATACGAGGTCAGGCGCGCCCCCTGGAGCAGCGGACGTGTTTCATCCGCGAACACCCGGAAGTCGATCCCCCGCTCCTTGCCCAGGAGCATCGGCCCGATCGCCGTCCCGTATTTCGAGGTGGCCAGCGGACCGGCGTTGCAGTGGGTCAGGATCCCGTCCCCCGGCCGGACCAGCGAAAGCCCGTATTCGGAGATCCTGGCGCACATCCGGATGTCTTCGTCATGAATGGAAATGCACTCCTGCAGCAGCAGGTCCCGGATGGCCGGAACATCTTTATCGCTGTTTCCGGCAACGACGGCCAGCATCCGCTTCACCGCCCAGCTCAGGTTCACCGCCGTGGGCCGCGAGGAAATGAGATAAGCCCCGGCCTGTTCCAGCGCGGAGGAAAACGAATGGAAATCTTCTTTCCCTTCCCCGAGCGCCAGGACATACATCCCGTATGCCGCGCAGATGCCGATCGCCGGCGCACCCCGCACCGCCAGCGTCCGGATGGCCTCAAAGATTTCTTCCGCCGTTTTCAGCTCAAGGTATTCCTCCCGGTTGGGAAGCTTCCGCTGGTCAAGGATCACGACGCTGCGCCCGTCCTCCGACAGATGCACGCTGCAGGACATCCTGTCTTCCGAAGTAACGACCATCTGTTTCATCTCCCCTGCTGACAATGTTTTCAATTATACCCCGAAAAGAACCGGATAACAACAAAAGGCTGTCCGAAGACAGCCTTTTGAATAAAAGCTTATTTCTGCATCGCGGCGATCTCCGCAGCGAGATCATCCTTCCGCTTCTCGATGCCTTCACCGCGCTCGTAGCGGGTGAACCTGACGATGTCCAGCGTCGCGCCGGTAGCCTTCGCGGTCTCTTCCATCAGCTTGGTGATGCTCTTCTCGGGATCCTTGACGAAGGGCTGCTCCAGCAGGCAGACTTCCTTGTAGAACTTCTCGATCCGGCCTTCGACCATGCGCTCGACGATCTTTTCGGGCTTGCCCTCGTTCAGAGCCTGGGCGCGCAGGATTTCCTTTTCCTTCTCCAGCTTGCTGGCGTCCACTTCGGCGCGGCGGACAGCTTCGGGCTTGGCCGCGGCGATCTGCAGGGCCAAATCATGGGCAAAGGTTTTCACGTCGTCCTGCAGACGGCCTTCGCCGTCGGCATCGACTTCAACCATGACGCCGACCTTGCCGCCCAGGTGGATGTAGGTGCTCACGACGCCGCTGGTCTCATAGCGGGTGAAGCGGCGGATGGAGATCTTCTCGCCGATGGCGACGGTCGCGTCGCTCACCAAGTCGGAGATGGTCTTGCTCTCGTCGTCCACGAACTTTTGGGCCATCAGGGCGTCCACATCGGCAGGATTCGCCAGGGCAACCTGCTTGGCCACCTTGTTGGCGAAGTTGATGAAGTTGTCGGTCTTGGCCACGAAGTCGGTCTCGCAGTTGACTTCGACGATGGCGCCGATGGTGCCTTCTTCATTGGTGTACTGGGCGACAACGCCTTCCGCGGCGATGCGGCTGGCCTTCTTGGCCGCCTGGCTCAGTCCCTTTTCACGCAGCCATTCGATGGCTTTTTCCATATCTCCGAGACTCTCGACCAGGGCCTTTTTGCAGTCCATCATGCCGGCGCTGGTGCGCTCGCGCAGTTCCTTAACCATTGCGGAAGTGATATCTGCCATTTTTATGTCCTCCCTTATTAAGCTTCTTCAGCGGGCTTCTCTTCGGCTTCAGCTTCGGCCGCGGGGGCTTCCGCTTCTTCCTCGGTCTGCTCGCCCTGCTTGCCTTCGATGACGGCGTCAGCCATCTTGCCGGCGATCAGCTTCACGGCGCGGATGGCGTCGTCGTTGCCGGGGATGACGTAGTCGATCTCATCGGGATCGCAGTTGGTATCAACGATACCGACGATCGGGATGCCCAAGATGCGGGCTTCAGTCACGGCGATGTGCTCTTTGCGGGGATCCACAACGAACAGGGCGCCGGGGAGCTTCTTCATCTCACGGATGCCGCCCAGGTTGGCTTCCAGCTTTTCCCGCTCGTGGATCAGCTTGATGACTTCCTTCTTGGGCAGGACGTCGAACTGGCCGTTCTGTTCCATCTTGTCGATCTGGTTCAGCCGGTCGATCCGGGTACGGATGGTCTTGAAGTTGGTCAGCATGCCGCCCAGCCAGCGGTTGTTCACATAGAACATGTTGCAGCGCTTGGCTTCGCTCTCGATGCTTTCCTGGGCCTGCTTCTTGGTGCCGACGAAGAGGATGCTCTTGCCTTCCATCGCGACGTCACGCACGAAAGCGTAGGCTTCGTCCACCTTGCGGACCGTCTTCTGCAGGTCGATAATGTAGATGCCGTTGCGTTCGGTGAAGATGTACTGAGCCATCTTCGGGTTCCACCGGCGGGTCTGGTGACCAAAGTGTACGCCGGCTTCCAGGAGCTGTTTCATGGAAATGACTGCCATAGGGGGTTCCCTCCTTGTTATTTTCCACCCCTTTCCCTTGTGCGGCCGGCCACCGCGTGTGCGGCACAAGCAGTCGCAGGGAAAAGGTGCGTAATCGGATGGATTATATCATATCATCCGTCCAAAAGCAAGCTTTTCCTTTGAATAAGTGAAGTGCAAAGGTAAGTTCCAGTTCTGTGGAGAGCAAATGGAAATCAGTCTTACAGGAAAATCCAAATGGAAATATGTCTTACAATTCTTTTCTGC
>CADBEB010000036.1 GCA_902793605.1 uncultured Eubacteriales bacterium
CTGCGACGATCACGATCGACGTAACGGATGCGGGCAACGGCAAGCTGAACGTGACATACAACGGAAGCAAGACGTATGTGACGCCGGTATTCACGAACACATATACGGCCAAGGGCAGTGTTGAACTGGGCGGTAAGAAGATTCTTGACGGTCGCTACTTCATGTCCGGTGATACGCTGACTGTCGAAGTGTACGATGGAGTAGTAAACGAAGACGAGACTGAAAACATTCAGCCGCTTGAGAGCGTGGATGTGGATCTTACGCAGTATATCGGCAAGTCCGAAGCACCTTTTAGCGTTCCGGCAATCGAATATGATCTGGAAGATGTTGGTGGCTATGGTGGTAATGAAAAAACCTTCACGTACACGGTGATCGAAGTCGCAAATATGGCCAGTACAACAAAGACCGTAGGAAGACATGTTGTCGCTGTAACGCTGAAGGACAATAGCGAAGGCAAACTGATTATTACCGGTATAACGATTGACGGAAACACTGTTGCTCCGGAAGATCTGACCACAGCACTTGGCGGGATTGACTTCCTGAACACCTACCATACGACAGCGGAAAAGCAGATCAAGGCCACGAAGGAACTGAAGGCGATGAACCTGAAGCCCGGCGCCTTCACATTCACGCTGACCGGTAATGACAAGGTCATCGAACTGATCGGTGATGCGGCGAACCAGACCAAGACCAACGACGAGTCTGGTGATGTCGAATTCGATCCGCTGAAGTTTGCGGTCCATCCGACAGAAGCAGAGCAGGAAGCTGGCTATGTAGACATTGCCAATCTGCCGATGGTAGACGGACACTATGAATTCACGCTGACTCTGGCTGAGAGTGAAGCCGGTCTGGCGGAAAAAGATATCCGAATCGAAGACGATGATAAGAAGCAATACACCATCACAGTCAATGTTGATTACAACCCGGGTAACGGTGTTCTGGCTGTTTCGATCAATCCTGATGAAGAGAGCTTCGAGTTCACCAACCTGAAGAACGCCACGGCACAGATCAACGTTGAGGCGAAGAAGACCATGCTGGGACGCCAGCTCACAGACGGTGAGTTCCACTTCACTGTGAATGGGAAGGTCTCGGATGCTCACCGGAATGACCCGAGATACATGATCGACCAGAAGACTACCAATACCGGCGAGAGTGTCGTCTTCGATAATCTCCTGTTCGCAGTCTATCCCACTGAAGAGCAGGAGCGGGAAGGATATATCGACGTGACGGATCTGGTGGTCGACCCCGGTACGTACTCGTTCGACCTGACCGTAGCAGAGGATCTGGCTGCCCTAGCGGGCAATCCTGAAGTGGTTCCGGTTTCTCCGATCGCTACCAGCGGCAAGATGAGCTACCCGGTAAAGATCACCCTGACGTATGACAAGGAAAAGGGTGAACTGACTGCAACACGCGATAAGGATGCTGAGGATCTCGTGTTCATTAACCGGATCGTGAAGATCCAGAAGACGGATCTGGCCGGAAATGAATTGACCGGTTCCCATATCAAGATCCTGGACGAAGCTGGAACGGTCATTGATGAGTGGGATTCCAGGACCGGTGTGCTGCATGAAGCAGCCAATCGCACGGACCCGAGCAATCCGATCGCGTTGATTGCCGGCAAGACTTATAAACTTATCGAGACCGCGACACCGAAGGTGGACGGCGAAGACAACTGGTATTACAAGTTTGCCGGTGAAGCAACCTTCAAGATCAAAACGGACGGAAGCATCGAAACCAGCGGATTGGATATCCGTTCTGCGGATGGTGTCCTGCTGTTGAAGGATGAGATTCCTGAGAAGCCTGAGTTCGAGAAGAAGATCATGGACAAGAACGACTCGACCGGCGTGACCAACGGATGGCAGGACAGTGCAGATTATGACATCGATGATGATGTACCGTACAAACTGACAGCGACTTTGGCAGACAATGTGACCGACTACAGGAACTACCATATCACCTTTAAGGATGAGATGGAGAAGGGACTGACCTTCAACGGTGTCAGCCTGGTGACGGTCAACGGAAAAGAAGTACCCGCGACGGATTATAAGCTGAACGTTGCGAATGACAAACACAGCTTCGATCTGACACTGACCTGGATCGGTCAGGAAGGCGCTAAGATTGCCGACGAGAGCCTGAACAAGGCCAAGGTAGAAGTCTACTTCACCGCGATCCTGAACGAGAACGCTGTGTTTGGCAACCAAGGCAACGTGAACACAGGTAAGCTGGAGTACAGCTGCAACCCGAGTGTGAACGACAGCGGTGATCAGAGCGAAGAAACAGAAGAGACTGAGGAAGACTCCGTCATTGCCTTCACCTACAAGGTTGTTGTGAACAAGGTGGACGAGGGCGGCAAAGATGCTCTGAAGGGTGCCAGATTCACACTGGAGAAAAAGATCAAGGACAGCGCAACGAACAAAGTAATTGCCTGTGTGGAAGCTAATCCCGATGCGACCTTCACCTTCGAAGGCCTGGATGATGGCGAGTATGTACTGACAGAAACGAAGACGCCTGATGGGTACAAGCCGATCGATCCCGTGACCTTCACAGTAGAGGCGGTACACAATCCGGAATGGGATGTGACCAACAGGGATCAAGTCGCGGCAAAGCGGAAAGATGTACTTACTTCTCTGAACGGCGTCTACATCTACACTGATAAAGCTACGGGTGAAGAGGTCAAGAGCAACAAGATCACCGGCCTGATCGAATTCATACCTTTCGAGCTAAGCGAGCTGAGCGGTCTGGCCATGAATGTGACCAATACTTCCGAATCCACCACTGCGATCATCCGGAAGATCTGGGACGACGATGACAACCGTGATCGTACACGTCCTGCCGGTCTGGTAGTGAAACTGCTGGCAGACGGTAAAGATACCGGTCGCACCGCGAAGCTGAATGCCGAAAACCACTGGGCTGACAGGATCTCCGGCATCCCCATGATGAGTCATGGCAAGAAGATCGAGTACACCTGGGAAGAGCCGAAGGTGGACGGCTATACGATGAAGAGCAACAGGTCAACGGACGGAATCCTGACCACCCTGACGAATACGTACGAGATCGAAAAGGTCGAGATCAGCGTTAAGAAAGACTGGGCGGACAACGATAACAAAGCAGGGGTACGTCCGACAAGCATTGACGTGCAGCTGTATGCCGACAATGTCGCGGTTGGCGACAAGGTTCAGCTGAATGCCGGCAACAACTGGTCCTACACGTGGCCGGAGAAACTGCCCAAGAACGTCAACGAGACTGGCGTAAAACGTGAGATCAAGTACAGCGTCAACGAAACCGAGATTCCGGAAGGCTATATCGGCAAGGTGACCAAGACCATCTCGAAGGCAAACGAAGACAAGGTAACCAATGTAAGCTTCAAGATTACGAACACATACGAGAACGGCAAACTGATCATCGAGAAGGAATTCGATATCGCTCCGTGGGAGCCTTTCACCCCGGATGATTCGCCGATGGACATCCCGGTCATCAAGACCTGGAACGACAACAACAACAAGGATGGCAACCGTCCTGCGAGCGTGGTCGTGAGACTGCTGGCGAACGGCGCACAGGTAGCCGTCGCTGAACTGAACGCGGGTAACAACTGGAGATATACCTTCGCCGGTATGCCGAGGATCGACGAGAACAAGGAAAAGATCGAATACACGATCACCGAGGATCCGGTCGATTGGTACAAAGCTCAGATCAACGGATTCAACATCCGGAACAACTATGAGCCTGAGCTGACCAGTGTGACCGTCACCAAGATCTGGGACGACGCCAACAACGAGATGCAGGCGAGACCGGAAAGCATTGTGATGACGCTGAGCAACGGCATGACCGTGCTGCTGAACGATCAGAACAACTGGACGGCGACCATCAATGACCTGCCCACCAGAGTGAACGGAGCACCTGCCAACTACACCTGGACGGAACAGAAGGTACTGGGCTACGACAAGGTTGCTGAAGTGACCGAGGGCAGCGTAACGACCTTCATGAACCGGAGATGGGTACGGCCGGCGACCCCGAACAGGGGCGGCACACCGAAGACCGCAGGCGAAACCGTGTATGAGTTTGATGAGTATGAGACCCCGCTGGGAGTCGATATCGTCATCAATCACGTGGGCGACTGCTTCGATTAATCGAAACAGATCAGAAGGGGCTAAGCCCCTTCACCCCTTCGCCTAACAAGTACTATCATTTATGGGACTGACCTTCGGGTCAGTCCTTTTACTTGGTACGAACAGCTTGACAGGGGAAAACCACAAGAATATAATATGTTTCAGTGAGTAACCACTATATTTAGTGGATGGAGAGGAAAGTGCATATGAAGTATCTTCTGGGGATCGACCTGGGCACATCAGGCACTAAAACGGTTCTGTTTGACCAGAACGGCAAAGGCATCTGCTCGGCAACGGTGGAATACCCGCTGTATCAGCCGCAGAACGGCTGGGCGGAGCAGGATCCGAAGGACTGGTACAATGCCGCTGTGAGCACCATCCGCACGGTGCTGGAGAAGAGCGGCGTGGCGAAGGAAGATGTCGTGTCGCTGGGCATCAGCGGCCAGATGCACGGTCTGGTCATGCTGGATGAAAAGGACGAGGTGATCCGCCCCTCCATCATCTGGTGCGATCAGCGGACGGCCAAGGAGTGCGAGGAGATTACCGCGAAGGTCGGATATGACAACCTGATCCGGATCACGGCGAATCCCGCGCTGCCGGGCTTCACCCTAAGCAAGCTGATCTGGGTCCGGAACCATGAGCCGGAGAACTATGCGAAATGCAAACACGTGCTGCTGCCCAAGGACTATGTCCGGTTTATGCTGACGGGCGATTTCGCGACGGAAGTATCCGACGCCAGCGGTATGCAGATGCTGGATGTGCCGAACCGCTGCTGGAGCGACGAGCTGCTGGGCATCCTGGATATCGACAAGAGCATGCTGGCGAAGGTGTATGAGAGCTGCGAAGTGACGGGCCATGTGTCCGCGAAGGCGGCGGAACTGACCGGCCTGAGCGAGAAGACGCTGGTCGTCGGCGGCGCCGGAGACAACGCGGCCGCGGCTGTGGGTACCGGCGTTGTGGAAGACGGAAAGGCCTTCACGACCATCGGGACGAGCGGTGTGGTGTTCGCGCATACGGACAAGCTGGCGATCGACCCCAAGGGCCGTGTGCATACATTCTGCTGCGCGGTTCCGGGCGCCTGGCATGTGATGGGCGTGACGCAGGCTGCCGGCCTGAGCCTGAAGTGGTTCCGGGATAACTTCTGCGCGGCGGAAAAGACCGCCGCGGAAGCGATGGGCGTGGACACCTACGAACTGACCAACCAGGAAGCGGCCCAGAGCCCCATCGGCGCGAACAAGCTGATCTATGCGCCGTACCTGATGGGAGAGCGGACTCCGCACCTGGACAGCGACTGCCGCGGGATCTTCTTCGGGCTGAGCGCGATGCACCAGCGGCGCGACCTGCTGCGTGCGGTCATGGAAGGAGTGACCTACAGCCTGAACGACTGCCTGGGCGTGCTGGCCGGCATGGGTGTTGCGCCTGAGACGATGCTTGCCTGCGGCGGCGGCGGAAAGAGCCCGCTGTGGCGGCAGATGCTGGCGGACGTGATGAACTGCCCCGTGGCGACCACGGTGAACACGGAAGGTCCCGCGCTGGGCGTGGCCATCCTGGCCGGCGTCGGCGCAGGGCTGTACGGCAGCGTGCAGGAAGCTTGCCGGGCGATGATTCATGTGAATCCCGCGCAGGAACCGATCGCGGAGAACGTGCCGAAGTACGCGAAGGTTTATGAGGTGTTTAAGAAGCTCTATGTTGCGAACAAAGAGCTGTTTAAGGATCTGGGAGAATTATAAGGAGATCCCTCGACTGCGCTCGGGATGACACGGGGGGAGATCCCTCGACTGCGCTCGGGATGACACGGGGAGAGATCCCTCGACTGCGCTCGGGATGACACTTAGGAGGATTGACAGATGAAATGCCAATACTGCAGCTGCCTGGACAGCAAGGTTATTGATTCCCGCCCCACGGACGACGGAAACAGCATCCGCCGGAGGCGTGAATGCACCAACTGCGGCAGGCGGTTCACCACCTATGAGAAGGTGGAGCTGAGCCCGCTGTTTGTCGTGAAGCGGGATGGAAGACGGGAAGGTTTTGACAGCCAGAAGATCAAAGCGGGTATCCTGCACGCCTGTGACAAGCTGCCGGTGAGTATGCAGCAGATCGATGAGATCGTCACAAAGGTGGAGCAGAAAGCGTATTCGTCCATGGACGGCGAGATTACCAGCGAGAAGATCGGCGATATGGTTATGGCTGAGCTGAAGGCACTGAACGACGTTGCGTATGTGCGCTTCGCGGCGGTATACAGGAAGTTCACGGATGTAGGCGCGTTTATGGACGAGCTGCAGAAGCTGGTAGACGAAAAGATGTGATGGAGGAATGAACGATGATCTGGAGTTGGATCGTTAAGATTGCGCTGTGGGCTCTGGCCGGGTATCTGGCCAGCAGGCTGATGAAGGACGGGAAGCCGCAGGGATGGCTCGGGAACATTATCCTGGGACTGGTTGGCGGGTTTGCCGGCAGCCTGCTTTTCAGCCTGCTTGGGCTGGGTTCCAAGGGGATAGTCGGCGATATCATCGTATCGACCGTCGGTGCCTGTGTGGTGCTGTTCCTGGTCAGGAAGTTTGCGAAGTAAAGGTCGAGATGACACGGGGGAGATCCCTCGACTTCGCTCGGGATGACATGGGGAAGGAGATCTCTCCGCTTCGGTCGAGATGACACGGGGAAGGAGATCTCTCCACTTCGGTCGAGATGACACGGGGTAAGGGGGCTTTCCGCAAGGAAACGCACGCGCACCGCGGCCGGTGTTCCGGCTTCGCGCACCGCACGCGTCAGCGCCCAACCCCTTCGGCTCGATTGTTTTAGGGTTTTCTGAAAAAGGAACGCACCGCATGCGTCAGCGCCCAACCCCTTCGGTCCGGCCGAAATACATATTGTTGTACTAAAGAAGCCCGCTGCAGAAGTGCAGCGGGCTTTGGCGTACTGTGTGGGTTATTCGTCTGCGCGGAAGGCGTAGATCGTGGTGGTGTCGTACTTCTCGCCGGGACGGAGGATCGTGGTACCGGGGAAGTTCGGATGGTTGGGATCATCCGGGCAGTGCTGGGTCTCGAGGCAGAAGCCGGAATAATGGCCGTAGTTCATGCCTTCCTTGCCGCCCTTGATATCGGTGGTGCAGGCGGTATAGAGCTGGATGGCAGGCTGGTCGGTCAGCACTTCCATATAGCGGCCGGATTCCTCGTGATATACGCTGGCAGCGGCACCCATGGCCTCGCCCTTGCGGAGAACGAAGTTATGATCGTAGCCGCCGGCGGGAACCATCTGGGGGCAGGTCTCGTAGACTTCAAGGCCTTCTTCCAGCAGGAGGCCGTCACGCAGATCCAGGGGCGTGCCGACGACAGGCATATAGTCCCCGGTGGGGATCAGGCCGGCATCGACCTTGGTGATGACATCGGCGTCGATGGCCACTTCGTGGTCCTTGACGGTGCCGTGCTTGTGACCGCCGAGGTTGAAGTAGGTATGGTTGGTCAGGTTGCAGAGGGTGGGCTTGTCGGTCATGGCCTCATAGCGGATGATCAGATCGCACATATCATTCCAGGTATAGGTGACGGTGACATCCAGGTTGCCGGGGTAGTTTTCCTCGCCGTCCGGAGAGATCCGGTGGAAGGAAACAGAATCCTCATGATCGCCTTCCTTCGCGGTGCCGGTCCAGAAATGGGCCGCGAAGCCGACGTTGCCGCCGTGGAGGTGGTTGACGCCATGATCGTTCAGGGCGACCTGATATTCCTTGCCGTCAATGGAGAATTTGCCGGCGCCGATGCGGTTGCCGTAGCGGCCGACGGTGTCGCCGAAGCAGCCATGGGAACCGAGATAGGGCTCGAGGGTATCGAAGCCGAGGGCGACGTCGTCCAGATTGCCGCCGGCATCGGGGACGATGATGGAGGTGCAGATGGCGCCCCATTCCATGACGGAGACGGATGCGCCCATGGCGTTGGTCATGGTGAACTTATGGACTTCCTTGCCTTTTGGGGACTTTCCCCAAACCTCTGATTTAATTGACATATTTTCTCCTTTCTAAGGGGGCTTTCCGATCGCCCTCTTAAACCCCTTCGGTCATCATATGTGTGAGGGGTTCTTTCAGTGTTGTTTGGGGCTTTCCAATCTTCCGCAGCCTCAATCGGCGTGACTGCCCACCGGGCAGATCACTTGTTTCGGCTGACCTCATCTCTGACGAAATATCCGCCACTGGCGGTCGTCAGAGATTCGCCCCTAAAACCCTTCGGTCATCATATGTGTGAGGGGTTTTGTTACTGATTGATTGAAAATGCAGGGCTGCGCCTCGCACCCCACAAGGATTCGTGGGGTAACGACAGATATAACTAATTAAACTCCTTCGGCTTCATTGTCACACGGTTCGGTGGGAAAGTCAAGAGCGGGGGAGTCGGTTTCGAGGGAGGAAAGTTTGCGCTGGATGGTGCGGGAGCGGGTGACAGCGGAGTCGATGGACTCGCCGGCCTGGTCCAGGCGGCGGCGGGTGTTCTCCAGCATCTCCGCGAAGCGGGTGAAGTCGTTCCGGATCTCCCCGAGGAGGTGCCAGACTTCACCGGAACGCTTCTCGATGGCCATGGTGCGGAAACCCATCTGCAGGGCATTCAGCATGGCGGAGAAGGTGCCCGGGCCGGCAATGACGACCCGGTAGTCCCGCTGCAGGGTTTCGATCAGCTCCGGCGTTTGCAGGGCCTCTGCATAGAGGCCCTCCACAGGCAGGAACATAATCGCAAAATCCGTGGTATTCGGCGGGGCGATGTACTTGTCCGAGATCTTCTTTGCCTCGGCGCGCAGGCGCTGGGAGAGAGCCTTGCGGGCAGCCTCGGCGCCGGCAGCGTCGCCGTTCTGGGAGGCTTCCGTCAGGCGGATATAATCCTCCTGGGGGAACTTGCTGTCCACGGGCAGGTAAACCATCCGGCCGCTTTTATCCGGCAGGCAGACGGCAAACTCCACGCGCTCCTGGGAGCCGGGAATGACCGCCACGTTCTCCTCATACTGGCCGGGGGCCAGGGTCTGGCGGATGAGGTTGCCCAGCTGCATCTCGCCCCAGATCCCCCGGGTCTTGACGTTGGTCAGGACCTTTTTCAGATCGCCGACGCCGGAGGCCAGGGAATGCATCTCTCCGAGGCCCTTGTAGACGGACTCCAGGCGTTCGCTGACCTGGGCGAAGCTCTGGTCGAGCTTCTTATCCAGGGACTCGGAAAGCCGGTCATCTACTGTTTTGCGCATTTCGGTCAGCTGGCGCTCGTTCTCCAGGCGGAGGTCGTTGATCTTTTCCTCCTGGTTCCGGGTGGAGAGGAGGACCTGGCGCTGCATGCTCTCGAGGAGGGTGGACTGGCTCTGGCCCATCTGGGAGAGGGTGTTCATGAGGGACTGGTTTGCGTTGTAAAGAGATTCAGCAGATTCATCATGCTGCGCGTCCAGTTCATCAAGCAGTTTATTGCCGAGGTTAACGAGCGCCTGCTCGTTTGCCATACGTTCCTTTTCCTGCTCGTGCGCGAGCGACGTCTGACGGACGAGCAGGATGATCAGGAAGATCAGGCACAATGATGAAAGGATGAGCGCAAGATAAACAAGAGAATCGGTCATACTTCTCTTCTTCCCTCCAAAGCTTTGAAGAGGGTGACTTCGTCGGTGTATTCCAGATCACCGCCGACGGGGACGCCATGGGCGATACGGGTGCAGCGGATGCCCATGGGCTTCAGCAGGCGGGCGATGTAGGCGGCGGTCGCTTCGCCTTCGACATCCGGATTGGTGGCCAGGATAACCTCGGTCACTTCTTCGGAAGAAAGGCGCGACAACAGCTCCCGGATGCGGATATCATCCGGGCCGACCCCTTCCATCGGGGAGAGGGTGCCGTGGAGCACATGGTAAAGGCCATGGTACTCATGCATCCGCTCGAGGGCGGCGACATCCCGGGGATCACGCACGACGCAGATCTGTCCGTTGTGACGGGCGTTATCCGCGCAGATCGGGCAGGCGTCACCGGTGGAATAATTGCCGCAGGTATCGCAGAAGCGGATCGCCTTCCGGCCCTCCCAGAGCGCCACGGAGAGCGCGCGAACGTTCTCCTGCGGCAGGGAGGCAATGTGGTAGGCCAGGCGCTGGGCGGTCTTCGGGCCGATGCCGGGCAGCTTGGCCAGCTCCATGGCCATGGCCGCGATGGGTTCAAAGGGAGCGCTCATATCAGAACAGACCACCCATTCCGCCGAGGCCCGGCGCCATGCGGCTCATGGAAGCCTCGCGGGCTTCCTCGCCCTTGCGGAGGGCTTCGTTGACGGCCGCCATGATCAGGTCCTGGAGCATCTCAATATCATCGGGATCCACGACCTGCGGGTCGATCGTGATGGAGGTGAGTTCGTGCTTGCCGGTGACTTTGACCGTCACCATGCCGCCGCCGGAGGTTGCCTCGTATTCCGCGGCGTCAAGCTGCTCCTGGGCTTCCTGGAGCTGCTGCTGCATTTTCTGGGCCTGGCGCATGAGCTGCTGCATGTTGGCTCCGCCGCCGAATCCACCAAAGTTCTGTCTTGCCATTGTTTTATCCTCCTTAAAGAATAATCTTGTATTGTTACGGGGGAGATCCCTCGACTACGCTCGGGATGACACGGGGGAGATCCCTCGACTACGCTCGGGATGACACGGGGGAGATCCCTCGGCTTCGCTCGGGATGACACGGGGAGATCCCTCGACTTCGCTCGGGATGACACGGGGAGATCCCTCGACTTCGCTCGGGATGACACGGGGGAGATCCCTCGACTTCGCTCGGGATGACACGGGGGAGATCCCTCGACTACGCTCGGGATGACACGGTTTTGCGCACCGCACGCGGCGGCGCCGCCCTTAAACCCCTTCGGCGTCAGGAACAGGCGCGTCAACGGGCATGATGCGGGTGACGACGTCGTCCAGGATGGCCATGACGTAGGTCATGCCGTTGCCGGTTTTGTTCTGGAAAAGGATCTCGTTCACGCCGAGCCTGGTGACGGGACTCCTCGTCTGCCAGATCAGAAGATCACAGGGAGTATCCTGCTTCGCCTTCGCGATGCCGGCGAGCATTCTGCCGTTGGAACCGTTCTTCTTGAAATAGAAGCAGCGGACGCCCTTGCCGGCGCGGTTCTGGGGCTCAAAATCCATCTGCCGGACGCGCTTGGCCGCTCCCCGATCGGAGAAGAGGATGATCTCGTCCGTTTCCTCCAGCTGGCTGCACCAGCAGACCTCATCGCCGGCTTCCACGCCCATGCCTTTGACACCGGCGGCGATCCGGCCCTGGACGGGAACCGTGGCGAGCGGAAAACGGATGCTCATACCGCCCCGGGTGAGGAGCAGGAGATCGCCTTCGCCCGCGGCCGGGCGCACATCCAGGAGGGAATCGCCCTTCTTCAGGGAGAGGGCGGGATACTTGCGGCTGCGCACGTCATAGTCGGCGGCGGCGGTCCGCTTGATCATGCCGTTCTTCGTGATGAAGAGGAAATCAGGCAGGTCCTTCATCTTTGCCGGATCACAGGTGAGCATGAGCAGGGGCTGCTCGCCCTCCTCGATCCCGGCGAGGACGCCGGAGAGGAGCTGGCCGCGGTCTTTCGGCTTGCACTCGGTGAGGCGGCCGACGCTGATGGGATAGCAGTTGCCCAGATCCGTGAAGATATAGAGGTTCTCCGCCGTGGTCGTCTCCAGGAGGAAGCGGGCACTGTCCGCCAGGTTCTCCTCCGGCGAAGGCAGCGGGCTGCGCTTCAGGAAGGCGGGAAGGACCCGCTTCAGGTAGCCGCCCTCGGTATAGATGACGACGGCATCCTCGGGAACCGGGGTATTGTCCGGCAGTTCCACCGGCGCGTCCTCGGGCAGCTCCAGGGTGGTGCGGCGCCCGTCCGCATACTCCTGGGCGATGGCTTCCATTTCCTTCCGGATGACCTCGGTGAGCTTCTTTCCGCTCTTCAGGATGCCCTCGAGGCGGGAGATCAGCTTCAGGACATCGGCATACTCCTTACGGAGGGCTTCGATCTCCAGGTTGGTGAGGCGCTGCAGGCGCATATCGAGGATCGCCTGGGCCTGCTTCTCGGAGAGGGCAAACCGCTCCATGAGGGCGACGCGGGCATCCTTCGGGCTCTTGCTGGCCCGGATCAGGGCGATGACTTCGTCCAGGTTATCCAGGGCGATCATCAGGCCTTCCAGGATATGGGCGCGGGCTTTGGCCTGCGCCAGGTCATACTCGGTGCGGCGGGTAACGACCTGCTTCTGATAGTCGATATAGCTGGCAATAAGCTCCTTCAGGGACAGCTGCTTCGGCTTGCCGCCGACGATGGCGACCATGTTGACGCCGAAGGTGACCTGCAGGTCGGAATACTTATAGAGATAGGCCAGGACCCGGGCGGGATCCACATCCCGCTTCAGCTCGATGACGGCGCGCATGCCGGTGCGGTCGCTCTCGTCCCGGATGTCATAGATGCCGGAGAGGGCGGCCTTCTTCTCCTCCGAGAGCTTCTGGATCTTCTCCAGCATGGCAGCCTTGTTCACCTGGTACGGGATCTCGGTAATGACGAGCAGCTTCCGGCCGGAAGGACCGTCCTCGATGCTCACACGGGCACGGAGGGTGAGCTTGCCCTTGCCAGTCTCATAGCCGCGGCGGATCTCCTCGTTATTCAGGACGATACCGCCGGTCGGGAAGTCCGGGCCGGGGAGGATCTGCATCAGGTCATCCAGGGAGATGTCCGGATTCTCCATCTGCGCGACGACCGCGCGGACGGCTTCTCCGAGGTTGTGCGGGGGGATATTGGTGGCCAGGCCGACCGCGATGCCGTTGGCGCCGTTCACCAGCAGGTTCGGGAAACGGGCGGGGAGCATGTCCGGCTCCTTGAGGGTATCGTCAAAGTTCAGCCGGAAGGGGACGGTGTCCTTCTCAATGTCCCGCAGCATCTCCATGGCCAGCGGGGTCATGCGGGCTTCGGTATACCGCATGGCGGCGGCGCCGTCCCCGTCGATGGAGCCGAAGTTACCATGGCCGTCCACGAGGGGACAGCGCATGGAGAAGTCCTGCGCCATATGGACGAGGGCGCCGTAAACGGAGGAATCCCCGTGAGGATGGTATTTACCAAGGCAGTCGCCGACGATGCGGGCGCACTTGCGGTGCGGCTTGTCGGGCGTGGTACCCAGCTCCATCATGGTATAGAGGATGCGCCGCTGGACGGGCTTGAGACCGTCCTCCACCCGGGGCAGTGCGCGCTCGAGGATGACGTGCTCGGCATAGGGCATCATGCTGTTGTGCATGACGTCCTCCATGTTGATATCCAGGATGCGGGAAGGATCGTCCTTCACGATGGGCTTTTCAGGTTCCCTGCGTCTTGCCATCAGTCAGCACCTCCTTCCGCCGCCGCGGCATGTTCAGCCTGGCGGCTGTGGCCGTCCAGCTCGGTATCGAAATCATCCGGACGGTTGAAGTCCGCGTGCTCGCTGATATAGTCCCGCCGGGGTTCCACCTTGTCGCCCATGAGGACGGTGGTCAGCCTGTCGACGAGGGCGGCATCCTCGATGCCGACGCGCATGAGCTTGCGCCGGGACGGGTCCATGGTGGTCTCCCAGAGCTGCTCCGGGTTCATCTCGCCCAGGCCTTTATACCGCTGCAGGGTGTAGCCCTTGCCGACAGAGCGGATGGCCTTGGCCAGTTCCTTGTCATCGTAGGCGTAGATGACCTTCTGGCCTTTCTGGACCTTATAGAGCGGGGGCATGCCGATATAGACATGGCCGCCGGTGATCAGATCCTTCATGTAGCGGAAGAAGAAAGTCAGCAGGATGGCGCGGATATGGGCGCCGTCCTGATCCGCATCGGAGAGGATGATGACCTTGCCGTACTTCAGGTTGTCCAGGCTGAAGCCTTCGTCGATCCCGGTGCCCAGGGCGGTGATCAGGGAGCGGAACTCTTCGTTGCCCAGGACCTGGTCAAGGTGCTTCTTTTCCACGTTCAGCGGCTTGCCGCGGAGGGGCAGGATCGCCTGGAAGCGGCGGTCACGGCCCTGCTTGGCGCTGCCGCCGGCGGAGTCGCCCTCCACGATGAAGAGCTCGTTATCCTCCCACCTGCGGCCGGTACAGCTGGACAGCTTGCCCACGAGGGGAGCGGCCTCCAGCTGGCTGGCCTTGCGGATGGTGTCCCGCGTCTTGCGGGCAGCCTCCCGGGCCTGGGCGGCGCGGATCGCCTTGGAGACGATGGCGGAGGCAACTTCCTGGTTCTTCAGATTGTCCAGCCAGTCCAGCAGCTGCTGGGAGACGATCGCCTCGACGGCGGGCCTGACCTCGCTGTTGCCGAGGCGGCCCTTGGTCTGGCCTTCGAACTGCGGGTTTTTGACCATGGTGGTCAGGACGCAGGTGAGACCCTCGCGGAAGTCCTCGCCGGAGAGGTTGTTGTCCTTCTCCTTCAGCAGGCCGACGCGGCGGGCATAGTCATTGAAGCACTTGGTAAAGGCCGTCTTGAAGCCGGTCTCATGCGAACCGCCCTCGGGCGTATTGATGTTGTTGACATAGGAGAAGAGGCTCTCCGTATAGCCGTCGGTATACTGGATGGCAGCCCGGCAGATGATCGTATCCCGCTTGCCCTCGATATAGATCACGTCGTCCTGCAGGGCGGTCTTCCCCGCGTTGAGGTAGAGCACGTAGTCGGAAATGCCGCCGTCATAGCAGAAGACGCGGGTGCGGCTGTCAGGATCGGCGAGACGCTCGTCGGTGAAGGTGATCTTGACGCCGCGGTTCAGGTAGGCCAGCTCCTGCAGGCGGCGGGAGACGGTCTCGGTATGGAAGCGCACGTCCTCAAAGATTTCCTCGTCCGGGAGGAAACGCACGAGGGTGCCCTTCTTCCGGGTGTTTCCCACGACCTCGAGCGGGCCGACGGGCTTGCCGGCCTCCATCTTCTTCGTGGCGGGGTTGACCTCGCTGGTGAAGGCCATGCGGTAATGGGTCCAGTTCAGAAACACGTCCACGGTGAGCCACTTGCTCAGGGCGTTAACGACACTGGCGCCGACGCCGTGCAGGCCGCCGGAATAATCATAGTTCTCACTGTTGAACTTGCCGCCCGCGTGCAGAACGGTGAAGATGACCTCCACCCCGGGGATGCCCATGGTCGGATGCGTGTCGACCGGCATGCCGCGGCCGTTGTCCCAGACGCTGGCGGAGCCGTCTTTATGCAGGGTGACGGTGACCTCGGAAGCGAAGCCGTTGGAAGCCTCGTCGATTGCGTTGTCCACGATCTCCCAGAGCAGGTGGTGCAGGCCGCGGGAGGAAGTGGTACCGATATACATGCCGGGACGCATCCGGACGGCCTCGAGGCCTTCCAGCACCTGGATATCGCCGGCATTATAGGTTTGCGATGCCATGGGTTCACTCCTTAAGGGGGCTTTCCGCAAGGAATCGCACGCGCACCGCGGTCGGTGTGCCGACTCGCGCACCGCACGCGACATCGCCCAACCCCTTCGGCCAATAAGCGCGGCATTCCAATCGGGAAGCCCAAATGTTGACAGACTATTATACCACAGGCAGTGGGGCAAAAGAAAGGGGAACACTATATTTTGTTTTTTTAAACGAACCCCTTCGGCTTGACATGGTATAAGAAAAGAGGGATAATTAACAGGTATATGGAAGGAGAGGTGCAATGAAGCGCTTTTTATGTTTGATCCTGAGCCTGAGCCTGCTGATGGGCACGGTCTGCTTTGCCCTGGCGGAGGAAGCTGAGGAAGAAGATGTTGAATTCTCCGACGAAGAGCTTGCCGAGATGGAAGAAGAGGAGCGCGAAGCCGAGGAAGACGAAGCGGCTGTCGTGAGCGGCGAGGTCTACGAGGAGCCGACCAAGGAAGACTTTGACGAGAATTCTCCCACCCTCTACACCGGCGTGATCCGCAGGGATTTCGGCAAGGTGATCTGGATGGAGAAGAACACGGACAAGTCTACCAAGAGCGTGCCCGCCGCGGGCAAGAAGGTGGACATCCTGTTTGTCGGCCTGCGCTGGCTCGTGGTCCGCATGGGCAGCACCATCGGCTATGTGAAGCGCGAATATATCCACAAGACCGATATCCAGGCGGTGGACCCGGTCAATGAGACCCCGTTCAACGTACAGAAACACACCTACATCGCGAAAACCGCGACGACCTGCCACGTGCGCAAGAGCATGGTGCCCTCCAAGGGCAAGAAGGATGACGGCAACAACTGGGTGATCCTGAAGCCGGGCACGGAGCTGAGCATCTGGAAGTTCTACAAGGGATGGGCCATGGTGAACTACATGCGCGAGTACGGCTACATCGATCCGAACGAGCTTTGCGACCTGATCCCCGTAGCCCCGACGGATGAGGAACTGTATCCGGACAGCCCGATCGCGGCCTACACCAGCTATTACAAGATGACCCAGACGGAAACGAACCAGAACCGCATCCACAACATCAAGACCGGCTGCGGCTATATCTCCCGGGTGCTTCAGCCCGGAGAGCAGTTCAACGCCAACAAGATCATGGGGCCCTACCGGCCGAGCAAGGGATACAAGCAGGCCGGCGTGCTGACGGAAGGCCGGACGAAGCTGGGCTACGGCGGCGGTACCTGCCAGGTATCCAGCACGCTGTACAACGTGCTGATCCAGCTGCCGCACATCGAGATCAACCACCGCCGGCCGCACGGCGGAAACGGCGCATCCTACCTGCCGATCCACTGCGACGCCGCCGTGGGAAATCCGGAGCTGAACCTGATCTTCACGAACCGGTATGATTTCCCGATCCGGATCCAGGGAACGTCGAACGACGACGGGGCGCTGCTGATGAGAATCTACAGATATCACGAATAACGAAACCATGACCTGCCGGAAGGCAGGTCATTTGATAACGTATCAGAAACTGAAATCATACCGGGACAGAGGGGGATCATCTTATGGCTAACCTGATCATGCGGTTTCCGGGAGGCCTGCCCAAAGCGCTCACCTTAAGCTACGACGACGGGGTCGAACAGGATGAGAAGCTGATCGAAATCGCCGAGGAATACGGCCTGAAGGGCACGTTCAACATCAACAGCGGGTGCTTCCCGCCGGAAGATGTCACGTATGCCCCCGGGACTATCCACCGGCGTATGCCCCTGAACCGGCTGAAGGCTGCCTATGCAAAGAGCAGCTGGGAGATCGCCGCCCATGCCTATACGCACCCGTCCCTTGTCGGCCTGCCGGCTAACGCGGCGACGGAAGAGGTGCTCCGTGACCGGAAGGAACTGGAGAAGATCTTCGGGACGGTGGTCCGGGGATTTGCCTATCCCTACGGCGCCTATGACGAGCAGACGGTCGGGATCCTCAAAAGCTGCGGGATCGCCTACGCGCGGACCGTGAACGCCACGCATGATTTCCATCTGCCGAAGGACTGGCTCCGCCTGGAGGCTACCTGCCACCACAACGATCCGGAGCTGATGAAACTGGCAAAGCGGTTTGTGGAGACCAAAGACTGGTGGGATCCGATGCTGTTCTACCTCTGGGGCCACAGCTACGAATTTGAGGCTCGGGACAACTGGGAAGTGATCGAGAAGTTTGCCCGGACCGTCAGCGGAAAAGACGACATCTGGTACGCGACGAATATCGAGATCCATGACTATTGCGAAGCCTTCAGCCGGCTGAGGTTCAACACGGCAATGACCGTGTGCATCAATCCTGCCGCCAGCGACCTGTGGTTTGCCTGCGGCGAAAAGGAAGTTCATGTTCCCGCGGGACAGACCGTAACTTTCTGATCCGTTCCGGAAACATAAAGGGAACAGGAAAACCATACCGGATCATTGACGGAATCACATCATGCATATAAGATAAAAACAAAGAAAACAATGCATCAGGAGGCCCCGCATATGAAGAAGTTCCTCTGTGTCATGATCTGTATCCTGCTCTGCCTGCTGTCGGCGTGCGCATCCGCCTGTACAGGCATCTATATCGGCAGTAAAGTGTCCGCCGACGGGGACATCATCATCGGCCGCACCAACGATACGCAGGGGGTCCGCGCGACCCGCGTGACGGTCGTGCCCCGGGTGGAACAGGTCCCGGACCGCAGGATGCCGGTGGACAACGCGGACGATACGTTTGCCGACGTGCCGGCGACGACATTCAAATATACGGGAACGCCCTGGATGGATTCCACGAGGCGGCTGATCGGGCTGGAAATGGACGACGCGGTCTGCGTCAATGAGTACGGCGTGGCGATGACCATGTCCGTGACGGCATTCAGCAACAAGGCCGCCATGGCCGCGGATCCGTGGGTGCCCACCGGCGTCACGGAGAACACGATGGACCAGATGGTGATCACCGTCAGCAGGACCGCGAAGGAAGCGGTGAAGAACCTGGCGCGCCTGATCGATCAGTTTGGCAGCTCGGAAACGAACATCGCCCTGATCATCGATCAGCAGGAAGCCTGGTACGTCGAGATGTACACAGGACACCAGTATGCCGCGGTCAGGCTGCCTGACGACAAGGTGTGCGCCTTCGGCAACGAGTTCAACCTGGAATACCTCTCGGATTACGAAGACAGCATCGTATCCGAAAACCTGGAGAAGCTGGCGGCCGACAACGGCTTCGCGGTATACGGCGACAACGGTGAACTGAACCTGCTGCTGACCTATGCCGGCCCCGGGACCGTGCAGAACTACAGCCACATGCGCACCTGGATCGGGCATAAGCTGCTGGCTCCCTCCGGTTACGGTGACTATAACAAGGAAGATAAGTATCCGCTGACTTTCGCACCGGATAACAAGGTCTCCCTGCAGACAGTGATGGAGATCCTGCGCAACCGCTACGAAGGCACTGAGTACAGCCCGGACGAAACCGGCCGCAAGGATATGCGCGTGATCGGTACGGATACCTCCATGAGCGTCCACATCGTGGATATGAACCCCAACCTGCCCCCGGCCATCGCGGGGACCACATGGGTCTGCCTCGCACCGGCGATCTACGGCGTGTTCGTCCCGCTGAACATCCTGTGCTCCGAACCGTCCGAATCCTACGCGGCCAACCAGCCGGAAGGCATGCTGTACCGGTTTGAATCCGACAAGTATCCCTATTATACCTACAAGGAACTGAACACGCTCTGCCTGACGGATTACAAGACGTACGGCGTACCGGTGCGCGCTTACTGGCACGAAGCGGAGAAGCGCATGATCGAGAGCATGAAGGCGGAGATCGAGAAAGACAATGAACTGCTGAAGACCGACCCCGCGAAGGCGCAGCGGCAGATGACGGAGTTCTGCTCGAAACTCCAGGAGAAGGCGTTTGAAGACGGAAAGGCGCTGCTGAACGAGGTGCGCTGGGCCATGAGCGCCAATTCAAACACGATGAAGATGGGCATGAACCCGGAAACCGACGAGCTTTACACGACGGAGCGCGTCCTCGATCCGATCAGGGTTGAACTGGATGTTTCCCCCTACGGAGAAGCAGCTGAATAAAGAGAAGTGAACGCATGGAGAGGACCGGTACCCTGATCCGGGAGAAATACCGGGAGAACCTGATCCCGACGCCGGCGATGGCCGGCAGCGTATCCGTTGCGAATACTGCGGACCGTATGAGACTGTTTACAGGAGAGGCATCAGACCTCTGACATCGCGGAGAAAGCACTGTTCAGCATTTCTTTCAGCTCCTGCCCGTCCATCTTCGGAATCGGCGCGATGGAGATCAGCTGATATATTCCCTGGATAACGATCAGGATGATCAGGCCGATCCCGATGACAGGGACCAGCATACTGACGGTTTTGTTCTTCGGGATCTTTGTATAGTTGAACAGGAGAATGATCGGGGCAAAGAAGATCAGGATGGCGGAATTGCCGAAGCCGACGGCAAGCGCGATCGAGTTTTTGAGCGCTGTTTCAGAGGCCAGGATCGCATTCACGCCTTCTTCGGACCCGGCCTGCCCGAAGAGCAGGAAGGTGAGGATGAACAGGTCGATGATACCGGCGATCAACAGGATAACCGCCGAATAGACCGAGAAATTCCAGGCGTTCCGGTTTGTCTTCAGGAAGGCCTGGTAATCCTCATGCGTTTTCCCGTGCCTGCAGTAGCGGATCTCCCGCATCTTGACAAAGATCGCCAGGAGCACGAAAACCGCAAAGGTCATGGGCGGTTTCACCGTCAGCAGCGGAAAAGCCCAGACAGGGATCCGGACTTTTCCCACGGCGGAAAGGGCTTTGAGCAGGATCGATCCCGCTTCATAGGCGATGGGGAGAACGGCCAAAAAGCGCAGGAACAGGACCTTTTTTCCGGTGAAAACCTTCTTCGGCCGGGCGTTCAGGCAATACATGACCAGCGTGCACAGCAGCAGGTCGACAAAGATGTTGAAGGCGAAGAAGCCTTTTTTGTTCACATGATAGAAGGAATCCATCACCAGGGGATGCGCGTCGGCCGGGTTCTCCAGCAGAAGTCCGACGGTACCGACAACATACCGGCTGAAGAAGATCAGGAAAACGACCGCGATGGCCGCCATGGCACCGGCGTTCCTGAGCAGCTGCTTCCGGTATCCTTCAGAGTTGTTCAGGATCCTTGCAAAGTTCGCGATCAGCAGGAAGGGCAGCGACAGGTCGGCAAAGTATTCGATGACCGTTCTGACCGTGGCCAGTTTCTGAGTCTCGTTCGGGTTCAGCCGCATGCCGATCTTCATCAGGGTCAGGACCACCGTTAAAACAATACACAGCCAGCCCAGGACCTGGAAGGACTGGAAGGAAAGCGGCCCGCTGTACCGGATGTCGTCGTGCAGCCCGTGCTCATGGAACCTGACGCGCTTCTTCGCCATGGTCAACTCACTCCCATACAAAGGATAAAAGCCGCTGAGCGATATGCTTCCGTACAAAAGGATGCCGAAACCGGCCTGCCGGGGCGTCCGCCGGGAAATAAAACGATGCCCTGAAACATAACGTTGTCAACGTCTGGAGCCTGATCTCAGCCGCCGTTTTTTTTATACCTTCATACACAGGATTTGTCAATCGGAAATCTGCGTACCCCGAAGCGGGAGGGCGCCGCTTCAGGCGCCCGCGCTTCCGCAGGAGGCACGCACGGCCGCGTTGAAGGGCGGAAGTATGAAAAATGCCTGGAACTGATGAACCTCATGGCCGATGCGGATGTGCTGACAGCGCTGTCCGTGCGGAACGGAGATCCGCAGTATCTTCTGCTGACCCGAAAGTCACCCTATCGGGTTTTGTCCGCTGCTTTCCCGCGTTATGCCCAGCTGGAAGAGCTGGCTGGCTTTGAGAACAGCCATGTCATCCTGATGCCCTGACTGTCCGCACGTGGGCGGAAGCGGCTTCGGCATGGAGAGGATGAAAAACGCCGTATCGGATACGGCGCTTTTGCAGGGCAGGGAAGCCGGGGCTGCGCAGGCGGGAAGGAAACGACGCGATGGCGCGGAATCACAGGCTCCCGCGGCGGATCAGCGCGTCGGCCAATTCGGCCATCTGAACGGCGGGTTCGGCGCAGTTCCGGTTTACCCAGGCGCGGATCAGTCCGGCAGCGCCATAGATGACGAAGCTGAAACGGTAATCAAAATCCGCTTCGTTCTTGGGGTCCGCCACGGCGGCGTACGGGAATCCGGTGAGGCACTTTTCCCGGATCACGTCATACAGGCGGTGAAGGAATTTCATGTCGCCGTGGGGGCTGAGCAGCACCCGGACAATCTCCTGGTTTTCCTCCACAAAACGGAATATATCCAGCAGGATCGGTTTGGTCTCCTGCCTGGCGGCGTCGGTTTCATGCAGGGCGGCGATATTGTCCAGTGCGTCAAACATGCCGTCTTCCAGCTTTTCCAGCATGTCGTATACGTCCCTGTAATACAGGTAGAAAGTCCCCCGGTTCATGTCCGCGAGGTCGGTCAGTTCCCTGACCGTGATCTCCTTGATCTGCTTTTCCTGCATGAGCTGCATCAGGGCCTGGGTCAGCATCTTCCTGGTACGCCTTACGCGCCGGTCTTCTTTTTTCGGTTCTTCCATGGTGATCCTTCTTTCCTGAACAATATGGGCTTGGGTGACGGGCGAAGCGGTGTTGATTAACAAACGATCGATAATCAATCTGATTATTGATTTCGATCACGGAGATTATTATAATTCACAGCGTTGAGAAAGTCAACACGGTGTTCAAAACAAGCACCGAACAGGAGGAAGACAAACATGAAAGGATTTACCAAGGGACTGGTTCAGCACCGGATACTGATCATCATCCTGTGCATTGCGCTGGTGGTGCCGTCTGTGCTGGGCATGGTCCGGACAAAGACCAAATATGACCTGCTGTATTACCTGCCGCAGGACCTGGAGACAAATCCTGCTGAAGGATTTCGGCAAAGGGGCTTTTTCCCTGCTGGTGACGGAGGGAATGAGCCTGAAGGAGCAGAGGGAGATGGAAAACGCCCTGAAGGAGATTCCGCACGTGGACTCCGTGATCGGCTACGCTTCCCTGACCAAAGGAATGATTCCCGTGGAGATCATCCCGGACGATCTCCGGGAGAAGTTCCGGCGGGGCGATTGTATGCTCTCCGCCGTCTTCTTTGATGAAGGATCCTCCTCAGAGGAAACGATGGAAGCCATCAGCCGGGTGCGGAAGGTCGCCGGTGAAAAAACCTTTGTGAGCGGCCTGTCCGCCGTCGTGACCGATACCCGGCGGCTGGTGGAGGACCAGGAAGCGATCTATGTCGCGATTGCCGTGGCGCTGTGCGCCGTCGTGCTGACGCTGACCATGGATTCGTTCCTGCTGCCGCTGATCTTCCTGTCCTGCATCGCCGTTTCCGTGCTGTGGAACATGGGCAGTAATTATTTCCTGGGCGAGATCAGCTATATTACCAAAGCGGTGGCCGCCGTGCTGCAGCTGGCCGTGACGCTGGACTACTCCATTTTCCTGTGGCACAGCTACAAGGAGCAGAAAGCCCTGACGGACGACAAGGATGAAGCCATGGCGAACGCCATTCGGCTGACCTTCACTTCCATCCTGGGCTCCTCCCTGACCACGATCGCCGGGTTTGTAAGTATCTGCTTCATGAGCTTCACCCTGGGCAAAGACCTGGGCATTGTGATGAGCAAAGGTGTAGTCCTGGGCGTCCTGGGTACGGTAACCCTGCTGCCCTGTGTGATCCGGGCGCTGGATGGCGCAATCGAAAAGACGAGCCACAGGCCGCTGCTGCCGGACGTGAGCGGCATCGGTCGGTTCGTTACGAAACACTATAAAGTGCTGGCTGTGATCCTGCTGGTCATGATTATTCCGGCGTTCTACGGATACCGGAATGTGAATGTCTACTACGATATGAGCAAGGTCATGCCGCCTGAGCTGGAATCCATCCAGGCCAACAAAAAACTGGAAGAGACCTTTGACATGTCCACGACCCATCTGCTGCTGGTCGATGCAGACGTATCCCAGAAGGATGTCCGGGACATGACGAAGGAAATGCAGCAGGTGGACGGCGTGAAAAGCGTCATCGGGATCGACAGCCTGCTGGGCGCCGGGATTCCGGAGTCGATCCTGCCGGAGGATGTGCTGTCCCTGGTAAAAGGCGAAAGGTATCAGCTGATGCTGGTGAACAGCGCTTATGTCATCTCCTCGGATGAAGTGAACGCGCAGATCGACAGCCTGAACGGGATCCTGAAAAAGTACGACAAGGGCGGCATGCTGATCGGTGAAGCGCCCTGTACGAAGGACCTGATTGCCTGCACGGACCGGGACTTCACGGTTGTCAGCCTGATTTCGATCATCGCGATCTTTGTGATCATCATGCTGGTGCAGCGGTCCTTCTCGCTGCCTGTCCTGCTGGTGGCTGTGATCGAACTGGCCATCGCGGCCAACCTGTGCATCCCGTATTACCTGAAACAGGAGCTGCCTTTTGTAGGTCCGATCCTGATTTCCACGATCCAGCTGGGCGCCACGGTGGACTATGCCATCCTGCTGACGACCCGCTACAAGCAAAACCGGCTTGCGGGCAAGGATAAAAAAGAAGCGGTTCAGGACGCTGTCGCTTCAGCCGCGCAGAGCGTGCTGGTCAGCGGACTGGGCTTCTTTGCGGCGACCTATGGCGTGGGCCTGTACTCCAACGTGGCCATTATCTCCTCCATGTGCAGGCTGATTGCCCGCGGCGCGCTGCTGAGCGTGGCAGTGGTATTGCTGCTCCTGCCCGCGGTGCTGCTGATCATGGATAAAGTTATTGTTCATACGACAGCCGGAATGAAAAAGGTTGCCTGCTGATCGGAAAGGAAGGATTATGATGAGTAAGAAGATTATCGCGATGCTGACGGCGCTGGTTATGGTGCTTGGTTGCACCGGAGCGCTGGCTGAGAATACGAAGCACGAACGGGTTTATGTAGTCGCCGGTGCTGACGGGACCGTGAACAGTATTACGGACAGCATCCGCCTGGAAAACGCGGATGGGCTGGATGAACTGGTTGACCGCACCATGCTGAACGGTATTCAGAACGTGGGCGGAAATGAAACCTTTACCCTGGAAGGCGAAACGCTGACATGGAAGGCGGACGGAAAGAACGTAATCTATCAGGGTACTTCTGATAAAGCACCGGCTGTGCTGCCGGTCGTGACCCTGACGCTGGACGGGGAAGAGATCTCCGCGTCAGACCTGAAAGAAAAGACCGGCGAAGCGGTCCTGACCGTAACCTACCGGACGGAGGGACAGGCACCCGCACTGGTGCTTTCCGTACTGCCACTGCCGGAAGAAGGCATTTCGGACCTGAAAGCGGAAAACGCGGCTGTGCTTACGGAAGCAGAACGGTCCGTTCTGGTGGGCTGGGCTGTGCCGAACATGGACGCTACCCTGCAGCTGCCGGCATCCTTCTCCGCAACGTTCCACGCGGATCACGCGGATCTTGGCTGGATGATGACTTTCTGCTCCTCCGATCCGCTGGA
>CADBEB010000037.1 GCA_902793605.1 uncultured Eubacteriales bacterium
GGTTTGGACGCTAATACACTATCGGAACACAGATGGCTTTTCAATATGAAACTGTCAACTCAGGAGGCATGAGTACCCACTATCATGCCAGAAGCCTCACTCTTTGACTCATTTTTGATGAAGAGCAGGATGATCCAGAATTTGTGATTCCGAAAATGATTCTGTTTATCGAAATGGATAAGAAGCATGTGGATAGTGAATATTGTCAGTGCCAGTATTTCTTCCAAGCTTCAGAGTGAAGCCAGACGGTACTTCGAATACGAGATTGATTTCTGAGAACCTATGATCAAATACAACAACACCCTCCCCGCCATTTTCCTCCGCCGTCTGAACCGTTTTTCGGCGGAGGTGCTTATAGACGGGGCTGTGGAGAAGGTCCATGTGAAGAACACCGGTCGGCTGGGAGAACTGCTGGTGCCGGAGGCTAAGGTCACGCTGCAACGGGCGGAGAACCCGGAGCGGAAGACAGCTTATGACCTTATCTCCGTGTACAAGCCGGGACTTCAGTGGGTGAACATCGACAGCATCGTCCCCAATGAACTGATGAAGCAGTATCTCATGGGTCTGGATTACGATGTGGTGAAGCCGGAATATACCTTCGGCGATTCCCGCTTCGATTTCTACATGGAGAAGGACGGGGAAAAGTACCTGACTGAGGTGAAGGGCTGCACCCTGGCGGCGGATCTTGAGAAGGGTACAGGCCTCTTCCCGGACGCGCCGACAGAGCGGGGCGTGAAGCACCTGAATGAGCTGGCTCTGGCGGCGAAACAAGGGTATCATTGCAGTATAGCCTTTGTCATCCAGATGAACGGGATCCGCAGAGTGCTTCCGAACAACGCGACACAGCCTGAATTCAGTGCGGCGCTGGAACGGGCTGCGGACGCAGGGGTACAGATCCTGTATTATAGCTGTCACGTAGAGGCGGACAGCATCGAAATCACAGAGGAACTTCGCGGAGATTACTTATGAAAATCATCATTTCCCCGGCGAAAAAAATGAAAACAGATACCGACAGCATCGTCCGCAGGGACCTGCCGGTATTCCTGGCAGAGACGGAGAAGCTGAAGGCCTGGATCGGGACGCTTTCCTATGAAGACGCGAAGAAGCTCTGGGCATGCAATGACAAGATAGCCCGCGAGAATTTCGAACGCTTCCGGGACATGGATCTCCGGCGGGGGCTCACCCCGGCGATCCTTTCCTATGACGGGATCCAGTACACCTACATGGCGCCGTCGGTCTTTGAGGAGGGGCAGTTCGACTACGTGCAGGAGAATCTCCGGATTCTTTCCGGGTTCTACGGGGTGCTGAAGCCCATGGACGGCGTGGTGCCTTACCGGCTGGAAATGCAGGCGAAGGCGGCGGTGGACGGACACAGGAATCTCTATGATTTCTGGGGGGATTCCCTGTACCGGGAGGTCATGGACGAGAGCCGGACCGTGATCAACCTCGCGTCGAAGGAATATTCGAAGTGCATCGAAGCGTATCTGAAGCCCGGCGACAGGTTTATCACCTGCGTGTTCGGGGAGATGGAGAAGGGGCGCGTGGTCCAAAAGGGCGTCTACGCGAAGATGGCCAGGGGCGAGATGGTCCGGTATATGGCGGCCCGGAACGTCCGGGAGCCGGAGGAGATCCGGGAGTTCCGGCTCAGCGGGTACCGGTTCCGGGAGGAGCTGTCTTCGGAGAGCGAGTATGTGTTTGTGAGAGAAGAGATTCCGGGAAAGGGAGGAAAGGATCATGAGCGATATCAGAATTCAGAACATCAGCATTACTGATCTGGCGACAGACGCGATCGTCAATGCAGCCAATGAAGGACTCTGGGCGGGCGGCGGTGTCTGCGGCGCGATATTCCGGGCCGCGGGACATGACAGACTGCAGGAAGCCTGCAATAAGATAGGCCATTGTGACACGGGTTCTGCAGTGATCACGCCCGGGTTCAGGCTGAAGGCGAAGTATGTCATCCACGCAGTCGGGCCGGTGTGGAGAGGCGGAAATGATCATGAGCCGGAGCTGCTGTACGGCGCGTATTACAGGGCGCTGGAGCTGGCTAAGGAAAACAGCTGCGCATCTATAGGCTTCCCGCTGATCTCCGCCGGGATCTTCGGATATCCGTTGGAGAAGGCATGGGAAGTTGCAATCAAAGCATGCAGAGATTTCCTGGCTGCGCATCCGGATTATGATATAGAGATCGTGTTTGCCGTGCTGGACGAAAGGATTATTAAGGTAGGACAGGGGAAGTTATAAAGAGCTATGAGTCGTATTGTTGTAATCGATACAGAAACAACCTGGACCGATGAGGTGATGTCCATCGGCGCAGTGATTGCGGACGGCAGAGATTTTTCCGTGATCGACAGCAGGTATTATTTGATAGATCCGGCGTTTCGTCGTGGTGGAATGTACTCCGGTGTACTTCACATGCGCGGGATACCAAAGGAGATCATCTCGGCTAGACATGAGATGGCAGCAGATATGCGGAAGTGGCTGGAGACAAATTCTGTGGACAGCATTTTCGCGTATAACGCTTTGTTTGATAAAAGGCACATGCCGGAGTTTGGCGATTTCCGATGGCATGACATTATGAAGATCGCGGCATACAGACAGTTCAATGACAGGATCCCGGCGACAGCGCTGTGCTGCAAAACCGGGAGACTGAAAAGCGATTACGGAGTAGAGTCTATATACAGGATGCTCTCCGGCAACCGCGGATACATGGAAAAGCATAACGGCTGGCGCGATGCACTGGATGAACTGAAGATCATGGAAATGCTGGCGCTGCCGTTGGAAATATATCGGAAAGCGATCATCTGACATGAAAGCTGAAAGCGGATTGTTTTGTGTCACTGTTTAATCTTTAGCGGAAAACTGAAATGACTGGAATTATATGCAATGTACTGGCAGTTGCCCTCGGCGGTCTGGCAGGAGCTTTGTTTGGGCAGAGGCTGCCGGCACACTTTCGGACGGGACTGAACTCCATCTTCGGTATCTGCGCCATGGGGATGGGAGTGTCCTCCATTACGCTGATGGAAAACATGCCCGCGGTGATCATGGCTGTGATCCTTGGGACATCGGTCGGGCTGCTCATTCATCTGGGGGACCGGATCACTGCGTCCGGAAAGCTTCTGCAGAACGCCATGGAGAAGCGGGGGATAGGAAGCGGCGGGAGCGGCTTTGACATTTCGCTGTTCGTGACGGCCGTGGTGCTGTTCTGCTCCAGCGGCACCGGAATCTACGGCAGCCTCGATGCGGGAATGACCGGGAACTATACGATCCTGATGTCGAAATCCGTCCTGGATTTCTTTACTGCCATGATCTTTGCCTGCAGTCTGGGTATCGCCACAAGTGTGATCGCGATCCCCCAGCTGGTGATTTTCACGGGCCTGTTCCTGCTGGCAAAGCTGATCTACCCGCTCACGACACCTACCATGATAAACGACTTCAAGGCCTGCGGAGGCTTCATTCTGCTGGCCACAGGTCTGCGGATCGCAAAGATCAAAGAGTTCCCCATCGCGGACATGATCCCGGCGATGATCCTTGTCATGCCGATCAGCGCATTATGGGTCAACTGCATCGTCCCCATGCTTTGAGGAATAAGAGTCATGAACAAACCTGAAGATGACGAAGTCAGCAAATTTGAAAATGACGAAGTCAAGTGTCCATATTGCGGCAGTACGGATACCGCACGGATCCTGTATGGGAAGCCTTTCTTCAGTGACGAATTACAGAAGCAGCTGGATTCCGGGAAGGTACGTCTGGGCGGATGCTGCATCCATGTGGCTGAAGCCGAAGACGGCACAATGGTCCGGACAGATCCGGAGAGATACTGTAATCACTGCGGGAAAGAGTTTTGATGTGTAAAGCTGCTTTACCTGCTGCTTAATCTGGTTTGCCAGCGGCGGGATCTGGCCTGGCTTGAAGTTCGGGGGTGGGACGGGAGAAACAATCATCAGACCCCGCAAGAGAGAAAGCTTGCATAATTGCGATTCGGGGCTGGGGCGCACACAACAAGAGTCAGACCCCGCAAGGAGCGGAAGCTTGCTGGTTGGGCGCACACAACAAGAGTCAGACCCCGCAAGGAGCGGAAGCTTGCTGGTTGCGGTTCGGGGCTGGGGCGCACACAACAAGAGTCAGGCCCCGCAAGAGAGAAAACTTGTATGGTCTCGGTTCGGGGTTGGGATGGGAGAAACAAGCGTCAGGTCCCGTAAGCGAGGAAGCTTGCGGGTCGCGAATGCGGCGCTGCCGATACGTCCAACACAGAGGATAGCCCTCTAGACGTGTAGAGCTGACTCACTGCGGCTTGATCTGGAAAAAGGCATTTACCGAAACATTAAATAAGATGAATGATATGAGAATCGCAGCAATGACTTTCCGGCTGCATGCGCCGTGGGTGCACAGTCTAAAGGAAAAGAGAATGATCGTAAAGAGCATCGTGGCGAAGCTGCAGAACAAGTTCCATGTATCTGCGGCGGAGATCGATGAGCAGGATATTCACCAGATCATCGTGATCGGTGTGGCGGCTATTGTGCCGCATAACGCTATGGCGGACAGTCTGATGGATGAGATATCTGCTTTTGTGGAGGAGAATACCGAGGCGGAGATCCTGGATGAGAGCAGGGAGATTCGGTAGGAATGTTGGCGCCAAGGATATAATGGATATAGAAAGACCCCGCCCAGGCCGGAGGACCTACGGTCCCCAAAAAGATTCAATAAATGACCCAATAAATGACCCAATAAAATTGGATGAACGGTATGGGTAATTATCAAAATACGAGGAAACCCTTATGATCTATATCGTCCGCCACGGACAGACGGAAAAGAATAAGGCGAATGTTCTGCAGGGAAGAAGCAATGTCCCGTTGAATGACGCCGGCAGGCAGCAGGCGGAGGAGGTCCGGGACCGGTTCATTCAAGCCGGCATCTACTTTGATTTCGTCTATACCAGTCCGCTGATCCGGGCGGTTCAGACGGCGGAGATCATTGCCGGTGAGACACCCCAGATCATGGACGAGCATCTCATCGAGATGGACTACGGTCCTTATGAAGGTATGGATCTCGCCAACCCCGCCCCGGAAGTACTGACGTTCTTCCGGGACTTTGTCCATAATCCGGCGCCGGATGGCATGGAACCTCTGCAGGCAGTAGTGGACCGCCTGGGAACATTTTTGGAAGATATCCGGGAAGAGGCTGCAGAAAAGAACATCCTGATCTCGACACATGCCATTGCAATGAAGGGGGCTTTGGAGTATCTGACGCCTGATTCCAAGGGCAGCTACTGGTCAAAGTATATCGGCAACTGCGCTGTGTATACGACGGAGATTACCCCGGAAGGGGCATGGAGTGTCCCTGTTTCGTGGGAGTATATTTGAGAAAACGAGGAAGGCTGTCTTTCTCTGGACGATGTCCGGAAAACACCGGTGTACCATCTGAACGGAGTCATTATTATGAATGAACCATTTGTAAAGATCGATCTGCATGGAATGAGGCAGGATGAGGCCATGAAGGCCATCGACAGGGCTTTGGCTTCCGCCGGGCCGGCCACCTACCAGCTGCAGTTGATCCACGGATACAACCGCGGGACAAATCTGCGTTCCATGATACAGGACTGGTACCGGTACGAGGCAAAGGTGAAGCGGATCATACCGGGAGACAATCCGGGAATCACCATCCTGGTGCTGAAGGAGCTGTACTGAATAAACTTTGAGTGGGATTCGCGGTAAGAGCTGTACTGAAAAACTTTGATTGAGGTTCATGCTGAGAGCCGTATTCAAAGAATACTATGATTGAGGTCCGCGCTGATGGTCAAAGAGGTATTTAAAGTTAAAGAAAAAGAAGCGGCTTTATACAAGGCAGAGACGGAAAACGCCCCGCTGATCGTCTTAAATACATTTACCGGCGAAGGAGCCGCAGTATTTGCTGCGATGAGAGAACTGTCCTGCCCGGCATGCAATCTTCTGGAGGTCGGGAACCTTGACTGGGACCACGACATGTCTCCGTGGGATGCTCCGCCGCTTTTCCCGAAGGATACACCACGTACCGGCGGAGCGGATGAATATTTGGATCTTCTTCTGAACGGGATCATTCCCGAAGCCAGGAAGCGTATCAAAGGGGAACCTTCTTTTACCGGCATCGCGGGATATTCGCTGGCCGGGCTTTTTGCCCTGTATACAGTTTACCGGACGGATGCGTTCGACCGCGTCGCAAGCATGTCCGGGTCGCTGTGGTTTCCGGACTTCAGGGAATATGTCTTTTCCCATGACATGAGAAAAAAACCGGACAGGATATATCTTTCTTTAGGAGATGCGGAAGCGAAGACCAGGAATCCGGTCCTTAAGACCGTGCGGAAGAATACGGAAGAGATTGCGGAATACTACAGGTCTCTGGGGATGGATGTGACCTATGAACTGAATCCCGGGAATCATTTCCGGGATCCGGAGCTGAGGAGTGCGAAGGGGATCCTGGCGATCCTGCGGGAAGCGGAAACTTAAGAGTGCGCGGGGGATCCCGGTGATCCTGCGGGAAGCAGGAACTGAGGATCAAGGCAAATGTTATATACCGGAACAAAGGGAAGAGTGACCAAAGGAGCATAGAAATGAGCAAAGAAATGCAGTTATCCGTGAACGCAGGTATCACCATCGAAATTCTGCAGACTGATTTTTCCGTATGTAAGGTATCAGATTACGGGGAGGTCGATGCTGCGCAGCCCTTTGTGTTCACCGGCTGTACGGATGAGGAAAAGTCTCTGGTGTGTCCCACGGAGCTGGTGCCGGAGAATACCACCGACAGAGATGACCACTGGAAAGCGTTCCGGATCTGCGGAGTGCTGGATTTTTCTCTGATCGGGATCCTGGCGGGGATCGCGTCTGTCCTGGCGTCGGAACGCATCGGGATCTTTGCCATCTCCACATACAATACGGACTATATCCTCACAAAGGAGGAGAATTTCGAGAAGGCTATTCAGGCGCTGAAGGGAGCCGGTTACCGGGTCCTGGGAAAAGATGAGTGACGGGAGTCCTGCGAATGAAGATCATGGTGAGTGCCTGCCTTGCGGGCGAGAACTGCAAATACAACGGCGGGAACAACCGTCACGAAAAGA
Organism: uncultured Eubacteriales bacterium; assembly: GCA_902793605.1. GTDB lineage: Bacteria > Bacillota > Clostridia > Christensenellales > Aristaeellaceae > Aristaeella. The sequence continues at coordinate 7,088 of CADBEB010000037.1, forward strand.
TCCTTAAGCTGATGTCGGAGAATGAGGTGATCCTTGTCTGCCCGGAGATGTTGGGCGGTCTTTTGACGCCGAGGGAGCCTTGCGAGATCCGGGACGGAGTGGTCATGGCAAGGGACGGACGTAACGTGGACGCGGAATTCCGGGCCGGAGCGGCGAAGTGTCTGGAGATCGCCAGGAGGGAACAGCCGGACCTGATCGTGCTGCAGCCGAGAAGTCCCAGCTGCGGGGTGAAACGCCGCTATGACGGGACGTTTTCCGGAGTCCTGGTGGACGGAGCCGGCGTGACGGCGCAGCTTCTCATGGAGAACGGGTTCCGGGTGATAGATGTGGAAGACCTGAAGTGATCACAGGTCGCTTTCGCGGCGACCCTGCGGCGGATGCCGGATGGTATCCTTAACTCAAAAAGATGAGGAGGTCAGCTCATGAGACGGGATAATATTTCCCGCTTTTCCCGGGACATCGACAAGGCCGACATCGACCGCACCAATATCAGCCGGGCCGGCATCGACCGCGCCAACATCGGCCGGGCCGACATCGACCGCGCCCTGAAGGAGAAGAAGGAGCGGGAGGTACATCTGGACGCGATCCGCGGCTGTCTGTTTGGGGGAGCCGCGGGCGATGCTCTCGGGTATCCGGTGGAGTTCCTTTCGGAGGAGGACATCTTTTCGGAGTATGGTTCCTCGGGGATCACGGCTTATGAAAAAGACGCGGCAACGGGGAAAGCGCTGATCTCCGACGATACCCAGATGACCCTGTTCACGGCAAACGGGCTGCTGATTGGAGAAACCCGGGGCGCCATGCGCGGCATCCGGGGCTTGCCGAGGGGATACGTCGCGATGGCGTACCTGGACTGGCTGAAGACGCAGGAATCTTCCATGCAGGAAGTGAACCGGTTTGAGCGGCATACGAAGAACGGAGGGTATTCCTGGCTTCTGGATGTTCCGGAGCTGTATTCCCGGAGGGCGCCCGGAAACACCTGTCTCTCTGCGCTTTCGGCGGAAAAACGGGGGGAGACCTTTGACGATTATGTGGAGGCAAAGCGGAACCAGGGCAAGGGCTGCGGCGGCATCATGCGGGTCGCGCCGCTGGCACTGGATCCTCCGGGCTATGCGGTGGATATCCCGGAAGTGGAAACGCCGTATTATTATTTAGAGCCGCTGGTCATGGAAGGCGCACAGCTCGCCGCCATCACCCACGGTCATTCCCTCGGATACATGCCGGCAGCAGTGCTGGTGCACATCATCACCCGCATTGTGTTCCCGCCGGAGGGCAGGACCATGACGCTGAAGGAGATCATTCTGGAGGCAAGGGACGCGGCAGCGGAGTTCTTCGCGGGGGATCCGCATCTTCCGGAGCTTCTGGCCGTGATCGAAAACGCGGTGTTATTTTCGGAGAATGGCCGGGATGATCTCGAAAACATTCATCAGCTTGGAGAAGGCTGGGTGGCAGAAGAGACCCTCGGCATTTCTCTGTACTGCGCGCTTCGTCATCAGGATGATTTCTCCGCAGGGATCATCGCTGCCGTGAATCATCGCGGTGACAGTGATTCCACCGGGGCGGTCACCGGAAATATTCTCGGGGCCCTTCTGGGGTATGAGAAGATCGAGGACAAGTGGAAAAAGGATCTGGAACTCTCGGACGTGATTCTCGAGATGGCGGATGATCTCTGCCAAGGCTGCCTGATGTCGGAATACAGCCGCTATGAGGATCCGGAGTGGGAAGAAAAATACATTCATATGCATCGGCCTTAGGAGGTTTTATGAAGCCGGAACACAGAAAAAAGATGGCAGCGCCGATCGTGATTACGGTCCTGTTTGTGCTGTACCTGATCGTCTATGCGGTCCTGGTGATCCGGGACGCCGGCTGGAGTCCGGCCATGCTACTTCTTGCTATTCCGCTGGTGGCGCTGGGGATCGGCATGGTGGTTGTGCTGAAGGAGCGGATCCGGGAGATCAAGAGCGGGGAAGAGGATGACCTTGAGAAATACTGAGGAAGGCTTGCATGGCCGCGGTACACATTTTACAGGAAATGGTGAGGTAACAGATGAGTAAACTTGCAGTGTTTTTCCCGGGGATCGGGTATACGGCGGACCGGCCGCTCCTGCACTTCAGCAGGCGGATCGCCGCGGCGCAGGGGTACGAGATCCGCATCATGGATTACAAGGGCTTCCCGTCCAAGGTGAAGGGCGACCGGAAACGAATGGAAGAGTCTTTCGATATAGCCCTCGGGCAGGCCCGGGAAATGCTTTCCGGTGTGGACCTTGAGGAGTACGAGGACATCCTGTTCATCGGGAAGAGCATCGGCACCATCGTGGCGGCGAAGATCGCATCGGAGAGCCCGGCGAAGGAGCGGATCCGTATGATCCTTTACACACCGCTGGACGACACGTTTACCTTTTCCTTCGGGAAGGAGGCCATTGCCTTTACGGGGGACGATGATCCCTGGGTTGGTAGAGAAAAGAGCCGCATTTCCGCGCTGTGCGAGGCGCGGGGCATCCCCTGTACCGTGATCCCGCAGGCGAATCATTCCCTGGAGAGCGGGGACGTCTTCTCGGATCTGAAGGAGCTGTACCGGATCATGGAGACGACGGAGAGGTTCATTGTCAGGCCCGGTGAGGAATGATCCGGGGGAAGTCAAATGAGCAATTGTCTGTGATAGAATAAGAATCAGACGGAGTTGATTGATTATAGTTCCCGGAAAGGAGGTACGACATATGAAGTATATTTGTCAGGTCTGCGGATATGTGTACGACGAGGCATCGGAAGCGTGTCCGTTTGACCAGCTGCCGGACAGCTGGCAGTGTCCCTGGTGCAAAGCACCGAAGACCCAGTTCAAGCCGGAGCAGGCGGAAGCGCCCGCGGAGGAAGCTTCTGACGCCGCGGACGATGCCGGTGCTGACGCCGGTTCCGGACTTGCAGGCGGTTCCGGATTTGCAGGCGATGCTGCCGGCGCGGACGATGCCGGCGATCTGAAGCAGCTGTCACCCGGACAGCTGGCGGCGCTGTGCACAAATCTGGCCCGCGGCTGCGAGAAGCAGTATAAGGAAGAAGAGTCAAAGCTGTTTGCGGAACTGGCTGCATATTTTACGGCTGCCGTACCGCCGGCGGAGGATGCGTCCGTGGAAGCTTTGGCAAAGCAGCTGCAGGATGAGATCAGCCTCTACCCCGGAACCCGGGCCGCGGCCGACATCGTCCGCGACAGAGGCGCCGCCCGGGCCCTGGTCTGGGGAGAAAAGGTCACGCGCATGCTTTCCTCGCTGGTGAGCCGTTACCTTGAAGAGGGCGAGGCTATGCTGGCGGACACGGAGATCTGGATCTGCACGGCCTGCGGATTTATCTATATCGGCGAAACGCCGCCGGAGCTCTGCCCGGTGTGCAAGGTTCCGTCCTGGAAATTCGAGAAGATCGAGGGAAGGAGGTAAATCATGGAAAAATACGCTGTCAGGAATATCCGTCTCTGCACCAAAGACTGTCTGTGCCTGTTCGTATGTCCCACGGGCGCGACCGATACAGAGAACAGCATTATTGACGTTGAGAAATGTATCGGCTGCGGCGCCTGCGCGGAAGCATGTCCCAGCAAGGCGATCAGCCTCGTCCCCACGATTTATCCCATTCCGCCGCGAAAGGAAGACACGGTGGTCGCGGCAATGAACCGCCTTTCCGCGAAGAAAGCGGACGAGGAAGCCGTCGCCAGGAAGATCGCGGGGGCCACGGATAAGGACGGGCTGTACCGCCTGATGAAGGCCGTTGAAAAGTCTATCCGCCTCTCCAACGCGGATGTTCTGCGGGAGTCCGGCTACCTGCTTCCTCAGGGGGACGAGGCTGTCGCGCTTCTGAAGGACTGGCTCTGGAACCCGCCTACGCCGGATTTCCCGAAAGAGACCGCGGAGAAGCTGGCGGAGCTGATGGGTATTAATAGCTGAGGAAGCTGTGCCCTGCCTGTAGGACTTGCGCCGGGCAATGAAAGGAGCGGATCCATGCACATCGACCACATCACTATAAGAACGGATAAACTGGACGGATCTATTGATTTCTATGAGAAGGTTGCCGGACTGAACATTGTGCGGGATCTCCGGAAGATCGACGCGCAGATCGTTTTTCTGGCGGATGCGGACGGAGATACAAGAATCGAACTGATCCAGGTACCGGCAGGCAATGGTTATTGCGGCAGCGGGATCTCCATCGGATTTCACACGAATGACGCGGCCGGTCTCCGGGAAAAGCTTTTGAAAGACGGATTTCAGGCGTCAGATATCATTTCGCCCAACCCCTCGGTCAGGTTTTTCTTTGTCCCGGACCCGAACGGAGTGCAGATCCAGTTTGTTGAGCAGTGATTCTGTCCAGTGGGCAGGCAGCAGATGGCAAGAAGCAGGCAGCAGGAGAAAGCAACATGAAACCGGACAATAAAACCCTTGAATATTACGAGAAGAACGCGGATGCCTTCTTTGAGGGCACGGTTTCCGCGGATATGACTTATGCAAGAGACCGGTTCCTTGCAAGGGTACCGGAAAAGGCGCATCTCCCGGAAAAGGCAAATCTTCCGGGAAAGGCGTATCTCCTGGACCTGGGGTGCGGATCCGGGCGGGATACGAAGGCCTTTCTGGAGCTTGGATACTCCGTGGATGCCATGGACGGATCCGAAGAACTCTGCAGAAGAGCCGGCGCTTTTACGGGGATAGAAGTGAAGTGCATGCTTTTCCAGGACCTGGATGTGAAGGAAAAGTATGACGGCATATGGGCCTGTGCCTCCCTCCTGCATCTTCCGCGGAAAGATCTTGCCGAGGTATTCCGGAAGATCCGGGACGCCCTGAAGCAGGGCGGGATCCTGTACACAGGCTTCAAGTACGGGACGTTTGAAGGCATGCGGAACGGCCGGTATTTCACCGATTTTACGGAGGAGACATTCCGGGCGTTTCTGGACGAGTGCCCGGGATTCACGGAGCTGGAGCACTGGGTGACGGCGGACGTCCGCCCGGGCAGAGGCGAAGAGAAGTGGTTCAACGTACTGCTGGAGAAGATGAGCTGAGGCAAAGTAAGGATTACGAACCATGGAAATTCACATCACCGATGATTTCGATCTGGATCGGATTGCCGACAGCGGCCAGTGTTTCCGCTGGAAGAAGGATGATTCCGGTGATTCCGGCGCATACCGTATCATCCATAAAGGGCACTGCCTTAAGATCCAGCCCCTCGGAAACGCGATGTTCCGCCTTTCCTGCTCTGAAGATGAGTATCGGGAGATCTGGCATGACTACTTCGATTTCGGAGAGAATTACCGATCTGTCAGGGAACGCGTCAGCAGAGAGGAGGACCCTTTTCTCGCGGATGCCTGTGAGTACGGAAAGGGAATTCGCATTCTCCGTCAGGACCCGTGGGAGATGCTGGTAAGCTTCATCATTTCCCAGAACAAAAACATCCCGGCAATCAAAAAGAGCATAGAGCTGCTCTGCGAGACGGCCGGGAAACGGTGTGAAAATACAGAACAAGAGCGGGAAGATGACGGACAGGATCGGAAAGCTTTAGGGCAGGAACAGGAAGTTGAAGGGCAGGAAGAGGAAACTGAAGGCGACAGCTATTATCAATTTCCCTCGCCGAAGCAGATCCTGTCTTTGAGCGATGAAGCCCTCGCCGCCTGCAGGCTCGGTTACCGGTGCCGGTATGTGAAAGCAGCCGCGTCCGATGTGGCAGAAGGAAAACTGGATCTGGATTCTCTGCGGGATGCCCCGGAAGAAGAGACCATCAAAGGGCTGATGAGTGTCTGCGGTGTCGGAGTAAAGGTGGCAAACTGTATCTCCCTGTTCGGCCTGCACCATATCGACGCATTTCCAATCGACGTATGGATCCGGAGGATCCTGGACAATGAATACCCGTCCGGATATCCGAAAGAGCGCTACAGTCCGTATAATGGTATCTACCAGCAGTACATGTTTTACTATTACAGGAATCTCATAACAGGTATTTCTGCTCGACCTGAGAGGGAAAACAGCCGTAAGTGACAAAGATGAAAAGCGGTTTTAGGAAAACTCCTAAAGCCGCTTTTTTTGCCCTTTGCATCCGTACCCGGGCAGAGAAAATTGCCTGCTTTACGAAGGGTAAGCTTGATTCTCGCGCTCCACATCCGTATCGCGGCTAGGAAGCTTATTTAGCAGCAGTTTTCAGGCGATCACCAGATGTAACGCGATCAGGCAGATCAGGAATGCGACGTTTGCCCCGGTGAAGTACAGAAGGTAGCGGCCCTTGGAAACGTTTCCGCCCTTGGTGATCAGCTTGTAGCTGATGAGGCTTGCCATGGATGCGATCATGGTTCCCAATCCGCCCAGGTTGGTGCCGATGATCAGAGCTTCGATCTTATCGGTGAAGCCGGACAGCAGAATCGCTGCGGGGACATTGCTCATGACCTGGCTGGCCGCGATGGCGGTGAACACCTCGTGACCGGTCAGAATGCCGGAGAGCGCGCTGCGGAAGGAAGGGATCCTGCCCAGATTCCCGATGAAGATAAAGAGGGCGAGGAAGGTTCCGAGCAGGGAATAGTCCACTTCCCGGATGGTGCTCCGGTCCGCAGTCAGAACGTAGACCAGGACTGCCGCAAAAGGCACAGGCCAGGGCGCGATCCTCGCAACCGTCGTCAGGCAAAGCAGGAAGAGGACGAGGTAGGCTGCGATGGCCCTGGGCTCGGTGACCGTCTCGGTTTCTTTTCCTGCGGGGACGGAAGCGCCGGCGGGGCTGCCGGCATCGCCCGCGACAGCGGAAGCAGCGTTCTGGCTGCCGGCATCGCCCGCGAGCTTTTCCTGAACTTTGATCCAGATGAGAAGCAGGAGCAGGGAAAAGATGCTGTAGGGAAGGATGATCCGGAGAAATGCCGTAAACGAAAGGTCGGAAAGGCCGTACAGGTACAGGTTCTGCGGATTGCCGATGGGCGTGGCCATGCTGCCCAGGTTCGCCGCGATGGTCTCGAGGACCACGGCGGGGATCAGCCAGTTTTTCCGCGTGGTTTCGGGCATCTTGTCGAAGCAGTTCAGCGTAAGGGGAACCAGCGTGATCAGGCTGACATCGTTCGTGATCAGCATGCTCAGGAAAAACGCCGCCAGGACCAGAACGGTGACGGTGCCGGCGATTCCCTTGCTGCCCGCCACCAGACGCCCGGCGATGACGGAGAAGACGCCTCGTCTGCGGACGCCGGCGATGACAGTCATAAGGCAGAAGAGAAGACCCAGGGTCCGGAAATCGATGTAATTAAAGTATTGGCCATCGACCGGGATGAAGGCCGCCGAGAGGACAGCGAGGATCACGGCGATGGAAAGGACGGTTTCATTTTTTGCAAAATTTACAAAGCGCTGCATGGCAAATATAACCTCAAATTCGTAGAATCAAATCATTATACGCCTTATAATAGATAAGAACAACTCAACATTCGAAGGAGCGAAAAACATGATTCTGACTACGACTGAGACGATCTCCGGCAGAGAACTGGAAACTCTGGGGCTGGTAAAGGGAAGCACGATCCAGACTGTGAACGCGGTCCGCGATATCGGCGCCGGGCTGAAGACGCTGGTGGGCGGCGAACTGACCAAGTACAACGAGATGATGAACAACGCCCGGGCGCTGGCGACCAAGCGGATGGTAGAGGAAGCGGAAGCCATGGGGGCCGATGCTATTGTCTGCGTCCGGTACAGCTCAGCATCGGTCATGCAGAGCGCGGCGGAAGTGATGGCCTACGGGACGGCGGTGAAGTTCAGATAAGTGATGGCCTGCGGACGAGGATGTCCTGATAAAATGAAACGATTTCAGTTGCCGGAAAATAACTGACTGAGGCGGGAAGGAGGATTGAGTTGTGAGCAAAAAGATCATCGCGGTGAACGCGGGCCCCAGAATGGGATGGAACACGGAGACTCTGATCAAAGAAGCATCGAAGGGCGCGGAGTCAGAGGGCGCGGTGGTGGAGAGATTCGACCTCTTCCGCCTGGAAAGGTATACCGGATGCATTTCCTGCTTTGGATGTAAGAAGGAGAAGTTTAAGGGACACTGCATCTGCAGGGACGGCCTGACGCCGGTGCTGGATGCCATCCGCGAGGCGGACGGCCTGATCATCGGCTCCCCGAATTACCTGAGCGAGGTGACCGCATCATTCCGGGCGCTTTATGAGCGTCTCATTTTCCAGAATCTTACCTACACTGTGGAAAAGCCCTGCTGCAACGAGCACCTCATCCCCGTGCTCTTCATCATGACCAGCAACGCCCCCGACACCATGTATCAGGGACTGGTCAATAATTATCAGCAGGTGCTGAGCCGGTTCGTGGGTCCCACGGAGGTCCTGGTCAGCGGCAATACGCTGCAGCTGAGGGATTACAGCAAGACGGACTGGCCGTGGACGCTGTTCGATCCTGCCGCGAAGATGGAGCGCCATGAGACCGTGTTCCCTGAGGAATGCAAAAAGGCGTTTGAGATGGGCGCGGCGCTGGTAAGGTAAATGGATCAGGAATATGGATCAGAAAGACATTTGTGAAATCAATGTGCCGCGGGGCATATACATTCAATCAACGGAAGGAGACTAAATTACAATGAAGATCACGATTTTTAACGGCAGCCCGAGAAAAGAAAACACCCTTGCCATGGCAACGGCTTTTGCGGAAGGCGCAAAGGCTGCGGGCCATGAGGTGGAGATCCTGCACGTCGGCAGAATGAAGATCGCGGGATGTCTTGGATGTGAATACTGCCACACCAAGGGCGAGGGAAAGTGCATTCAGAAGGACGACATGGAGAAGGTGATCCCGGCATATCTGGAGAGCGATATGATCGTGTTTGCTTCTCCGATCTACTATTTCGACATGACGGCCCAGCTGTCCGCGGCGATCCAGAGAATGTACTGCATCGGCAAGCCCGCAAAGGCTGCGAAGGCGGCGCTTCTCCTGAGCGCAATGTCCCCGAATCCCTTCGGCGGCGCGATCGCTACTTTTAAGGATCTGTGCGCGTTCCTCGGCATTGAGGTCGCAGGCATCGTCACCGCTGCGGGCGATGAGAACAAGTCCGAGGCGAAGATGAAGGAGATCTTCGAACTGGCGAAGGCACTGTAATACAGGAGGTTCAGCGACAGGCACTGTCCGGAAACGGTTTCGGGCAGTGCTTGTTTAGAAACGGAGGTTTCACAATGAAGAAGGTTATCGTGTTCGGCGGAGGAACCGGGTTGTCCTGCCTGCTTTCCGGTCTCAAGCTGTTTCCCGTAGAGGTGACGACGGTCATCACCGTGAGCGACAACGGCAGCAGCACCGGCGTGCTGAAGCAGGAATTTGATATTCCTGCCGTGGGCGATGTCGGCAAGGTCCTGCTTGCCATGGCGAACGTGGACGATGATTTCGTGAAGCTGCTTCGGTACCGTTTCAACCGGGAAGGCAGCTCCCTGGACAACCATCCGGTAAGGAACATCCTTCTGACGGCCCTCATCGACCTCAAGGGAAACCTGACGGAGGCGACAAGGTACATGAGTAAGATCCTGCAGATCAAGGGCGAGGTGCTGCCGCTCTCTGAGGAGCGGGTGGAGCTGGTGGGCCGTGATGAGTCAGGAAATCCGGAATTTTACGGGGAGGAGGATGTGAGCCAGAATATCCGCAGCATCTCCAGCCTTTCCTATGACCACGACATCCACATCGGGAACCGCGTGCGCCAGAAGATCGCGGACGCTGACCTGATCATTTTCAGCCCGGGAAGCCTTTATACCAGCATTCTTCCGCACCTCATCGTGGAGGATATCGTGGAAGAGATCCGGCAGGCGCCGGCACCTATCATGTACGTGTCGAACCTGGTGACCCAGCCGGGTGAGACGGACGGCTACAACGTGAGCGATCACCTCGCGGTGCTGAACAGATATCTGAAGGGCAGAAAGATCGATATAGTTCTCGCGAACAATGCGGAGATCGACCCGGAGATCACGGAAAAGTATCTGGTCACGGAGAACAAGACCTTGGTGGAGCTGGACCGGGATCTGGTGGAGCAGCAGGGCGCCAGGATCATGGAGGGCGATATTTTCGAGCTGGACGAGGATGGGCGCATCAGGCACAACGCCCTGCGCACCGCATACATGATTTTCTCTTATCTGATGGAGGAGAATAAGAGGTAAAGCGGTGTCTGACGGAAGACCGGCAGATTGCCTGGTGAAAGACCGGAAAGTTGACGTGATGTTTGATTGGCTGAAAAAACTGTTGTTTGATCAGGATGGAAAGAGGGCGGCGGCTAAAGACCAGTCTGAGCGCCGGGGTTTCGTCACGATCACATGCAAGGAATGCGGGAAGACGTTTACTCTCCCGGAGAACGTCCAGCACTGGCCGGGTTACTGCCAGGAGTGCAGGGCGAAGTACCACCCGGATGAGCCGGTCACAAGAAAGTGCCGGCGCTGCGGGAAGAGCTTCACCTTCCCGTCAGATGCGAGACCCTGGCCCCGATACTGCCCGGAATGTCAGGAAAAGAAGGGCAGAAAAGGCCGGAAAAGCCGGTATGTGAAGATCCGCGGATCTATGTGAGCATGCCATGGGCTTGATGAGAGGTTCATGGGCTATAGTGAAGAATAACTAGATCTTTGAAGGAGGCGCCGCAGAGAACGGCGCCTCTCGGCATGGAGACAAAGCTGGGGCGCGTGTTTGTCCAGGAGCCGGTGCTTTTGACGGAAAAGGCCAACCATATCCTGGACTATGAAAAAGCCACGCATATCATTGAGGAAGCGGAACACATCGGCGTCGGGATCTGCTACTGCCGCCACAAGAATCTCCATCTCGGAATTTCCTGCAGACAGAACGCTCCGCTGGAGACCTGTCTCACCTTTGACAACATCGCCCGCTCCCTCTCGGAACACGGATGCTGCTGCGAATGCCTGGGAGCCGCAAGGAAATTCAGCCCGATGCAGCCCATCGAGACCACGAACTATCTGCCGGAGATCCAGACCGAAACCTGTATTTCCTGCGGAAAATGTTCCCGGGTCTGCCCGATCCTCGCGATCTCCATGAAGGAAAAACGGCCGGTCATCGATAAAGGGGACGCTGCAGAACCTGGTGTTTGACAATCATGCTTTTGCCAGCCACAGGGCTATGGCTGCGGTGTTCGGTACGATCCTGAAGCTTCCTCCGTTAAAGCAGGCCATGGCGGGCAGATAGTTCAAGTCCGTGTATCTGGACCACCTGCTGTCCCGGCAGTCAGAAAAAGAATAACAGGAAAGACTATGATCCTGTGAGACGGTCCCGCTGGAAAGAAATGGCATCTCGCTGCACCTTGACTACCAGGATTACAGCCTGGTGTGGAGACTCGCCGGGGAAGGATATGCCGTATGGAGGATCGATATCTCGGGTTACGGGCAGTCCGGACCGGGAGAAGGTTTCACAAAAGCTTCACAGAAAATTGGCACTCACCTATTGAAAGTGCTAACAATCCGAGTATAATGAGAATCGAACAGAGGAACAGAGAAGACCGCAAGGACTTAAAGTTCCAACGATCCAAACACTCCGTCCCCCTTGCTCAGAAGAATGGCAGAAGCCATAAGAGTAAAGGAGGCAATTATGATGTTAGTACCGAGTCTTTTTGGAGAAAACCTGTTTGATGACTGGTTCGGATTCCCGGATTTCAAGGATTTCGACAAGACAGAACGTAAGCTATACGGTCACAATGCCGCACGGCTGATGAAGACGGACGTGCATGAGCATGAGGATCACTACGAGATGGAGATCGATCTCCCGGGATTCAAGAAGGACGAGATCACGATCGAGCTTAACAACGGCAATCTGACCGTCATCGCCGCAAAGGGGCTTGACGAGGAAGACAAGACGGAGAAAGGAAAACTGATCCGCCAGGAGCGTTATGCCGGCTCCATGCAGAGAAGCTTTTTCGTGGGACATGGTGTGAAGGAAGAGGATGTGAAGGCCAGATTTGAACATGGTGTCCTTACGCTTACCGTGCCGAAGATCGACGCGCAGAAGGTCCCGGAAAAGAAAACCATCATGATCGAAGGATGACCGTGTACTCAGGGAAAAAGCTGAGACCTGAAATGAAAGGTGAGCAGCCGCCGCAGAAATTCTGCGGCGGCTGCTCAGAGTGAAAACAAAGTCTTCTTTGAACCGGCCCATTGTGGGGCCGGTTCTTCTTTTGACTTGAAAAGTCATAGTGCCCCTTTGCGGCTTGGCTGCCTTATATCAGCAGGTCACACAGGAGTCAAGCCTGCCGCAGGCACCGTTCCGGCTTTGGGCTTGACTCCTGTGTGACCTGTTGAAAATGTTTCACGGTCTGAGATACACAAACATGGTTGGGAAAGCCCGTATGAGAATGAAAGTCGGGCTTACCTTTACATGCATGAATCTGAAGAAACTGGCAAGAATGAAGCAGAGATATGGTCTGCTCAGGCCGCTTCTTTCTTTATTCTTGGTGTTTATACGGGAAATGTCATCTCATAACAACGAAGCAGCTTTAGGATTCGCATCCTAAAGCTGCTTTGTCTTCGTTCTGGGAGGCGCCGTTAGAACGGCGCCTCTTTTTCTATGATCCGCGCCCCGAAATCGAAGTTTCCTGTTTGCTTCGGCCGGGATACGAATGGCGAGGGCGAAAAGGGAGCTAAAGCTTCACTTTGGCCGCTTCCCGGGCGGTTTTTTCGGCGGAACTATATTATAATTAGAGACAGATCGATTCATGATCAGAGACAGCTTATATTCAGTCAGCGACAATCATTAGGTCATAAAATACCGTCAGTCATTTCCGGACACGACAGGAGGCAGTTATGGCGCAGAAACTCAGGAAATATTATCTCGATACAGAAGAAAACCGCGAATATCTCCGTGAGCTGGGGGAGGAGCTTCTGGCCTTCGGACAGAGATTCCCGTCGCCGGGCGGCAGCTCCTGGTACCTGGGCGATGACGGCACGCCGTGGAAGGACCGCCCCCGCGAGACCTGGATCACCAGCCGGATGACCCACGTCTACAGCATCGGAACTATGCTCGCGGCCGATGGCGGAGCATCGCAGACCGGTTCCGCGGCCGAGCCCGGTGCATCGCAGACCGGTTCCGCGGCCGAGCCCGGTGAGAAAGAGCGGTTCGCGGCGCTGGCGGATGCCGGGCTCAAGGGGCTCCGCGGGGAACTTCGGGACAAGGAGAACGGCGGCTGGTACGCGGGCCTTGCCCCGGACGGGACGCCGCTTCCCACAAAGCAGTGCTATGCCCACGCCTTCGTGATCCTGGCGGCTTGTTCCGCGTATCTTGCGAGCCGTCCCGGGGCGGAAGAACTGCTGAAGGACGCCCTCGCGGACTTCGACCGCTATTTCTGGGACGAAAAAGAAAACCTGACCCGCGACACCTGGGACACGGAGTTCAGGAACTGCGATGACTACCGCGGCCTCAACGCAAACATGCATACGGTAGAAGCATTCCTGGCGGTGGCGGATACGCTGAAGGACGAAAAATACCGCGTCCGCGCCGGCAAGATCATCACCCGCGTTCTCGGATGGGCGGCCGCGAACGGCTGGAGAATTCCGGAACACTTCTCGAAGGACTGGCAGCCGGATCTCAACTGCAATGCGGATAAGAAGGACGACCAGTTCAAGCCCTACGGCGCGACGCCGGGCCACGGCATCGAGTGGTCGAGGCTCATCACCCAGTGGGCCTTCTCCACCTTCCGGAAGGAAGGGGAGACCGGGATCCCGGAAAAGGCGGCGCCGTTCCTCCGCGGGGCAGAGCAGCTGTTCCGCCGCGCTATCGGAGACGCGTGGAACGCGGACGGCGCGCCGGGTATCGTCTACACCACCGATTGGGAAGGAACTCCGGTGGTGCACGACCGCATGCACTGGACACTGGCAGAGGCCATCAACGCCGCGGCGGTCCTGTTCCGTGTGACCGGAGATCATTATTATTCCATCATGTACGCGGAGTTCATGGCGTATCTGGATCAGTGTGTCCATGATCCGGTAAACGGATCATGGTTCCACCAGATGGACCGGGAGAACCGCCCGATCGGCACGGTCTGGCAGGGAAAATCCGACCTGTATCATGCTTTCCAGGCGACAAAGATCCCGTACCTGGATCCTGCGGTATCCATCGCGGCCGCGGTCTGCAGCGGACAAAAACAATAATTTGATGAAATAATTGTTTTTGTTGCAGCAGCAAATTCAGCAAAGAAATGAGAGGACGAAAATCATGTTAACAACCGCTTACGCCGTCTGCCCTTACGACTGCCCGTCGACCTGCGGCTTCTATGCGGAGATCGAGGACGGGCGGCTTAAGGCTGTGTATCCGGATCCGCAGCACCCGGTGGCGCCGTCCGGTCCCTGCCGGAAGATGGCCCGCTATGAGCGTTCCGTCAATGCGCCGGACCGGATCCTGTATCCTATGAGGCGGACCGGCGCGAAGGGCGAAGGAACCTTTGAGAGGATCAGCTGGGACGAGGCGGTGCGGGAGATCAGCACCCGCTGGAAGGATATCATTCGGGAGAGCGGCTCCGAGGCCATCGCCTGGTGCAACTATTCCGGAGTCATGAGCCACATCCAGGAGAAATGCGGGTTCGCGTTCTTCAACCGTCTGGGAAGCCGCGGCCTTGTGCGCACCCTGTGCGCGGACGCGAAAACCACAGGATATAAAGCGGTGATGGGCGGCACCGGCTGCCTCGACCCGCGGGAGACAAAGGACAGCGATTTTATGATCTGCTGGGGCAGTAATGTGCCCGCGACAAGGAATCCCATGATGCGGCAGGTCCGGGAACACCGGAAGCAGGGAAAGCGGATCGTGACGGTGGAGGTCTGCGCCATAGACATGGCACCATACAGCGACGACATCGTCCTCATACGCCCCGGCACCGACGGGGCGATGGCCCTGGCGATGATGCATGTCCTGGAGCGGGAGGATCTCGCGGACCGGGAGTATCTGAAGACCTGGGCCCACGGCTACGAGACCTTCCGGGAGACCCTTGCGCAGTACACGCCGGAATGGGCGGCGGAGATCTGCGGCGTGCCGGCGGAGCGGATCGAGGCTCTGGCCCGGGAATACGGGCAGGCAAAGGCGCCGGTCATCCTCTGGGGATCAGGCTTTTCCCGCTATGCGAACGGCGGAATGACAGCCCGGATCATCGTGATCCTGTCCCAGTACACCGGGGCGTGGAAGCAGCCCGGCGGCGGCCTGTGCGGCAGCAATCCCACCGGCGGCGGATACATTGACGAGAGTCTTGTCGACGTGCCGGAGTTCCACGGAAACCACGCGTCGATCAACATCAACCAGCTGGGAGCGGGGATCTGCGACCCGTCGGTCCGGAGTCTCTATGTCTACGCCGGCAACCCGGCGAACTCCCTCAGTGACACCAGGGCAGTGCTGCGCGGCCTGGCCCGCGAGGACCTGTTCACGGTGGTGCATGAGCGGGTAATGACGGACACCGCCAGGTTCGCGGATATCATCCTTCCCGCCACGTACTCGGTGGAGCAGACGGATGTATATACAGCTTACGGCTACTGTACGCTGTCCGCGGCGCCGAAGGTGATCGACCCGCCGGGAGAGTGCCGGTCGGACTGGGATACTTTTCAGTGCCTTGCGGAAGCCATGGGCTTTGAGGACGACTATTTCCGGCAGACGGAGGAGGATCTTTTCGGGAAGCTTCTGGACCATGTGAAGGGAAAAGCGGTGCTGCTTTCCGCAGAGGAGATGGAGCGGCTTCGCCACGGCGGCGCGGTCACGGTGCCCTTCGCGGATCACCTTCAGTTCATGAAGGACGGGCGGCAGTGGAACATCGTGAATGAGGATCTTGCGGAGCCGGTGCCGCGGTGGATGCCGCCTTACGCCGGTCCGGAGCCGCTGCGGCTCATCTCTGTGCCGGGGCTCTGGTCGCTGAATTCCGTGTTCCACGAGCGTGAGCAGGACCTGATTCCCGCCCGCGGGCCCATGATCCTGTGCCTGAATCCGGAAGATGCCGCCGTGCGCGGGATCGTGGACGGGGACGATGTTGAAGCCTTCAACGACCTCGCCCGCGTCCGCTTTACCGCCAGAGTCACGGAGCTCATCGCGAAGGGCGCGGCGGCGGCGCCGGGGGTCTTTGCCCACAAGCTCACGAAGAGCGGCCTGGGCGTGAACGCGCTGCAGCACGCGCGGCTTTCGGACCTGGCCGAGGCCACCACCATGAACGACAACACGGTGGAAGTGCGGAAATACGAGGAGTAAGGGCGAAAACACTGATTTGATGTTTTTTGCGGCTAATATTGCACACTGTAAGCGCTTTCATGATATAATTGCTTTGGTACTTTTTTACCTTTTCTATATTTAAGGAGGCAATCTATGGCAGTCAATCGTTTTGTGCTTAACGGAGTTTCATACCATGGCCACGGCGCGATCCAGGAGATCCCGGGGATCCTTCAGTCCAAGGGCTTCAAGAAGGCCTTTGTCGCATCGGATCCGGATCTTGTCAAGTTCGGCGTGACCGCAAAGGTGACGGATCTTCTCGACAAAGCAGGCATCGCTTATGAACTTTATTCCAACATCAAGCCGAACCCCACCATTGAGAATGTTCAGGCAGGCGTTGCAGCTTATAAGGCATGCGGTGCTGACTGCATGATCACCATCGGCGGCGGCTCCTCCATGGATACCGGCAAGGGCATCGGCATCATCGTCAACAACCCGGAATTTGCGGATGTCCGCTCTCTGGAGGGCGTTGCTCCGACCAAGAAGCGCACGGTCTTCACCATCGCTGTCCCGACCACCGGCGGCACCGGCGCAGAGTCCACCATCAACTATGTCATCACCGACGTGGAGAGAAAGCGTAAGTTTGTCTGCGTCGACCCCAACGATATCCCGGATGTCGCGGTCGTCGATCCCGATATGATGTCTTCCATGCCGAAGGGCCTGACCGCTTCCACCGGTATGGACGCCCTGACCCATGCTATTGAGGGTTACACCACCGGCGCAGCATGGGAGCTTTCCGACTGCCTGAACCTTGAGTCCATCAAGCTGATCGGCAAGAACCTGCGCAAGGCAGTCCAGAATGATCCGGACGGCCGCGAGGGCATGGCGCTGGCTCAGTACGTCACCGCAATGGCTTATTCCAATGTCGGCCTCGGCATTGCGCACTCCATGGCGCATACCCTCGGCGCGGTCTATGACACGCCCCACGGTGTTGCCTGCGCGATGATGCTGCCGATCGTCATGGAATTCAACGCGGAGTGCACCGGCGAGAAGTTCAAGTACATCGCTGAGGCTCTTGGCGTCGACACCACCGGCATGGACCAGGCGGCCTACCGCAAGGCCGCGGTCGATGCAGTCCGCCAGCTTTCCGTCGATGTCGGCATCCCGACCAAGCTCGAGAAGCTGAAGGAAGAGGATCTTCCGTTCCTCTGCGAGTCCGCCGCCGCAGACGCCTGCGCCCCCGGCAACCCCAGACCCGCAACCCTCGCGCAGTTTGAAGAAATGTTCAGAAAACTCATGTGATTTAACAGGGACGAAAAGCGGCCCCCCGCGCCATGCTTGCATGGAAGCGGGGGGCCGCTTTTATGTCCCGCCCCCTTCATAATTTCAGTCATGAGAGGAAATGCGCCATACCCCCCCCTTTCTTCGAACATACATTCGCATTTCTGCTCTTTTGTGTTATAATTATCTTAAGGAGGCAGCGAACTGATGCAGCAGGTACTGACCATTAAAC
>CADBEB010000038.1 GCA_902793605.1 uncultured Eubacteriales bacterium
TCACCCCCATCGCTATGGAGCAGGGACTGCGCTTCGCTATCCGCGAAGGCGGCCGTACCGTTGGTTCCGGCGTTGTGGCAAAGGTCATTGAGTAATCAAGTCAGGAGGGATCCCAAATGGCAAACGCCGCTCGTAACAAGGTTTGCCTGGCTTGCACTGAATGCAAACAGCGCAATTACAACAACATGAAGAACAAGAAGAATACTCCGGATCGCATTGAGCTGATGAAGTATTGTCCCTTCTGCAAGAAGCACACGACTCATCGCGAAACCAAGTGATTCAACACCTATCAACGCTGTGAGGATGTGAAAGAAATGTCTGAGGTTAAGAAGGAAAAATCCGCTCAGAAATCCGGAGAAAACCGGATCGTCAAGTTCTTCAAGGGATTGAAGGACCTGCCGCAGCGGATCGCCAAGCCCTTCAGGAACATGTACTATGAGCTGAAGAAGGTGAGCTGGCCCAGCAAGCAAAAGCTGATCGCCTATTCCATCATCGTGCTCGTATTCATGCTCTTCATGGGCATCGTGATCGGCCTGCTGGACATGGGCGCATCCGCGCTGGTCAGAATGCTGATCGCGTAACATAGGAGAGAAGAAACATGGCTGAAAACAAAAAGGAGCCTTGCTGGTATGTGATCCATACCTACTCGGGTTACGAGAACAAGGTGAAAGACACGCTGGAAAAATCCGTCGAGAACAACGGCATGCAGGACCTGATCTTTGAAGTCCGGGTCCCCATGGAGGAAGTTGTCGAGATCCGGAACGGAAAGCGCGTCAAGAGCACCCGTAAGGTGTATCCCGGTTATGTGCTTGTGCACATGATCGAAACCAGCGAAAGCTGGTATGTCGTCCGGAATACCCGCGGCGTCACCGGCTTCGTGGGCCCCGATTCCAAGCCTGTTCCGCTGACGCAGGAAGAAGTCGACATGATGCTCAACACCGAGCAGTCCAGCGTTGATTTCGGCTTCGCGATCGGCGAGCATGTGCGGATCCTGTCCGGCCCCCTGGAAAATTTCAGCGGTGTGGTGGAAGACGTCGATACCGTCCGCGGCAAGCTGACCGTCAAGGTGCAGATGTTCCTTGGCCGGGAAATGCCTGTGGAAGTGGATCTCGACCAGGTCGAGAAAGAAGACTGATCCCGCTCCTGTGATCCTGTTTGTTGCTACGGGGACGGGCGGAACGGTTCCGTCCCCTGCATCGCCCTGTCCATGACAGGGTGCGACGTGGGAGGAAGTCCTGAGGCTTCCGCTCTACCACAATATTTATGGAGGTGCCACTCAAATGGCAAAGAAAGTATCGGCTTACATCAAGCTGCAGGTTCCTGCCGGCAAGGCAACACCCGCTCCGCCTATCGGTCCCGCTCTGGGCCAGCACGGCGTGAACATCCCCGGATTCTGCAAGGAATTCAATGACCGTACCGCCAAGGAAAACGGCATGATCATTCCTGTGGTCATCACCGTCTACACTGACCGTACGTTCTCCTTCATCACCAAGACGCCTCCGGCGCCCGTGCTGATCAAGAAGGAACTGAACCTGCAGAAGGCCAGCGGCCGTCCCAACAAGGATAAGGTTGGCAAGCTGACGAAGGAACAGGTCAAGCGGATCGCTGAGATCAAGATGCCCGACCTGAACGCCGGCAGCATTGAAGCCGCCATGAGCATGGTGGCCGGAACCGCCCGCAGCATGGGCGTGACCGTCGAAGAGTAACGCACAAATGCGGGGCGAAGCCCCTGACAATGTGGGAGGACAATGTGCCGCTAAGACCACATGGGAGGTAAATTGAAATGAAACATGGCAAAAAGTACAGCGACAGCGTAAAGCTGATCGACCATCTGAAGCAGTATGACCCCGAAGAGGCCGTTGACCTGGTCCTGCAGACCGGCAAGGCCAAGTTCGACGAGACCGTCGAGATCTCCGTCCGCCTGGGCGTTGACCCTCGCCATGCTGACCAGCAGGTCCGCGGCGCTGTGGTTCTGCCTCACGGCACCGGCCGCACCATTCGCGTGCTGGTCATTGCCAAGGGCGACAAGGCCAAGGAAGCGGAAGAAGCCGGCGCGGATTATGTCGGCGCTGAGGAAATGATCCAGAAGATCCAGCAGGAGAACTGGTTCGAGTTCGACGTCTGCGTAGCCACCCCCGACATGATGGGTATGGTCGGCCGCATCGGTCGTGTGCTGGGCCCGAAGGGCCTCATGCCAAACCCGAAGTCCGGTACCGTTACGATGGACATCGCCCGCGCGGTGAACGACATCAAAGCCGGTAAGGTCGAGTATCGTCTGGACAAAACCGCGATCATCCACTGCCCGATCGGCAAGGTTTCCTTCGGCAAGGAAAAGCTCCAGGAGAACCTGAACGTGCTGATGGAAGCGATCAACAAGGCGAAGCCTGCCGCTGCCAAGGGAACCTACATGAGGAGCGTGTATCTCTCCAGCACCATGGGACCCTCTGTCAGAGTCAATCCGCTAAAGTTCTGATCCGTCAGAATGTATTGAACAGCCCGGTAATAAACGCCGGGCTGTTTTCATTTTGCAGATCGGGGAACTCCGCCCCGCGGACGCGGCCGTAATTTGCCTGTCACGGACAGGAGAAAAAACGGGTGTACAGGAAAAAAACAAGGCAGGAATAAGGACGAAAAAAAGAGAAATAATATAGGTTCCATTGTTTTTTCGACCTGTTTCTGAGGAGTAGCGCATGAGACTGAATCCGATGCTGATGGAAAAGCTGGCCGGGGAGGAAGAGTTTTCCGCCGGGCGTGACCTGGAGGAGAGCGGCGCGGTCAAGGTCGCGGAGGAAGACCGCGGGATGATCCGCTACACGATAGCAGGCACACCGCCCCAGACGGTTACGCTGACCCGCCAGCTGGTGCTGCACTGCTCCTGCGGCGTTTTCCTGAAGAAGGGCTGCTGCCGCCACGCGGTTGCCGCCTGGCTGACGGCGGACCGGACAAAGGTCATCGAGAGCATGATGAGGAAACGCGCTCCGGAGATCGCCGGCGAACTGACGGAACTGATCCTGAAGGGCATGCCGGGGGAGGCCAATATTCATCTGGAGATGACCCTGGCCCTGCCGCAGAAGGCCGGCCAGGAGCTGCGGGCCGGGCTGCGCATCGGTGAAAAGAAACTGTATGTCGTTAAGGATATCCCTGCGTTTCTTGCGGCAATGGACGCGCAGGAAACGCTTGTCCTGGGCAAGGATTTCACCTGGCAGCCGGAATGGATGCGCTTCTCCTCAGACGATGAGGGAATGATCCGCCTGCTGAAGAAACTATGTTCGGCGCAGGAAGCCGGGCACCGAAACAGTGCGGCCGGGAACCGGATGATCGCTCTGCCGGATCTTTTTGCGGAGGAAATGCTGGAGCAGCTCGGCGAAACGCCCCTGCGGGTCATGGATCAGAGCGGAAAGATTCTGCGCTGCAGGCTGGTCCGGAACGTGCCCGTACCGCTTCATTTCATGATCAACCTGGGCCCCCGCGGCCTCCAGGTCAACGGAAGGATCCCGCCGGACCTTCAACCGGTCACAGAAAGCTGTTCCTGGGTGCTGACCGGCGGCAACCTGATCCGCACCGAAGCGGAGCAGGGAAAGCTGATACGGCTGCTGTGGCAGAATCAGTACGAAGGCCGGTGCCTGATGGAATACCCGCTGAAGGAGACCGAACGGGTGATCGGTGAGGTGCTTCCGTACCTGAAGATCCGCGGCGCGGTGGAAATCGGCGAGGAGCTGCGGAAGCGCCTGGTCCGCCTGCCGCTCAAAGCGGAAGTCTACCTGGACAAGGAAGGCAAGAGCGTGATCGCAACGGTCCGCTTCCTTTACGGAGAAATCGAACTGAACCCCTTCGGGGCAGCGGAAAAGAAAATCGCCCTGGACAAGGGGGAAAAACTGCTGCTCCGTGACGCGGAAGGGGAGCACCTGGTCCTGGAGATCCTGGCCAACGCGGGTTTCCGGGTCGGGAAGGAGAACATCCGCCTGAGCGGGACGGACGCCATTTTTGATTTTGTCGGCGATGGCGTACGCCGGCTCCAGGAAGTCAGTGTTGTTTACCTCAGCCGTGACTTCAAGCGCATGATCCCGCGGCGGCCGGTGCTTTCCGGCAGCATGCGGATGAACGGCGACAAGCTGGAACTGATGCTGACCCGGGACGGGGAGCCCGTGGATGAGATCCTGGAGCTGATCGAAGCGCTCAGCAGGAAACGCCGGTATTTCCGGCTCAGGAGCGGCGAATTCCTGGACCTGAACGATCTGGCCGGCTGGCAGGAAGCAGCGGCCGGCATCTATGAGGCGGCGGTCCGGGACGGAAATGAACTGAACAGGGACGCCATCGTGCTGCGCGCGTACCGGGCCGGCTACCTGACCAGCATGCTGGAGAACAGCGGCCTGAAGATCGAACTGGACGAGAACGTCACGGAGCTTACGGAAACGCTGAAGAACGGCGGGGGCGAAGCGGCCGCGCCGGCACTCGCCCCGGGGATTGCCCTGCGGGATTACCAGAAGCGCGGATATGACTGGATGTTTGCGCTGGATCGCATGCGCATGGGCGGCATCCTTGCGGACGATATGGGCCTGGGCAAGACGGCGCAGATCATCGCCCTGCTGCAAACGACCCGGGAAGCCGGCAGGACCAGCTTGGTCGTAGCCCCGACGTCCCTGACCTATAACTGGCTGAGTGAGTTCCGCAAGTTCGCTCCCGACCTGAGCGTTACGGTCCTGACCGGGAACGGCACCCAGCGGGCCGGGCTGATCCGGCATTTCACCACGCACGGGGACATGGATGTGGTGATCACCAGCTATCCGCTGATCCGGCGGGATATCGCCCTGATGAAGGATTATCCCTTCCGCTTCGTGATCCTGGATGAAGCCCAGAATATCAAAAATGCCGGCAGCGTGGCGGCACAGGCGGTCAAACAGCTGCAGGCAGATACCCGGTTTGCCCTGACCGGAACTCCGATGGAGAACGGCGTCGGGGAGCTGTGGAGCCTGTTTGATTTTGTGCTCCCGGGCTACCTGCCGGGATACAATACCTTCCTGCGGAAATACCAGGACGGGGAGAACGCGGAGGATCTGCTCCGGAGGATCCATCCCTTCCTGATCCGGAGACTGAAGCAGGACGTGCTGGAAGAGCTGCCGGACAAGATGGAAACGACGCTCACCGCCCGTATGACGCCGGAGCAGGAACGGATCTACCGCGCCTCCCTCGAGCGGCTGCGTCCGCGGATCGACCAGCTGATGGACGAGAAAGGCGGCCGGGCGAAGATCGAGGTGCTCAGCGCCATTACCGAGCTGCGGGAGATCTGCTGCCATCCGTCCCTGGTCATGTCGGATTACCGGGGCGGGAGCGGCAAGGAAGAGCTGCTGATCGAGCTCCTGCCGGAGATGATCCGCGACGGGCGCCGGGTACTGCTTTTCAGCCAGTTCACAAGCATGCTGAAGCTGCTGAAACGGCGCCTGGAGGAGAACGGGTTCACGACGCTCTACCTGGACGGGGATACCCCGGCCGGCGACCGCCTGAACCTGACCGAACGATTCAACCAGGGCGAGGGCGAGATCTTCCTGATCAGCCTGAAGGCCGGCGGATACGGCCTGAACCTGACCGGCGCGGACATGGTGATCCTTTACGATCCCTGGTGGAATCCAGCGACGGAGGAGCAGGCGACGGACCGGGCCCACCGGATCGGCCAGGAAAAGAAGGTGCAGGTGGTTCGGCTGATCACCGGAGAAACGATCGAAGAGCAGGTCGTCGAACTCGGCAACCGGAAGAAGGCCCTCTTCGAACGGCTGATCACGCCCGGAGAGAGCATCCTCAGCGCTTTAACGGAGCAGGAAATCCGGAATCTGTTTGCCTAAAGCATCAATATATGGTATAATTACATAGTTATGTGACGCCAAGGAAAGGAGGAAAGCGGGATGGAAAAAGATCCGAATGCCCAGGGGCGCCGTGCCGCTTCCCGGGCGACCAAACTGCGCCGCAGGAAAGCCAGACTGAACCTCTTCCTGCTGCTCGGCATTGCCGCCGTGATCGTGATACTGATCATTGTCACGCCGAAGGAACCGATCCGCCGGGCAACCTATTCCACCGGAACAGAGTCCGGCATGGTGGAAAGCAGCGGGCATGAAAACCTGAGCGCCTATACCGGACTTGTCATCAGCGAGGTCATGCCCTCCAACGCCGCCGCGGTGACGGATGAGAACGGCAACTATACCGACTGGATCGAGATCTGGAACAGCACCGATCATACGATCAATCTCGAGGGTCTGGGCCTGAGCGACAAGGGGGACCGGATCCGTTTCCTGTTCCCGGATGTCAGCCTGGAGGCAGACGGACGGGTGGTCGTGTTCTGCGACAACACCAACCAGAGCGATCCGAACCGGGCTTTTCACGCGAAGTTCAAGCTGAGCAGTGTCGGAGAGACGGTATACCTTTATGATCCGAACGCTTATCTGATCGACAGCTGCAAATACCCGATCATGGCCAGCGACGAGAGCTGGGCCCTGACGGACAGCGGATTCAAAAATGTGACCTGGTTCAGCCCCTGGTTCGAAAACACCGAGGAAGGGCACCGGAAGTACCGCGAGAGCATCTCGGTGGAAAACGGGAGCATCGTGATCAACGAGGTCATGGCGGATCCCATGACCGGCCTGCGGGACGACGAGGACGAGCTGTGCGACTGGATCGAGCTGTACAACACGACCGACCGGGATCTTTCCCTGGAGGGCCTGGGCCTGAGCGACAACGAGGGGAAACCGCTCAAGTGGCGCTTCCCGGACGGCGCGAAGATTCCCGCCCACGGTTACTACCTGGTGCTGTGCACCGGCAAGGACCGGATGGACCGGATCAAGAACGCGCCGCACTCCAACTTCAGGATCAGCGCGGAGAGCGAGACGATCATCCTGACGGACAGCCAGGGCCATGTCCTGGACCGCGTGATGATCGACAACCTGCCGATGGACTGCAGCTGGGGCCGGAACGACGAGGGACAGCTCCAGGTATTTGAGATCGCCACGCCTTCGCTGCCGAACAACCAGACCGGATTCAACCAGATGGACATCAACCTCCGGGCGATGAACAAGACCGGGGTGTTTATCAGCGAGGTCATGGCGAGCAACGACTCGATTGCCACCTATCCCAAGGCGGCTTTCACGGACTGGATTGAGATCTACAATTCCGGCAGCGAGGCGGTGGACCTTTCCGACTGGGGCCTGAGCGACCGGCTCGACCACGGCCGGAAATGGCAGTTTCCGCGGGGAACCATGATCGCGGCAGGGGAATACAAGGTCATCCTGTGCGATAAGCGAACAGACAAAAACTCAGCTTCCGAACCGCATGCCGCCTTCAAGATCGGGAAGCTGAGCAGGGAGACCATCACCCTGGCGGATCCGACGGGAAAGGTACTGGACAAGATGATCCTGCCGGAGATGAGGACGGATGTTTCCTACGGCCGAACCCTCGGAATCGCGGGTCTTTTTTATTATGACACGCCTACGCCTTTCCAGGCGAACAGGGACGGCTTCAATGGCTATGCGGACATGCCTTCCTTCTCGGTTGAGCCGGGACAGTATTTCCAGACGACCTACGTACAGATCGCGATTCCGGCCAATACGCAGGTGTTCTATACGACCGACGGAGCTGACCCGACGCAGAACTCCAACCCGTACAACGGGGAGCAGCTGGAACTGAACTTCACGACGGTGCTGCGGGCACGCGCCTTCTCCACCGGGGACATCCGGCCCAGCGACATCCTGACGGGGACGTATTTCATCAACACCTACCATTCGCTGCCGCTTGTTTCAGTCGTGACCGACCCGGACAACCTCTGGAACAAGGAGACCGGCATGCTGGTGACCGGCGACAATGTGTTCAAGGAGCCGGGCAAGCTGCCCTTCAAGAACACGGTCTACCGCAAGGTCAAGGATTCCGGCGTCAAGAACGAGGTCCATGTGGAGCTCTACGAC
This sequence comes from uncultured Eubacteriales bacterium, assembly GCA_902793605.1. Lineage (GTDB taxonomy): Bacteria > Bacillota > Clostridia > Christensenellales > Aristaeellaceae > Aristaeella. The sequence goes on from CADBEB010000038.1 coordinate 7,944, forward strand.
GACAGCGGAACAAAACTGATCGACCAGGACTGCTGCTTCTCCCTGATGGGCGACTTCTCCCTGGATATGCCCCAGAAGAGCTTCAAGTTCCGGGCCAAGAGCAAATACGGTGCAAAGACCTTTGCCGCCAAGCTCTTCCCGGACCGGCCCTATACGGAGTACAAAAGCTTTACCCTGCGCAACAGCGGAAACGACTCCATGTGGACCCGTCTGCAGGACGGCTTCCAGAGCCGGCTGATCGACTACTACCAGGAGTATTACCTGGATCACTACGCGGACCCGGCCCAGGAATGCTACTACGAAGAGAGCAAGGTGGCGCACCTGGCATGGAAGCCGTACGCGGTCTATCTGAACGGCGTTTACTGGGGAAACATGAACCTGCGCGAGCGGACGGACCGCTACATGCTGGCCCAGTTTGAGGGGCTGACCTTTGACCAGGCGGACGATATGGATCTGCTGCAGGGCAACGGACGCCTCAAGTACGGCTCCACCGGCGAATGGAAGCGTATGCTCAAGAAGATCAAAGCCGGCAATCCCGCGAAGAACCAGGAGGACCTGGACTACATCCTGGAAAACGTCGACGTCAACAACCTCTTCGAGTACATCGCCTTTGAGATGTTCTTCGGCAACAGCGATATCGGTAACACGCGCTTCTACCGGTTCCACACTGAAGGGAGCAAGTGGAAATGGGTGCTGTACGATGTGGACTACGGCCTGTACAACTCCAAGTTCAACAGCCCGAAGAGCTTCACCAAGGAAAAGGGCATGGGCGAGAAGAACGTCGACAACACCATCCTGCGCAAGCTCCTGAGCGTGCCTGAGTACAGGGACCGCTACCTGACGATCTACGGCGACGTCTTCAAGGCGCTGACCTGCGACAACATGCTCAATGAACTGGAGAAGCTGGTTGAGCTGATCCGGCCGGAGATGCAGCTGCACTGGGCCCGCTGGGGCGAAGAGAACGACACCTTTGTGCTGCAGGAAGTGCCGACCACGGTGGACGGCGCCTACCGCTACTGGGAGAAACGGGTCGAACGGCTGCGGAACGTGATCCGGCTGCGCCCGACCCGCCTGTGGGAATTCACCCAGGACGCCTTCAACCTGTCGGACGAGCAGATGGTCCACTATTTCGGTGAAAAGCCGGAATACCCGCCGGAAGCCATCCCGTAAAACACCGAGCCAATTCATTTTCGAGGAGGAAGCAACATGTTCATCTCAACGGCCTACGCGGCAAACGGAGTCAATTCCCTTTTCAAGAATGACTCAACCATCAGCGATTATTTCTTCAGCCAGTTTCAGAACCTGACTCCCCTGAAGATCGCGATCGGCCTGGCGATGGGCTGCCTGGTGGGCCTGATCATCGCCTTCGTTTACAAGCGGTGCTACCGCGGCGTGCTGTACAGCCCCACCTTCGCGATGACGCTGATGATGCTGACGCTGATCACCACGCCGGTGGTCATGTGTATCAAGAGCGATATCGCGCTGAGTATGGGCATGGTCGGCGCCCTGAGTATCGTCCGCTTCCGGACGGCGGTCAAGGACCCGATGGATACGGCCTATATGTTCTGGGCGCTGACGATGGGCATCCTGCTGGGCGCGGAACTATACGTCCACGCGCTGGCGGTGGTGCTGTGCATCGGCCTGATCCTGATGCTGATGACCTTCGTGCGCTTCCGCAACCCGAACTCCTATCTGCTGGTCGTCCACTATGACGATTATGCCGAGCAGGAGATCACCCAGCTGCTGCGCCGCACGGTGCGCCAGCGGAAACTGCGCAGCAAGACCGTTACCCGTTCCGGCGCGGAGATGACCGTGGAAGTGCGGCTTGACAGCAAGCAGGACCTGGTCAGCGCGGTGCTGAACATCGAAGGTGTGCACGACGCGACGCTTGTCGCCTGCCAGGTGGAAGCGGGTTCTTAATTCAGACTTGTGAATTGAAAAGAGGGGAGGGATTCCGATGAGCATGAATACGCTGCCGATTCGGCATGAGCTGAAGTATTTCATTAACGAACGGCAGTATTTTGTGCTGAGCGGCGTGCTGGACGGAATCCTGAACCGGGACCCCAACGGGAATGAGTACAACGAGTATCATATCCGCTCCCTGTATTTCGATACGGTTTTCGACACCGCGTTCCACGACAAGATGAACGGCGTTCAGAACCGTGACAAATACCGGATCCGGATCTACAACTTCAGCGACAAGGTCATCAAGATGGAATGCAAGACCAAGGTCGGCAGCCTGATCTCCAAACGAAGCATTTCCATCCCGCGGCTGCTGTGCGAACAGCTGATGGCCGGAGATCCGACCGGGCTGGAAACGACCCGGAGCGGCCTGCTGAACGACGTATACCGGGAGATGACGGTCAACCTCCTGCGGCCGGTGGTGCTGGTTGACTATGTACGCGAAGCCTACCTGCATCCGGCGGAAGAAGTCCGGATCACCTTTGACAAGCAGCTGCGGACCGGCCTGTGGAGCAAGGAACTGTTTGATCCCTATGTGCCGACCATTCCGCCGCTCGATGAGAATCTCATGATCCTTGAAGTCAAGTATAACCGGGTGCTCCCGTCCTATATACGGGACATCCTCAACACCTACTGCCAGGGTGCGCTGCCAAGCGCGATCAGCAAATATACCTGGTGCCGCCACTTTGAATTCCCGGGAGAGGAGTAAGACCATGATCCGTAACTGCCACAGACTGACTGCCCTGCTGCTCTGCTGCGTCCTGCTCGTAAGCGCCGGATGCGCGGCGGCGGAGAAAACGATCACGATCACCTTTACCGGTGACTGCACCCTGGGAAGCGAGGAAAGCACCAGGAAGGACCCGAACTCCTTTGATTCGATTGCCGCAAAGGAAGGGTACGACTATTTCTTCGCCAATTTCCGGGACATGTTCGAAAAGGACGACCTGACGGTTATCAATTTCGAAGGCGTCCTTTCCGACAGCAAGGCCCAGGAGACCCAGACCAAGCGGTACCGCTTCCGCGGGCCGTCTGAATTTGTGAAGATCCTGACCGGAAGCTCCATCGAGCTGGCCGACCTTGCCAACAACCATACCGGGGACTACGGCAAGCAGGGCGAGGCATCCACCAAGGAAACCCTCGAGCAGAACGGGATCCCGTGGATGAAGGATACCAATTACTATATCTATGAGAAGGATGGGATCCGGATCGCGTTCCTCGGACTCCACAAGGAGTTCAAGGGCAACTTCGAAAAATACAAGCAGGTGATTATCGCCCTGAAGCAAAAGGAACAGGTGAACGCCATCGTCGCCTGCTGGCACCAGGGGAGCGAATACCGCGGATCCCATGAGGTACGGCCCACCGAAAGCACCGCGAAGGCCATGATCAAGTACGGCGTGGACCTGGTGATCATGCATCATCCGCACGTCGTCCAGGGCGTGGATATCTCCAACAACCGCTGCATTTTCTATTCGCTGGGCAATTTTGTTTTCGGCGGAAACGACGATATCCGGGAAGAGAAATTCCTGATCGACAAGACCGTGACTTCCCTGTACAGCATGCTGGTGCAGGTGAAGATGACCTTCAGCAACGACGGCACCTATCTCGGGCAGCAGGCAACGATCTATCCGACGTATACAAGCAGCGCGGCGCCGAAGAACAATTATCAGCCTTACCGGGCAAACGCGGAGGAAGCCGTTCCGATCCGGGACGCGATGCAGATCGACACCAAGTTTGACCTGCCGGAGATCACGACGGACGAGAACGGTCTGAGCCGGATGGAACTGCCTTATCTGCCGGCCTTCGAGGAAGCGATGCTGCCGGAGTCGGAGGAGGAAGAGCAGGCGAGCGGCCCGCAGGGTGTGCCGGAAGCGGCCGGCGCGGCGCCGACCCGCGATACCAAAGGAAACTGAGTGAACCGAAACCATATTCCGGGAGGGAAAAAAGCATGAGCGAGACCATGGAAACCCTGATCCCCAAGTGGCACAGGGAGCTGGAACTGTTCAGCGGCATCAAGCCGCTGCTGATCCTTGAGGGGAACGTACTGGACCAGTACCGGTATCCGATCGACGGATCCGTCCGGCAGGACGAGATCATCCCGCTGAGCCGGTACCTGCATGCCTATTTTTCCGACAACGGATATGACCAGGTGGTCTTCTACAGCAACTTGGTGGGATTTATGAGCCCGTACGATCCTTCGATGCTGACCCGGTACGCCGAGCTGACCGGATCAAAGATCAAGGACGGCGCGATCCAGGCCGAATTCAAGGGAAACGGAGCGGATACGGCGCCGAATATCATCCGCAGGGCGATGTTCCAGCGGAAGGCGGCCACGGTCACTGTCCTGGAGATGGCCAGCCATTATATCACCACGCCGGAGCGCATGGACCAGCAGGATGTGAACAGCTTCAACATCCTGATGCAGAGCGCGCTGAGCTCCTCCTGGGTGCGGACCACGCAGGGGAAAAAGCAGAACCTGCTGGTGCTGCTGGTGAACAAGCTGAACGACCTGCCGGCCTGGTTCTACCTGTACAACCCGGTCTGCAAGATCCTCATGCTGGAAGCGCCGGACCGGGAAGAACGCAAGCGCATGATGACCGGCAACAACTTTGCCGCCTTCTTCTCCGGAACGGTCTACCGGCAGGATATGCCTTACTATGAGGAGCATCCGGACGAACTGAACCGCATCAAGGAGCGCTTTGTAGGCCTGACGGAAGGCATGAGCTTTACCGAGCTGGACGAGATGCGCCTCCTGTGCAAGAAGGAAGAGATTCAGATCCGGGACCTGTGCACGGTCGTAGATTTGTACAAATACGGCATCAAGGAGAACCCCTGGAGCCGCCTGAACATGCAGAGCCTGAAGACGGCGAAGCAGGACTTCGAAAAGCGGATCAAAGGCCAGGATACGGCCCTGGAGCGCACGCTGGACGTGGTCAAACGCGCCGTGACCGGCATGAACGGGATCAATTCCTCCTCAGCCGGAAAGCCGAAGGGCGTGCTGTTCTTTGCGGGACCGACCGGAACCGGCAAGACCGAGACCGCGAAGGCGCTGGCGGAGAAACTGTTCGGCGACGAGAGCAACTGCATCCGCTTTGACATGAGCGAATACGGCCAGTCTCACTCCGACCAGAAGCTGATGGGAGCGCCGCCCGGATATGTCGGCTATGAAGCCGGCGGCCAACTGACCAACGCCGTGAAGAAGAATCCTTTCTGTATCCTGCTGTTTGACGAGATCGAGAAGGCGCATTCCAACATCCTGGACAAGTTCCTGCAGATCCTGGAAGACGGGCGGATGACGGACGGACAGGGGAATACTGTCTATTTCTCCGAGACGATCATCATCTTTACCAGCAACCTGGGTATCTATGTCAAGGATGCCTTCGGTAACCGGGAACCGAACGTGACCATGGATATGCCCTACAGCGAGGTACAGGTCAAAGTCCGTTCCGCCATTGAGGACTATTTCAAGCTGGAATTGGGCCGGCCGGAGATCCTGAATCGGATCGGCGAAAACATTGTCGTGTTCGACTACATCCGGAAGGAAGCAGCCGATCTGATCCTGCAGAGCCAGGTCAACAAGATCATCAGCCGTCTGCGGGAGCAGAAGAACATCCGGATCAGGATCGAGGATTTTGCCTACAACAGCCTGAAGGAAGCAGCGACCTTTGACCTGTCCAACGGCGGGCGCGGAATCGGGAACCAGGTGGAGAACCTGCTGATCAATCCGCTGAGCCGCTGGCTGTTCGACAATGAGATCACCGGCGACGCGGAGATCGTGATCGATGGCTTCAATACCTCCGCCAATCCGCCGAGCCTCAGCTGCCGCAGGGAAGGAGAGGAAAAGCATGGCTGACGAACAGAACCTGAACGAGAAGCAGATGGACCTGCTGAAGAAGCTGGCGGCCATCGGCTCCGATCTCTGGGGCGGTATGCCGTCGGCGGCATACGAGCCATACGAGAAGGAAGAAACGCCTGACAGACAGAACGGAATGCCGCCTGCCCAGGCTCCGGCGAAAAAGAAGGAGAACGACATCCGCCATCTCTGGAAGACGGCGGACGAGACCGTGGACTGGACAGACGCGCTGGCGCATGATACACCGACCGACGGGCTGACGGGGAGACGCCTCTGGAGCTTCTATCACAAGATGGCGGAGAAGGTGCTTTCCGGCGACCTGGAGGCCTATGCCGAGGTGCTGAAGACATCCAACCCGCTGGGGGAACTGACCGACTACGCGGACAGCATCAACATGCGCGCGCCAAGCGCGGACTGCCTGGAAAGCACGTTCGTCTGCAAGGATGAACTGATGAAGGACGACCGGAAGCTGTACCTGGCCGGCATGGGCCTGCGGATTGCCCGGGACCTGCTGGCATGCCTGCCGGCGAAGGAGGTCAGAGTGACCGCGGAGAAGGACGGAAAAGCCGTCTTCTCTGCGATCTATCCCCGGCAGCAGCTGCTGCATCGAAATTTCGCCTTTATCGATCCGGTCAGATTTGCGGAAGAGTGCGGGGCCGAATTCAAATAACAGGACAGTTGAAAAGGGAGCGGATAGATTTCCGCTCCCTTTTGAATACCGGTTACTGCTGCGCCCACTCGGGAACCGGGACCGGCGTGGTGTCCGGGCCGGGGGTTTCCAGTTTCGGCCTGTCCTTGACCGGCGCGGGCGTCGTGGGGACAGGAGTCAGGTCCGGACGGACCGGCGGGGTCAGGACAACGGGATCATCCGCTTCCTTGTCTTCCACGTATGCCAGGCGGCAGGGGTCCCATATGGAGCCGTTGCCGGAAACGACCTGGATCTTCGAGGTATCGAGGCGGAGTGCCAGGCGGAGGCCGACGGTGGTCCGGTTCAGGTATCCGAAACTCAGGTGCCCGATGTTTGTTCCGCCTTTCTCATGGGGATCCGCGATGCCGGCGCACAGCTGCAGGTATTTCCCGGGCATCTCCTCGTTTGTCTTCGTGTCGCGCTTCAGCGCCGCCACCCAGTAGTCGACGGTACCGTAGGACTGGTCTTTGGCCAGTTTGCTGCCGTACCCCTTGTGGAGCTTTTTGTTCAACGCGTAGGGTGTCGCGTAGGCCCAGCGGGATTTGACTTCGTAGTAGCGCTGGTAGGTGAAGCCGTATTCCTCCGTCATCAGCTCCGCGTCCGTCAGCGGATAAAGCCGGCCGTATTTCTCCTCCGTCACCGCGGCCAGGACCGGCTCGTCGGCGAGCAGGTTGTTGATCATGGTCTCGTTCAGCCAGCGGTTCAGGTCCGTCTCCCCGTAATCGGAGATGGGGCTGTACTTATGGGCGTCCGCCTTCTTCTTGTCCGAGATCTCGAGCGGCTGATGCGTATCAATGATATACGTGGTGTAGAGCAGCGCCTTTCCGTCTTCCACGGAAAGCACTTCCCAGAGGACCGGAGCCCAGTATTCCTTGCTGTAGTTCTCCAGCGCATAGGTCTCCGGGTCGTTGATCCGCTTGTCCTTCTTGCCGATCGTGGAGTCCATAAAGTACGGGTAGTACCCCATGATGACATACTGGTATCCCATGTTCAGGTCCCAGCCGCGCAGTCCGCAGCCGTCCGCCGAAGCTTCCGCCTGTACGGGAGCCGCGGCCGGAAGGAAATATCCGCAGAAGAGCAGAACCAGAAGGAGCAGAACGGAAAGAACTTTCTTCAGCATATCACAGTTACCTTTCAAAGATATTCGAGTTATTATAATCAAATCCGGAAAAATCCGCAATCAGGCGGCTGCTGTTTTCGCTTTTTTCGCCGCTTCGTGCCGGGCGATCAGCCAGTCGCACAGCAGGATGATTCCGCCGCCGAGGACCGCGAGTCCGGCGAGAACAAGCCACGCCGTTCCCGACAGCCACTCCAGGAAGAAGATCCTTCTCAGGAGGAAGAACGCACCGGCGAAGGCGCCGATCACGACGGCCAGGAGGATTTTCCGGGTCAGGTTCAGGGGCAGGCAGGTCCGCAGCAGCACCAGCCAGCAGACGACGCCGGCTGAAAGGGTGGCCAGCGTGCTGCACAGCTCCCGCGGCCATCCGAGGATCGGCGACATCGCCATGGACAGTGCCGCGCAGCAGGCGGCGGCGACCCCGCCGGGAAGCGCGCGCAGGAGGACCGTCTTCAGGAAGTTGCCCCTGATGCGTTCCTCGCTCGGCTCAAGCGCGAGCACGAACCCGGGAAGCCCGATCATCAGGGAGGAGATCAGCGTCAGCTGGATCGGCTGGAAAGGATAGGCGCCCGGAACCAGCAGCATCATAATGCTCAGGAGGAAGCTGAAGATCGTCTTGGTCAGGAACAGGCTGGCAGCGCGGGTGATGTTGTTGATGACCCGGCGGCCTTCCAGGACGATCTCCGGCAGCGCGCTGAAATCGGAGGACAGCAGGGTCAGCTGCGCCGCGTTCTTCGCCGCGTCCGCGCCGCCGGCCATCGCGATGGAACAGTCGGCGCTCTTCAGGGCGGGAATGTCGTTCACGCCGTCGCCCGTCATGGCAACATTATGCCCCCTGCGCTTCAGGGCAAGCACCAGCGACTTTTTCTGTTCCGGCGTGACCCGGCCGAAAACCTTATACTGTTCACAGGCCTGGTCGAGTTCCTCCTCGGTCTTCAGCGCGGTCAGGTCCACATACCGGTCCGCATCGGGAAGGCCGGCGCGTTTGGCGATCATGGAAACGGTAATCGGATTGTCGCCGGAGATGATCCGGACATCCACATCCTGATCCCGGAAATACTGCAGCGTCTGATCCACGCCGGGACGCAGCTGGTCAGACAGGATGCACAGGCCGCAGACCGCCCGGATCGGGGGAAGCGTTTCCTCCGTGAGGAGACCGCGGGCTTCCGCCAACACCAGGATGCGTTTTCCTTCCGCGGCATAGCCTTCCACCAGGGCGCGGAGCTCCGGGCTGTAATTGTCTTCCAGCACGAATTCCGGAGCGCCGAGAATCAGCGTTGTCCCGTCATAAAAGGTGACCGCGGATTTTTTCCGCGCGGAAGAGAAGGGCAGGACAGCCCGCGGCTTTTCCGTGCCGGGAACCAGCTTCTCCCGCAATGCGTTCAGCGTGCCGCTGTTTTCGTCAAAGGCGCCCAGCAGGCGGCTGAGGCCTTCCTCGGTTTCCTTCTCTGTCCGGTCAATCCCGACCACGGATTCGAGGGCCATTGTTCCCGTCGTGATGGTGCCGGTCTTATCCAGGCACAGCACATCCGCCCGGGCGAGGGTCTCGATCCCGGAAAGCTCCTGGACGAGTGTCTTCCGGCGGCCGAGCTTGACAACGCCGACGGCCATGGCCACGCTGGTCAGCAGGATCAGCCCTTCGGGGATCATCCCGATCATCGCGGCGACGGAGGACGGAACGGCTTCCGTGACCGGTACACGGTTCAGCAGGAACTGCTTAAGGAACAGCAGGATACCGAGCGGAACGAGGATCATGGAATCGAACCGAATCAGCTTTTTCAGGTCGACCATCAGGCGCGACTCGGGACGGGCGTCCTTCTTTGCTTCCGCGGTCAGGCGGCCGGCATAGCTTTCATCTCCGACATAGATCAGCTGGGCGGTCATCCGTCCTTCCACAATATAGGAGCCCGAATACAGCCAGCTGTTGACCTCCTTGTGGACGGCATTGCTCTCGCCGGTCAGCAGGGATTCCATTGCGGCGCCGTAACCGTCGATCACGACCGCGTCGGCGACTACCTGATCGCCGCCGCGGAGGATGACGAGGTCTCCTCGGACGGCTTCATCGGAAGAGACGGTCTTCTCCTGACCGTCCCGCAGCACGTGGACGGAGGGCGCGTTCAGGAGCTTCAGGGCGGCGATGGTCTTCTGGGCGCGGTATTCCTGCAGCGCGCCGATCAGGATATTCGCGATGATCACAAAGAGGAACAGCATGTTCCGGTAGCTGCCGACCAGCAGCAGGCACAGGCCCAGCGCAAAGTTCAGCAGGTTGAACAGCGTGAACACGTGGGAGAAAAGGATCTGAGGAATGGTCTTCTCTCCTGTGGAAGACATGCGGTTGGACAATCCGGAAGCCGCTTTTTTTTCAGCTTCTGCCGAAGTCAGGCCGGATACCTCGGTGAATACGAAGTCATCCGGCAGTTCAGAGGGAAGGGTCAGATCTTTTTTCATGGTAATTCCTTTCAAGGCAATGATTTCAGCGGATAAAAAAGTGCTTGCTTTTTCAGGACGGTTGTGATAGAATCTGTCCGTTGTCGAAAGACAGCATGCTGATATAGCTCAGTCGGTAGAGCGCATCCTTGGTAAGGATGAGGTCGCCAGTTCGAATCTGGCTATCAGCTCCATGACCTGGAGCACGTTGTTTCAATGGGTTCCGGGTTTTTTTGTTGCTCAATTTGGAACTCCTTTCACGAACGCCAAATCAAAAAACCGGGACATTATCTAATAACAAAATAATTATATATGAATATGAAATGATAGTAAAGGTGGAGTTGGAAGAGAGTAAATATGGGTTTGATCAGGTTTCGTTTTTTATTCCAGGATTATAGTTACAAAAGTCTTGCCGACCAGTTGGGCGGCTGTGTCGGCGGGGAGGTTGAGGACGAGGTTATCACGAGGCGGGCGGAAATAACGGGACGATGCGATTATGCGGTTTTCGGTTTTTTGATCACGGGGTTCGCCCTCCCGTGTCCCGCAGGTGATCCCTGGCTGCTTTCTCGCACTCGCTGATCAGCTGATAGGCCTGGCTCTTTTTGATTGGCAGGCGCTCGATGATCTCCTTCTTTTTCAGTCCCTGCATTCCCAGACGGACGATCTCCCCAAAGAGGGGTTTCATTTGCTCCAGGGTGACGAGCAGTTCATCCAGCAGGAGCATCTCCATGGCCTCGTCCTCCGCGGAGGGCGTGCCCGGCAGCAGGTGATATTCTTCTTCCGTCATCTGATCGATGGACAGGGGAGTGCGGTCCTTCCGCTCAAATTGCCCCTTGTACGCGCAGCCGGTACACTTCCTTCCATCCTTTGGGCAGATGACGGTTCTCCCGTCTTCCAGGGGGATCCGGCAGCGGGCATAGCGGTTGGGCCCGATCTTCTTGTTCAGCAGATCGTTCACTTCCGCCCAGAAGGTCTGCCAGGCGATCTCCGCCTGCTCTTCGGGGACGGGGACGAACATGACCTGATACTGGATGCCCGCCGTTGTCCAGGTCCGGATGTTCGCCGGATCCGCGCCGTAGTCTTTCGCTGTCTCCCGGTCACACAGCATAGGTACGAGAGACTCTCCCTCGCGGAAGGGTTCGTTGTTGTAGGTCTTCCTGCTTTTGTCACTGATTGCCTGAGTCATTGTCTTGCTCTCCTTTCGCATCGCGTTGTCGTTGCGAAACGGAGAGCCGCTCAGCGCGCAAAAAAGCAGGCGCACGAACCGGACCGAACCAGTGAGTTGTATACAGACTCTCCGTTTCAGTTCAGCCGCGCCTGTCGATGGGCATGGCTTTATTCAGTTGTCGTCGCTTCCTCTGCTATCGACAGATCCACTTACCGGCTGGGATCGGCTTTGGCAGCGGCGGGGCAGTTTAATGTCGTGCCCGGGATGGCTTCTTTACCTCCTGATCGTTCTTTGCAGGTTTTTCCTGCTGATTTGCGTCTTGTCGGGTTCGCAGGTGACTGCCGCCCCCAAAGCGGCCCGTTTTCGCCCTTTTCCGGGCCGGAACCGGCCCGTTATGGGGAAAATAAAAAGGGCCGGAAGTCTTCTGCGTTCTGCAGTAAACTGTCGGCCCCAAGTGGCCCTTCGCTATACCCAAGCGTATAGCGGCTTATGGTTTCTTGCTTTTGGGAGGCTTGCGCTTCTTCTTCTCCACTTCGAAGACGTCATAGCTTCCGTCGCTGCGTTTCCGGACCTCAGCGTCATTTCCCCGATCTGTGATCTCTTTCAGCGTCTCGTTCATTTCCCGGCTGATCTCCCGGAAGATTCCTGTTGTGTCGTTCATGCAATCACTCCATCAAAACGGTCCGGTCATCTGCCGGAATTCTGAGTGGAATCTCCGCTGACGTTCCGGCGGCCGGCAGGGGAGATGAAGCAGCGTTCAGAATCGGAGACCGAGGTCCATCAGGTATTCCTCGAACTCCTTGACGGGTCCGTCCGGCATCACGGGCCAGGCTTCCATGTAGATCTTGCTGTCTGCCTGCTCGTCCGCCGGATCGATCCCGTCCGTGATCAGTTCTTCTTCCATGGTTTCCATATCATTCATCCCATCTTCTCGTCCTCCTTTGCGGGAGGGAATGCCAATATAGCACTCCGACCTGCCGATTTGAATGGCAAATCCGGTCAAAAACCCGTTTCCGGGAATGGCCGCAGGCGTTGATTTTACTTGCTTTGTTGATATCCACACGTATCAACAGCCTGTGGATAATCCCGGGATCCGCGCCTCTGTTTGCCTGCCGGTTTCCCCTGTGGAAAAGATCTTTTTTTGCCTTTTCCCTGTTCTTCCGCGTCCGGGTTTCCTCCTTGCAAACACAATTATATTGTGCCATCACAGGAAGTCAAGACAAAAAATGTGTGTATAAAAGAAACCTTTCATGCCCGGCCGTGGACAGATTGCTGTATCTGTGTTATGATGAATCCTGAAATCAGGCAAAGGACAGGTGTATATGGACTCAAAGGAAAGGCTCATCGTCCTTCTCCGGTATCTGAAGGACAATACAGACGAGGAGAAGGAA
>CADBEB010000039.1 GCA_902793605.1 uncultured Eubacteriales bacterium
CGGAGGGTCAGCGGACCGCGCTGATCTCCTCTTTCTTCAGTTCAGATCAGCAGGCGGGCCGGCTGACCCGGAGACCCGGAGCGACCCGAAGCCGTCCGGATGAGCCGGAGGCGAACCTCTGCCGCCCGCCAGTGGCGGGAGTTGCGGCAGAGGTGAGGTCGCCGGAAACAGAGCGGCAGCAGCCGTAATGCTGCCGCGACAATTGACGGCGCGTGGGTTCTATTCCCGGGCAGACGAAGGCCGTCGATTCCAGCGGGTCGCGCCAGCGTCCCGATGGAATCGCGAGGGAGAGCCTGGGGCGTCAGCCCAGGCTCTCCGGAGAGGCCGAGTCTTTTCCTCTTTACGATCGCCTCCCCACTCTGACTCATACTTTTTCTTTTTGTTCCCCTTGAAAGCACAAAATAATTGTGCTACAATGGCAAAAAAAGAGACCGGAGGAACCGGATATGCAGATGAACGCACCGCGAAAACCCGAAAGAACCTACCTGACCGTCATGTCATCGATCGACCAAACCGGCCTAATGGAACCCCGGGAGATTATCTGGCCAGACGGCAGAAGATTTCCCATCGACAAGGTGGAAAGCTGGAGCAAAGCCCAGGGACACGAGCCGAATACCACCTCCTATGCCATCCGGATCGGAGATCAGAGACGAATCCTGTACTTCACTCAAAGTCCGATATGCAGCACTGTCAACATGGGCCGATGGTATGTGGAATCACCCCATCAATAGCGTTTCCCCTACTGCGTAACATATTTCCCGTCATCAAAATCTTTCCCGGTCTGTTTCCGGTACTCCTCGGCATAATCAATGCCGGAATCATCATCCCGGATGCCCCATCTCTTCCCCGATCCTGGGAAAGGACTCGAAACACAGATGTCGTTTTTCCAGGACCAACCGGTAATTCAGATCCTTCACTTCCGAAATCACATCCTGGATCTCCCTTTTCAGATCCACCATCCGGTCAATCTCATTGTTCAGTTCCTGTTCCTGTTCCAGGATCTTAATCACCGAATCCTCCAGGGATGTCACATTCCGGGAATGGCTGACCGGCTCATTCCCTGTGTACGATCGCATCGTTTCCGCCAAAGATCGCAAAGCAGAAATCTGTGTCAGCTTCGTCTGGATCTGCTGTTCCAGCATATACGCCTGCTGTAAAAAATCCAATGCATTCATGCTCTTCTCTCCTTCCATTTCATTTCACTCGAGTCCGCAATCTCAATCAGCGCGACTGTCCCCCGGACAGATCGCTTGTTTCGATTGACCTCACCTCCCGCGAGATTTCCGCCACAGGCGGTCGCAGGAGGTTCGCCCCCTTTCAGCTGTGCTTTAACCGCATTAATCAAAGTCTCCTGAGAACGGTCCTTGTCCTTCAGGGCCTGCAGGATCCGCTCGTCAATCGTTCCTTCCGTCACTAGATGATGGATCACCACTGTATCCGCTTTCTGACCCTGCCGCCAGAGCCGGGCATTTGTCTGCTGGTACAGTTCCAGCGACCAGGTCAGTCCGAACCAGACCAGGGTACTGCCGCCTGCCTGCAGGTTCAAACCATGCCCGGCTGCCGCCGGATGGATCGCCGCCACCGGGATCTTTCCCGCATTCCAGTCCCGGATATCCTCCGAGGACCGCAGGACCCGGAGATCCGGAAAGCGCTCCTTCATCCGCCACAGGTCGTGCTGGAACCAATAGGCCACCAGCAGTGGGTTACCGTTGGCGGATTCGATCAGATCCTCCAGGGCATCCAGCTTGCGATCGTGGATGCGGGCGACCGTACCATCGTCACTGTAAACCGCGCCATTGGCCAGCTGGCTCAGTTTCCCACACAGCACCGAAGCATTTTGGGCATCGATGGTCAGAATCTGCTGCGGAGGAGATCCTTCGACTCCGCCTCCGGCTTCGCTCAGGATGACACCGGTGGAGGGCTTTCTCTTTGCAGATAAAAGAACCCGCAAGACCATCTCATCCTTAAGGGTCTCGTACAGTTTCCGCTCCCACTCATCCATATGCACCGTCACCCGGTTCATGACGCACTCCGGCATCTTCAGGTGATCCACTGATTTCATGGAAACCGTGATGTCGGAAATCTTCCGGAAGATCTCCGCATCGGCGCCGGGCCGGAGCTTCCAGGTAAAGACCTGTCCGTTCCCCCATCGGTCCGGCGTAAAGTACGCTTCCCGGTACCGCCCGATGAACCGTCCCAGCCGCTCGCCCAAATCCAGCAGCCGGTACTCCGCGAACAAATCCATATACCCGTTCGGCGACGGCGTTCCGGTCAGGCCGACGATCCGCTTCACCAGTGGGCGGACGGCCATCAGGGCCCGAAAACGCTTGGCCTGCCAGTTCTTGAAGGAAGACAGTTCATCAATGACCACCATGTCATAGTCAAACCGCTTGCCAAGATGCTGCACCAGCCAGGGAACGTTCTCCCGGTTGATCATGGTGATCTGCGATGAAAGCGCCAGCGCCTTCCTTCTTTCATCGGGCGACCCGATGGCTACGGACCAGGTGATCCCCCAGAGGTGATCCCATTTCCGAATCTCCTCCGGCCAGGTATCGCGGGCCACCCGCAGGGGAGCGATCACCAGAACCTTCCGGATCTCTCCCCGGCGGAACAGTTCCTGCATAGCAGTCAGGGTAATGACGCTTTTTCCCAGACCCATTTGCAGGAGGATTGCTGCCACGGGATGCGACAGGATGAACTCCGTCGCGTACGACTGATAATCATGAGGTTTATATTCCATACTGCTCCTTTCCATATTGACCTTCATTCAGATAACTGATATGCTGACTCTGAAGAATGAGAGGTCCGTCATACCCGTCTGTACAACGGTAGGTGACTCTCGTCGCAGTCTCTGGACTTGCGTCACTTCTCATTCTTCTTTTTCATGTCTCCGTTTCTATCTGGACGATATTCTGTACTGCATCCAAACTGTCCACAACATACACCCGGAACCCGAGACCCCTCAGCTGCTCCATCCGGTGCTCCTGCAGGGGCCTCGGTTTTTCCCCGGGAGCCTTCACTTCCGCAAAGGCCACTTTGCCCCCCATAAACAGCAGCAACCGGTCAGGCACCCCGTTGAACCCCGGGCTCACAAACTTCAGGGCGAGTCCGCCGGTCCGGCGGACTTCCTGAATCAGTTTCCTCTCAATATCCCTTTCCCTCATGTACAACCTCCAGTATGAGCGCAAATTCCTATATACGTATACACGCGCATATCCGTTCACGCTTAACCACCTGCTGTATCAGACAGATAACAATAATGGAAAACAGTTGTTCATTCGTTCGGACGCAGACAATCAATCGAGGAAATCCGGCAGCACGGCATATCGCTCATAAACCCGCTGGCGACCGTAAAGCGGCAGGGACATCAGTCTCTCGGCTTTCCTCCATCCGGGAACCTGGGCCATCAGTGCCGCAATAGCATAGCTGTCCGCCGGCTTCATATCGGAAGGGTTCCGGCCGAAGCATTCCGCCCAGATTTCCGCATTGCAGACCTTTTCCCGGCGAATCGCGCCCTTCGGCAGCGTCGGATCCTTCCGGTCGGACAGATAGTTCCGCCGCTCGTACAGATCCATCTCCCGCCAGTTATCCGGCAATAGCACATCCAGGTACTGTTCCACCATGCCCTGCCGTTCATCCGCCTCCATGGCGGAGCGCTGGGCTTCCTCCGCCTCCCCGATGAGATCCCCCTCCAGGTACAGCTTCTCCCCGTTCTTCCAGAGCAGGACCGCTTCCGCCCAGATCTGATCCCGTTCATCCGAAGAGAAGGAAAACTTCCGGACTGGCTCTTTCTGCCGGCACTTCACTACCCAGAACCGCCGGTTGCCAGTAACATCCCGCAGGTATCCCCGCTCCCCGTTCACCGTGGCAATGATCACCGTCTGCCGGGGATGGGATTCAACCACCTTCCCGTAGGACGGGCGATACATATCGTCTGAAGTGGAAAGGAAGGCCTTCACCTTCTCGATATCCGCTTTTTTCATGCCTGCCAGTTCACCGATCTCGGCAATCCAGTACCCCTGGAGTTTTTCCGCGCCGGCTTTGTCGTTCATATCCGTCAGGGACAGGGTCTCGGAATAATACGCCGGCCCCGCCAGCATGCGAAAGATGGAGCTTTTCCCGATGCCCTGGGCACCGTCCAGCACCAGTACGGAATCAAACTTCGTACCGGGACAGTAAATTCGCGCTACCGCGGCGGCAAACACCTTGCGCGTCACGGCACGGACATACGGTGTATCGTCCGCCTCCAGGCAGCGATGCAGGAGCGTCTCCACCCGGGGAACGCCGTCCCAGTCCGGCAAATCATCCAGATACTCCCGGACCGGATGAAACTTCCGATCGTCCGCGACCTTCGTGAAACAGGCATCCAGATTGCGCTTGGAGAACGGCACATACCGCTTATCCAGCATGACCAGGAGCTGGGCGCTGTCCGCATCCCGCCAGTAGGGATTCCCCTCCGGGCGTTCCCACGGCATCTCCCCGGTCACCTGGATCCGCCCGGCCATTTCATTGAAAGCGAACCCCGCGCAGTCCGGATCGTTCATCAGAATCAGCATGAGATTGTCCACGCTGTTTTCCAGTTCCTTGGATTTCCCCTTATACTTCAGCTGCGTCGTCCACGAGCGGTCCGAAGCATCGCAGCCAGAGAAATCCTGTGCTGCCTCTTCCCGCCGTTCCTGATCCAGACGCAGCTTTACGTCATCCTGTTCGAGGGCAAACTCGCACATCTCCTTATAGGACTTCTGGGTTTCATCATTTCCGAACTTATGAATCCGCACCAGGTCAAAGGCGTTCACCAGCCGCCCGCCGGCCGGGTCCGTCGCGTGATGCGAATACACGAACCGGTCGTCGTACACCACCACACCGGCGGTGGAATCCGCAGGAATATAATCCCAGCGCCCTTCAACAGCGGTCGGAGCGTAAACATCCGATAGGAAGGCCTCCATCGCCGACTGGATCGGAAAATACGTCCGGCAGAAGGCGCCCACCAGCCCTTCCTTGTTCAGGGGATCCTGCTGGGAGGCAACATTCCGCTTCATGACCTCGCTTTGCCGGGAAGACGTCGGCCACTGCGACACATCCCGCCAGTCCTGATACATTCCCAGGAACCGGTCCACAATCAGCGGCGCGCCGAGGGACTCATCAAAAACAAACTCACTGTCGGAGGAGCAAGACGCCCAGTACATCATCCGGTGGGGTTCATAGGTTGAATCATCGAAAAGGTCCATGCCCAGCTGCTTTGCCACCATGCGCATGAGGGGCGTATATTCCTCCTCCGACACCTCCCGGTCGAAGAGCAGCACCAGCCGGTAGCGAGGCGCATCCGGGCGGTGTTTATGCGTGGAATACAGAAACCAGTCGATTCCGGCAAAGATCTTCCGGCAGAGTGCCGGAAAATTCACTTCCGCCGGAATGTTGTCCGCGTCCAGGCAGCCGACGCACCGGGAAATCACATGTCCCTTTTTCCGGACGCCGCTCTTCAGCCAGCCGCCGACAAACCCTCCCTGGTCCTTGAGCTCGTCCCGCCGCTCCTTCGGGAGCTTCGGATATTCCTCCACCGTCTCCGACGTCCGGATCGGACGGCGGTTCCTTTCCTTAATCCATGACCAGTTGCGTTCCTGATTCTTGTAACGGGCATTGGTCCGCCTGTCACAGACGGAAATCTTCAGAACAGGATCATTCATACGGCTTTCTTCTCCTTTGTTTCTTTTTTACTGCCAGGCTTTTTCTCCCTCGGTCCCATGAGGGATTTACACTTGTCAGGCAGTTCCCGCTGGACTTCCGCCAGATCCTCCGTGAACCAGCGGATCTTTTTGCTGCGCATAAACGCACGCCAGATCTCCCACTCCATGTCATTGGTCAGTACATCACCGAAAACCCAGACCTCCGAACATTTGTCCAGCAGGCACCATCCGCAGTACCGCCTGATGCTTTTCTCCTTCGCCACATCCTCCCGAAGAAACCGGGGATACAGCAGATGCGGCGTGACAGGCACACAGTATTTGGAGACAGCAAAACGGCTGTACCGCTTTGCCTTTTCCTCATCCAGCTCCCTCTTCTCACCGATCGGAGAACAGATGAAGACAATCGGAAGAGGGAACTTTTGCGTAAAATACCGTGCGCGAACATCTTCCCTGTTCTTCTCAGTCCATATTTCCATCTCCGTCAGTTTCTGCCCGGCTTGCCCCGGTTGAACCTTTTTCGGCCGGCCACGCTTTCCGGCAATTCCGGCCTTCGCACCGGCAGCTGTACTCTTTTTCGTCGCAGGCATATCATTCAATCCTTTCTGTAATACTCACACTCATAACCATCCGCGCGGAGGAGCAATCCTTCTGTACAGTCCGGACACTCGCTCATGATCCGGCAGACCTCCTCCACGCTGTCCTCCGGATCCGCCTCGATGATGACTTCATCATGCACATGGGCAACAATCCGGAAGCCTCTGCTTTCAAGCCGAAGCATAGCTACCGCCAGCAGATCCCTCGAGATCCCCTGCACGATGTTCTCCACAAACTTCGGCCCATAGGATTCAATGAGATCCCATTTCTTTGACGCGTTCACGCCCATATACTCCACGGACTCCCCGCCGAACCGGTTCTCCGCAAGTCTCGGCTTCACATAGGTCAGCTTCCGACCGGAGGGAAGCTGGATATACAGCATTCCGGACCGGCAGTAAAACGAAAGCCTGTCCAGACCGATCGTCGTCTTTTCCCGGATCACCGTCTTCACCGCCCGGTCCACATTCCACCAGAGGTGGCAGATCTTCGGATTCGACGTTCTCCAGGCGCTCACAAGCGGCTGCAGTTCCTCCTCCGGAACCCCCATCTCCAGGGCGCCCATAGCCTTCAGGGCGCCGACTCCGCCGCCGTAGCCCAGGGCCAGCTCCGCGATCTTTCCCTTCTGCCGGAGATGGCCGTTCACGCCATGCTTCTCGACAGGGACATGAAACATCTGGCTGGCGCTGGCGCAATAGATATCGCCCCCGGAAGCAAACACTTCCTTCCGCCACTCCTCCCCGGCCAGCCAGGCGATCACCCGCGCCTCAATGGCGGAGAAATCCGCCACGATGAACTTCTTTCCTTCCGCCGGCACAAAGGCAGTGCGGATCAGTTCCGACAGCACATCCGGCACGGAATCATAGAGCATCTTCAGCACGTCATAGTCGCCGGTTAACACCAGTCTCCTTGCCTGGTCCAGGTCCGGCAGATGATTCTGCGGCAGATTCTGCAGCTGCACGCCCCGCCCGGCCCATCTGCCGGAACGCGCGGCGCCATAGAACTGGAACATGCCGCGGATCCGCCCATCGGAACACACGGAGTTGGCCATGGCCTCATACTTCTTCACGCTGGACTTCGCCAGCTGCTGCCGCAGGAGCAGGACCTCCCGAATCTCCGGATCCGCGTCCTTCAGCATCTCGGCCACCTGCTTCTTTCCCAGGCTCTCCGCGGCTTTCCCGTGGTCCGTCAGCCACTGGCGGATCTGGGACACCGAATTCGGATTGGACAGCTGCGTGAGCCGGCTCAGCTCCTCCGTCAGTTCCGCGCGGGAGCAGGCGTCCAGCTTCAGCGCCGCGGACACCAGGTTCATATCCACCCGGATCCCACGGTCGTTGATCTCCTGATCCAGTCTGTACTCATCCCAGTTCAGGCTATGATGATAGATTCCCAGCCGCAGATCAATGCCATGCTCCACTTCGACGTCCCTGCTATTGTATTCCACAAAGCGTTTCCATTTCGTATAGTCCGTGAACGGCCGGTTCCTTTCGGACAGACCGTTCAGCAGCGTCGGCGCCACCGGCCTGCAGAAAAAGCGGATCAGATCCTTTCCTTCCGTCAGCTTCCCTTCCTCCAGCCCCAACGCGGCGCCCGCACCGGCCAGGGACATCGGATAACCAAGAGAGGCGCTGAGAACCATGGAACAGTTCCATCCCCTGGACGGCAGATAATCCCCGTCCTTCAGATACCCGTGATCCCGGAACCAGCGGCTCAGGCAGACCCGTTCAAAATTCGCATTGAAGGCCCATTTCGGAACCGTCTGATCCAGGATCGCTTTCACAACCGGAACGGGGATCTCACCCCCGTTTTCCAGATCGATCACTTCCGCTTCCTTCTCCAGGTTCAGCCGGTAGCCAAACAGCAGGATCCTGAAATCCGGCGACTCCGCATACCGGTAGACTCCTGATTTCAGCAGATCCACGGAGGAATATGTCTCAATATCAATCCCAAGTTCATCTATGCCACCCAAGCATATCGCCATCCTTTCCCGATGCACCGGATACAGGTTTTCGAAACTCCATAGACCGCCGCCAGCTCCCTGTGGCTCCAGCCGCAGGAAAGACCGAAACGGATCTGCCGGACATCCTCCGGCGTCAGTTTCAGCACGCCCTTCCCGATCCGATACATATCCGTCATGTTTTCGGAATGCGTCCCGTAGCGCAGGTTCTCCGGCCGGTTATCCGTCGGGATTCCGTTCAGATGCATGGTCTCCATGCCTGCAGGCGGATACCCGTAGAAGGCCAGCATGACCAGCTGGTGAACCGGGATCCCCCGGCAGTACTTCCCCAGATGAACGGAGACATGCCCGGCCCGGTCGCAGACGGCCTGCCGCAGGATTTTCCCCGGACAGGGACGCGAATAGGACGCCCGGCGCACGCTGTCATACACGGGGATCACCCTCGGCAGCGACCGCACCCTTCCATGCGAGGAGACCTGGTAGGAACCTTCATACCCCGGGATATCCCGCCAGATTTCAACTGAAAGCGGGGCGGCGGACAAAGCCGCCGTCCCTTGGTTCAGACCGGTCATGCCAGGAAGTCCTCATCATCGTCGTCATCCAGACCGGCGAATTCCTCTTCCGCACTGACCCGGCCGCCCAGGTGTTCGCCATCTCGCACCTTCTGCAGGTTATTCAACCCGCATGCGATCCCCCGATTCCCGTTGCTGTTGAAAGCATAGAAGGTCAGGGAAACCCGGCAATAGCAGCCGGAATAAACCTCGCTCCGATCCAGAATCGGATTGCAGTCCGCATCCACGACACCCGGTGCCCGATCCGTGTTCGCATTCACGAACCACATGCCCGCGAAGGCAGGATCGTCCGGACGTTCCAGGTCGCCGTCCCGCAGCGGCAGCTTGATGGCGCTCATGGGCGGAACAGCCTTGCTGTTGCCCTTGAGCTTTCCTTCCCCTTCGTGATACGCAGCCTCAATGGCAGCCTTCACCTTCCGGGTGGTCCCGTCATCCGCCTTCGGCCAGACAGCACAGCAGGAATACTTCAGGTTCCCGCCATTAATGGAAGCGGGCTCCCAGACATGGGCATAGGAAATCCGGGTATCCTTCCCGGTAATAACTTTGCAGGGATTCACAGGACTCTTACTCATTCTCCATTACCTCTTTCTCTCTATTGGCGGCGAATTCAACGCTCGCCAGACTCAGTTCAGCCCGTTTATCCGAAACAGGCACCAACATCGGTTTCCCCTGAGGCCGGACCACCAGATCAGCCAGCAGGTTCTGAAAATCCTTCTTCCCCAGCTTCTTCTCCAGTGCCGTCAGGCCCAGCATCTTCTTTTCATACGGATCGATGCCGGCAGCTTCAACACGAGCCGCGACACAGGCATCATCCGAAAACTTCCGGACGGATTTTCCTTCCACCAGCTTCCAGCCGGCAAAATGCCTTCCATCCAGGGCAGCCTGCAGGGCGTATTCCCTGACTCCCGTTGCCCAGGAGACCAGCTCATCCACCCGGCCGAGCACATCCGAAATCTCCTCATCGGAAAGCAGCGGCGGCTCCTTAAACTCATACTTTGCAATCTCCAGCTGATGCGCTGCCAGCTCCCGGCAGGTACGCCTGGCCCGGCAGTTCCGGCACCATTCACCGACAGAGAAATCACCCTGTCCAGCGAAAGCCAGCTCAGCGCGCTGACGAAGATCCTGCGCAGCCCAGCGGAACAGTTCCGCCATGTCCATCTCTGATTCATCCACGGAGCCGATCCGCGGCTGGTAGATCGTCATATGCACCCGGTTGATGTCCTCATACAGCCCGGCAAAGAGTTCACAGGCCCCCAGGGCATAGATCCGAAGCTGCAGGGAGGAAGCAGGCACCCTGTGCATCCCGTACTTGAAATCGATAATCTCGATATCATGGTCTGTCACGATGACACAATCCGATGTGCCCATGCTTTCCGGGATATACTCCCGCAGATCCACCCGCTGCTCCACGAACACCTTCGGCGAAGCGCCGGCAGCATTCCACTTCTCAATCTTCTCCCGGATGAACTGGGCGTAGCCCTGACAGGCTTCCTCCATCTCCTCCGTGTAGTACTGCATCCCCGGCCTGGGATCCACATCCGGGATTCCCAGCAGCTCATGGAGCAGGAACTCGCACAGCCGGTGCGCTTCCGTCCCTTCGGCAGCGAACACGCTGCCCAGGTCCGGGAACTGCTCACTCAGCCAGGCTGACGGCGTACAGTTGTACCACCGTTCCGAGGACGACGGTGACAGGAACGCATGTTTATCCGGCATCCGCTTCACCGTCCTGCCCAAGGCCGCGAACCGCCTCCAACAGTTCCTCATACTTCTCCGGCGGCACACCCTTCAGGGAAGCCGCCCCATAGGATTCAATGAGCGCCTTCACCTGTGTACCGAAGCCCGCAGCACACTTTTCCGCCAGAATTGCTCTGACTTCCGGGAGCGAGAGTGCTTTTCTCTCTTCCTTAACTGCTGCAGGTTCTTCTGTTCCCTTTCTGACGGCCTTTTTAGCGCCCACGATTTTCTCCCGGTCCGGAGCCTGCTGCGACTCGGAAGCCGGTACTTCTCCCGCTGGGGCTTCCTGATCGCGAAACGAAGCCTCGAGATCATCCGCCCACTGACTCAGCCGCTGCGCAACTGACCGCATCTCCACGATTCCGGCGCGCAAACCTTCTCTCTCATCCATAGTCCGCTTTCCTTTCTCACTCGTCCTGTCCCGCATCCTGGGACTCATGAATCTCGACCGTGTCCACATTCATGCCGACCGGCGTGAGCACCAGTACCGCATACTGATCCCCCACAAACCGCCGGAGCAGACGACTGCGCAATGAAGCACGGGCCGTCTTCAGCAAGGTTTCCTCACCGCCGTCCGGCCTGGACACATTCACGCGGACTACCTGTCTGAGCCGCATATCTTTTCACCCCTTCCGCAGGGAAGCATCCTCTGCGTACCGGTGATTGAAAAAAACAGCCCCGAATGAAAGGGACCGCAATAATTTTCTATGCGGTTTTCCTATACGTTGAAAAAGAAGGGAGCATCGTTTAAAATATGGGAAGAGGATATAACCGACCCCAACCACAAGGAGATGTTCCCATGCAAGAACTACAGTTTCCATGTGACAAGCTGACAGCCAGGACAGATCCAGATGGCTTTGTATCGATTGTCCAGATGCAGGAAATGGCAGCAAAGCTTGACAATCTCTTTCAGAGCCTGAAAACACCCGTGAAGGTCGCAGACTATAAATTCAACAATGTTGCAGTCGTCTTCACGCTCGTATACAAAGATACTGAGAAATCCACTAAGCGTTTCGAAGCGAAAGTAAGAGAAATCAAGAATCTCCAGAAGGATATTGAACTATGTCTGTGCAGCCCGGTTGAGGTATCAGGGGAAAACAATTCCATCAAACTCGCCGTAAAGAGTTTTGCCCGTAAATCGGTAACCCTGAAAGATATGCTTTCCTCCGGCGAATTCCTTTCCAGCACGTCTCCTCTGACCGTAGCCGGGGGAACAGATATCTCCGGTGGTCATTTTGTCTTTGATCTGGCAAACCTGGGAAACCTGCTGATCGTAGGAGTGACCGGCGCCGGAAAGAGCACCTTCCTGAATGATATTATTCTCAGCATTCTGGCCAAGGCGACTCCCGAACAGGTTCAGTTCTCGTTCTAATGGATTTCAAGGGCGTAGAACTCCTGCATTTCCAGGGACTTCCTCATCTGTATTACAAAGATGCCATTAAAGATCCGGAATTGGTTCCTGATATACTTAGAGAACTGTATACACTTTCCCAGGAACGTGAAAAAGCGCTTTCACAAAAAGGCTATTACAGATTCGATTATTATCTGAAAGGTGTCCAGGATGATCCAACAGAAGGAGAACCTCTTCCCCGGATCATGATTGTTATTGATGAATTCATCGAACTGTATCAGAAGTTTTTGGACATATATCCTCTTCAGAAAGCAAATGAGCTTTGGAAAGAAGTCCTTTCCAGTCTGGAAGCGATCTCCGAAAAAACGGTACAGACCGGAATCCATCTCGTATTGGTAGCCCAAACTCCCGTGGCCTATGAGCCAGATGAGAAGCATAACGATAATATCGAATGGGATATCATCGATGCCCTTCGCTTCGTCCGCAACCGCGCATGCCTGGTAGCAACAAGCCAGGAAGAACTGAAAAGAATCGTGAACATGACATTTACTGACAGACTCCTGGGAGAAGGCGACATGTATTTCTACCAGGGCTTTGAGGACCGCGGAAGACACATCCAAACCGCAAAAGTAGAGCCGGAGGATGTCGATATCATCGTCAATTATTTGCTCGAAAAATATTCCAAAGAATGTAACTATTCAGTCCCGCAAGCGGAACACGAGAGACGGCCCCTGGAACGGAATACCTCAGAGAGCGAAGCGACTGAACAGTTACAAAACCTATACAAACTGGAAATTATCCTTAACGATCAGGAAAATTTCTGTAAACATATTGACTTTTTCAGTTGTTTGTTTTACCCTTTCTCTGAGCTAGGGGAGCGTATGCTGAGATTGTAAGAGATTACAGACCCTCAATACCTGATCCGGTTAATGCCGGCGTAGGGAAGCGAGTTTATTCATCTGTTGTTTCGGAATCCGGCACGGCGGGCCTCCCCCGATGCCGGATTCTTTTTTTATACCCAGACAAAAAAAGGAGAGAAAAAAATGGAAGCAAGCGTTGCCATTCAGAGTTTACCCGGCGTTTCGGACGATGAGGAACTGTGCCGCATCGTGGATGAGGTCATCGCCTACATTGCGGGAACAGGATACAATTATTTCGTTGGCCCCTTTGAAACCACCATCGAGGGCCCCTATGACGAGCTGATGGACATTGTCAAGGAATGCCAGCATATTGCCATCCGTGCCGGCGCACCCTCCGTCGCGGCATATATCAAGGTTTCCTATAAGCCGGAAGGTGAGGTTCTTTCCATTGAGAAAAAGATCGGAAAATATCAGGGATAAGCTGCTTCCCGCGGGCGCCTTCGCCCTGATTCTTCTGATCTGGTGGGCGCTTTCCGCTTCCGGGATTATCCCCGGATTCATGCTGCCTTCCCCCTGGGATATGATATCCGCTCTCTTCCGGGATTTTCCCAACCTGATGACCCATGCCTGGGTTTCCATTCAGGAGGCGGTCTACGGCCTTCTGATCGGGGTCCTGCTGGCCTTCGGGCTGGCCTGCGCCATGGATCGATTCGGTATGCTGGAAAAGGCGGTGCTGCCGCTGCTTGTGGTGACACAGACGATTCCCACCATTGCCATCGCACCGCTGCTGGTGCTCTGGATGGGCTTCGGCATGGCGCCGAAGATCACGCTGGTGGTCATCACGACCTTTTTCCCGGTCGCAGTCGGTCTGCTGGATGGATTCAAAAGCGTGGATCCGGATGCCGTCGCGCTGCTCCGGTCCATGAATGCCACCCGGTGGCAGATCTTCCGCCATGTGAAGATCCCCGCTTCGCTGCCCTTCTTTTTTTCCGGACTGCGGGTTTCAGCTTCCTACGCGGTGGTCGGCGCGGTGATTTCCGAGTGGCTGGGAGGCTTTGAGGGCCTGGGGGTGTATATGACCCGGGTTCGGAAGGCATACGCTTTTGACAAGATGTTCGCGGTTATCTTGCTGATTGTGATTGTCAGCCTGCTGCTGATGAAGCTGGTGAATGTGATCAAAACCGCTGCCATGCCCTGGCTGAAATACCGGAAGGAAACGGACGGAACGCAGCGAAAGACCGTATGAGACAACAACGTAGTTTGACAACCCGTCTGTGCCGGTGCCCTCCCGGATTTGCGGCTTGATATGAAAGAAAAGAGGTAAAAGAAGATGAAGAAAATCATAGCTCTGCTGCTGGCCCTGACGCTGGCCGCCGCCCTGTCCTGCTCCTTTGCAGAATCCGGAAACCTGACAAAAATCACCTTCTGTCTGGACTGGACGCCCAATACCAATCATACCGGGGTCTACGCTGCTCAGGCGCTGGGATATTATCGGGAAGCCGGACTGGATGTTGAAATTGTGCAACCCCCGGAAAACGGCGCGCTCCTCATGTGCGCCGCCGGGCAAGCCCAATTCGCCGTGGACGCCCAGGACACCATGGCCGCTTCCCTGGATCTGGAGCAGCCGTTGGGCATTACATCGGTCGCAGCCCTAATTCAGCATAATACCTCCGGCATTCTTTCCCGGGCGGAAGACGGGATTACCTCCGCGAAGGGTCTGGAGAACCGGGTTTACGCCACCTGGGACAGCCCCATCGAGCTGGCCATGCTCCGCTACTGCATGGAGAAAGAAGGTGCGGACTTCAGCAAACTGAAGCTGATTCCCAACAATGTGACGGACGAACCCGCGGCGTTGGCCGCGCACCAGATCGACGCAGTGTGGATTTTCTACGGTTGGAGCGGCGTCAACGCTGAGCTGAGCGACGTAAAGTGCGGCTATTGGGATTTCGCTTCCCTGAGCAGCGACCTGGATTACTATACCCCCGTTATTCTGGCCAACAATGATTTCCTGAAAAATCATCCGGACACAGCCCGGGCTTTCCTGGCCGCGACGGAGAAGGGGTACCGGTATGCCATCGAGCATCCGGAGGAAGCCGCAGACATGCTGATCGAAGGGGACACCACGGGGTCTCTGCGGGATTCCCGGGAGCTGGTGGTTGCCAGCCAGCATTGGCTCGCGGACAAGTATATCGCCGACGCAGCAGACTGGGGTATCGTAGATGTGGATCGCTGGAACGGCTTCTATTCCTGGCTGAATGCCAACGGTCTGACAAGCCATGATCTCACCGGAATGGGCTTCAGCAACGACTACCTCTCCGGGGAGTGAGACGGATGGAACTGCTCCGAACCGAAAATATCAGTAAATCCTATTCCGGGCGGATGATTCTTCGGGATATCAGTATGCATCTTGAGAAGGGAGAACTGGTTTCCCTGCTGGGTCTGAGCGGATCCGGGAAAACCACCCTGCTGAATATCCTGTCCGGCCTTATCCGGCCGGACACCGGCAGTGTGTATCTGTCCGGCGCCGAGATCACCGGCCAGCCTGGGCACATCAGCTACATGCTTCAGAAGGACCTGCTGCTGGAGCATAAGCGGGTGATCGACAATGTGGCCCTGCCCCTGATTATCCGGGGAATGAAAAAGGAGGAGGCCCGGAAACGGGCGGAGCCCTGCTTTCGGGATTTTGACCTGGAGGGAACGCAGACCCTGTATCCTTCCCAGCTGTCCGGCGGGATGCGGCAACGGGCCGCGCTGCTGCGAACGTATCTGGGATCTCAGGGCGTGATTCTGCTGGACGAGCCGTTTTCCGCCCTGGATATGATTACCCGTGAACAGCTGCATGCCTGGTATCTGGATATCATGAGCAGAATGGGGTTCTCCACCGTGCTGATTACCCACGACGTGGATGAAGCCATTCAACTGTCCGACCGGATTTATCTGCTGACAGGCAGCCCGGGAGAAATTCATCATGAGATCCGGGTGGATTGTCCCCGCAACACTCGGCAGGATTTTAACCTTCTGCCTGAATTCGCCGCCTATAAAAGGCAAATCCGGGATATTCTGCAGGAAGCGATGCGTACGTCAAATGCCGCAGGATAAAGCAGCGAAGCATTCCCACTGGGTATTTATGATTCAAAGTACACGGGGGCTTCCGAATCAAGCGGACGCCCCCGTTTTCGATATCACGGAAAAAATCTGAAAAAACCGATGAAACGACATGCGGCGGGCCGAAACAGACCTCGAATTGTTCCATCAGACAAAGAAAAGGAGAAAACAGACATTGAATCGTTGCGTGATTTTCGGCGGAGCGGACATGACTGACATGGAACGAATCCGCCGCAGCTTACGGGAGGATGATTTCATCATCTGCTGTGACAGCGGTCTTAAATACGCAGAACAGCTGAGCCTGCATCCAGACCTGATCGTTGGGGATTTCGACTCCCACCAGCGGCCGGAGACCAGGACGGAAACCATCGTGCTGCCCCGGGAAAAGGACGATACGGATACGGTTTATGCTGCCCGGGAAGCCGTGCGGCGGGGATTTGAAGAATATCTGCTGATCGGTGTCGTTGGAGGGCGCTTCGACCATACTTTCGGCAATATCGGTCTGCTGCTATGGCTGAATGAACAGGGAAAAAAAGCCACAATTCTGGATGATTACTCAGAAATGGAAATCGTATCCGAAGAACCAGCCGGGATCGATACCTCGTTTGCTTATTTTTCTCTGCTCAACATCAGCGGAACCGCGGAAGAGATTACAATCACCGGTGCCAAATATCCCCTAGAAAACGCAACCATCCGGAGCGATTATCAATACGGCATCAGTAATGAAGTTCTTCCTGGCCAAACGGCAGTCGTGACGGTTGGAAGCGGAAAACTGCTGCTGGTGAAGGTATATTAAAAAAGGGGCCCTTCGGGGCCTTTTTTGTTTGCAATTTTGAAGAATTATTTATACCCTTTGGAGCCTGTTTCTTTCCGAATTAGTAACTATATCAGTCAACCCAGCTTTGAACGAATGATAATGCAGTATGGTTGTGCAACGAAAGACAAGCATCAAAAGAAGAGACGCCGTGCGCCACCGCTGTTGAGATAAAACTCAACATGCAAGCAAATTGATCAGCGCCTTTCTTCGTCCGGAAGCATCCGGACACCTTCTCCTTCATGCGAGCAAAACGGATGGCCCGTTCGGCATCGTTGTTCGTGAATGGAACCCGCCAATCCTTTGTGAACCGGAGGACATCTTCCTTAAAACCCGGAATCGCTCCAGCAGGCTTCGGATTTTTCCCTTCTTCAATCTGCCACGCTGTCCCGGTTTTCTCTCCGGAATGGGGTTTACCTTCATTCCCCTGGCTACGATCCTGTCGTATTTATCCAGGTACTCCTGAAGTTCAGTAGCCAGGAATTCGGATTGATTATCCGCCATGAGCTCATTCCGCCGGTGGCACATGAGCTGAAGCAGTTTCCTCAGTTTCTTGGCCCATGCCTGTTTCCCGATTTCCGCGGCATAGACCAATTCCCGCTCAAGGTGAGCACCGCACATGGCATGCTCCACGTTTTCGTACTTGTGGTACGGTTTCCAGAAATCATGGGTCGCAACTCCACCTGCTTTGTTGGGAAGAACCCCCATGGCATCTATCCCTTTCTCACCACGGCGTTCCTGTACCGTATAGAATCGCCAGGGTCCACTACAGGCGCAATGCAGCCAATGCAGTTTCTTCGCTACACGCAGACCGGTTTCGTCGAAGTTTGTTATGTCCCGATCAATCACTTTCTGTCGGATGCTGTTAACCGGCTCCTTCGCGGACAAAGCTGCACTATCCACGATGTTCTGGACAGTACCGGTACTGATTGGGATTCTCAGACTATTCAACAGTTTCTGAATCCGGTCCACGCTCATGTATCCCACCGTAAACAGGGAGGTTGCCAACGCAGCTACACCGGCACCGTATTGTTTCGTCCCTGTGATGTTCGCCGGGAACGTTCCTGTCATTAGATGACCGGAAAGGGGGCAGGTACACTTCATGACTTTATGTGCAATGAGCTTTGTCTGCACCACTGCTTCATATTCATAGCGGGTCTCGCAGCACTTCATTGTGCACAGGCAGGCTTTCGGACAGCCCTGACATTTTTCAGGAATATGTGAGATGACTTCATCCGGCTTCCGATCGAGCTTCATGCCCTTACCCTTGTGACCGGGCTGACCGCCGGGTTTCCTGCCGCTCTTTTCACGAAGACTCTTGGGTGCAGGCTTCTCAAACCGATCACTCGAGGGCGGGGTAGAACTGTTACCGCTATTCTTCTTATGGTTCTTCTCTTCAAGCTTTGTGGTAAGTTCTGCGATCTTTTCTGTCAACGCAGCGATCTGCGCATCCTTTGCTGCCAGGAGTTCATTTTGAATGCGGAGTTGATCAGCCAGAGCGGCTACGGCTACTCGTAATTCCTGCAGCTCCTGCTCCATACCGAACACCTCCATCTTTTGAATTCCTTATGACAGAAGTATTCAACACACAGCTTTGGGTATCCTTTTGGTATTTGTTACGATTTTATTACATTTCCGACGCGACTGAATAGTTACCAAAGAATAATGACTCTCCATTTTTCCACAGACGGCGCCAATATAACAGCGCCGTCTTTCTTTTTCCCAAATAAAAAAAAGCCGATCCGTACAGGATCAGCAAAAATCTACAGCACCTCTTTCAAAACAGCCTCCGTTTTTCAATCACCGGTACGAAGAAAGCAGTAAGCGGAGGTGTCCCCATGAAAAAAATCCTGTTTCCCGTTTTGTTCCCCTTGTCATTTAGATCAATGACTATTACAATCATGTATGGAACCAATGTGAACCTTGACAATGGCATACGCGCAAATCAGGAAGAAGGTGCTGTCAGATGACAACCTCCGATATGTACCATACAGGGAAAGAAAACCAGAATCTCTCTGAGGAACTCCGTCATATCTCAGGCCAGCTGGATGAACTCATCCGGCTCATCAGAGACAGCACAGCATTCCGCACAGAAAACAAGCCAGATGTACCTGCGCCATCAAACAACGAAGTGATGACCATTAAGGAAGCCGCCGCAATGCTGAGGATCAGCTTGCCGAAGATGTATGAATTTGCCCGCACTGGGAAGATTCATGCGATAGAAATCGGCAGAAGGATCCTTGTCTCCCGGTCTTCCATAATGGCCCTGCTGATGGAAGGAGAAGAATCCAATGGCAACTAAACGTGTTAACGGCGAAGGCTGCATCCGCAAAAAAGACGCAACACACTGGGAAGCAAGAATCACACTCTCTAGGGATCCTGTCACAAAGAAGCAGAAAATCAAGGCCTTCTACGGCAAAAGCCGCAAGGAAGTCAAAGAGAAGATGGAAGCTTTCCTGGATGAACTGGAAGAGAAGAAAAACAGCTATGTCCCTCCGGAATTCACACCGGAAGACGAGAATGATATGCTTCTCTCTGACTGGCTTGAGACCTGGCACAAAACATACCTTGCTGATGTCAAAGACAGTACGAAAGCCAATTACAGAAACATCATCGACAATCACATCGCTCCTGTTCTCGGCGACTATCCCCTATCCAAACTGAAGGCTCCTGTCATCCAGGAGTTCTATAACCAGCTCAAAGAGGATAAAGGACTCAACCCAAAGTACATCAAGAACATTCACGGTGTGCTCCACAGTGCCCTGGATAAGGCTGTAAAGGTCGAAATTACCGCGAAGAACTATACATCCGTCTGTTCTATCCCGAAAGTCATCGAGCCCGAAATAAAGCCTTTAAACAAGGAAGAACTGGAACGTCTCTTCGCCGCCCTCAAAGGTGAGGAATTCGAAGACCTGATCCTTGTCGATCTTTTCACTGGTTTACGCTGTGGAGAGCTGATCGGCCTCACCTGGGACTGCATTGATTTTGAAAACGGCATTATCCATGTGAAGAAGCAGCTTTCCATCCAACGAAAAAAAGGAGGCGGAAAACCCTACTGGAGCACACTGAAAAACGGTAAGACCAGAATTGTTCTCCCGGCGCCTTTCGTGATGAATGTACTGAAGCATCACAAGGCAGTCCAGGCAGCGCAAAAACTCGCCGCCGGTTCTCTCTGGGACGAAGGGGATTTCCCCAATCTGGTTTTCTGCCATGCGAACGGCTACCACTACATCCAGCCGACCATCTGGAAGGAATTCCAGAAGGTCCTGAAGAAAGCCGGCCTGGAGCACCACCGGGTCCATGATCTCCGCCACACCTTCGCTGTAAACAGCCTCAAGGCCGGCGACGATATCAAGACCCTCCAGGAGAACATGGGACATTTTTCCGCAGCATTCACCCTGGACAAGTACGGCCACGTCGTCGACGAGATGAGGAAGGCCAGTTCCAACAGGATGCAGAAGCTGATCGACAGCATGAGCATGTGAGCAAAAGTCAATAAACCTTACCGAAACCTTCCGCAAACCGGAAGGTTTTCTGATGCCCCAAACGGTCACATGTGGCAAACGATCAAAAGCGCCGATGTTACCAAAAAAGCCCCCGCCGACGCTGATCGACGGGGGGCCAAAAATCCGGTAGTAATACGGTAGTAATACGGTAGTAATAAAAATTTTGGAGCCCTTGAAAATCAAGGGCTCCACGTGCGGGAAACAGGACTTGAACCTGCAAGTACGTACGTACACATGAACCTGAATCATGCGCGTCTGCCAATTCCGCCATTCCCGCAGATTGGTGGGCAG
>CADBEB010000040.1 GCA_902793605.1 uncultured Eubacteriales bacterium
TGGAACAGCTTCACGGATACCATGATGCTGATGCCGTCCGGCAAGTACTATACGCTGCAGTTCCTGCTGTACAAATACCAGAATGAAGCCTCATCCCTGGCGTCGCTGGTACGGAACACGCAGGACGCCAACGCCCTGGCCAATATCGCGACCAAGCAGACTGCCCTGTCTGTGCGGATGACGGTGGCGATGGTGGTCACGTTCCCGATCCTGTGCGTGTATCCCTTCTTCCAGCGCTATTTCGTGAAGGGCATCATGATCGGCGCCGTGAAGGGATGAACCTCTGACGACCGCCGGTGGCGGAAATCTCGTCAGAGGTGAATTCAACCGAAACAAGCGAGCTCCGCAGTGCGGAGCCGCGACGATTGAGGCTGCGGACAAGGCTATGCCCCGTAGGCAATACGGGTTCGCCATATGCAAAACAAAAGTAGGAGGAAGAAAACCATGAAGAAGATCCTGTCCCTCGTTCTCTCCCTGATGCTCCTGGTCTCCATGGCTGCCATCCCGGCTGTCGCGGAAGACTACCGTGAGCCCATCACCCTGACCATGTTCTCCCAGCTGGCGAACTTCGCCGGCGAGCAGGGCGGCTGGTTCGCCAAGGAGCTGAAGGACCGCTTCAACGTTACGCTGAAGATCGTCTCCACGAACGTGGATACCAATGCCCTGACTTCCGCGATGTCCGCGGGCGAACTGGGCGACATCGTCGTCATGGGTGAGATGAGCGGCGACTTCCTGGACTGCGTCAAGGCAGACCTGATTCTGGACTGGAGCGACATCGACCTGGCCAACTATCCGAACATCAACACTTATATGCAGGATTCCATCAAGAAGGTTTCCGACATGTGCGCGGAAGCCGGCTATGAAGGAAGATACGGCTTTACCGGTACCGTGGCCATGGAGAACGGCGCCTGGGCCGAGCTGACCGATCCTACCTACGCGCTACAGGTTCGCTTCGACGCGTGGGAGAAGGCCGGAAAGCCTGAACTGAAGACCCTGGAAGATCTGCCGGCATTCCTCGAGGCGCTGCAGAAGGCCGTGCCCGCTAACGCTGACGGCGAGACCGTTTACGCCTACGGCGGCTTCGGCGACTGGGAAGACTGCGTCATGAAGTTCACGTGGGACCTGATGACCTTCTACGGCTACCAGGAATTCGACTTCATGGGCGTCAACTACGCAACCCGTGATATTGTGAACCCCCTGGATGAAGGCAGCCTGTACTACCGTGCCCTGAAGGTGAACAACCAGCTGTATCAGAAGGGCCTGTTCGATCCGGAATCCGTTTCCCAGAACTTCGACACCTATTCCCAGAAGCTGAGCAGCGGCCGCTACCTGGTGGCGCTGTGGGGCTGGATCATCGGAAACTACAACAGCGCCGAGCGCGCCGCCAACAAGGAAGGCTTCACCACGTTCCTGATCGAGGATTCCGCTCCTGCCGTGCAGACCATTTCCACGCAGGGCGGCAACTGGCCCTGGGCGCTGGGCGCCAACACGCAGTACGCCGAGCGTGCGCTGGAAGTGCTTGACTGGCTGTGCTCCGAAGAAGGTATCATCGTTTCCAACTACGGACCGAAAGGCCTGTGCTGGGACTACGGCGAGGACGGCGTGCCCTACATGACCGACTTCGGCTGGAAGTGCCAGGAGGATATGGAAAACACCCAGATGCCTGAAGAGAACGGCGGCGGCACCTTCATGGACGGCCAGTGCAAGATCAACCACGAGACCCTGGAAGTCGAACAGCTGATCCCCGGAAAGACCTACAGCTTCTCCAACAAGGGCTGGCCCTGCTATGTGGAGCACAATGCCACCGAGCTGAGCAAGGCGTGGAGCGAGGAATATGCCAACGGCGCGACCTCCGGTATCGACCTGTACAGGAAGACCGGCAAGGCATCCGTTGTGAGCCCCGCCGCGATCGCCTTCACTAAGGCTCCCGCTTCCGATGACGCCCAGGCCAAGCGCGCCCAGTTCGCACCTATCATGAAGGAGTACAGCTGGAAGTGCGTTTACGCCAAGGATGACGCCGAGTTCGACGCCCTGTGGAAGGAAATGGTCGAGACCTGCAAGTCCTACGGCTATGACGACGTGGCGGCGGAGAAGCTGGAAGATATCCAGAAGTGCTTCGCCTATATGGATGCAAACGACTGAGATTCCTCGCTGCGCTCGGAATGACGCGGTATGCTGTGCTCGGAATGGCACGGTGAAGGAATAAGCTCACAGGAGCCGCTCCTGACACGGGAACGGCTCCTTTTCCGGAGTGAAAGATCATGGTAACAATGAAGGATATCGCGCAGAAGTGCGGTGTTTCGGTATCAACGGTGTCCCGCGTACTGAGCGGCAATACGCTGATCAGCCCGGAAACGAGCCGGACCGTGATGGATGCGGCGGAAGCGCTGGGATACCTGCCCGATATGACGGCCAGAACGCTGAAGACGAACCGGTCGGATATGATCGGCATCCTTTTTGACGCGCACCTGACGCACCCGTTTTTCTCCGGGGTGATCGACTCGGTACGGACCCACGCGGAGGAAGCGGGATTCGATGTGCTGCTGCTCTCCCGGGTCAAGCGGGACGGACGGATGGACTATACGGAAACTGCCCTGTCGCGGCGCATGGACGGCATCGTGATCATCTACGCGAAAGTCGGCAATGCCGGCGTTGAGAAACTGACCCGGGGCAATATCCCTATCGTCGCGATTGATACCTATGACGGCGGATGCAATATGGTCCTCAGCGATTACCGGCAGGGAACCCGGGAACTGACGGAATGGGCGATCAGCCGCGGACACCGGCGGATCGCACTGATCCACGGCGAGACCGGATATGCCACGAAGGAACGCATCTCGGGATTCCGCGGAGCAATGGCCGATCACAAACTGACGGTGCCTGAAGGATACATCCGGGCCGGCGAATACAACAAGCCGGAACTGTGCGCAAAGATTACGAAGGAACTGCTTTCCATGGCCCAGCCGCCAACCTGTATCCTGATGCCGGACGACTATACCGCGGTGAATACCATCCGGATCCTGCATGAGGAAGGTTTTACCACACCGGAACAGTTCAGCTGCGCAGGCTACGACGGAATCCCGCTGTCCCAGGCGGTATCACCGAGGGTGACCACTTTCAGCCAGGATACGGAGACAATCGGCCGGAAAGCGGTCGAAATCCTGATTCAGGCGATGCAGGAAGGCCCGGGACTGAACCGGGAGATTACGGTTCGGGGAAAACTGATTCCGGGGGAGACTGTCGCATCAGTCGGCTGACAGACAATACCGAACGACACTGGACCATGCTTTCGGGCATGGTCCTGTTGTTGTATTTCAAGTGTATTTAGGGTTGCTTTTTTGCCATATATAGGGCATACTATACGCAGTGGTTGAAAGTCAACCCTGCGGGACAGAATCGTC
The DNA here is from genome assembly GCA_902793605.1 of uncultured Eubacteriales bacterium. Taxonomy (GTDB): domain Bacteria; phylum Bacillota; class Clostridia; order Christensenellales; family Aristaeellaceae; genus Aristaeella. The sequence continues at coordinate 3,402 of CADBEB010000040.1, forward strand.
CCACTCATTCAAAGGAGGATGAAATGATGAAGCGCGTTTACAATTTTTCTCCGGGACCTTCCCAGATGGCTCTGCCTGTGCTTGAGAAAGCGCAGAAGGATCTGGTCTGTTACGGTGATACAGGCATGTCTGTGATGGAGATGAGCCATCGCAGCAAGATGTACACGGATATCTACGACAAGACCGTTGCTGACCTTCGCGACCTGATGAACGTGGGAGAGGACTATGAGGTCATCTTCCTGCAGGGCGGCGCAACCCAGCAGTTCTCCGCGGTTCCGCTGAACCTGATGGTCAACAAAAAAGCTGACTATATCGACAGCGGCAACTTCGCCCACCTGGCTGCGGAAGAAGCCAAACGCTACGGGGAAGTGAACGTCGTGGCCAGCAGCCGTGAGGACGTCTATACCTATGTTCCGGATGTGAACGCCATCCAGTTCGACGACGACGCGGATTATGTCCACATCACCCAGAACAATACGATCTACGGCACCCGCTATGTGGAACTGCCCAAGTGCAAGGCGCCGATCGTGTGCGATGCCAGCTCCATGATCCTGAGCGAGGAGATGGACGTTAGCAAGTACGGCGTGATCTACGCCGGCGCCCAGAAAAACATCGGACCGAGCGGCCTGTGCCTGATGATCATCCGCAAGGACCTGGTCGGCAAGGCCATGGATATCTGCCCGAAGCTGCTGAACTGGCAGGTGCAGGTGGAAAAGGCAAGCATGTACAATACGCCCAACACCTGGGGTATCTACCTGGCGGGCCTTACCTTCGAATGGCTGAAAGGAATCGGCGGCGTGAAGGCTGTCGAGGCTGTGAACAAGGAAAAGGCTGCCATGCTGTATGAGTTCCTGGACAACAGCAAACTGTTCAAGGCAACTGCCCAGCCGAAGTACCGCAGCCGGATGAACGTGACGTTTGTGACCGGCGACGTTGACAAGGACGCGGCGTTTGTCAAGGCTGCTGCCGCGGAAGGACTGGTCAACCTGAAAGGCCATCGGAGCGTCGGCGGTATGCGCGCCAGCATTTACAATGCGATGCCCATTGAAGGGGTTAAGAAGCTGGTGGACTTCATGGCGAAGTTCGAAAAGGAAAACGCGTAATATAATGGGATCCCTCGATTTCACCCGGGATGACACGCGTAGACAACAAGCTGTCTACGCGTGTACTGAATCCCGGTGTAAAGCGGGGCGTTTCAGAAGGAGAAATGGATGTATAAGATTCAGACACTGAATGCGATTTCGGATATCATTCATACGCAGCTGAGCGCGGACAAGTATACCGTGAGCAAGGATGAGCCGGTGCCGGACGCGATCCTGGTACGCAGCGCGGCCATGCATGATATGGAGTTCGGCAAAGACCTGCTGGCGATCGGCCGGGCCGGCGCGGGCGTCAACAACATCCCGATCGACCGGTGCTCCAAAGAAGGCATCGTGGTCTTCAATACCCCCGGAGCGAATGCCAACGCCGTGGCGGAACTGGTGATCTCCGGACTGCTGATGAGCGGGCGGAACATCGCCGGCGGTATCGACTGGGTTAAGGGCCTGAAAGGGAAGGGCGATGAAGTCGGTAAACTGGTCGAAAAAGGGAAGAGCCAGTTTGTCGGTCCCGAGATGCGCGGGAAGACCCTTGGTGTGATCGGTCTCGGCGCGATCGGCGCGATCGTGGCAAACACAGCGAGCCGCGGCCTGGGTATGAACGTCATCGGTTACGACCCCTTCATCTCTGTCGAGAGCGCCTGGAGCCTGAGCACGACGATCCACCGGGCAGCTTCAGCAGACGACGTGATCTCTCAGGCGGACTATATCACCTTCCATGTACCGCTGAACGATAAAACCCGCGGCACCATCAACGCGGAACTGATCGCAAAGATGAAGGACGGCGCCGGCATCCTGAACTTCAGCCGCGGCGAGATCGCCGTCACGAAGGATGTGCTGGCCGCGCTGGAGAGCGGAAAGCTCAGCAGCTACGTGACCGACTTCCCGAGCGATGAGCTGATCGGCGCCGAGAAGGTCGTATGCATCCCGCACCTGGGTGCGAGTACGCCGGAGAGCGAAGAGAACTGCGCCCGGATGGCGGCGGCAGAAATCCGCGACTACCTGGAGACCGGCAGCATTCACAACAGCGTGAACTATCCGGATGTGCAGCTGGGCGAGCCTGAAGCGGTGCGCGTACTGGTTCTGCATGAGAATATTCCGAATATGATCTCGAACATCACCGCAGCGGCGGCGAAGGAAGGGATCAATATCGAGAATATGGTGAATAAGAGCAAGAAGGATATGTCGGTGACCGCCATGGAGATGGCGGAACTTCCCTCAAAGCATGCTTTGGATACTTTGAGTGAACTTCAGGGGATTATCAGGATAAGGACATTTACAAAAGAATAAGGGGGCTTTCCGATCGCCCCCTTAAACCCCTTCGGCCGGACATCTTACCAAGTATGTTAATCTGGAACCGACAGTGAAAAGCTCCTGAGAGTGATTATCTCTCAGGAGCAATTTTGTGAGGTCAGAAGCTGTAGGAATCTTTGATCTCGATGTCCTTGTAGCGCTTCATGCCGGTGCCGGCGGGGATCAGCTTGCCCAGGATGACGTTCTCCTTCAGGCCGATCAGCGGATCGATCTTGCCGCGGATGGCAGCTTCGGTCAGGACGCGCGTGGTCTCCTGGAAGGAGGCGGCGGACAGGAAGCTTTCCGTGGCCAGGGACGCCTTGGTGATGCCCAGCAGGATACGCTTGGCGATGGCAGGCGTGCCGCCTTCCATGATGGCCTTGCGGTTGGCTTCCTCAAAGCGGAAGATATCCACGAGGGAACCGGTCAGCAGATCGGTGTCTCCGGCGTCTTCCACACGGACCTTGCGCAGCATCTGGCGGATGATGATTTCGATGTGCTTGTCGCTCACGCCGACGCCCTGCAGGCGGTAGACGGAGAGGACTTCCTTCAGGAGGTATTCCTGAACGGCCTTCACACCGAGGATCCGGAGCAGGTCGTGCGGGTTGATGGAGCCTTCGGTCAGCTCGTCACCGGCCTCCACATGATCGCCGGCTTCCACCTTCAGGCGGGAACCGTAGGTGATCTGGTAGGCCTTGGTATCCTTGGGATCTTCGTCGGAGGTGATGACCAGTTCGCGGCGCTTCTTGGTCTCCTGCATGGAGACGGTGCCGGCGATTTCCGCCAGGATGGCGTCACGCTTCGGCTTGCGGGCCTCGAACAGCTCTTCCACGCGGGGAAGACCCTGGGTGATATCGTCCGCGCCGGCGATACCGCCGGTATGGAAGGTACGCATGGTCAGCTGGGTACCGGGTTCACCGATCGCCTGTGCGGCGATGATACCGACCGCCTCGCCGACGTCCACCCTGCCGCCGTGCGCCATGTTCTCGCCGTAGCAGCGGGCGCAGACGCCATTCTCGGTCCGGCAGGTGAGGACGGAACGGACAGTGGCCTTCGTGATGCCGCGGGAAACGATCTCGCGGGCCATCTTATAATCGATGGGCTCGTTCATGCGGACCAGGATCTCGCCGGTGGCAGGATCCACGATGTCCTCTGCCGCGGTCCGGCCGCGGAGACGGTCCTCGAGGGATTCGATGGACTGCTTGCCGCTCATGAGCTCGGACACGGTAATGCCGCGTACCTTTTCACCGCGGGCTTCGAAACAGTCGTCCTCGCGCACGATGACTTCCTGGGAGACATCCACCAGACGGCGGGTCAGGTAACCAGAGTCAGCGGTACGCAGGGCGGTATCAGCCAGGGATTTACGGGAACCGTGGGAGGACAGGAAGAACTCCAGCACGGTGAGGCCTTCGCGGAAGTTCGCGCGGATCGGCAGCTCGATGGTCTTGCCGGAAGGGGAGGCCATCAGACCGCGCATGCCGGCCAGCTGGGACACCTGCGCGGAAGAACCGCGGGCGCCGGAGTCGGTCATCATGCGGATGGGGTTGAAGGTATCCAGGTTCGGCAGGATCTGGTCCCGCAGGTTGTGGGTGCACTCGTTCCAGATGTTGATGACACGGTTGTAGCGTTCATCCTCGGAAAGGAGACCGCGGCGGAAGAGGTTGTTGACCTTGCGGACGGATTCATCCGCTTCATCCAGCATGGTCTTCTTGACCTCAGGCACCTTGATGTCCGCAACGGACACGGTAATGGCGCCGACGGTGGAGTACTTGAAGCCCAGCGCCTTGATGCGGTCCAGCACCTGAGCGGTTTTGTGTTCGCCCTGGGTGTGGAAGCACTGATCCACGATACGGCTCAGCTGCTTCTTGCCGACGAGTTCGTCGATCTCCAGCTTGAACATATCGTCCAGGCATTCGCGTTTCACGAAGCCCAGGTCCTGCGGCAGCGCGTCGTTGAAGATCATGCGGCCGAGGGTGGTGTCGATCAGCCTGGAACCGGTCTCCTCGCCGAAGGTGCGGGTGATCCGGACCTTGATGGGGGACTGGAGGGTGATCTGGCCAAGGGAGTAGGCCATGATCGCTTCATCCTCAGAGGAGAAGATCCGGCCGGAACCCTTGGCGCCCTCATGGACAATGGTCAGGTAGTAACAGCCGATAACCATATCCTGGGAGGGAGAGATGACGGGACGGCCGTCCTGCGGCTTCAGGATGTTGTTGTGAGCCAGCATCAGGAAGCGGGCTTCCGCCTGGGCTTCCATGGACAGCGGAACGTGTACGGCCATCTGGTCGCCGTCGAAGTCGGCGTTGAAAGCGGTACATGCCAGGGGATGCAGCTTGATGGCCTTGCCTTCGACGAGGATCGGCTCGAACGCCTGGATACCCAGACGGTGCAGGGTAGGCGCACGGTTCAGGAGCACCGGATGGTCACGAATGACTTCTTCCAGGATATCCCAGACCTCGGGCTTGACCTTTTCCACAGCCCGCTTGGCGGATTTCACGTTATGGGAGAGCTTCAGGGTGACCAGCCGCTCCATGACGAAGGGCTTGAACAGCTCCAGCGCCATTTCCTTCGGCAGGCCGCACTGATACAGTTTCAGTTCGGGACCGACGACGATAACGCTGCGGCCGGAATAGTCAACGCGCTTGCCCAGCAGGTTCTGGCGGAAGCGGCCCTGCTTACCGCGAAGCAGGTCAGACAGGGATTTCAGGGCGCGGTTTCCGGGACCGGTGACGGGACGGCCGCGGCGGCCGTTGTCGATCAGGGCGTCCACGGATTCCTGCAGCATGCGCTTTTCGTTGCGGACTATGATGTCCGGCGCGCCGAGCTCCAGGAGCCTCTTCAGGCGGTTGTTGCGGTTGATGACCCGGCGATACAGGTCGTTCAGGTCAGAGGTGGCGAAACGGCCGCCGTCCAGCTGGATCAGGGGACGAAGGTCCGGCGGGATCACGGGGACGATGTTCAGGATCATCCACTCGGGTTTGTTGTGGCTGGTACGGAAGGACTCGACGACTTCCAGGCGCTTGACGGCGCGGGCGCGCTTCTGGCCTTCCGTCTCCCGATCACGTTCCTTTTCGGTCAGCTGGGCAATCTCGGCCTTCAGGTCGGCAGCCAGCTTTTCGAGGTCCAGCTCCTTCAGGAGGTCCTGGATCGCTTCGGCGCCCATCTTGGCGACGAAGGAACCTTTGCCGCAGCGGGCTTCAATCTCCCGATAACGGGCATCGTTGATGAGCTCCAGGCGCTTGAGGCCGGTCTCTTCGCTGTTGCCGGGATCGAGGACGATGAAGTTGGCGAAGTAGAGGACTTTCTCCAGGTTACGGGGAGAAATATCCAGCAGCATGCCCATACGGCTGGGGATGCCCTTGAAATACCAGATATGGCTGACGGGGGCGGCGAGCTGAATGTGGCCCATCCGCTCACGGCGCACCTTCGCGCGGGTCACCTGGACGCCGCACTTGTCGCAGATCTTGTCCTTGTCCTTGAACTTGATCCGCTTGTATTTTCCGCAGTTGCACTCCCAGTCCTTGGTGGGTCCGAAGATGCGTTCGCAGTACAGACCGTCACGTTCGGGCTTCAGGGTGCGGTAGTTGATGGTCTCGGGTTTGGTTACCTCACCGTGGGACCAGGCAAGGATCTGTTCCGGGGAAGCCATACCGATCTGAATGGATTCAAGATTAGAAAGTTCGAACAAAAGGGGCAACCTCCCATCAAATCATGTCATGATTAGTAAGCAAGGGGATTGAATCAGATGTCGTCGTCATCCAGATTCAGGTCGGCAAGATCATCTACGCTGAAGTCTTCCAGATCTTCCGCATCGGCATCGGAAAGGGTGAAGTCGTCTTCGGCGGCTTCCTCTTCCTCCGCGCCGAAGGAGAGGTCTTCCTCGGACATGCTGAAGGCTTCGTCGGCAGCCTGCTCGAGTTCGGCGGATTCTTCTGCCGCTTCAGACGCTTCGCCGCCTTCGGGCCGGGACAGGACAGAAGCACGGAGGGTATCCGGCTGGGGCAGATCCTCGGGATCCAGTTCGGGGATCTCGATTTCGTTCCTGGCGGCATCCAGCACGCGGACATCCAGGCTCAGGGCCTGCATTTCCTTCAGGAGGACCTTGAAGCTCTCCGGAACGCCGGGGGTCGGGATGTTCTGACCCTTGATAATGGCTTCGTAAGTCTTGACGCGGCCGACGGTATCGTCGGATTTGACGGTCAGGATTTCCTGCAGGGTATTGGCAGCGCCATAAGCTTCGAGCGCCCAGACTTCCATTTCACCGAAGCGCTGGCCGCCGAACTGGGCTTTACCGCCCAGGGGCTGCTGTGTAACAAGGCTGTAGGGACCGGTGGAACGGGCGTGCATCTTGTCGTCCACCAGGTGATGCAGCTTCAGGAAGTACATAATACCGACGGTAACCGGGTTCTCAAAGTAGTCGCCGGTGCGGCCGTCGCGGACGCGGATCTTGCCCTGGCGGAAGAGCTCCTTGCCTTCCTCATCCAGGTCCAGCCGCAGGGGTTTGCCGTTGTGGAAGTGATATTCGTTCACGTGGGGATCGTTCTGATCCTCAGGCGCGGACATCTTCTTCTCAGCCATGTCCAGGTGTTCCAGGATCTCCTCGTAGGTGGCGCCGTCGAAGACGGGGGTGGCAATGTGCCAGCCCAGTGCCCGGCAGGCGAGGCCCAGGTGCACTTCAAGCACCTGACCCAGGTTCATACGGGAGGGAACGCCCAGGGGGTTCAGCACAATCTGCAGGGGCGTACCGTCGGGCAGGAAGGGCATATCCTCTTCGCGCAGGATGCGGGAAACAACGCCCTTGTTGCCGTGGCGGCCGGCCATCTTATCGCCGACGGAGATCTTCCGCTTCTGGGCGATGTAGATCCGGACCATTTCATTGACGCCGGGGGAGAGCTCGTCCTTGTTCTCGCGGGTGAAGACCTTGACATCGACAACGATGCCGCCTTCGCCGTGGGGAACGCGCAGGGAGGTATCCCGGACTTCGCGCGCTTTCTCACCGAAGATGGCGCGCAGGAGGCGCTCTTCGGCGGTCAGCTCGGTCTCACCCTTGGGGGTGACCTTGCCGACCAGGATATCGCCGGCGTGCACTTCGGCACCGATGCGGACGATACCGCCCTCATCCAGATCCTTCACGGCATCGTCCGAGATATTCGGGATGTCGCGGGTGATCTCTTCCGGCCCGAGCTTGGTTTCGCGGGCTTCGGATTCAAACTCCTCGATATGGATGGAGGTGTAGATGTCTTCCTTGACGAGCTTCTCGCTCAGGAGGACAGCGTCTTCATAGTTGTAGCCTTCCCAGGTCATGAAGCCGATCAGGGCATTGCGGCCCAGACCGATCTCACCCTTCTCGGTGGAAGGACCGTCCGCCAGCAGGTCACCCTTTTCAATCTTCTGGCCCGCGGAAACCACGGGATGCTGGTTGATGCAGGTGGACTGGTTGGAGCGGGCAAACTTGGTCAGTTCGTAAACATGGCGCTCGCCGAAGTTGTCGCGGATCACGATCTTGGTCGCGTCCACCTTTTCGACCACGCCGTCCTCGTTGGCCAGGATCACGACGCCGGAGTCATGCGCGGCACGGTATTCCATACCGGTGGCGACGAGGGGAGCTTCGGGAACCAGCAGCGGCACCGCCTGGCGCTGCATGTTGGAACCCATCAGGGCACGGGTCGCGTCGTCGTTCTCCAGGAAGGGAACCATGGCGGTGGCGACGGAAACAACCTGGCGCGGGCTGACGTCAATGAAGTCAACCTGGGAAACGGGAACCTCGATGATCTCGGCCTTGTCACGGACGGTGATCCGGTCATGCACGAAGGTTCCGTCGGGATTCAGGGGTTCGTTCGCGGTGGCGACCTTGTAAAGGTCTTCCTCGTCCGCGGTCATGTAGTCGATTTCTTCAAGCACGCGGCCATTTTCCTTGTCCACCCGGCGATAGGGGGCTTCGATGAAACCGTACTCATTGATCCGGGCATAGGTGGCCAGAGAGCCGATCAGACCGATGTTCGGGCCTTCAGGCGTTTCAATGGGGCAGATCCGGGCATAGTGGCTGTAGTGCACGTCGCGGACCTCGAAAGAGGCACGGTCGCGGTTCAGGCCGCCCGGGCCCAGGGCGCTTAGACGGCGCTTGTGGGTCAGCTCCGCCAGGGGGTTGGGCTGGTCCATGAACTGGGACAGCTGGGAAGACCCGAAGAATTCCTTGATCGCAGCGCTGACGGGCCGGATGTTGATCAGGTCGCCGGGCTTGATGTCGGCGCTGTCCTGGATGGACATGCGCTCACGCACCACGCGCTCGAGGCGGCTCAGGCCGATGCGGATCTGGTTCTGCAGGAGTTCACCTACGCTGCGCAGGCGGCGGTTGCCCAGATGGTCGATATCATCGGTGGTGCCGATGCCGTAGGGCAGGCCCAGCATATAGTTGATGGAAGAAACGATATCATCGGGGATGATGTGCTTCGGCACGAGTTCGGCGACGTTTTCCTTCACCGCTTCGAAGAGCTTGTCCTCGCTGACGTTTTCCATGAGCTCCTTCAGGGTGGGCAGATGGACCATCTCAAGGATGCCGGCTTCCTTCGGGTCGAAGGGCAGGTAGGCGGACGCGTCGACGAAGTTGTTGCCGACGACCTTGCGAATCTCGCCTTCGCAGTCGATCCGGACGGAGTTGACACCTGCGTTCTGGATCTGGCGGGCCAGGTCGAGCGGAATGACGTCGCCCTTCTTCGCCATGACCTCACCGGTCCGGGGATCGATGATATCTTCCGCAGCCACGTGGTTGTGGATCCGCGTCGCGATGGAAAGCTTCTTATTATATTTATAGCGGCCCACGCGCATCAGGTCATAGCGCTTGGGATCGAAGAAGAGGGAATTGAACAGACTGGTCGCGCTCTCGAGGCTGGCAGGCTCGCCGGGCTTCTGGCGCTTGTAGATCTCAATGAGACCCTCTTCACGGGTCTTGGCGTTGTCACCCTTCTGGATGGTTGCCATGAGGCGCTCGTCCTCGCCCATGATCTCAATGATCTCGGCGTCCGTGCCGTAGCCGAGGGCGCGGAGGATCACGGTGATGGGCAGCTTGCGGGCGCGGTCAATACGAACCCACAGCACGTCGTTGGAGTCCGTCTCGTACTCCAGCCAGGCGCCGCGGTTCGGGATGATCTGGGAAGAATAAAGTTTCTTGCCGGCCTTGTCCAGCGCGACGTCGAAATAGACGCCCGGGGAGCGGACCAGCTGACTGACGATCACGCGCTCAGCACCGTTGATAATAAAGGTGCCGTGGTCGGTCATGAGGGGGAAGTCGCCCATGAAAACGTCAGATTCCTTGATTTCGCCGGTCTCCTTGTTCTTCAGGCGCACAAAAACCTTGAGGGGCGCCGCGTAGGTGATATCCCTTTCACGGCAGCGAGCGATGGAGTTTTTCGGTTCGTCGAGAGAGTAGTCCACGAACTCCAGAACGAGCTTCCCGTTGTAATCGGTAATGGGGGAAACGTCGGCCAGGACTTCGCGCAGATCGGTATCGAGAAAGCGTTGATAGGAGTTCTTCTGAACCTCGATCAGATTGGGCATTTCGAGAACTTCATCAATGCGTGAGAAGCTCATCCGTTCACGGAGCTTCCCCATGTGGACCTCGTGTACCATTTTTTGAAATCACCCCTTATTTTGTCCGACCAGCTTCATCCGGAACGCCGGAAAATGGGACTTGCATTTCACACAGAACCTGTGTAAAATATGGAAGTCAGTTCGATCAACCGGGCACCAAGACGATACTGATGCAATTATAAATAATAACATGGGATTCTGCGAAAGTCAATGGTTTTTTCTTCAATAATATATAAAACGAATCTCATATAAATATAATTGGAAGATTCCCGGTGAGGAAAGGTTCAGAGATCTTGAAGAGCATGTTTCGTTCTGCGGCGGTGATCCTGGTCACGCTGTCGCTTCTTTTCATAAGCGGCGCAGGCCTGGCGGAAGCCGCGGAGACTCTGTCTCCGGCGGCGGAAGCGGTCACGGCGACCCCGTCTCCGGCAGCGGCGGAAGCGGTCACGGCGACCCCGTTATCCGCGGTGACGGAAGCGGTCACGGAAACCCCGTCGCCCGTGGTGACCGAGGCGCCGATGATCACCGTATCTCCTGCGCCTGTGGAGGACGAGGAGGACGATTTCGTCCCGCCGTCCCCCGAACTGCCGGAGCCGGCCAAGCAGGGACATCCGACCCTCGGACCAACGGAGATCCCCACGCAGACAGTCATCGATCATGTCAACTATCCCAAGGAGCTGCGCGATTTCCGCTTCCGGCGGGACGCAAAGCTGCTGGAAATCTGGTTTCCGAATATCCGGGACGCGGACGCGGCCATTCTGACATTCGACGGACAGGTATATATGATCGACTGCGGGGATGAGAAGTCCGCTGTCCGGACGGCTGTGCTGCTCCGGCAGCTCGGGATTGATCATATCGATATCATGTTCAACAGCCATCTGCATCACGATCACACCAACGGGCTGGCGCTCACCGACGACGTCGCGAAGGTGGGCGAGGTGAAGATCTGCTTTGAGACGGGCACCACCGCTTCCGGCGAACTGCTTGAACAGGTCACGGCTGACAGAAACATCCCGGTTACGATGTACAAAAGCGGCGACTGGTTTACGATGGGGGAAAGGGGCGAGGTGACCCTGCTCTTCCTCCGGAACTACGATCCGGTCATGGATATGAACAACCAGAGCGCCGTGACCGTAGTGCGCTATAAAGACCGATCGATTCTTTTTACCGCGGACATGGAGAAGAACGGGCAGGCGCAGATGCTCAAGCACGTGGATCCGGCGCTGCTGAAGTGCGATATCCTCAAGTATCCGCATCACGCGAAGAGCGCCCTTTATCCGGAGTTCTATCGGGTGGTCGATCCGAAGCTGGCTGTCGTGACCTCCGTCGCAGGGCGGAGGGACCTGGGGCAGTCGTTCCTCGTGGCGAACCGCATTCCGGCGGCGTATACGTCGGTGAAGGGGCAGTTTTTGCATCTTGCCACCGACGGGGAGTACTGGCTGGCCGAGTATGTTTCGTCCAATGGAAAATAAAGAAGATTTCGCTCCTGCGGGAGCGACCAGAGGCTTTCCGATCGTCTCTGGACTCTTCGGGGCAAAGATTCAGAAGAAGCAATTAACCATTTACCTTTGAAAAAACGTTGACAAGCCTTTTGAACAATGATATGATAGTCGAGTTGCAGCATGCCCCGGGAGGAGTGCGCCCTTTTTCGATGCGCTCTTCAGGAGCGCGGAAAAGGAGGCCTGAGTCGCATGGAGATGCTGAAAGCCGCCGGGAGCCGGAAGGTTGTCGGGACGAAGCAGGTGCTTCGCGGGATTAAGGCCGGGACCGTTTCACGGGTTTATGTCTGCAGCGACGCGGATACTTTCATTTACCAGCAGGTGGTCCGGAGCGCTGAAGAGGCGGGAATTCCCTGCGTGAGGGTCGCGTCGATGAAGGAACTCGGGATGATCTGCGGAGTCAGCGTTCCTGCTGCAGCCGCCGGTCTTCTCCGGTAACAAAACCGCCTTACAGATCCTGAGGGTTGCAGGATCTTGAGGATATTATTCAGGAGGTGCTCTAATGCCCACAATTAATCAGCTTGTCCGTAAGGGCCGCGAAAGGGCTGCCAAAAAGCCCACCGCTCCGATCCTTCAGGGTTGCCCCCAGAAGCGCGGTGTGTGCCTGAGCGTCAAAACACAGACGCCCAAGAAGCCTAACTCTGCTCTGCGGAAAATCGCGAGAATCCGCCTGACGAACTCCATCGAAGGTACCTGCTACATCCCCGGTATCGGTCACAACCTGCAGGAGCATAGCGTTGTGCTGATCCGTGGCGGTCGTGTTCGGGACCTGCCCGGCGTTCGTTATCACATCATCCGCGGTGCTCTGGATACCGCCGGTGTGGCCAAGCGGATGCAGGCGCGTTCCCTGTATGGCGCAAAGCGCCCGAAGAAGTAAGTCAATCCGCTGCCGCCGCAGCCTGAAACGGTGATGATCCGCGCCTTGGTTCCCGGTGTTCTTCGGAACAGGAATACCGGAGAAAAGGATAACAGGCGGAGGAAACCGGCCGGTCTGAACGTGACCGGGGCCATGTGATGCTGACACAGGGCCGGAGGGAGAGGAAGCAGACCACTTACATCAGGAAATGAATTTTAGGAGGGAAACATATGCCCCGTCGCGGTTTTATACCGAAACGTGAAGTGCTGCCGGATCCTGTTTACGGAACCACGGTAGTGACGAAACTGATCAATCAGATCATGCTGGACGGAAAGCGCGGAGTTGCGCAGAACGTCTGCTATCAGGCTTTTGAAACAGTTGCCGAGAAGACCGGCAAGGCTGCGACCGACGTGTTCCAGGAAGCGCTGAACAACGTCGCTCCGCAGCTGGAAGTCAAGGCCCGCCGCGTTGGCGGCGCCACCTATCAGGTGCCTATCGAAATCCGTCCCGAGCGCCGTCAGACCCTGGCCCTTCGCTGGATCGTCGACTTCGCCCGGAAACGCGGTGAGAAGACAATGGCCGAGCGCCTGGCCGCCGAGCTGCTGGATGCCAGCAATAACACCGGCGCCGCTGTAAAGCGCAAGGAAGAAATGCATCGTATGGCTGAGGCCAACAAGGCATTCGCTCACTACCGCTGGTAAGCGGCAGTGCACCTGTGAATTCATAGCAGCTGCTGAAAGGAGCAATAGCCCGGTATGCCCAGAAGCCATCCACTTGAAAGAGTCCGGAATATCGGTATTATGGCTCATATCGATGCCGGAAAAACCACTACCACCGAACGGATCCTTTTCTACACAGGAAAGAACCACCGCATCGGTGAAACCCACGAAGGAACGGCCACCATGGACTGGATGGCCCAGGAACAGGAGCGCGGCATCACGATCACATCCGCTGCCACGACCTGCTTCTGGCACGATCCCCATGATCCGAACAACGCGGGGAAACAGTACCGGATCAACATCATTGACACGCCCGGCCACGTTGACTTCACGGTCGAAGTGGAACGGAGCCTGCGGGTGCTGGACGGCGCGGTCAGCGTCTTCTGTGCCAAAGGCGGCGTGGAACCCCAGAGTGAAACCGTCTGGAAACAGGCGGAAACCTACCGGGTTCCCCGGATGGCCTACGTCAACAAGATGGATATCACCGGCGCAGATTTCTTCCGCGTGGTGGACATGATGAAGGACCGCCTCGGCGCCAACGCCGTTCCGATCCAGCTTCCCATCGGCAAGGAGAACACCTTCCGCGGCATCATCGACCTGGTGCGTATGCGCGCAGAGATCTACTATGATGACCTCGGACAGGATGTGCGCGATGAGGAGATCCCGGCTGACATGCAGGAGATCGCTGATGAATACCGCGCGAACCTGATCGAAAAGGTTGCTGAGACGGACGACACCCTGATGGAGAAATTCCTGGAGGGCGAGGAGCTGAGCGAGGAAGAGATCCGGACAGCGATCCGCAAGTGCACGATTGACTGCTCCATGAATCCTGTCCTGTGCGGCACCAGCTATCGCAACAAGGGCGTTCAGCCCCTGCTGGACGCGGTGATCGACTACATGCCGAGCCCGCTGGATATCCCGGCGATCGACGGTGTTGATCCCGACGATCCGGAGAAGAAGATGGAACGGCATCCTTCCGATGACGAGCCCTTCTCCGCGCTGGCATTCAAAATCATGGTCGATCCCTTCGTCGGCAAACTGGCGTTCTTCCGCGTATACAGCGGTACCTTGAGCGCCGGAAACTATGTGATGAATTCCACGAAGCAGAAGCGGGAGCGCATCAGCCGCATCATGCTGATGCACGCCAACCACCGGGAAGAGGTCGATACCATCTACACCGGTGAGATCGCCGGCGCAGTGGGTCTGAAAGACACCACGACAGGCGACACCCTGTGCGACGAGAATCATCAGATCATCCTGGAAAGCATGGTCTTCCCGGATCCCGTGATCGAAGTTGCCATCGAGCCCAAGACCAAGGCCGGTCAGGAGAAGATGACCTACGCGCTTCAGCGCCTTGCTGAAGAGGATCCGACCTTCAAGACCTATACCAACCAGGAGACAGGCCAGACCATCATCGCCGGCATGGGCGAACTCCACCTTGAGATCATCGTGGACCGCCTGCTGCGCGAGTTCAAGGTTGAGGCGACCGTGGGCAAGCCCCAGGTCACCTATAAGGAAACCATCCGCAAGCCCGCCAAGGCCGAAGGACGTTACGTCCGGCAGACCGGCGGCCACGGCCAGTACGGCCACTGCTGGATCGAGCTCGAACCCCAGGAACCCGGCAAGGGTTATGAGTTTGAGAGCCGGATCGTCGGCGGCGTGATTCCGAAGGAATACATCGCCTCGATCGACCAGGGGATCCAGGAGGCTGCCAAGAGCGGCGCCATCGCCGGCTACGAAGTGGTCAACTTCAAGGCTGCGGTGACGGACGGTTCCTACCACGAAGTGGACTCCTCCGAAATGGCGTACAAGATCGCCGCGAGCATGGCTTTCAAGGAAGCCGTACGCAAGGCTGATCCCTGCCTGATGGAGCCCATGATGAAGGTGGAGATCATCGTTCCCGACCAGTACCTGGGCGACGTGATGGGCAATGTGTCCAGCCGCCGCGGACGGGTGGACGGCACGGAAGTGCGCGGTCAGGACCAGATCATTCACGCCTATGTTCCGCTGAGCGAGATGTTCGGCTACACGACAGACCTTCGTTCCCGTACGCAGGGCCGCGGCATGTTCACCATGCAGTTCGACCACTACGAGGAAGTTCCGAAATCCGTCGCAGAAAAGATCATCGGCCGCAAGAGCGCGGACTGAGTTCTTATCACCTAACGAAGATTGACTAAGGAGGGAAACCCCAAATGGCAAAAGGACGTTATGAACGGACAAAGCCCCATGTAAACATCGGAACGATCGGACACGTTGACCACGGCAAGACCACG
>CADBEB010000041.1 GCA_902793605.1 uncultured Eubacteriales bacterium
GCAAGGGAACGTTCTTCAAATACCTGGGCCGGGAGTGGTCGGAAGCGGAGCTTCAGATCCTGATCGACGCGATCTCCGCCGGCCAGTTCATTTCGAGGAGCAAGAGCGACCGGCTGATCGATAAGATCCGGATGCTGGCCGGGCCTTCCCAGCGGGAAAGCCTCCGGCCCTGCATCCTGACGGATGACCAGGTCAAGGCGCCCAATGAGTCGACGCTCTATACCGTGCAGACGATCAGGACCGCCATGGACCGGAACAAACGGATCCGTTTCAAACACTATGAATATACGCCGGACATGAAGAGTCAACCGAAGCACGGCGGTTATATCTATGAGGTATCTCCCTATGCGATGATCTGGAAGAAGGACCGGTATTACCTGGTCGGCTGGAGTGAAAAGCACGGGGATATCGCCCGGTTCCGGATCGACCGGATGGAGGTCCCGAAGATCAGCGCGAAGGAACGGAGGCCAGTGCCGGAAGAGCTGCGCCTGGAGGATCATTCGGACAGGATCTTCTGCATGTTCGACGGACCGGAGGAAACGGTCACCCTCCGGCTGAAACCGTTCCTGGTAAACCAGGTCGCTGACCAGTTCGGGGAGAACGTCACCCTGAAGAAAAAACGCGATTTCCTGGAAGTCACGGTAAAGGTCCACCTGTCCCCGACGTTCTATGCCTGGGTGTTCCAGTACGGCAAAGATATGACGATCTCCGCGCCGGAACACGTCCGGGAGGCATATGCGGGCTATCTGCAGGAAGCGATCGATGAGGTGCTGGGGGAATAGGCCGTGGCAGAGTTTGATGAGGAGACCACGGCGTATAAATCGGACGAGGAATGGGACGGGGAGGAAGAACCGGACCTGGGCGGAGGGATTCTGCCGTTGATAGACCGGGAGTATTTCTATGATCTGCTGATGGAACAGCAGGAACAGATGTAGACAGGGGTTAGCAGAGATGGATGATTTGCTGCGAATAAACACAAGCCCAGGAAACACTGGAGTGTTCTAATTGTTCAGATGACATTGAGCCTGGCGATGAGGATTATGTAGACAAAGTTGATGAAATGATGAAGGATCTGGATCTGGAAGAGTAGAAGAGTTGTTCGATAAATCAGTTGTGGGAACAATTTATGCCGCGTTCAATGAGGCGACCCGGGTTCAGATGCCGGCGATGGTACATCTGACCAGGCTTGGCTATCGGTATTTTGGCAGAATGCATGAGGATATTCCTGTGATTATTTCCTCCAGAATTGATGACGGAGTTATCACAAAGGACAACCTTCTATGCAAAAACACCGCGGCAGCAAATACGCTGCCTCCGCAGAAAGCGGCGATCCTGCTGAGACTGGCGCTGACGGGAGAAACCAGTCAGGAACAGCTGGAAGCCATTTTTGAACAGTATTGATGTTTTCCGAAGCTCCACCTTTATTTCGTGAATGACCATCGATTGGTCAGGAGGAAACTCAGATGTCTCGAATCAGGAAATACAGTGTTTTGCTTCTATGCTACGTTCTGCTGCTGTGCTGCGTTGTGACAGCGCCGATTCCGGCAAAAGCCGATCGCGCAGCTCAATCACCGCAATTCATGCCGGGTGTTACGGAAGAGATGACGGATCCCGCGTTCTGGTCCGGCCTGACGAACGATCCGGACGCGCTTTTGGCGACGCCGGAGGAAATCGCGCAAATCAATGCCGCTGCCATTGCCACAGAAGGATCTAACCGGCGCGATATGAGAAGCCTGAAAGAGACCTACGACGGCGTGGCCCGAAACCAGGCTCTGCAGGAAAGCGCGGCGGACGATGTCAAATACTATCTGGGCTGGATCTGGGATCAGAACGGAAAAAAGCTGGAGCAGGAAGATTTCGACATCATTACCGCAAACGTCATCGATCCGAACGCGACGGAAGAAATGTCCGTACGCTGGGGAATCGCCGTGAACAGGACCGATCTGATCACCTTCCCGTGGGACGGGCAGCTGCTGGACGATCCTTCTGACATCGATTTTGATTATCAGCCGCTGGTCGGCATCCGGGTCAATGAGCCGGTCGCCGTTTATTCCACATCAGCGGACGGAAAATACTTCGGCGTCACCACCTCCTGCTGCACCGGCTGGGTGCGCGTGGAGGATATTGCCATCTGCAAAGATAAGGAAGAATGGCTGTCCGCCTGGGATCTTCCTGCCGAAAAGCGGTTGGTATTCTGGGGCGACAAGATGTATACGGACTATTCCAATTCCGCGTCACAGGCATCCGGTCGTATGATTACCATGGGCACCGTGCTGGAGCGAATGGAAGAAACAGATCCGGACGCGCTGGTGATCAACCGGCTGCCGCTGCATAACTATGCCGTATATCTGCCCGTGCGGAATGAGGACGGCAGCTACAGCAAAAGACCCGCCCTGATTAACGCCCGGGAATGCGTGAGCGAGGACTATCTGCCGCTAACGACCGCCAACCTGGCGAAGGTGGCACTGGCCTCCCTAGGCGACGCGTATGGCTGGGGCGCGGGACTGAATAACGAGGACTGCACCAGTCTCAATCACTCCATTTTCTGCTGCTTCGGTCTGGATATGCCACGAAACGGCACCTGGCAGCAGTTGGTGGAAAGCATGCCGCGCATCATGATCGGCGCGTACACGTTGGAAGAAAAGGAAGCGCTGTTGGACGCCCTGCCCCTCGGTTCGCTGCTGAATTTCCCCGGACATCAGATGATGTATCTGGGCAAACAGGCAGGACAGTACTATGTTGTCAGTACGGTCAGCAGCCTGATGAGCCCTTACAGCGGCAAACGCCAACGGACCCGCTGCTGCCAGATCAATACGTTGGACATCAAACGTGCAAACGGGAAAACCTGGATATCCGAGCTGAACCGAATTTTCATTCCCTGGGTTAGCTTGTCCGAAGGAGAAGAATATCCGCAGCCTGCGCTTCCGACCTATCATGAATATACCTCGTTTGTTCTGGAAAAAGGGCTGATGGATCCTTATCCAACCGGCTACTTCCTTCCGGACCGTGCCTCCACTCGTGCAGAAGCGGTTGAAATGCTGTGGCGAATCGCCGGAAAGCCGGAACCGGACATGGAGGCGGAAGGCTTCTCGGATGTAGCCGCCGGTTCGGACCACGAGAAGGCCGCTCTATGGGCAAAACAGGCAGGTATTTATTCTGGTGAGGATGGCCAGTTCAAGGGAAACACCGCACTAACAGGAAACTTACTGGATGAACTTTGTCAGCGTTTCCTGGATGATGCGCCGGATGGGCTGGTTCCACAAACGGATGACGTCCTGACCCGTGCTGAACTCGCGCAGGCCGCGCAGGCCATCTGGACAGCGAATGAAGCGCAGAAGTTGCCGGAAGCGCCTTTCGGAACGGCCAGCGCATCCTCGCCCTATTACGCGAAGCCCTGCAACGAGCGCCTCGCGTCCCTGCCGGAAGCCCTGATGAAAATGGCGGAAGGCGGCTACAGCTGGGAGTATGAGTATGTTGCGGATAAGCCCGCGTACGCCCTGACCCTGATGGATTACGCGAATATCTACTCTTTTATCCATACGCATGATCTGGATGAGGCGGCGCTGCGGGAGGTGCTCTCAGACGCCAGCCTGATGGTACACCGCAAAGCGTTTACTGAGGAAGAAATCGACCTGCTTCTGGGAGATGATCAGGCAGCGGCCATGGCGCACTTTGCTTCTCCCTCCACCATCGTCATCGGAGAAAAAGGCTACAGCGAAAAATGGATGTACGATCATCCGCTCTGGGCATGGCGCATGGAGGGCATCACGCCGGAAATGGTTGCCGCCGTACAGGCAAATTACTACAATCCGCTTTTCACGCAGGAAGCGGCTGACGCGTTCTCAAAGAAGCTGTACCTGTACACCGGGGTCGTAACGCCGGTCAAATGGAACCAGTGGAAGCCCGGAGACAGGAAACCGGACGGAAGCGTGGAAGAGAAGCATGGTGCTGAAAGCGGCGTCATGCTGGACGTCATCGAGTTCTGCCAGTATCCGGATTATCCGACCGGCTGTGAAAGCGTTTCCCTGTATATGCTTTTGAACTACTACGGCGTGGACGTAAAGGTAGACGACATCTACGATCTCCTTCCGATGGGAGCACAGCCCTATGATGATGAATCCGGCGTACGCCATGGGGCGAATCCGGAACGGGAATTTGTCGGAGATCCCCGCAGCGAATACTCCTACGGTGTCTTCAACGAACCCATCGCGCAGGTGGCGGAGCAGTTCAAGCCTGGTGTGGTCACAAAAACCGGTGCAACCATAGACGAGATCAAAGCCATTCTGGATACCGGAAATCCGGTGCTGGCCTGGTATGTGTCCGCACCGATGCGGGATATCATGTACCGCTGGTGCTGGCTGGATGAAAAAGGAGAAATGGTGTACTGGCCCGGCGGTGAGCACGCGGTGGTGGTCTGCGGCTATGACGATACTTCTCTGACATACCGCGATCCCAACGCGGGAACAACAGTTACCATTGATTATGCCACCTTCGGAAAGAGTTTTGCCGAACTGGGCGGCAGGATTGTGTATTATACGGATCAGATTGACGGAAAGGACAGGATATGAGTTATTTCACGCTCAAGGACGGTCAACGGCTGTATTATGAGGACAAAGGGAACGGTTCGGATACTGATCAAGGCGCTGTCATTCATGCGGATCCTTCCGGAAACCGCATGGACTGTGCAGACCGAAGTACCGTCCGTCCTTTGTCTTGATAATAAAGTCACCTCCGGAAACATTAGCCATTTCATCCAAAGTAAGCTCTTTGTTCGCTTTCAGACCCGATTTGCGGATTTCCTCGTTCGCGATGGCCTTGATTTCTTCTTCGGTGTATTTCTTTTCGGTATCCGTGATTTTCATCCTCCCGTTGTTCTTCGTTCCGGCCCGTTTTACCGGCCTCATCTTATTATACGTTGTTCTTCCCCCGGATGGCAATCAAAATGACCCGCAGCTTTTTTTCACGGTATGTTCCCATTGTTCATGGCAGTTCATTCCGGAGATCGCCTGAACCGTGCAGACAGAAGAACCGTCCGTTTGTCTTACCGTCCCTTTGCCTTCCCTTTGTCTTCAGAAGAAGATGCCCGGACCAAAGACAAAGATATCGACCAGAATCAGGACAACGCCCAAACCGAACAGAATCCAGTTCGGTTTTTCCGGAAGATGGAACAAGAACAGATTTTCCTTCGGCGGAAGGGTTTTCATGGGACCGGTGAACAGGAATCCCCAGAGGAAAGGAATCCACATGAAATTGAAGAGCAGGAAAGTGCCGGAACCGAGATGTCCCATCTTTACAGCGGGGCTCAGGAATGTTGCAATGGTATTGGAGCACATCGTTCACATCATGGGCGCGGAGCAGAGCGCCGCCAGTGGCGGATGAAGCGATGCGGAAGCGTGGTGAGCTAAGGAGTGAGACCGCCGCTCCAAGGCGAGGATCACGACTATAGCGAACCTGACCGAACGAGCGAAGCGAAGTATGGGAACAGACAGACCGTTATCGATCCTCGACAGTCGGACGCCTGAAGGTGGATTCCGTTACAGGATATTTTGATCGGATTTTGATTCAGTACAGACGCCAGACGGCAGCGCCGTGCGGTTCAAGAACGGATCTGAGCTGTTTCGCTTTCCGGGTTTCTTTTCCGCTCCAGATCTCCCGGCCGTTCAGGATACCGAGCCCCGCCTCTTCCGCGCTCACGGTGACAGCGTGTTTCTTATCGCTCAGGTTGAACAGTGCCAGATACAGCCCCTTCCCGTCCTTTCTTGGCGCGACCCAGGCGCTCTCCGCTTCCGTTGTCCACAGGGGATGCGCACACCAGGCGGCTGTTTCGATCTCCAACAGGTCCCGCTTCGTCAGCAGATCCAGCGTGAACGGATCGTTCTTTGTCATCTCGCCGCCGATCATCAGCGGGGAACGCATCATGCACCATAGGGACATCATGGTCCGCTGCTCCGCATGGGTAAAGCGCGTCCAGCCGTCCGGGCTGTCGCACTGCCGCAGGGCGCCGACGGGCAGCATGTCCGCATCCGGCCAGTGGCCAGGCCCGGCATGGAGGCACCATTTTTCAGCACGTTCAAACATCGCTTTCAGCAGCCGCCAGTCGTCCCAGAAATCGTCGGTAATACGCCACATATTTGCGTTTTGTTTTAGATGCTCCGCCTGTTCCAGCGGCGCCGGGCCCGGAGAAAGGGAAAGCACCATCTCCCGGCCGCAATTCCGGCAGGCCTCGGAGATCAGTTCGATCTCCCGCCTGCAGCGCGGATACTCCCGGGCGATATCGTCACACTTGATGAAGTCCACCCCCCAGGCGGCATAGAGGCGGAAGATACTGTCATAATACGCCCTGGCTTCCGGCAACTCGCAGCGCAGGCCATACATATCAGGATTCCACAAGCAGATGGAATGCGGGTCAGCCGCCGTGCTGCAGCTGTATTCGCTGCCTTCAATCGGCATGTGCCTGTGGGCAGCCATGCGCGGCATACCACGCATGATATGAATACCGAACTTCAATCCCAGAGAATGGACATAGTCCGCCAACGGGCGAAAGCCTTTCCCGCCTGCTGCACTGGGAAAGCGTTTCTCCGCGGGAAGCAGGCGGCCGTATTCATCCATGGCCAGGTCAGCGAATGGATCATAGGCATGACCGGCGGCAGAAGCGTTGGCCCACTGGATATCCACCACAATGTATTCCCAGCCATATGGTTTCAGGTATTCTGCCATGTATTCTGCGTTTTTGCGTACAGTCTCCTCCGTCACGGCAGCCCCGTAGCAGTCCCAGCTGTTCCATCCCATGGGCGGTGTGTTCGCGATCATGCTGTTTCCTCCTGTATCCGGCAGTATGGTTGCTTGTCTGATTTCCTGTACAGATTATCATACTGGTCATCGACTTTTATAATACCATATTCCCAAAAACTAAAAAAGCCCGCAAAGCTCTTCAATCTGGACTTTGCGGGGTATGCGGTTCCTCTCGGGCACTAGCCTGATCCTTGCTCATGAACTGTTCAAAGGAAACCTTGTACTTGATTGTAATCCCTGAACTTATAATGCACCTTATATGCCCGGGAGGCTTTGCTGATAAAGCCTCCCGGCTTTTCGACATCACTGACTTTATTCTTATAAAAGGAATTAGCTTTCGTTTTTGTTTTAAATCTTGGCCGGGAGCATTGTTTTCCGCGTCCCGGCCCAGAGAGGCGCTGCGCGCCAAGTTACTCTCCCTGCAGCTCCGGCCTGGCGTCAGCCCGCCCCGCAGCAGTGCCGGATACATGATCCGGCAGTTCCCTGCGGTGCGGGCGCCGCCCGGCCTTTCTTCAATCGTAAGCGGTAGGGCCCACCCACCCGGCCGTACCCGACGCAGTCCCGCCGGCCTCCGTTCCCGCTTCGCTTCTCTCCGGCCGGAAACCTGCTTGTCTGTTCCCGAAGTATATTGGCGCTTCGCGCCGAATTGGCCCCACCCGTGAAAGTCCGGCCGGTTGACTGCCCGTGGACCGTGGGGGGACGGTTTCTTCCGGACCATTTTCGGCCGTGCAGCGATGCACGGTCTTTTTTCTTTTTTTTCCTATTATTTGCAGTTTTTCGGAGATGATGCATTTTTGACGCATCTGTTTTTGGATAATGAGGGCGCCGGAGGTGTCCCAAGTGGGAAGCTTCCTGTATAATTCAAAGTGAACCCGGCAAGGAGGCGGGCAGTTGAAACAGAAAGCACCCTACAGTAGAATGAAAATCGCTGACCGGCCAAAGTTGGCGAAAATCATAATACTGGAGGGTGCCAAGATGAATGATACACAGAACAAGAAGATCGCGCAAGTGACAGACAAGACCTTGGTGGTTGGAGTGGATATCGGAAGCGACAAACACTATGCCAGGGCGATCCTGGCAAGAGGATTCGAAGTCAGCAAGAAACCTTTTGAATTTGCAAACACAAGAGATGGATTTGATAGGTTTGTAAACTGGTCATTCCACCTGGCTGTGGAGAATCATCTTACGAAGATCTTCGTGGCACTCGAACCCACAGGACATTACTGGTTCAATCTGGCAGACTATCTGAGGGATCATGATGTCAAGCTCGTGCTGGTGGCTCCGCAGCATGTAAAGCACAGCAAAGAGATGGACGACAACACTCAGACGAAGAACGACCGCAAAGATCCGTTAGTGATCGCAAAGCTGGTAACAGAAGGAAGATACATGTTTCCTTATATTCCGGAAGACATCTATGCGGAACTTAGAGTGGCATTCAATCGGCGGTGCGACTTAGTGGAAGCTCTAAGCCGGAATGAGAATAGGATGATTCGCTGGTTTGACATCTACTTCCCGGAATACAAGGAAGTTTATGGGAAGGCCAATGCTATCTTGGGCCTGATGATCCTGATGAGAGCACTGCTCCCATCGGATATCCTTACTTTGGGAGTGGAGGGTATCTGCCAGACTTGGCGGGAAGCAAAGATCCGAGCAGCTGGAATCAACCGGGCCAAGAAGTTGGTTGCAGCAGCAGAAAGAAGCATTGGTCGGAAAGGGTGTGAGGCAGTACGGCAGGAATTGTGGCAGTTGATGGAAGAGCATGATCTGTTGAGCAGGCAACTGAGCAACATGATGCAGATCATTACAGAACTTCTGGCAAGGATTCCAGGCGCAGAACGGTTGTTAAACGTGCCTGGTGCAGGAGTAATAACGGTTGCTGGTTTTCTGTCAGAAGTAGGTGATATCAGTCGGTTTACAGATCCTAAGCAGATACAGAAACTTGCTGGGCTGGCAATAGTGGAAAACAGTTCTGGAAAGTGAAAAGGACTGTCAGGAATTAGCCGTAGAGGACGCAAACGGCTAAGATGGGTCCTTTTCCAGTTGGCGAGATGTATGGTGAAAAGCAATAAAGAAATGAAAGCATATCACCTGTACTACACAACGAGGAAGGATAATCCACTTAAAAAGATGCAGTCTTTGATGGCAATCGCAGGAAAAATAATCAGGATTTTCTTCGGAATGCTAAAGAATGGAACAGAATACGATCCGGCGATTGTGATGAGGGATCTCAACAAAGCAACAGCGGCGTAAATCGGCGCGCCGCCCTCCTCGGGGGGCGATTGGAAGGGAGCGCTACTCCCACTACCAAGGTTAGGCTACTAAGCACAGAAAGCGTCCACTCCAAAGAGTGCTGTGCGGAGACAATGGGAATTTCAGCAGATGGGTCAGATGTCAGCGCAGATGCGACCATGGGGCTTATGACCTCGTTCAAGAGCTTAGCTGACACCCAGGCTATGGACAGGCAGTACGAAGGAAGTTAGGGCTCAGACCCTGTTGGACATGGGAGGTTCGCTGCCGTAGCAAAGGATGGGTATTTGATGACCCGATGTGACGACGTCTTGTTTTCTGAACCGATCTGGAGCTATTTTGAGGCACTTGATGCGAATCAATGCCTATAGCCGGGACTCGTCTGTTGGAATTCCCAGTGCCTGGGAAGAAAGAAATCCTTTAAAGTCAACGATTTTCGCTTGACATTATGGGGAGGCCGGATAGCAGAGACTGCCATCCGGCCACCACTAACACGGTTTTATCGTAGAAGACCGGTATTTACAGAAAACATTTCACAGAGCCCATAAAACAGTTTTATGAGAAGATCCTGCACTGTTCATCTGTGCAGGATTCTTTCGGTTCTGCCGATTATTCGAATTCATGTTCGTGCTTTTTAAAGAAATCATAATACACCCTGGGGTTTTTCAGCTGCGTCCAGTTCTCCGCGATCCGGGAATGATGATCCAGATCGATGATCTTTGCCCCCGGCAGAGCCAGAAGGAAGGGAGAATGCGTACTGATTACCAGCTGGTTTCCGCAGTACCGGACCGATTCCGACAGGAAATCGGCCAGAACCAGTTGATTCTCCGGACTCAGGCTGTTTTCCGGCTCGTCCAGCAGGCACAGGGTATCCATCTCAATCTTGCTCTGGAAGAACATGATTGCGTTTTCTCCGTTGGACCGTTCCCGCAGGCTTTTCCCGGATTCATTTTCGATAAAGCGGCTTTTGGTCTTGCTTCGGGCCTGGTTGATCCTGTGCAGATGATCAAGGTCGTCCAGGGATTTGAGCTGGAATTTTTCACGTTTCAGTGTGTAATAGTCTTCCGCCAGTTCTTCCCGTTTGCGGTCGATCCCTTCATTGATTGACCGGATATCCAGCATCATATCAAACACATCATCACTTGTGATGATTCGGCTGCCTTTGGGAATCCGTTCATCCTGGGCAGCTTTGCACCGGTCCACATAATCCTGGAAGAATCGGGAACGGTTATATGCACTGTTCCGTTCCAGCCGCAGCTTTTCAGCGATCACGTTCAGAGCCGTGCTTTTGCCGCTGCCGTTTCCGCCATAGAGGATTGTCACCGGGCGAAAGATGATTTCATTCAGGCCGGCCTTTGGAAGGATACCGTATGGATATACAGACTGGTCATAAGTCGTCTTCAGCCCGAACATGAAATCGGATTCGGCTTCTTCTCCCGGGAAATAGAACGCACTCAGATACAAAGCGGTATATCCTTTCCGAATGTCAGGATAAAGTTCTTCACATGATGAATGATGGCATTCTCAACAACGCGTTCATCGACATCTTCCCGTTCCCGGATATTCAGCTCTTCCACATTGATAAAGTCCAGAAGATATTCATCCTTAAAGGTGCTGATTGCTCTGAATGCCTGCTCTGCCGCGGGAAGCGTCTGTATAAAGTTATTCGGCAGACTTCCCTGATGGTGATAGTCATCGCGGGCAATACTCTGGCTAAGCTCTTTATAGCTGAGCATATCGATTACGGTTTTCTGTATATAGAACAATCGCTCATCCTGGTCCTTGACTTTTGATAAGATCAGAATGTGATGTGAGAAACTAACCCTCAGGAAAGATTGAATCGGAATACCATGGGAATTTGGCATTTGCGTCTGCCAAATTGGAATCAGCACTTTCTCCATTTTGGCAGATGTGTCTGCCAAATGAGGTGTAGGGTCATTTTGTTCCAATACTTTCCATTCTTCATAGAAACCGCGCATATTTCGCAGGTTTCTGGCAGAAAAACCTCTGAGCCCGGGCAGTTCCCGGTTTAACTGTTCGCTAATCGCATCGATTGCACCTTTACCCCAGAAACCATTTCTGGAGTTTGAAGATATGTACTTCCCGATACCATAATAAAGCATGAGTTGCTTCTCATTTACGGAGCGTGCAGCATCATATTGGCTCTGTAAAATGGCGGTTTTGATCATCTGTACAGCTTCATTGTATTGTTGCTTTTCGTCCATCCTGCACCTCCGGAACTCTGCTCGTATGCCGTTATTTTATCATGCTCCAGTCTGGAATGAAAGGCGAACAAACGAAAAACTGTTTTATAGCAACCGTCCCTCCGATGCTGCGTTTCAGCATGCGTTCAATGCCTTCTATCGTGTCCGGCGGAATGCTGAATGGCGGCAGTGCTATTATCGACTGTTTGAACGAGCAAAGCAGCATCACTTTTCATTCGCGGATGTGATCGGTTCCCTGTATGCGGAAACCGGCAATGTGGAAGCTTCGTTTTCTTCCAAGATGATTGCGACCATTGATCCGGAAAAGCCGATCTGGGACCAGTATGTGTTGCAGAATCTCGGACTGGAACTGAAAGGGAAGAATCCCCGGGAGAAAATCGGCAATGCAGTTGAGATCTATCATCAGATCGAAGCATGGTACGCGGAATACCTGAAGACGGACGAGGCGCGGGAGAATATTGCTGAATTTGATCGATGGCTTCCGTCTTATGCCTGGATCACGGATGTGAAAAAGATTGATTATCTGCTTTGGAGTAAGCGAACCGCTATAGATGAGGGAGAAAACGGATGAGCCTTTTACTAAAAATCGTTCATTGTAATTGGGGACTCATATGATGAATTTGTACAGCAGGAACTGTGGGAACTGAACAAGGACTTGATAACATCATGGAAAGGTTGTGGTGCTCATCCTGAAGCACGGATTAATACTTATACAACAGACGCAAGCGATTCCGGGTTTTCCTATGGGGAAGAAAAATATTCTTAGATGGTCGAGGTCGTCATGCTTCAGGAGTTGGCGGAGAAACGTTGACTTTTACTGATGCGCGGATTCCACATACCACCGGCCCATATTGACAATGCTGCATATCGAGCTCTGGGTAAAATACAGGATCCGTTTCCTGCCTCCGATCTCAATAACATAATAGGGTGGTCTCCGGTCCGTGGTCCAGGGCCTTGCGCCAGCATTCCACCTTGTCGATAGGAAACTTCCGGCCATCGGGCCAGATGATCTCCCGGGGTTCCATGAGGCCGGTCTGATCGATCGAGGCCAGGACGGTCACATAGGACTTTTCGGGTTTGGGCGGTGCGTCAATCTGCATGCCGGGTTCCTCCGCTCCTTTTTTTTGCCATAATAGCACAAAATAATTGTGCTTTCAAGGGGAACAAAATGAAAAAGGCGACGCCGGCTTTGCGTCGCCCGAAACAGGGGTCCAGGGGGAGTTGTATTCCATGATCCTTTATTTGCGCTCCGCGACTCCTTCGATTTTGTTCAAGAAAGCCACGCTCCGCTCAATCCATCCGCGAAGCTCACTGAACAAAGCTTCTCCAAAGCCATGATCCATACCATGGCCGATCTCGAATTCATACGGGATGCCTGCGTTCTGCAAAGCATCTGCCAGGATGCGGGAATTGATGAAGCCACAGGCATGGTCGTTATCCCCGTGCAGGATATAGGTCGGCGGGAATGAACTGATATGGTCTTCCACATTCCAGTCGGACTCCGCAGCTTCTTCCAGGCTGAGACCATGGGTCGTCATGCTCCAGCCTCCGACATCATGCCCTGTGCGCACGCCTCTCCAGGAGACGAAGCCATAAACAGAGATATTTATGATCGGTGCAGGCAGGCCATATGCAGGATAGCCGTGATTGTCCGTACACCAGGAATCGACCAGATAGCCGCCCGCAGAAAAACCTGCGATGAAGTAATGGCCTGCGTTCAGATGCAGTTCCGCTTTATGGGCTTCGATGTACCTGAGCAGCTGCGCCATATCCGCCAGCGGGGCTGGATATAATTTCTTTCCACCGACGCGGTAATTCAATACGACCACATGATATCCCAGCTGATTATAATGATTGGCGATCGGGAATCCTTCGGATATGTTCCAGATCTGGGTGTTGCCGCCGCCGGGAACACAAACAAGGAAGGGTTTCTCATCCGCATCCGGATCCATGGATGGGAAGTACATGAAATATGCTTCTTCCTTTCTCGGGTCAGCTTTGATCTCTTCTTCCGTATACAACGGATAGGTGAAATCTCCTTCTTCAGCCGCTTCCAGGAGGCGGTTGAATCCATTCAACAACGAATATCCATGAAAGATCCTCTGTCTGGAGATCTCTTCGATCGTCGATCCATAAAACGGTGCCTGTTTCAGGTTCAGACCCACAATGAACCGATCTGCGTATGGTGCGATCCTCGGATCGGTCATGATCTCTTTCAAAGTATTCTTCTTGGTAAACATATCGTATCCTCCTTCTGTACCTTTCCTGAATTGTTGATTGCAGTTGTTCTTTGTTGATACAACTATACCACGGAGGCTCATAAATGTATAATATCGATTTTAAATAGATTATTATGCAATTATTGAATGTGTTTATTGTCTGTCCGCTGAAGTACCGGGAAACAAATGAAGAAGCGAAGGAATATGAGCACTTCGTCAGCTATGAGAAGTGCAGGGATTACTTTGCTTCCATGCCGGACGCGCATAATCAATATCGGTATCAGCAGATCAGCCAGGCGATCGAGACCATGAAAGCAGAGTATAAGGTCGATATCAATGAAATCGCCGTGGATTCCTTTCAGAAGTATGCCGCGTATCAGAGGGCATATTATCCCAGGCTCATCCTTCAGAGCCATGCGGAAAGCAAGAGAGTTGATACGTCAGTTGAAAGAGAACAGTAATGTGTGGTATGGTATGTGCGCAGCCTGCGGAGCTCCGAACCGCTGCTGCGAATCTGGAAAGAGCATGATGCCATCGCGACGAAAGAAACAACGGAGATCAATTGCTCTGTAAAACGGGGAAGGTGGAATGCTATGGCAAGCAGTCTGCTGTCAATACGGATCAGCCGGGACTATCCCGGTCGACTGGCTATCGCCGGCAACGGCGGCAGCTGTACCTATGAGGACATGCTAAAGGGAATCCGGGGCGTTGAAAAAAAGCTCCGGGAGATGGGTGTCGGGAAGGGCAGCCGGGTGGCGCTGTGGAGCTACAACTGCGCCAACTGGCTGATTGCTTTTTTTGCCATCGTCCGGGCGGGTGGCACTGCCGTACTGGTGAATTACAGCATGAGCAGCAGGGACGCGGCCGAGCTGCTGAGGATGACGGAGACGGGCTTCCTGCTGTGCGGTGACAACGGAGAGACGAAGAAAGACCCGGACGCCATGCGCGGGCTGGCCGCCCTCGCGGGGATCCCGGAAACGCGCTGCCTGGACATTCGCCCCGCCAAGGTTGATCTGGGGCATGCATTCCGGGACGAGGCGGCGGAGGATATGCCCGACACCTCCGACGAGAACGCGACCGCCTTCATTATCTTTACCTCCGGCACCACATCCCAGCCCAAGGCGGTGCAGATCTCCCAGGCGGCACTGAGCTTTGACGCGGATGCCTTTAACGGAAACATCGGTGAATACGCGGGCCGCAGCGTATGCGTGGCCGTGCCGCTGTTTCACATCCTGGGCCTGCTGATGAGCTACGCCTACCTGTGCCGCGGAAAGACGGTGTGCCTGCCCGCCGACTACAAGCCGGGCACGCTGGTTCGGGAGATCGACGCCTATCGCGTGTCTGATATGGCGGCGGTTGGCGCGATCTATCAGGGCCTGGCTGACGCGGAGGGCTTTGAAACCAACGTGGTGCCGAACCTGCATCTTTGCATGATCGCGGGCGGCATGTCCACGCCTGTGCAGATGATGCGGCTGGAGCTGCAGTACACCAACGCGACCTTCATCAATATGTACGGACAGAGCGAGGCCGCGCCGCTGACCATGGTGCGGCCTTCCGACATGGTGGAAAAACGGGCCCAGACGGTGGGGCAGGCCGTCGAGGGGGTGGACGTACGCATTTCCGACGGCAAGGGCGGCTTCCTTCCCCAGGGGGAGGTTGGCGAGGTGGTCGCCCGGGGCTGCAACCTGATGAACGGCTATGACAAGCTGTCAAGGGAGAAGCAGCCCATTGACGAGGACGGATGGCTGCACACCGGCGATCTGGGCTCCTTCGACGAGGAAGGGTATCTGCACCTGGCGGGCCGCATCAAGGATGTCATCATCCGGGGCGGTGAAAACATATCGCCCGCTGAGATCGAAGGCGCCCTGAACCGGATGGAGAACATCCGCGAGGCCAAGGTCATGGGTGCTCCTCATTCCATCTACGGCGAAAGCGTGGAGGCCTGTGTCACCATGACCGACGGCGGCAGGAGCTTTGACCAGGAGGCGCTGAAAACAGCCCTGAGGAGCGTGATCGCCCGGTACAAGGTGCCCTCACATATCTTCCTGTATGACAGCTTCCCCCTGAACGTCAACGGCAAGCTGGATCAGCGCGCACTCCACGCGGACATGCTCAACCGCCTGCTGCGGCTGTCGGTGGACGAGGAGCTGGCGGGCGGCGTAACGGTGTTCGACGTGGTGGTCAGAAACAGCACCTATGCCATCGTGCCCGTCACCAGCATGGCCGGCGAACTGGCCCAGGCTGTGGGCTTCAGCCAGCGGCGCGTGGTTTCAATCCGCCTGGCGGTGGAGGAGATGCTCACCGAGCGCATTACGGACGCATATTCCGCCGCGGGGGACATACGGGTAAGGATCATTCTGATGCCCGAATGGCTGCGCATCGCCTTCAGCGACGACGGCGCGGAATACTTCATTGACAAGCGGAGGGACACCTCCATGAGCGCGGTGATGATCCTGAAGGCTGTCAGCGACTTCCACACCGATTATCCGAAGGGCAAGCCCGTCTACTGCATGGATTTCCTGTACGAGAACGATTTCAGCATTCAGGATTTTCTGATGAAAAACAGTAAAGGAGAAAAAGAATCATGAGCATGACGCGTCCGAACTTTGAGAAAAAGGAGCTGGCCATCTCCGGCAGTCCCTACGTCTACCTGCCGGTGGATATTCCCGCCTATACCGTGGAGGTCACCCACCGCGATCCCATTGACGGAGAGCTGCTCCAGCGGGCCCTGGATCGAACGATTCAGCGGATGCCCTATCTGTCCGACACCCTGACGATCGAGCACGGCGCGGTGTATTACGCGAAAAACCCGCTGCCCATGGAGGCGGCGCATACAGCGAGCATCCGCCATGTGGGCGGCAGCGAGACGAATTACCATATGCTGGATCTCATCTGGGACGGCCATACGACCTGTTTTTCCATGTATCACGGCTTCTGCGACGGACAGGGTATCAACGCGTTCCTGGAATCTGTGCTGTATCACTATTACTGCATGAAGGACGGCGTGGAATACGACCCGAACGGCATCCGCGCCGACAGCACCCGGATGACGGAGGGAGAAACCTTAGAGCCCTTCTCAAAGCAGTATGAGGTCTCCCCTGATTTCACCCTGCCCCAGCGGCAGGAACAGCCCGCGGCTTACCATCTGCCTGAGATTGTGCAGAATGGCTCCCAGGAGGTGCTGGAGTACGGCTTCCGCCTGCCCTCCGGGGAATTTATGAAGTTTGTAAAGGAAAATGGTACGTCCCCCTCCGTCATGCTGTCCATGCTGGTGGGCGAGGCCATCCTGCGGGTGCATCCTGACGCCGACGCGCCCGTGCTTTCCAATATTCCGGTGTCCATCCGGCGGCAGCTGGGCTGCGAGGAGACTTTCAAGAACTGTTCCAGCCGCGCCATACTTCCCGTCAGCGGTACGGCCATGGATGCGCTGCCCTTCGATCAGCGCGCCGCCCAGCTTCGGGCTATGCTGAAGCAGCAGATGATCGCGGACAAATTCCACGCCACCTATAACATGATCGGCCGGACGTACCGCACGCGCATGGAACAGGCTACGGATTACCGGGAAGAGGTGCAAAAGCCCGCCGGGTTCATGACGACCAGCCATGACACGTTCTACCTTGATTATATCGGCTCCCTGCATAAAACCGGCTATGCCGATCAGATCACGGACGTGCGCTTCCTCTGCAAGCCCGCAGCGGGAAAAACTCTGCATCTGAATGTGATCGAGCACAACGGGGAATTCCGAATCACCTGCCTGGCCATGAGCGATGTTTCCGGCATCGCCGGGGCGCTGGACAAGGTCATGAAGGAACACGGCCTCCCCGTGAAGAGCGTGCCCGTGCAGAGCTTCACCCTGCCGCTGACCGCCTGGCGCGAAGGGATCCTCTGACAGACTTCGACGGAAGAAAGCGGCACGAGGCAGTACTTATATTCCGGAATAGATAAAGGACAAAGGAATATTTAATTGCTTACAGAATCCACTTATACACAGCAAATACTATTGCTATTGTTTGCAGAACGAACATGAATGGAAGGCACACTCTGTAATTCCAGTGATTGATTCTCTGATGC
>CADBEB010000042.1 GCA_902793605.1 uncultured Eubacteriales bacterium
CGGCGAAACCATTGGCCTGCGGTATCCAACCCGCGTATAACGGAATGGCCTCTGCCGTGATTTCCGTCTTTCCTCAGCACCTTTACCGTGCCCTTCATTTTCCGCTTGACAAGTGGGCACTACATAACGGACGGTTCTTCTGTCTGCACAGGGGGCTCACCTGATCATCTCTTCTGCCTTACTGCAGAGCTCTCCGATCCATTCCTTCCTTTGGATCTCTTCGATCCAGGCGGCCGGGATCGCGTCATATCCGTAGTATAAGGCTGCCAGTCCGCCGGCGATCGCGCCGGTCGTATCCGTGTCCAGGCCGAGGTTGACGACCTTCAGCAACCCTTCCTCAAAGGATCCTGTCGTGACGAGCGCCCAGGCGACCGCTTCCAGCGTCTCGACCACATAGCCGCTGCCGCTGATATTCTCCGCCGGCACCTGCGCGAATTGTTCCAGGTCCCGGATGCGGTCGTAATACCGGAGCTCCGCGGGATCCTGAAGTGTTTTTTCATAATACGCGAACCCGCGGTCCAGGCCTCTCTGCATACGCTCCTGCAGGCTGCCTTCCCCGTCCAGCACAGCGCGGATCATGAAGAAATACAGCCCGCAGGCGATGTTGGCCCGGATATGCGCGTGCGTCAGGCTGCCGACGGCATGGACCGCCCGGACCGCCTCCTCGTCGCTCATGCCCTTCGCACAGCAGTACAGGCAGGCCGGCATGATCCGCATCAGGCTGCCGTTGCCGTTGTTTGAGGCCGCGGTGCCGCCGCAGGTAAAGGGATCCCCGCTCTTCATGTAGGACTGGATCGCCTGCTCCGTTCCGAACCCGATGTCAAACGAATACCCGTAAGGCGTAAAAGCGCCGTGTTCCAGCCATTCCACGAAATTTCCCATGATATCCTTCAGGTCCATTTTTCCGGTCCGGCAGATACTGTCCAGCAGCGCCAGCGTCAGGCTGCTGTCGTCCGTCCAGGAGCCGGCCGGCAGGTTGAACGTCCCCTGCCCGCGCATCCCGGTCACCGGATGCTTCGCCACTTTCTCCCGGCTCTCAAACTGCACCGGGCAGCCCAGGGCATCACCGACCACGACTCCGAAGACGCCTTCCCTCCAGATGTTCTTCATACACAGCTTCTCCTTCCTGACCTCACCATGATACTTCCATTTCCAGGCAGGCAGGTCGCCTCCCGTGCGACAATTCCTTACTCCCCAAGCAGCAGCTTCTCCGCGTTCCCGAAGGCGACGGCGTCGGCGTATTCCCCATCCGTGTTTTCATACAGCCAGTTGAGGCCTTCCTTCATCCTCGGGGGACGCTTCGGCGGCAGGCCGTGCATATCGCTCCCGATGAACGAGATCATCCGTTCCTTTGCCAGCCACCGGGCCAGGTTCTTTGTCCTCAGGCTGCCGTTCAGCTCCAGGTCGTAAGCGTTTACCTGCAGGAGGATCCCGTTGTCCGTCAGTTCCTTCAGCCGGTCCCGGTCGTCCTGCATGGCGGCATACCGTTCCGGATGCGCCAGGATGGGTCTGAACCCCTGGCTCTTCAGCTCCATCAGGTTGGAAAAGATCGTCTCCGGTTTTTCATGGCCTTCTTTGTATTCCAGGAATTCCGTCAGGATATAGTCCGTCTCGTTCATCCGGAAGGCTTCCCGGCAGCGGATCCTCCTGGCCAGCGTCCAGGCGCAGTACCATTCCGTTCCCAGGTACAGCTTCACCTCCGGCACTTCCGCGGCAGCCCGCTCCTTCAGCAGTTCAAACTTCTGCATCACCAGCGCGGCGTCCGGGGCATAGATATTCTCAATGCCGTAGTGCGGCGTGGCAAAGACCGCGTATGCCCCTTCCTCCCGGTCCAGCTTCAAAAGCTCAATGGCTTCATCCAGGCTTCCGGCGCCGTCGTCCGCGCCGAAGATGATATGGCTGTGAATATCGATAAACTTTTTGTTTTCGGCCATCGGCAACCCTCCTTCTTACAGAATCCCCAGTTTCTTCAGCTCTTTCATCGTTTCCACAGCGGTCCGGTGCAGGATTCCTGTTAATAGCATACCATGCCGCTGCCGGAATCTGAAGCAGACTGAAATTGATATTGCGCAAAAAAAACTCAAGCCAAGCTTGAATCATAAGTCCACACAGCAGACGAAGGGCAGACGAAGGGACGGTTCTTCTGTCTGGGGGAGGCATGACGGGGACGCCCTTCGTTCCCCCAGAATAGTCACTATTAAGCCGCTTTCCTTTCCCCCGGCATACACAGTGCAGCAAACGGGATGATGAAAAAAGTACGCATCCAAGCAGCCGGCTCTTGCATCTTTCCCCATGTCTGATATGCAACATTTGCACATTTTAGTTGACATATATATGCAAAATATGCATAATAGCAATGGAAAGGATGTGCAGAATCATGACTGAACTGAAATCCCTGCGTCTCAAAAGCCGCCTGACGCAGAAGGAAGCAGCCGACAGAATCGGCGTGTCGCTGCGTTCCTATGTGTCCTATGAGAACGAAATGAGCAAGGTCGGGACAACCAAATACCGCTTTCTGCTGTCGGAGATGAGTGCTCTCAGCCGTATGGATGAAGAGCACGGAATCCTGACGATTGATGAGATCCGGGAAGGATGTTCGGAAATCCTGAAGGATTATCCGGTGCAGTACTGCTATCTTTTCGGCTCTTACGCCAAAGGAAAGGCCACCGCCGTCAGCGATATCGACCTCCTGATCTCTTCCGGGGTCACGGGGCTGCGGTTCTATGAACTGGCGGAGCGGCTGCGGGAAAAATTGCATAAAAAGATCGACCTGCTGGATGTGAAGCAGCTCTCTGAAAACCCGGATCTGATCGATGGAGTATTGAAAGAGGGGATCAGGGTTTATGGATAAAAAAGACGAACGGACGGTTCTCAAGACAAAGGGTTAAAACGCTTCGCCATGCAGCACGCAGGCTTTATCCGCGCAGCTTCTCCGTTCACCCCAGCGCTGCCCGCAGGGCGTTCGCGGTCTGTTCCGCCACGGCCTCCACCCCTGCAGGGGACAAATGGATATGATCTTCACAGATCATCTCATCCTTCGCCGGAGCGACCACAGCATACAGATCGTTGACCAGCGCGTTCTCCTCCGAAGCAACCCTCCGGAGGATATCATTATACAGTTCTATATCCCGATGATCCTCCTGCAGCGTCGGCGTGGTCGTGGCAATCACGATCGGAAGGTCCGTTTTCCCTGTCAGCTGCCGCAGAACCCGGCAGATCCGATGACAGGTCTCCTCATACAGATCCGGAGGATAAAAATGCCGCCCTTCCTGATAATCGTCCCCCATATCCCATAACCCGCAGTTCCACTGTACCAGGTCCGGCTTCGGCAACTGCGGCAGCCAGAACCGCAGGGAGTTCAGCGTATACCCGCTCCACCGGCCGTTCTCCTCCGGCCCGGAAACCTCCGCGAAACCAGCCAGCTTCTTCCCGACCACCGGCTGATACTGCATCCGGACAGAATCTCCCAGCAGAATGATCCGTTTCATTTCACCCATGATCGTCACAGTTTCCCTTCTTTTTCCGCTTTCTCCACCAGCGCGGCAAAGTCCTGATAGTGCCAGTTCCCGGTGGGCTTTTCGCAGTCAATATCGTGGAAAAAGCAGCTTGGGATCTCCTTCTGCTTAAGATTCTTCAGGATGCAGAGATTACAGCCCTGGTCATGATTCACGGGATGGCACGGGCATTTGTAATCCGTGCAGGTGCAGTATTCCTTTGCGTCTCTCATTTCGCCATCTCCTTCAGTGTCTCCCCGGTCAGTCTGTAGGTCGTCCACTCGTCCATAAAGACAAAGGGACGGTTCTTCTGTCTTCAGTTCCTTCATCGTTTCCCCGGCGCTCCTCCTTTACAGCAGCCGCTTGAAGGCTTCCAGCATCGTCATCATCTGGTAGCGCAGCAGCCACCAGGCGTCGTTCCATTGCGGCGTCTTTTTGACGACGTCCAGCAGCGCCGGATAGTATCTGTCCTATTCCGCCATGCGCTTGCGGGTGAAGGCGTCCGCCATCCCGGCCAGGTTGTTCACCCGGTCCAGGCACTTGACCAGGCAGGCCAGCGGGTCCTGCCGGATGTTTTCGTAGTACCGGTCTTCCCAGTCTTTTTCGTTCGGATCATACTGGTTCTTTGAAACCAGGCGCACCGCTTCCCGGACCCGGTCGTTCACCGGCAGGTCGGAGGGATTCATGTTGGCATCCTCCACCATATCGTGCGCGAGGGCCGCCGCGATCACATCGTCGTCCCGCAGGCCCATCGCCAGGGCATGGCAGGCCATCGTCAGAGGATGGACCATATAGGTGGTTTCAAATCCGTGCCGGCTCCGGCGTTCCTGGCCCCCGTGGGCCTTCCGCAGCAGGTCCAGCACCCCGAGCGTCTGGTTCAGTCCCAGCATCTGCGCCCGGCCTTTGACAAAGGTGAACATATGCCCGAAGTCATAGTTGACAGGCTTCAGTTCCCAGGTCCGGTTCTCCTCCGCGAAGAGGGAATCCAGGGAGATATCCAGCGCCTTTGCCAGCGCCGGCAGATGGTCCGAATCCGGGATGAACTTCCCGGTCTCCCAGCTGCTCACCGCCTGGAAGGAGATATCCAGTTTCTCCCCCAGCTGTTCCTGGCTCAGGCCCTTCGCCTTCCGCGCGGCCTTGATCCGCTCGCCGATCGTTTTATTGTTCATTTTGCTCCGCCTCCCATCGTCCCGTTCATTTCCCGTCCGGTATCAGCATACACCGGAAAGGGATCTTATTACAGCAGACTCAGGTTGAAGTTGAGTTTCCTGAATTCAAGTGTAACTTGAGCTTTGCCTCCTGTCAATCCGGCCCCGGCGGAAACTCCCCGCCGACATGCGGCACATGGAATACCGGGTAACGATGGTCCCTGTTGTTTATCATATGCGTCACTCTCCTTGTTCAGCCATGAAGAGTGACGAAAGAAACCATCCTGTCGCACCGACAGGATCCTTCATCTCTTTAACCGTTCACTTTCATTTGCAATTGCGCTTTCTCTTGACAAAAGGGGATTTATCCCCTAATTTATAGACAACGGAGGTGATGCGAATGCCTACGATCAGTCATTTTTACGGGATTACAATTGATTACAATTGTTATGTACTTACGGTATAAAGAGCATAATCCACCGCATATCCATGCGATCACACAGGATTTTGATGCTCCGTTCCTGATCGCCACCGGCGAGATCATGGACGGGGTGTTTCCTCCAAAGGCAAAAGCTATGGTTAAGGAGTTTGTTCTGAAGTATCAGAAAGAACTCAATGAAATGTGGGAAACGGAAGAATATAAAAAGCTTCCGCCGCTCGACTGATGATTCGGGAGGGATTTCAATGTTTCATAGAGCTGTCGAATTGAAATACCTGGATGGAACAGCGATAGAAGTATTGTTCCAGGACGGGGTTGTTAAGCAATATGATATCTCCGGTCTTTTTTCAAAATATCCCCAGCTCAAGGCGCTTAACGACCGCGGGTTATTCCTTCAGGGAAAGCTGAGTGCATACGGCATTATCTGGAATGATGATCTTGACCTGGAAACTGAAACGATCTATGAGGAAGGAAAAACCGTCCGGACAGAAAAACCGGCTGCCAGTCTGCTTGTCGCGCAGGCAGTTGCCGCCGCCAGGGCTCAAAGCGGTTTATCTCAAACCCAACTGGCTGCATTGACCGGTATTGATCAATCCGATCTGTCCAAAATTGAAAGAGGAGTTTCCAATCCGTCTGTATCAACGCTGGAAAGAATCGCAAAGGCTCTTGGAGGAAATCTTTTGATTAGTATCCGGTTGCCCAGCGCATCGTAATCCGGAAAGATGAATATGTTTCTTTGTTCTGCCGCTGAATCGCTTTACTGATAGCAGTAACAACAGGCATGATCAAAGCCATCAAGAAGACTGTCAAACATGTCCGGATTGATTTGCCCCCTTACCCCTGCTTATATTCCCCGAACCGGTCCAGCACCTTCACCATATCCGGCTTCAGCCGCTTCCGGCATTCCTCCTTCAGCTCTTCCGGCACGCCGTACATCGCTTCCGCCATGCCGCCGGCAATGCAGGTCAGCGTATCGCAGTCCCCGCCCAGGGAGACCGCCGTGCGGATCACATCCTCGAAGCCGGTCCCTTCCAGGAAGGCTGTGACCGCCTGCGGCACCGTGCCCTGGCAGCTGACGTCAAACTTGTATCCCGGCCGGATCTCATCGCAGGTCCGGGAGAGATCGTATCCGAAGGTATCGGTGACGAACGTCCGGATCTCCTCCTTCGTCTTCCCGTTCCTGAGCAGGAAGATCACCGCCGCCACGCACTGTGCGCCTTTGATTCCTTCCGGATGATTATGTGTGACAATGGCCGTGTCCTCCGCGGCCTGCAGCGTCTCCTCCAGGGTATCGTACAGCCAGCCGGCGGACGAAACCCGCATGGCGGATCCGTTCCCCCAGCTGTTGTACGGGTGGGGATGCCGATCATACAGCCAGTCATAGAACCGGCCGCCGTATCCAGCGTTCGGATACCGCCTGCCCCACTTCTGCATGGAGCGGATCACCGCGTCCCGCCGGGCGGCCCGGTCCTTCCCCAGGGCATCCAGCAGCGCCTCCGCCACCGCGACGGTCATCGCGCTGTCGTCCGTAAACCGGCTCTGCGGGATAAGCAGCGGAAAGTCCTTTGTCTTGATATTATCCCACTCATACACCGATCCGATGATATCTCCCAGAATCGCTCCGTACATCGTTCCAGCCTCCTTTGTCAATCCGCCGGATCATTCATCCGGCCTGCGGTATACCCCGATCCAGGGTCACAGACATCATATCCGGGTTTTCCGGCCCGCAGGTCGCCCATCAGGCGACATCAAAGAGCCCGGCTGTTGTCAGCCGGGCATGCTTCTCATTCCCCGGGGATCGTCATCCGGATCTGTTCCTGCGTGACGGTATCCGTTCTCTCCCCGCTGCAGTATTCCCTGTACCAGCATTCATAGGGGCAGGTGCACTGGTTTCCGGGCCGGGTATCCGGTTCATTCTTCTGCTTTTTGATGTTGTTCAGGTCCCAGATGTGGTCATTGATCCAGGGCACGAGCGCGACCGCTTCCCGGGTGATCTCCGCCGGCAGGAAGGGATTCTCCTCATCCGGCCCGTGCAGGACAATGAACACCCGCCCGATCTTCACCCTGCACCGGTTCATAATGTAATACTGGAAGGCGGCGTCCTTGATGAACTGCTCCTTCATCTCCGGCGAATTCTTCACTTCGTAGAAATCGTATCCGCCGTTTTCATTTTTCTTCAGGATGTCCGCGGCGCAATAGTTGTTGTAGTTGATGAACGCCGCCTCGCAGATCACCGGCGTCCCCAGCAGCAGATGCAGCTGCGTTTTCTGCGCCATCTTCTTTTTGTCCGGGATGGCGGTTCCGGGGCGGTACACCGTCATCTCCTCATAAGGCCCGAACATGGCCATGGCTTTATCGCCGAAGTCGTTTCCGGCATCCAGCCGGGCCTGAGTCTCCGGAGGGATCACACGAAACTGCGGCTTGTGCCGGTCAAGCCACAGCATTTTCGGGCACTGCATGCCCCGCATGAAATCCGTCTTCGTAATGCCCATCTCGCAGCCCCGTCTTCGCCATCCCGGCCATTAACAGGACGGGAGATTTCAGCTTACCGGATCAGGTCGGCCAGTGAACCCGGGCCGCAGACAAAAGCCTGGTTCAGGTTGGAAACGCCGATGATCATGCTCGTAAAGCTGCTTACGGAAACGAGATACCACCGGTCGCCGTAGCGGCAGATCGTCGGGTAGCAGTACAGGGTCTCGTCCCCGACATCCGCCACGCCGACAAGGTTCACCGCTTCGTCCGCGCCGTAGCAGGCAGTCTGCCTGATGAACGATTCCGGGTTGGGCCCGACGGAAAACTTGTTATCCGTGATCTCATCCGGCGAAAGGAAGCGGATGTTCGTCATCTGTGTCAGCTTTTCCAGCCTGCCGTTTTCGAATTTCTCCAGGAAGGCACCGACATCGTCCGAATTCCTCTCAAAAGTGACCGATCCCGTTGCTGCTTTGGCCGGATCATCATCCCCGAGGATGTAAGCTTCGATGGAGCGATAGATCAGGTCCGCCTGATAGAACCGCAGGACGTTTACATTGGCGGAAAACATAAAGTCATTGATGGAAGGCATCCTGGGACGCATCGTGGCCTGATATGCCCCGATCCGCTCAAGGAACACCCGGAGATCGTAATGCTCCATCTGAGTTTCCCACGCAAAGGCGCTCATCATCTGCTCAAAATCCAGATTCTTAAGGCCTTCCATATAGCAGGCCAGCGCGTCCTCGGGGGTGGCGAAGCCTTCT
The DNA here is from genome assembly GCA_902793605.1 of uncultured Eubacteriales bacterium. Lineage (GTDB taxonomy): Bacteria > Bacillota > Clostridia > Christensenellales > Aristaeellaceae > Aristaeella. Next base: position 8,315 of record CADBEB010000042.1, read on the forward strand.
CCCTCGTATCGGATCCGTCCGTCACCCGCCGCAAAAGCGCAGGCGCATCCCAGCATCAGGACCAGCGCCGCAGCAAGCGAAAGTGCCCTCTTCATCCTGTTCATGCCCTTTTCTCCCTCCGCCGGATCGCTCAGATCACGCCCGCCGGGATCAGGACGGCCAGCAGTACCGCCACCAGCGCCCATTCCCCGATCAGGAACGCCTTGCGTTTCTTCGGTTCCATGTCCGGCACATAGTTGCTCGCCAGGAAGAAGGGGATATAGGTCGTAATGAACACCGGGATCACGCCCCACCATTTGTACACCCAGATGAAGGAGTGGTTGCTCGTCCCGGCCAGGAAGGATTCGACCAGGGCGAAGAGCAGCGCCATCTCCAGCGCCGTGACCAGCCTGCAGCTGATCCCCTTCTTCCCGAGCTTCCCGGCAAGGTACCGCTTCGTCCGGTCCTGCGGCATCATCTTGAACGAGATCATCCCCGCCAGGGAGAACATCATCGACAGCTCCCAGCACACGCCGATCAGCAGGATGAACGTGGTCGATTCGTTGTTCACCGACCAGAGCGGATACCCGCTCACCTTCCCGATGACCGCGTTCGCGATCTCATACAGCCAGTGCACGCCGTACAGCGCCAGCCCGGCGTAGACCACCTCGTAGTTCTTCTTATGGATCTCCGTCCAGTAGACATAGAAAACCACCGCCAGGATGAAGATGAACGTCCAGTTGAAGTTCCCCGTGTCCCTCACGCGGATCGCCTTCACCAGGTCCATCGCTTCCTGCGAGCCGTCTCCCCAGAACTTCAGCATGCTTTCCCCTCCGTTTCACTTCTGCCGGATCTTCGCCGGAGAAACCCGCAGCCCGCCGGGCGGTATGATATCAGTCAGCCCCGGAGAGCGTTGGACCGGGAACCGCCGCCGTCAGCGTGATGACCGTGTCTTCCTCCTCTTCCATGGCCGCCCGGCGCAGGACGGGATGGTTCATGGCAAGCATCAGGTCTTCCTCCAGCTGCACCTTGCTGCTGCTCAGCGATTCGATCCGAGCCGAGAGGGCGTCGATATCCGCCCCGCCGGCGTACAGCGTCCCGACGTCAAGGAACAGGACGACCACCGCCATGATCAGCGCGAGCACCAACGCGGTGCACAGGGGTTTCCGGCATTCCTTCCAGGTTAACAAAACAGGGGCTCTCCTTGCCGTGCCCCGGGCCGGACGGGATCCGTCATACCGCCGGTGGGCAGCAAAGAGATACTCCTGCCGCATATATTCAGATTCTGGATAAGCCGATTTACCCAGGACAGTCAATTGTATTACCCCATTCCTTGATGTAATTATCGGCTTATTATACCATATATTGTATGTAACGGTTGTTTCCGTTTTTTTAAAAAATCATGACAAACCCCGCGGTTCCCTCTCCTTTTCAGTCATTTCACCCGTTCATAGGCGTTCCGGTAGCGACCCAGGCTTTTGAACAGCTCGTTCGCCGCCTTCGGGTCTTGCGTTTTGCCCCGGCAGGCGATACAATCTTCACAGGTACAGGAAAAGAAGGGAGGCAGGCATATGCCGCTGATCGATACCAGGGTGACCGTTAAAATGACCGCCCCGCAAAAGGAAGAGATCAAAACCGAACTGGGCAGACTCATCACTACCCTCAACAAGCCCGAGACCTATCTGATGGTCGGGATCGAGGATTCCTGCGATCTCTGGTTCGGCGGAAAGAAGCTGGACAAGGGCGCCTATGTCGCCGTCAGCCTGCTCGGGGACGCCCCGAAGGCATCCTATGAAAAGCTGACCGGCCAGATCTGCGACCTGCTCAGCGACAAGCTCGGCATTCCCGGCAGCGCCGTCTACGTCACATACCATCCCGTCAGCGACTGGGGCTGGAACGGATCGAATTTCTGAGTGTCTGAAGGACATGAAGAAGGCCTGCGCATTTGCGCAGGCCTTTCACTGTTCTTACCCTGTCCGGTCCTTATTCGCCTGTTTCCCCGCCCCGCAGGGAGTTCACGGCCTCGATGCAGGCGCCGGAGCGGACGGTGTGGATCGAATGGTCGCCGGCACCGGCCATTAAGGGAGGCCCGGCGTTTGCATTTCGTTCCTCCCTGTCATTCCCCGGCGAAAAGGTCCCCGAAGACGGCGCTGATCTTTTCCAGCAGGAACTCCGCCTTCTTCTGCAGGTGCGGCCGGGTGCTCCACCAGGCCTCGTCCTTCGTCATAATATCCTCAAAAACGGTCACCCGGTCCTCCTCCTCGAAGGTCTTCGAGTATTCCCGCGCGAACCAGTCGTCCGGCTCCGCGAACTGATCCTCCCCGATCAGGGCCGAGTTCTTCTGGGAATAGGAAAACCCCCTCGGGTTCAGGGTCCGCCATTTGTCAAAGGCCCGCCTGTTCTCCGCGAGGATCCGGACCTCCATCGCGTGGTACAGCTCGTGGTGGATCGTATGCCGGTCGACGCCCGTCCGGGAGAGGACGATCTCGAGCAGGCCGTTCCCCGTGGTCTCGACGCCGCCGTAAGTGACGCCCTCGTTCACGATCCCGTCCACCAGGAGGATCAGGAGTCCGTCCGGATATTTCGACGTCCGGAAGCGGGAGAAAAAATCCGGCGGGTAGACGCTGAAGGCGTCGTCCAGAAGCCGGAGCAGGGGGCCGAAGCGGTCGTTGCCCGCCAGCAGCTTCTGGAAGGGCGTGTTCCCCTCCGGGGTGATCTTAAATTCATAGTCCGGCAGGGCGTAGACATAGCACTCGCTGCCCATCCGGACGGACAGGCCGTAATGCTCCTGCAGGAAAGCGCGCAGGGTGTCCGCGTCCTCCGCCGCCGGCTCCCCGGCCGCGGGCAGCACAAAACAGAGCACCAGGAGAGCGAGGAAAAACACCAGCGCCCGTTTCATCTGCGTGACTCCTTCCGGATCTGTATCGATGATGTGAGCATAGCGCATCCCGCAGGCGCTGTCAATGCGGAATCGGAGAAGAAAAACAGGCGCCGGAGAAGATCTCCGGCGCCTGCGGTCCGCAGTGCCTGTTTTGTTATTCGGCGGGGGACAGTTCCTCCGCGACAGCCCGGGCGTCTCCGAGGCGCTCAAAGGGGACATAGACCCGGCTGCACTTTTCACAATACATGGCGTTATCTCCCTCTCAGAGGGTCCGGTCATTCAGCCTTTTCGAAATACAGGGTCGTGGCGGTTTCGCCGGCGGCGAATTCCAGGGCCATCGTGCCGTCCTGCAGGATGTTCGCCTTGACGGATACGTTCGCGCTCTCGATGGCGAAGCTGTAGGTGCCGTCCGCGAAGGTCAGGGGCATCTTGAAGGCAGAGAACGCCTCGGCGATCTGGCCGCCCTCCATGGAGACCGCGCCGTCTTCGAACTTCAGCGTCGGCAGTTCCTGACCGGCGGCTTTGGCGGTGGCCGCATCCAGCTTCATGCTGCCTACGCTCAGGGCGATGCAGGTCCAGTTGCCGTTGAACTCTTCGGCAGTCGCGTCAGCCTTGATCTCGGCAGTCTCGCTTCCCGCGGCAGCGGGCGCTTCCCGCGTGAAGATCATCTTCGTTTCGCCGGCCGATACGGTCAGTTCTCCGTCGGAGAGCATGACGTCCGCGTCGTCGCCGTCCATGGTGACGGTGATCTTGTTCTTGTCGGCCTCGTCCTTCCAGGTGCCGGTCACGTCGTTACCCATGCCGGTCATCGAGCAGGTCCAGTCAGCGTTCAGCGTCATCACGCCGTTGAGCCCCATGGCGGCAACGTCGATCGTCTCATCGCCGTTCTGCATGGTCTTCAGGTACCATTCGCCGGTATAGAGCGGATCCGCCTCCGCGGCAAAGGCACAGGTCATCAGGCAGGTCATCATCAGGGCCAGTACCAGGGCAGTGATTTTCTTCATTTTCTTCATCCTTCCTTTCATCTGGGGATATGCATTATCATACACGCTTCTTCCCTTTTTGTCGAGCGTCCCTGCATACCATTCATTGTCGAGCGTCCCTGCATACCATTTGTCGAGCGTCCCTGCATACCATTTTCATTGACTTGAGAAATTATCGTTGGTATAATATTTGTTGGCTTTTTTTTGCCGCATTCTGAGAGCAAGGACGGGTTTCCCGCGTGAAGAAGAACGTGATTTTCAAAAGACTGATCCCGGTACTGGCGGCCCTGATCATGGTGTTTGCCGCCGCGACCGCGTGCGCCGAACGCGAAGAATTCATCCTCGGAGAGGATTCCGGCGGCGTCTTCAAACCCCTGCCGATCAACCTGGACGGCGGGTACAAGCTGTCGAAGGACTGCAAGTACAGCGGGAACCTCGCGGTGTACGAGGATCCCACCATCCGGGTGGAGCGCTTCAGGATCGACCGCGGGTCAAACCGGCCGGAATGGCCCGTCAACTGCGCCTACGCGATCATCGAGATCAAGGATCCTTCCCAGATCCGGACCGCCTCGGCGGATGAAGCCAACCCCTTCCGGTCCAGTGCCACCAAGGTGGCCCGGGCCATCGCGAAGCTGAAGAACGCGGTCTTTGCCGTGAACGGCGACTACTGCGCCGCTTTCTCCGGCTCCAAATCCACGAACTATATCCTGCGCCAGGGCACGGTCTATTCCGAGTCCGTGGAGCCCTCGCTGGATATGCTGCTCATCGATGAGGACGGCGACTTCCACATCCTGACCGCCGATGAGGACCTGGCCGCGATCGACAAGACCATGATCGACGGGAAGCGCGTCATCAACGCCTTCCAGTTCGGCCCCGCCCTGGTCATTGACGGGGAACCGGTGCCGGACGAGATCATCATGAACCCGGACCGCTCCCCCACCTATGCCAAGCCCGGTGCCGGCGAGATCCGCCTGTGCATCGCGCAGATCGACAAGCTCAAGTACCTGGTGGCGACCTGCTACGGCTGGGGCCAGGAGCTGAACAACTTCCGCGACATGGTCATGACCCTCGCCCCGATCAAAACCGCCTACACGCTCGACGGCGGCCTCTCCGCATCCCTGGTCTTCATGAACAACAAGTTCAACAACGTTCAGGGCGGCAGCGAACGCGCGATCACCGACATCATCTACTTCGCCAGCGCCTGGGACCTTTACGGCGAAAGCAAATAAGCACACCTGACCGGAGAGAAGCATGGAGATCAATCTGACAGCCTATCTGCTTTTCATGGGATGCAGCGCCGCGGCGTGCATCCTGTGGTTTTTTCTGGCCGCCCGGAAACAGATGCCCGCGGCCAAAGCCGGAGCCCTCAGCGCGCTGACGCTGCTGCTGGGCATCCTGCTGGGCATCGCCGGGGCCCGGCTGGTCTGGTTCCTCTGCCGGATCAACACCCGGCCGGTCCTCTTCGCCCTGAATTACTATGAGCTGAGTTATTACGGCGGCGTCGCCGGCGTGATCCTGGCCGTCTGGCTGAGCGCGAAGATCCTGGGCCTGAACGGCCGGGAGACGCTGAACACCTTCGCGCCCATGGGCGCCTTCATGGCCGCCATGGCCCGCTTCGCCGAAGGCTTCCTCGCCATGATCGGCGTAGGCGCCTGGATGGAGGAAGGCATCTTCTTCCCCGTCACGGTGGAGTACGTATACGACGAGAGCTATTCCGAATTCTACCTGGCCGTGTTCATGCTCGAAGGGCTGTTTTCCCTCATTGCCATGATCCTGAGCCTGATCCACAGGAACGACCGGGACCGTTTCCTGCGGACGCTGTTCTACCTCTGCCTCCCGCAGGTCTTCTGCGAGAGCCTCCGGGCGCAGTCCATCAAATGGCTCTTCGTCCGCTCGGAGCAGCTGTTCTGCTTCGTTTTCTGCGAGGGCGTGCTGTTCTGGTACGGCCTGCGGAGGAAGGGGCAGGTCCCCTTCCTGAAGCGCTGGGGCGCCGCGATCCTCGGCCTGCTCGTGTGCGGGCTGATCATCGCCGCGGAGTTCGCCCTCGACGGCAAGATCCTCATCGGCGGCGAGATGATCCCCAAGTGGGTGACCTACGGGTTCATGCTCGCCGGACTCGGCGCCATGGCCGTGGCGGAACACAAAGCGAGAAAGAATCCATAATCGCTGAATCACATAAACAATGGGCTGCCGCATTTCTGCGGCAGCCCGTTGTTTGTTATGTTGCTTACGCCTGTCCGGCGAGCTTCTTGTAGGATTCGCGGCGCACCTTGGCGTCCTCTTCCTGCTGCACAAAGAGCTTCGCGGCGGCATCCGGGAACTGCTGGGCCAGGGAGGTGTAGCGAACCTCGCCCTTCAGGAATTCCTGGTAATCGCCGGTCGGATCCTTGTCCTTGCTGTCGACGGTCATGGGATTCTCGGCTTCCGGGTTGTACCGGTACAGCTGCCAGTATCCGCAGTCAACCGCCTTCTTGATCTCGGCCTGGGCCTTGCCCATGCCGCCCTTGGCGCGCAGGCCGTGGTTGATGCAGGGCGCGTAGGCGATGATCAGGGACGGGCCGTTGTAGGCTTCCGCCTCGAGCATGGCCTTGACCACCTGCTGCGGGTTGCTCATGGCAACCTGCGCCACGTAGACGTAACCATAGGACATGGCCATCATGCCCAGGTCCTTCTTCTTGGTGCGCTTGCCGGCCGCGGCGAACTTCGCGACGGAACCGGTGGGCGTCGCTTTGGAGGCCTGGCCGCCGGTGTTGGAGTACACTTCGGTATCCAGCACGAGGATGTTGACATCCTGGTTCTGGGCCAGCACGTGGTCCACGCCGCCGTAACCGATGTCATAGGCCCAGCCGTCGCCGCCGAAGATCCAGATGGACTTCTTGGTCAGCAGGTCCTTGTTGGCCAGGATGAAGGCCTTCTTATCGGCACCGCCGTCCTTGGCTTCCAGCGCGGCAACCAGCTTTTCGCCGGCCTTGCGGGAACCTTCCGCGTTATCCTTGTTCTCGAGCCATTCCTTCGCGGCCGCGACGATCGCTTCGTCCTTGCCGATCTCGGCAACTTCCGCAATCACTTCAGCCAGCTTGGCGCGGCGCTGGGTGGTGGCGAGGTTCATGCCGAAGCCGAACTCCGCGTTGTCTTCGAACAGGCTGTTGGACCAGGCAGGTCCGAAGCCCTTCTCGTTGGTGGTGTAGGGGCAGGTCGGGGCGGAACCGCCGTAGATGGAGGAGCAGCCCGTCGCGTTGGCGATCATCATCCGGTCGCCGAAGAGCTGAGTCACCAGCTTGACATAGGGCGTCTCGCCGCAGCCGGCGCAGGCGCCGGAGAACTCGAACAGGGGCTTGAGGGCCTGGCTGTTCTTGATGGTGCCCTTGTTCTCGATGCGGTCGGCGATCTCCGGCACGGTCATCGCGAACTCCCAGTTTTCCTCTTCCTTGCGCTGGGTGTCCAGGGGCTTCATGACGAGGGCCTTCTGGGTCGGATCGTCCTTCTTCTTGCCGAGGCAGACGTCCACGCAGTTGCCGCAGCCGGTACAGTCAAGCGGGCTGACCTGCACGCGCAGCTGCATGCCGGCGAATTCCTTGCCGATCGCCTTCTTGGTGACGTAGCCGGCGGGAACCTTGGCGTCGTCCGCGGTGTAGATCGTGCGGATCGCGGCGTGCGGGCAGACGATGGAGCACATCGCACAGCCGACGCAGAGGTCGGGCTCCCACTCGGGGACGAACACGGCGATACCGCGCTTCTCGAACTTGGTGGTGCCGGTGGGCACGATGCCGCGGGGATCCAGCTTGCTCACGGGCAGCTTGTTGCCTTCCTGGGCCAGGACCGGCGCGATGAACTCATCGTAGTACTCGGTGGTGCCGGGCACCTTCGCGGGCACAGCGCCTTCGGTGGTGGTCGCCCAGTCGGCGGGGATGTCGACCTTGACCAGGCCGGTCAGGGCGGCGTCGATCGCGGCAAAGTTCATGTTGACCACGTCTTCACCCTTCTTGCCGTAGGAGGCAACGACCTTTTCCTTCATGTACTTGTCGGCATCCTCGTATGGGATGATGTCGGCCAGCTTGAAGAAGGCAGCCTGCATGGTGGTGTTGGTGCGTCCGCCCATGCCGACCTTGCGGGCCAGGTCGATCGCGTTGATGATGTAGAACTTCGCGTGCTTGGCCGCCAGGCGGTTCTTCATGGAGGCGGGCAGGCGCTCGTTCAGCTCATCGACGCTCCACTGGCAGTTCAGCAGGAAGGTGCCGCCGTCCCGCAGCGGGGAGACCATGTCGTACATGGTGACGTAAGCGGGGTTCGAGCAGCTGATGAAGTCAGCATGGTCGATGAGGTAGGGGCTCTGGATCGGCTTGTCGCCGAAGCGGAGGTGGGAAACGGTCAGGCCGCCGGACTTCTTGGAATCATAGAAGAAATAGGCCTGCGCGTACTTCTCGGTATGGTCGCCGATGATCTTGATGCTGTTCTTGTTCGCGCCGACGGTACCATCGGAACCGAGGCCGTAGAACATGCAGGCGGAGGTGCCGGCGGGAGCCGCGGCGAAGGTCTCGCCCAGCTTCAGGCTGGTATTGCTCACGTCGTCATCGATGCCGACGGTGAAGTGGTTCTTCATCTCGCCGTCGAGGTTGGCGAAGACAGCCTTGACCATGGTGGGCGTGTATTCCTTGCTGCCCAGGCCGTAGCGGCCGCCGATGACCTGGATGTCGCTGCGTCCGGCTTCCGCCAGCGCGGCCACGACGTCGAGGTACAGAGGCTCGCCCAGGGAGCCGGATTCCTTCACGCGGTCCATGACGGCGATCTTCTTCACGGTCTTCGGGAGCACCTTCATCAGGTATTCCACAGAGAAGGGACGGTACAGGTGGCACTTCACCACGCCGACCTTCGCGCCGCTCTCGAGCATCTTGTTCACGGTCTCATGCTCCACGTCGCAGCTGGAGCCCATGGACAGGATGACGCACTCGGCGTCCGGGGCGCCCTCGTACTGGAAGGGCTTGTACGCACGGCCGGTCAGCTTGGCGACCTCGTCCATGCACTCTTCCACGATGGCGGGAACGGCCTTGTAGAAGTTGTTGGCAGCTTCACGGCCCTGGAAGTAGATATCGCTGTTCTGGGCGGTACCGGCCTGGTGCGGATGCTCCGGATTCAGGGCGCGGGCGCGGAACTCTTCGATCTTGTCCCAGGGAACGAGGGCCTTGATCTCTTCGTAGCAGTCCTTGGTGTCGATGGCGTCGATCTTCTGGATCTCATGGCTCGTGCGGAAACCGTCGAAGAAGTGCAGGAACGGGACGCTGCTCTTCAGGGTCGCCAGATGGGCCACCAGGGCCATGTCGTGCGCTTCCTGAACGGAGTTGCTGGCCAGCATGGCGAAGCCGGTCTGGCGGCAGGCCATGACGTCGCTGTGGTCGCCGAAGATGTTCAGCGCGTGGTACGCCAGGGCGCGGGCGCTGACATGGAAGACCGCGGGCGTCAGTTCACCGGCGATCTTGTACATGTTCGGGATCATCAGCAGCAGACCCTGGGACGCGGTGAACGTCGTGGTCAGGGCGCCGGCGGACAGGGAGCCGTGCACCGCGCCGGCAGCGCCGGCTTCGGACTGCATCTCGGCGATGCGGACCGTCTGGCCGAAAAGGTTCTTCCGGTCATGGGCGGCCCATTCATCGGCTACTTCCGCCATGGGGGAAGAAGGAGTGATGGGATAGATGGCGGCCACATCGCTGAACGCATACGCAACGTGGCTGACGGCGGTATTACCGTCAATGGTCAGTTTGATGGACATGAATTTACCTCCTGACTTGATATGTCGGGGCGAAGATCGCCCTTGATCACACCGTTTTTCCCGCAGAAAAGCACACGAAAAAAAGCGGTTCGCCTCTGCCATCGATTATATGCGTTATATTGGAAGATGTCAATTTAATTCATTATTCACGATCCATAATTCATAATTATTTAACGAAGGCGGTTTTTTGAGTTGCGGAACAAGCGGGAAAACAGGTATAATATTTGTTTGTACGAGACCGGGGCTGAGAAGCGCCCCGAGTCATTCCGCCGCGTTACGGCCGGGATGACCGGGAACGGCCGGACAGCCCGCCAATGAAATGAGGTAACACCATGGACATGATGACCCGCATCGCCGCACTGACCGCCGACTGCATCAAAGCCCTGTGGCCGGACGCCGAAGGCCTCCCCGCCGCCGAAGAGATCCGCGGCCTCCTGGCCGTGCCGCCGGACCCGGCCCTGGGCGACTACGCCTTCCCCTGCTTCCGCCTGGCGAAGCCCCTGCGCTCCGCCCCGCCGAAGATCGCCGAGGCGATCTGCGGCGCCTGGCAGGCGACCGGCACCGCCTCGGTGCAGCCGGTGAACGGCTATATGAATTTTTTCCTGAACCGGGCGAACTTCGCCGCGGAGATCATGGCGGAGCTGTCCGAAAAGGGCGACCGCTTCGGTTCGTCCGACGAGGGCAGCGGGAAGACCGTCTGCCTCGACTATTCCTCGATCAACATCGCCAAGCGCTTCCACATCGGCCACCTCTCCACGACCATGATCGGCCACAGTCTGAAGCGCATCTTCGAGTTCCTGGGCTACAAAACCGTGGGCATCAACCATCTGGGCGACTGGGGCACCCAGTTCGGCAAGATGGTCTGCGCCTACAAGAAGTGGGGGAACAAGGAGGACGTCGAGAAGCGCGGCATCGACGCGATGACCGAGCTCTACGTCCGCTTCCACCAGGAGGCGGAGAAGGATCCCGCCCTCGAGGACGAGGGCCGCGCCTGGTTCAAAAAGATCGAGGACAACGATCCCGAGGCCATGGAAATCTTCCGCTGGTTCAAGGAAGTGACCCTGAAGGACGCGGCGAAGGTCTACGACAAGCTCGGCGTCAGCTTTGACAGCTACGCCGGCGAGAGCTTCTACAACGACAAGATGGAGCCCGTGGTCCGGATGCTGAAGGAGAAGGGCCTGCTCGTGGAGAGCCAGGGCGCCCAGGTCGTGGACTTGGAGGAGGACAACATGCCCCCCTGCCTGATCCTCAAGAGCGACGGCGCCACCATCTACGCCACCCGCGACCTGGCCGCCGCCATCTACCGCCAGGACACCTACCACTTCGACAAGTGCCTCTACGTCGTGGCTTACCAGCAGGACCTGCACTTCCGGCAGGTGTTCCGCGTGCTGGAGAAGATGGGCTATCCCTGGGCGAAGAACTGCGTCCACGTCGCCTTCGGCATGATCAGCTTCGAGGGCGAGGCCCTCTCCACCCGCAAGGGCAACGTCGTGCTGCTGGAGGACCTGCTGGACCAGGCGGTCGAGAAGGCGCTGGCCATCATCGAGGAAAAATCCCCGGGCCTCCCGAACAAGGAGGAGGTCGCCCGCCAGGTGGGCATCGGCGCGGTGATCTACACCGACCTGTCCAACAACCGGATCAAGGATATCGACTTCCGCTGGGACCGCGCCCTGAACTTTGACGGCGAGAGCGGCCCCTACGTCCAGTATACCCACGCCCGCTGCTGCAGCGTGCTGCGCAAGGCCCCGGACTTCACGGGCGTCACCCCGGACTGGTCCGCCCTGACGGACGACGAGGCCCAGGCCCTCCTGCGGCTCATCTCCCGCTTCCCGGACGTCATCCGCGACGCGGCCGACAAGTATGAGCCCAGCATGGTCACCCGCGCCGTGACCGACATCGCCCAGGCCTACAACAAGTACTACTACGAGCACCGGATCCTCGACGGGGAGCCCGCGCAGGCCGCCGCCCGCGTCGCCCTGACCGGCGCCGCCCGCCAGGTGATCAAAACCGGCCTGTACCTGATCGGGATCGAGGCGCCGGAAAGGATGTAAAGTCCCTCCCCCTCCGCTTCGGCCGGGAGGACGGCATCCATGCCCCTGATCCGTAAAATTTCTTCCATAAAAAGAAGGATTTTTACATTTCTGTGACGAAATGTTTAAAGAATCATTTTGTGAATCCGAAACGAACCGCTGAATTTCGATAAAGGTTGGTGTGAGAAATGGCCAGAACGAAGAAGAGCAAGGCTGTACCGGTCGTCGCGGTGCTGACCCTCCTGATCATCGCGGCAGCCGTCGTCTGCTTCCTGATCGAGCCCCTGGTGATCGAGCCGCAGCGCGAAGCCATCCGGAAAGCCAACGAGGCCGCCAAAGCCGAGGTGGAAAACCGCAACAAGGAAGCTGAGGCGAAGTACGCCTCCGCCATCGCGGAGCTGGAAAGCCAGGCCTCGATCCCGACCAACCCGAGCTGGCCGGGCCACAAGAACGAAGGCGTGGACATCCTGGACCTCACCGGCATCCCGCTGGAGAACCAGTCCGCCGTGACCATGAGCCGGGCCGAGCTGATGACCGCCGGCATGCTGCTGATCAACGAGTGGCACTCCCGCCCGGAGGACTTTGACGAGACCGGCGTGGTCAGCGTCGGCAAGTTCTACACCGGAGACCAGAAGATCCAGGTGAAGGACAACAACGTGACCCTCTTCCCCAACGCCATCGCCGCCCTGCGCGAGGCGCTGGACGGCGCGAAGGCCGACGGCCTCGAGCACTACCTCGTCGAGGAAGGCTACCGCACCTACGACCAGCAGAACACCTACTTCCAGAACAGGGTGACGAAGCTGTCCAACAGGTACACGGGCGACGCCCTGATCGCCGCGGCGAAGAAGGAAGTCAACTATCCCGGCACCAGCGAATACAACTCCGGCCTGGCCTTCGAGCTGCGCCTGTACGAGAAGAACAACCCCGACATCAGCACCCCGAAGTACTCCACCACCGATCAGGGCAAGTGGATGAATGAGAACTGCTGGAAGTACGGCATCGTGTTCCGCTTCCCGCAGAACGGCTGGCCGCTGCAGACCTCCACGGACAAGAGCTTCAAGACCGGCGTCAGCAAGCACCTGAACCTCTACCGCTTCGTCGGCAAGGGCAACGCCGCGGTCATGCACTACAAGGATTTCACGATGGAAGAATACATCGAGTACCTCGAGGAGCATCCGCACATCGCCCTGTTCGAGGACGGCGTGCTGAAGTATGAGATCTACCGCCAGTACATCGGCGAAGCCGGCTACGCGGACGTCCAGCTGACCCGCAACGCCCGGAACTACTCCTCCTCCCTCGACAACATGGGAGCGGTCATCACCGTGTTTGAATACTGATGAGCACCATCCTGATCACCGGCGCCTCAAGCGGCATCGGCCGGGCATTCGCCCTCGCCTGCGCCGTCTCCGGGCGCTACAGCAAGATCCTCCTGAACGGCGGCCATGACAGAGCCGCGCTGGAGGAGACCGCCCGCCGCGTTTCCGCTGCGGGCGATCTTGTCTGCATTTCCGACCTCGGGGACGTGGGCGACCTGAACTATGTCGGGAGCCTGCGCCGCCGCTTCGGCCCGGTCGACACCCTCGTCAACAACGCCGCGGTCTCCCGCGTCGGCCTGCTCACGGATACGGCCCCGGAGGACTGGGACCTCGTTATGCGCACCAACGTCACCGCCCTGTACAACACCTGCCGCACCTACGTGCCGGACATGGTGAAGGCCGGCGGCGGCCGGATCCTCAACGTTTCCTCCGTCTGGGGCGAGTGCGGAGCCTCCTGCGAGGTGGCCTACAGCGCCGCCAAAGGCGCCGTGAACGCCTTCACCCGGGCCCTCGCCAAAGAGCTCGCCCCCTCGCACATCCGCGTGAACGCCGTCGCCCCGGGAATCATCGACACCCGGATGAACGACAACCTTTCCGAGGATGAAAAAGCGGGGATCCGTGACCAGATCCCCGCAGGCTATATCGCTTCCCCCGACGAGATCGCGCAGGCCATGCTGCGCCTGCTCGATATGCCGGAATACTTCAACGGTGAGATCGTCCGCCTCGACGGATGCTGGATATAACCGGCGAGAGCTGGGCCAGGACCACCGCAACAAACATCAGCACACACCCGACGGTCTCACGGACCGTCATTTTTTCGCCCAGGATCAGCGCCCCGGAGAGCGTCGCGAAGACCGACTCCAGGCACATGATGAGGGACGCGACCGTCGGATCCGTGTCGCGCTGGCCGATGATCTGCAGCGTGTAGGCCACCGCGCCGGACATGAGGCCGGCATAGAGGATCGGGATCAGGGCCTCGTGGATCCCCGTCCAGGTGATCGTCTCGGTGAACACCGCGATCAGCAGGCTCAGCATCCCGGTCACCAGGAACTCGTCCCGCGCCAGCTTCACACCGCTGACCTTCGGGGCGTAGTAATCCACGCACAGGATCTGGCCGGTAAACGCCACCGCGCAGCCGAGGACCAGCAGGTCCCCGCCCTGGAGGGCGAAGCCGCCCCCCGCCGGCATGCACAGGAGCCAGAGCGCGAACACCGCCAGCACCACGCCCAGCCAGATGACGCGCCCCGGGTTTTTCCGGAACAGGAGCCAGGCCGCCACCGGCACCAGCACGACGTACAGCGCCGTGATGAAGCCCGCCTTTCCCGCGGACGTGGTCACCAGGCCCATCTGCTGCAGGGAGGACGCGATGAACAGCAGCGCGCCGCACAGCAGGCCCGCCTTCCGCTGATCCTTCGGATCCGGCCGGATGCCGGGTTCTTTTTTGCGGTCGATGAACGCCGCCACCGGGATCAGTACGATCCCGGCCAGCAGCATCCGGATGCCGTTAAACGAAAAGGGGCCGAGGTGATCCATCCCCACGCGCTGCGCCACAAACGCTGCGCCCCAGATCACCGACCCCAGCAGGAGCAGCAGGCTCCCGCGTAAACTCTTACGATCCATTACTTCCCTACATGCTTATAAATATCAAAGACATACAGCTCGTCGCCGGTCTCCGGCGGCGGATAGCCAAACAGTTCGCTGACGGTCACCGGCTGGAACCCGGCTTCCAGCAGCCGCGGGATCAGGTTCACCAGGCAGTTGTAGTCCCTCTTCCGCGCGTGGTACAGCAGGATGCTCCCGTTCTGCGTGGCCTCGAACGCCTTGTCCGGATCCGTGTTGCTCACGTCCCACCGGACGATATGCTCATACCCGTAGGTTTTGATCGCCGTCGCCATCGCCTGGGTATCCCCCGTCCCGGTCGCGATCGACCCGAAGGGCGGGCGGAACCACCGCACCTCGTAGTGGAAGCCCAGCGTCCGGTCCAGCCATTCCTGGAACTTCCCCAGCCGTCCGATCGCGATCCAGGGCCCGATGTTGTGGAACTGGCCGTGGAAGGACGAATGGCTGGCGATCTCGCAGCCCGCGTTCAGCAGGTCGATCCAGTTGTCCCGGTCCTCGTCCTTCAGGCTCCGGCCGATCGGGAAGAAGGTCATCGTGATGCCGTACTGCCGGCACAGTTCGACCGATTTCCAGACCCATTCGGTCTCGAAGACGTCGTCCATCGTGATCGCGATCTTTTTATCCAGTCGGCTCCCGTGGTTCAGCGTGAAATGGGAGAGGACCTCCTCCAGGTCCGCCTGCAGGACTTCCGGGTCCACCTCCTGGACCTCCGGGTCCGCTTCCCGGGCCTCCAGGTCCGTCTGCGTCGCCGGGATCTCCGCCCCGGCCGCCGCGGGCAGCAGCAGGCACAGGGCCAGCAGCAGTACCGCAAAACGCTTCATTCCGCCCATCTCACTTATCCTCATAGTTCGCCCGGTCGTAAACATAGAGCTCGTCACTGATCTCCGGCGGGTCAAAGCCGAAGAGCTCGCTCAGGGTCACGACCTCAAACCCGTGCTCGAGCAGTGCCGGGATCAGCACCTCCATACACCGGGTGTCCTTCTTGTTCGTATGGTACAGCAGGATGCTGCCGTTCTGGATCTTCCCTTCCTCCAGCAGCGCCAGCGCCTTATCTGGATTGTTTTCGCTGACGTCCCAGTAGACGATATGGTCATAGCCGAAACGCTTCAGGGCGCTCTCGATCTTCGCCGCGGAGAGCTTCCGCCCGCCGGTGATCGTCCCGCCGGGGGCGCGCAGCCACCGGGTCTGGTAGTGGTAGCCCAGCGTCTTGTCCAGCTCCTCCTGCCAGCGGCCCAGCCGCTTGATCAGGGTCCAGTAGTCAAAGGAGCCCAGGTGCATATGCTGGTACCCGTGGCAGCCGATCTCGCAGCCGGCGTCCACGACGGACTGCCAGATATCCCGGCACTTTTCGACCAGGCAGCCGGTCTTGACCACCGGGAAGAAAGTCATGTGCACGCCGTACTTGTTGCACAGGGCCACGTCCTCCACGATGCGCTCCCGCCGGTTGTAGTAGCAGTCGTCCACCGTGAGGGCGACCATCTTCTTCTCCCGGCTCCCGTGCTCCAGCACGAAATCCTCCGGGGCATCCCCCTCCGCGCAGGCCGCCGCGAACGGCAGCAGCGCGCACAGGCACAGACACAGCGCCAGCATCCTCTTCCACATCTTCATTCCTGTTCCTCGTTTCCTTCCCTGTAGGAGATCACGCTGCCGGCCGCCACCGACCGGGTCAGCCAGGTATTGCCGCCGATCACGCAGTGGTCCCCGATCACGGTATCCCCGCCGAGGATCGTCGCGTTGGCGTAGATGACCACATGGTTCCCGATGTCCGGGTGCCGCTTGATGTTCTTGACGGGATTTCCGTTCTCGTCCAGCTCGAAGCTCTTCGCACCGAGGGTCACGCCCTGGTACAGTTTCACATGGTCCCCGATCGTCGTGGTCTCCCCGACGACGATGCCCGTGCCGTGGTCGATGAAGAAGTACTCCCCGACCGTGGCGCCCGGGTGGATATCGATCCCGGTCCGCTCATGAGCGTATTCCGTCATGATCCGCGGGATCAGGGGGGCTTTCAGCAGGTACAGCTCGTGCGCGATCCGGAAGATCGTGATCGCCCGGAAGCCCGGGTAGGAGATCATGACCTCCTCGCGGCTGACCGCCGCCGGGTCACCCTCGTAGAGCGCTTCGACGTCGAGCAGCAGCAGGCGCTTGACCTCCGGCAGACGCTCCGCGAACGCGGCGCAGATCTCCTCCGCGGCGGCCTCGGCGTCCTCCCCCGCCTCCATCCGGAAGCGCAGGGCGGCGGCCAGCTGGTCACGCAGGCGGTAGAGCGCCTGGCTCAGCAGGGTCTCGTCCGCCATGTTCGGGTATTCCCGCCGGTAAACCAGGGGGAACAGCAGGGCCTGCAGCTCATGGATCACCTTCACGACTTCCTGCCGGTCCGGCGGTGGACAGGTATGCGCCCGGCGCAGGGCCTCGTCCGTCGAGACCGCGCCCAGCGCCTCCACCGTCTTCCTGATCTCCGCTTTCACTCCGCGTCTCCCCTTTCAGCTTTTTGCACGGTCATATATTATACCCGCGCCGTCATTCCTTCCGCAAGTAATCTTTTTTCTCCCGGATCATCGCGATCGCCCACAGGGTCATCGTGGCGACCGGGATCACGATCACTTCCGACAGCACAAAGCCTGGGAACGTCCCTTTCAGCCCGGTCTTGTCCAGGAGCCAGAAAACGAACACATAGGGGAAGGTATGGTACATGAACGCGTACACGCTGTAGGACGAATACAGGTGGAACGCCCTTTCCGCCAGCGGGATCTTCCGGACCAGGAAACGCCATACGCAGGCGATCGCCGGCAGCAGGATATAGAGGAGACCGACCGCTCCGAAATTGAACAGCAGATACAGGTGGTTCGGCGGGAATTTGTTGACCTGCATGTCGTAGGTGCCGCCGAACAGGTTCTTGCAGATGATCAGGGACGCGAACCCGAACACCATGAGCGCCGCCGCGCCCAGCACTTTTTTCCTGCTGCGGTGCTTCAGCGTCGGCCACTGGGTGCCCAGCGCCGCGAAGATCGGGTAGTAAGCGGCCTTCTGCACCAGGTCCGGCACGCCGGGGATGTTCTCCACGACCAGGAACACGGCGATCAGCACGACCTCCGTCAGCACGATGCCGATGTGCTCCACCAGCCAGCGCGTCAGCGGGAACACGATGATCACGCTCAGATAGACCGGCACGAACCAGACCGCCCATGTGATAAACGGCAGGGGCATGATCTGCTGATCGATCGGCAGCACCCAGCTCAGCGCCGTCCGGCCCAGCAGTTCCCAGGTGAACTGCCCCTTGTAAACATAGACGGCGGCCGCGATGACCGTGCACAGCAGGGCATACCGGTAATACGGGAGCATCAGCACCTTCGCCCGGCGCACGACAAACTCCCCCCAGGGCCTGCGCTTCGCCTCGATATTCACGGCGCCGGTCACAAAGAAGTAGACCGCCATCGTAAAGAGCAGCCACGAGCGGATCAGCGCCGGCCATCCTGACCCGTAAAAATTCAGCCAGTACGGAACATGCATGAAGAACATGTGGAACACAGCCCATCCACGCATGAGGTCCAGCTTTCTATCTCTTCTCATTTCCTGTCCCCGTATCTTTTCTCAGCCCCGAAGGACCGCTCCATATTATACATTCAAGCCCCGGGAGAATCAACGCCCGGGAGTTTTTATTCCCGCGGGAACTTTTCCCTTCTCTCCGCCGTCTGATATCATGAAGGCCGCAAGGCCGGAGAAGGAGGAAACCGATCATGAAAAGATTCACTGCCTTATTCACCGCCCTGATGCTCCTGTTCACCGCGGCCGCCGCCCTGGCGGACACGAAGATCACCGTCAGCGGCACCGGGGAGATCCCGGTCAGCGCGGACAACGCCATCATCAGCCTGGGCGTGAACATCCGGGAGAGCGACGTTCTTACCGCCCAGCAGGAGGCCAACCGCATCACCGCCGCCATCCGCGAGGCGCTGACGGCCCTCGGCATCCCGCAGGACTGCCTCAACACGGACTTGCTGAACGTCTACGTCATCTACGACTACCAGGGCGGGGACGAGAAGGTCTCCGGCTACAACGCCAGCTCGACCCTGGCAGTCAAAGTCACGGACATGGACAAGGTCGGTCCGGTCATCGACGCTGCCTTCGCCGCCGGCGCGAACACGCTGAACGGCATCACCTACTCCGCCACGGACACGGAGGAAGCGAAGGCCGAAGCCCTGAAGAAGGCCGTTGCGGACGCGAAGGCCAAAGCGGACGTCCTGGCGGAAGCCTCCGGGCTGAAAATCACAGGGATCGAGGCGGTCACCGAGGGCGGCACCTACAGCTATGAGAACAGCGTCGGCAATTTCCGCACCCTGGGCAAGGAGGAAGCCGCGGACACCGGCACCGTCGTCCAGGCCGCCCGGCTCATCGTCTCCGCAAACGTCACGGCCACTTTCACCGCCGAATGAGCCAGGCCCGAAAAAAGTCCCTTGACCGAAACCGGGCATCATGATATAATGCACTTCGTTCCCGGTTCGGCCTGCCGGCTCAGTTGGCAGTCCGGGCTGCCAGGAATTACAGAGGCAGCAAGGTGGCATGGCTCAGTCGGTAGGACACCTTGGTAGGAACTTCAAACGGAAGCGTGGTGGCATGGCTCAGTCGGTAGAACCCACTGGTCAAGTTATCAAACTGCCGGTTCATGAGTATCTCAAGTGACCGGCCCACTGGTAGACAAGACCGACATGCGCAGGAAGCTGAAATGAACGAACGATTTCAGCGGATAAGGCTAAAAGGTTCGGAATTAGGTCGCATGGCTCAGTTGGTAGAGCACATCGTTCACATCGATGGGGTCACAGGTTCGAGTCCTGTTGCGACCACCACAAACCCTTGAAAACGCTACGTTTTCGAGGGTTTTTCATTTTTCACGGAAGCCGACATGTTCATTTTGGCGGGCCGAAATGAACGGAATCCACCACGCCGTTCACATCGAAAAACAGATGAATTCCGAACGATACATTCTTCTCCCCTGCCCGGAGGGGTGTTCAAAACCCAGGGTGTTCACCGTCCTGCATAACAAAGCGCCTGCCTCTTGAGATACACGCGTCGGTGTGGCTCAAGTGACAGGCACTTTGTGTCGAGGTGAACGATGTGATAGAAATCGCTTAAGGGCCGGAAATCGAGTATAACAATGGGGTGGCATCGAAAAAGCCACCTCGAAAAACATTTTCTGAAAAATTTAAGTTTTGGGCTTGCCCATCGTCTAAATGATTGAGGAGGTGATCAACGGTGGGAATGATTCAGGCGCCGAATCAAACCCCGGCAGACCGACTTGATCAAATGGTGCAGCAATATGAAAAGGATCTGCTCCGAATCTGCTGCATATACCTGAGAGAGCGTACTGCTGCGGAGGATGTGGTACAGGAAACCTTTCTGAAGGCTTTCAGGAGCATGGATTCTTTTCGTGGGGAAAGCAGTGAAAAGACCTGGCTGATCCGGATCGCAATCAATTGCTGCCGGGATTACAGACGGAGTGCCTGGTATCGATACATTGATTTTCGTGTTTCCATCGACCAGCTGCCCTTTCTGTCATCTGCGCCACCAAGCGATGATCATA
>CADBEB010000043.1 GCA_902793605.1 uncultured Eubacteriales bacterium
TCCTTCATAAGGGAGAAGGAGAGCATATTCAAGTATAGGAGTACGATACCGGGAATTATCAGCTTCACAAGAATCACCTCGTTCTTATCATCTAAATGATACAGTTACGGATTGTAACATAATCTTAACAAAAAAAGCAATATATGAATTATAGCTTGCGGAGCTCGCCAATGGACCGTGGGGGACGGTTTCTTCCGTAAGCGTAAAACCTGGGACGTATCGACTATACACCCCAGGTTCTGGTAAACTCTAATCTTTTCTTTGGATTTCTCAAGACGCCTTACGACTTCTTAAGAATCAGTTGGAGTATCCGCTGGCTTCTTGCCCGCCCGGCACTCTTCCGGAGCGTTCGCCGGAAGCAGTGTGCAGACCAGTTCATCAAATTGATGTTTTGCATCAACCAGGCTGATCCCTTCCATATGATCCATATCCTTTTTGACGGTTTCGCTGGAAGTCCAAGGAGTCCTTAAGACTTCTATAGATACCGTTAGAATATCAGATCTGATCGGGAAGGCCTATACGTCTCAGAATTTACGCTACGCTGATGCGTGAGAATTACCATACCAGTGCCGTAATATACACTGTACAGGTTTTCCCAATAAAAGTGTTCTGATGCAAAATCGGGTATTTCGCTTTCTGATGCAATTTTCCGAAAATCTAAATACTGTTGCGAATTTCGGAAATATGTGGTAAAATTCGAAACAGCAGGAAGGCGGGATGAATCATGATCTATCGTGAAAAGTATTTGTCAGAAATACGAGGATTTTACCATAGCGATCTGATTAAAATTATCACAGGAGTCCGGCGCTGCGGAAAGTCTTTTGTCCTGGAACAGATTATGACTGAATTGTCGAAAGAGACAGATAATTTTGTTTATCTGGACTTTGATGACCGTATTGCCACAGCTGATATTGAAACTTGGAAAGATATTGTTCATTATATCCAGAGCAACCGGAAAGAAGGTCTGTGCTATGTTTTCCTGGACGAGGTCCAGGAAATTGGCGGATGGGCCAGCGCATGCAGGGCTTTGCGACGTGAAAACTGCTCGGTCTTTATTACGGGTTCAAATTCAAAACTCCTGGCGAAGGAATTTACAAAAGAACTTTCCGGAAGATATGTATCTTTCAGGATCAGACCTTTTATATTTCTTGAACTGCAGGAATATGCCCGGCAGTTGGGCAGGGAATGTTCCGTGTCGGATTATCTGATCTGGGGCGGATTTCCGAAACGCCTTGAATTCTCAACACTGTTAGAGCAAAAGAGATATCTGTCAGATCTGAATGAAACGATTGTCGCGAACGACCTGATCAACCGATATAAAATCCGGAAACAAAGTGAATTCAGAAAAGTGATTAATTTCATTCTGATTTCCAATAGCCGGATTTATTCTGCTAAATCCATTTCCGATCATATGACGGGGAATGGGATCAATGTGACGCCCAATACAGTGCAGAAATGGATTTCCTATCTGGAAAACGCCTATATTATCGATGAAGTTCCCCGTTATTCAAAAAAGGCGAAGAAGGAACTGGAACAGAGCAGAAAGATCTACGACAGTGATGTTTCCATGAATTCCATCCGATGCAAAGACAATCGGTTTGACCTTACCCATAATATGGAGAACATCGTCTATAACGAACTGGTTTACCGCGGGTTTACCATCACTGTATTTGACAACAACGGGAAAGAAATCGATTTTCTGGCGGAAAAGGGAGGTCAGAGAACCTATGTTCAAGTGGCATATTCCGTTGTGGAGGAAAAAACATGGAAACGGGAATTTGAAGCATTTTCCGGAATACCGGTATACGATCGCAAAGTGATTATCACCAACGACGATATGGATTATTCTACCAGTGCTGTGGAACATATCCGCCTGATTGATTTTCTTCAGAATGAATCCGGGATATAAAAACGGATCATCCCACAGGATGGAGGATTGAATGCACGCTGATCAGGATTGGGGGATTTGGCATCACAGAGTGCTGGAACGGCGTTTTCCATAAAAAGCTCTCCCGGTATCCGGGGATCACAAGAATGATGAGGATCATTAACGCCGGAGACCGTGTCATGTAGCACCCTGAAAGCGTTCCTCTTCTGCAAATGCATGTCTCTGTGGGGCAAGGGGAAGCATCTTTTTCCGCCTCTTTCCGAGGGCTTTGACGATCGGATCGTGTGGATCACGGAAGAAACCCGGAAAGACCTGGAAACACGGCTCGGCGGCAGGATCCTGTTCACGCCGGGCCACACGGGCGATTCCGTTTCGCTGAAGGCAGACCGGGCGATCTTCCCGGGAGACGCGGCCATGAACGGTTTCCCCAGCAGCCATCGGATCACGATCTGGGTGGAAGACCCGGCTGCTTTCGGCCGGTCCTGGGATTTCCTGACCGCGGAGGATGCGGACATACTGTATCCGGGTCACGGGAAGCCCTTCGCGAAGAAGGAACTTGTCCGTTTCAGGCCGGCTGCAGACAGAATGAAGCTTTATCCTCTAAAATGACTTATTGCGAAAAAGATCGGAGGCAGAAACATGTGGTACTGGTTCGCATTGGGATCTGCGGTGTTCGCGGCGCTGACGTCCATCCTTGCCAAGATCGGCATTGAGGGCGTAAATTCCAACCTGGCCACGGCCATCCGCACGGTGGTCGTGGTGGTGATGGCCTGGGGCATGGTGTTCCTGACGAACACGCAGGGCGGCATCAAGTCTATCAGCCAGAAAAGCTGGATCTTTCTGATCCTGTCCGGCCTGGCCACAGGTGCCTCCTGGCTGTGCTACTACAAAGCCCTGCAGGTCGGAGAGACCTCGAAGGTCGTGCCCATCGACAAGCTGAGCGTGGTTATTACCTTGGTGCTGGCCTTTGTTTTCCTGCACGAGGAATTCACTGCAAAATCCCTGATCGGCTGCATCCTGATCGGCGCGGGAACGCTGTTCATGGTGCTGTGATATACCGCAGGCAGGAAATCATGCAGTTTCACCCTTGCGGCGATCAATAACAAAAGCCTGCCGGTCCTGTGCGGCGTGCGCTGCGACCGGCGGAAATCCCGTGGGTTGTGCAAGCCCCTGGAGGATGATACCATGAAACAGGAGATGGGAAGATGCTGCTGACAACACTCTGGATTGGACTTGCGGGAGCTCTGCTGATGTTCGCGGGGGATATGCTGCTTTACTATACTCCGGAGGATTTCGCCTGCGGCCCGAAAAGTTCGGCAGAAGAAAGAATCAATGCCATCATTGACGTCATGAAAGAATTGCCGGCTGGGCGTGTCATGGCCGGCGGCATGATCGGACCCATCGCGGCCTTTCTGTACTGCATCGGGTTCTATCATATCGTGCTGATGACCAACGAACAGACATACACGCTTGCCATGGCGGCCTTTCTTCTATCCTGCTTTGGCATTATCATCGGCGGTGCCTATCACAGCCACTGCGCGTATCTTGGACTTCTGGGAGACGACGGGGGCCGGAACGCCCTGAATGCTGCCATGAAGTATTTTCAGAAGATGCCGCTGATCCTGTATGCCGGTGAAGGAATTGGATTTCTTCTGCTGATCTTTCTGATCGTGACAGGGAAGACAGTACTGCCAAGGTGGATATTTCTTTTAAGCCCAGGAATGCTGTTTCTGCTGAAACCTGCGGTCAGCAGACTGCCCAAAGGCGCACGTGTGATTATTTCGGGCGGATGGATGAATCTGATTTCCGTGATCTACTATTCGGCGGTGCTGATTGCGATATTGATCTGATCGGGCGGAGGACAGAACCGATGCAAACCGCTCACAGGAGGAATGAAGATGATCGTGTGGAAAGAAAGTGGATCCGACTGCTGAAGCAGAAGGAATAATAATGGATTATTCTAGGTCCGTTGATGGAAGAGGGTTCTAAAATTTGTAAGGAAGGGTAAAAGGTTTCATGATAAGATGGGTTCACTTCAGATTTTTCCCGGTGGCGCTGGCTTTATCGCTGGTGTTGCTTGTATTTAATGCCGGCTGCATAGCGGGGGAGCCTGTCAGCACCGAGGCTGCGGCAGCAGCGAAGCAGATGATGGCGCAGATCAGGGCGCGTTACGGCGAGAATAAGCCGATCACCGACGACGACTACGACAAGTCGCTGGCGGTCAAGTGCGTGAACGGCACCTTCGTGGGAACAAAGACAGACGATGTCGTTTCTTACAAAGGCATTCCCTATGTCGGGCAGCAACCCGTCGGCGAAAACAGGTTCAAAAAGCCTGTTCCGTTCGAGGCGGATGAGGGCGTTTACGAGGCCTATCATTTTGCCAGGGGCTGCCTTCAGCCAATTAGTGCGGACGACGCGGGATCCCTTGCCGTGCTCGGCGAGGACAGCCTGTATCTGAACATATGGAAAAACACAGCGGATACGTCTGAGAAAAAACCGGTCATGGTCTGGATCCATGGCGGCGGATTTATCCAGGGCAGCACGATCAATCCTTTGTACGACGGCTTCAATTTCGTGAGGGATAATGGAGACGTTATTTTGGTTTCCATCGCATATCGTCTGGGCGGCCTGGGCTTTCTCCATCTCTCCCATTTGCCGGACGGCGCAGATTACCCGGATGCCCAGAATCTGGGAATCCTGGATCAGGTGATGGCACTCAGATGGGTTCATGAGAACATCGCTGCCTTCGGAGGAGACCCGGACAATGTCACGATCTTCGGCGAATCTGCGGGAGGCTGCAGCGTCACGTTGCTTCCACTGATCCCCGAGGCCAGGAACTATATCCGCCGCGTTATCGCCGAGAGCGGTACGCCTGCCTTTACAAGCTCCACTGAGGAGGCAATCGCAGCTGCAGATAAAGCGCTGAAGGCACTGAACTGTGAGACTGTGGCCGATCTTCTCGCCCTTCCGCCGGAGAAAATTGCCGATGTGGTCGGGGAACTCCTCTCCCTGGAGGTCTGGCCGGAGCGGGACGGCAATCTCATTCCACTGGATCCCTACGATGCTTATCTCAAGGGAGAGGCCAGTCAGATCGATCTCCTGGAAGGCTGCAACAAGGACGAAATGGGCGAGTTCGTCCATTTTATGACGCCGGATGGGTTTACCGAAGTCTTTACCGCGAGAAGAGAGAACCGGTTTGCGGCCATGTCCGAAGAGGACCTGGAAAAGGCCAGGGCGTTTCTGGCCAATACTCCGGGGAATGCCCTTTATAAGACCCGCAGTTTTGGAGATCAGATGATCTTCATTACGCCCGCGTTCCGTATGTCTGAGAACCATACAGCGGCAGGCGGCCGGACATATCATTATTATTTCAGGGTCGAGAGCTCGATAACGAATTATCTCTCCGGTCATGCGGCTGAGCTTGCGGCGGTATTCAATAATCCACAGGAGACTTTCTTCAGCGGAAGAGCTTACGACGATGCCTTCAATCATACCATGCAGCGCATGTGGGTGAATTTTGCCAAGACGGGCGATCCTTCCCTGACGGCCGGGGAATCTCCCACCGGGAAGGCCATACAGTGGGAACTTTATAACTCTGATACCAGGCCGATTATGGTGTTCGATGAATTTAATGTCCATCAAGGATATGAGCCTGACTATGGAATCGTGGACTGGGAGCGAACCTATCCGCTGACAAAGTATTTCGTGTTCTGATTCGCCTATAACAAGTCTGGAGATGTGTATTTCTTCGGGAAGAAAATGTGCTGATAGTTGAAGGTGAATACTGCGATTCGAGAAAACTTTGTTCAGATCGTTGGATCGGTTAATAATGAGAAGGTTGTAGAAAATGATGGAAAAACAATGCTGACGGCCCCTTTTCCGAATTACAAACTCCAAACCCGGGCAGGGAAACAGTTTAATGTGGTAGGAATGATCCAGATGGCAGAAGCTACCACGGGCGCGGTTCAAAATACTGTTTTTTCTGATTTATGAACCATTTGCTGTGATGATCAGAGATCCATATAACTGTGATTTTAGTGACATGGGGACAATACTTACGGTTGGTGGAAATGGGAGAATATAGCATCGCTTGACGGAATTTGCCTTCTTTGATACAATTTATACAAGAGCTGGGCTGACCGAAAGGTCCGGGTCCACCCTCGGCGGGGAAGTCCCCGCCATTTTTGTTGGAGGTCCCATGAAAGAACTGAGTATTTTCATTGATGAATCCGGTGATTTCGGGCCGTACGCAAAGCATTCTCCTTATTATCTTGTAACAATGGTTTTTCATGATCAGCGCAAAAGCATTGATCAGGCGGTACAGACCCTCCGTGACAAAATGATGTATACCGCATATGGAGCGGATCATTGTTTTCATGCTATGCCTATTATCCGGAGAGAGGCTGATTACCGAATGCTAGATCTCAGTGAGAGAAGAAAACTGATAAGCACCTTACTCGGTTTTGTTCGAAAGACTGATATCTGTTATCATACTTTTCTCGTGAATAAACATCCCGGGATCACATCATTTGATATCAGTACAATTCTCTCAAAGCAACTGGCTGATTTTTTCACTCAATATGGCAGTTTCTTTCATGAGTATGATAAGATTGTGGTCTATTATGACTATGGTCAGCACGAACTGGCGACAACGCTTGTCACATTGTTCACATTTCTATTTCCGAATCCTGACTTCAGACATGTACAGCCAGCCGAATACCGTTTATTTCAGGTGGCTGATTTATTCTGTTCTCTGGAACTGATCAGGCACAAGTATGAAACAGGGGAGCTTTCTTCTTCCGAATCGGCTTTTTTCATTACTCAGGCACAGTTCAATCGGGATTATGCTAGACTGATGTCAAGTAAGCATATCAGCACATTAATCAAAAAGAAGTAGTGCTTTTTGTGACTCAATCGTACCACAACCGTACCACAACGGGGATCGTTTCTTCGAGTACTTTTCTGTATTCCGAGCCATGGAAGCTTTGATTTTCCTTGATTCCAAAAACTGGCCTTCAGCCAAAGAACGCCAAAAAAGTAATTCGAATCCCGCCACTTCGACTCCGGAGAGTAGACCCGCTGAAAGCTATGAAGATCGTGGGCCACAGCGAGTATCAGACCACGGCGGACATTTACACGCATCTGGATCAGGAGATGATGCAGGCCACGGCGGAAGATGGCTGGCACGACCTTCTGGTCCGGTTCCGGTTACAATCCTTACTTGGACTTCGGGGATATCGGGCGTGTGTACGTTTCGACATTGATTATGAGAAATAACATTTAAAACATTAATGGGGTTGTCTCAAGATGATCTGAATAAGATCCTGGCGAGACAACCCCTGATTAATTCTGCACGGAAAGATATCCGTCTTTGTCCCGCTCAATGCGGATGACGAAACCGAACCGGTCCCGGTCAATGCACATCCAGAAATCTTCTTCCGGATAGACCTCCTGGTTGTCAGGGTTGAAGAAGTGCGCGCCTCCGCCGGATTTCATGGCTTTCAGCCTTTCGTCGATCTCCGGCATTCCGTTCCCGGTGAGCAGGCTGCGGATGTATTCCGCGCAGAGCTCATCCTCCTCGGTCGGGGCGAGGCCTTCCTTGCCCATGCAGACGAGAGATACTTTTTCCGGGGAGACGGAACGGATATAGTCCGCGGTTGCTTTCGCGTTTACAAAGCTGCCGGTGAGGATCATGTCCGCATGGGCCGCGTTCACGATACCCTGGGTACCGGCGCTTGTCGTATGGATGATCCGCCTGCCGCGGATTTCTTCCGGAAGGATTGAACAGGGGGAGTTGCCCAGATCGCAGCCCTCGATCTTCTTTCCGTGCCTTTCCCCGATGAGGAAGCAGTCCGGATCCTTTTTCCGCCAGGCAAAGGTTTCCTCAATGCTGCCGACCGGGCGGATTTCCTTTGCCCCGTGGGCAAAGAGATAGCATTCCATGGAGAAGGCGCGGAAGACGTCAATGATGACGGCCAGGCCTTCCGCCTGCCGCGCGCCTTCGATCAGATGCAGAATACGGATGTCCATGCGGTTCTTTTCCTCACATTTCTTTACACATTTCCATTAGGAATAAACTTCAGTTGAATGCACATTCCCATGCCGGCGGCCAGGCGCTGCAGCGTACGGATGGAGGGGTTGGAATTGCCGCGTTCCAGCTTGCTGATATCGCCCTGGGCAATCCCGGTTTTTTCGGAAAGCTCTTTCTGGGTCATGCCGGTCTGAAGGCGTGCGTCAATCAGCGCCTGAATAATGGCCCGTTCCGGTTGAAGATCATCGTATTCCTTTTTGATCTCAGGATCCTGCAGCTGTTCTTTCAGAAAATCATCAAACTTCACGCTCATTTTGTTTCCCTCCTTCTGCTCAGATAATCCGCCCGGTACCTTTTCGCTTTTTCAATCTCCTGCGGCGGTGTTTTCTGCGTTTTCTTGATAAACCCGTTCGTCAGCACAATGCGCTGATCATCAGCATCCTGGCGCGCATTTTCTTGTCCAGGGACAGCAGGAATTCACGGGCCGGCTGCTCGCCGTTTTCTCTCTCGTAGAACTCAGCTTCAAACCGAGCCATCCATCTCACCACCCAATTGCATGATATAGGATAAATCCTATTTCGTCAAGATTTGACCTGAAAATGAAAACATTTGTCGTTCGCCACCGGCGGGAGTATAATGAAAAAGAGGTTTCTTAAAGTGAATAATAATATGATGGATTATCCATTGAAAAACCTGATTCTTCATTACGTCGCGGAGGAAGACCTGGCAGAAGTTGCAAGGACCTGGCCCGCTGATCATCATCCGCTTTCTGACACAGAGGCACGGGATGCCATTGCCTATATGCGCGGAAACTACGGGAGGAATACGAAAGGCTGTATCTTTCACCTGTGCATGGCGGTGTGCGGGAAGGATGATCCCGGAACAATCATGGGATGGTGCGGACTGGACGGTACGAGGAATCATTCAGAGCCTGAAATCTTCATTCTGCTGGACGAAGCATACCGGAACAAGGGATACGGAACCCAATGCGTAAAGGCACTGCTGCGGATCGCCGCGGAGGATTACGCACTTTCCGGCGTGCACGGCGGGTGCAGCAAAGAGAATATCGCCTCCGCCCGGGCGATAGAGAAGGGCGGCATGGTGCAGTACGGCACGGAAGAAAACGGGGATCCGTTGTTCAGATTTACAGCAAAAGAGGAAGCTGATCCATGAAAAAGCATATGGATGCAATCGGGCAAGGATCATGAACATACATTTTTTATACCGGGCTTCCCGGCAGGGCGTTTTCGGCAAATGTGAACAATACAGCCGAAGCAGTATTACAGACGCGCTGTTTGTTTACCTGGACGGAGATCCGGAACCGGAAACGGTTGACCGGGTGGATATGTATTTCAGAAACAGGCCGCTGGTATGCCTGACAGATGCCTGGGAAACTCTGATCAGGGAACAGTATCCTGACGCTGCCATTTACCGGCGGACGGTGATGAAACCGGCATGCCGCTTTATCATACCGGAAATGCCGGAACTTCCGGAAGGATACCGACTGGCCGATATGGATGAAGCGGCTTTTGAACAGCATCCTTTTTCCCACGGGGAGCATTATTCCGGATGGGCCGCATTCCAGGCGGAGGGTTCCGGAGCCACAGCCTATTACGGCGAAAAAATCGTGGCGGCTGCCTCTTCCTTTCTGAGCATGAAAAATGAAATTGAACTGGACGTATCCACACAGGAGGATCACCGGGGCAAAAAACTGGCAACGGCCTGTATTGCCCGGATGCTTCAGGATTGCATGAAGCGCGGGATCACGGCTCATTGGGATGCGCAAAATGAGGTTTCCCGGCATCTGGCTGAGAAATTCGGCTTTGAGGCTGAACAGGAGTATTCGGTTTATTGGCTGCCTCCGTCATGACCGGACAAAACAAAGCAATCCAGGGATTCGCAAGTTTTTGCGGATGCAATACACAGACGCTGCGCTACTATGACCGGATCGGTTTGCTTGCTACGGAATTTGTATTGGCATCTTTGGCATCCATGCGGTATAATTGATCACGGCGCAGGAATCCAGTTCCTGAATATCCAACTTTATATCCATTGATCCGACGGTAATCAGGTTTTACGGAGGGAAGATGACAATGACAATGAAAATGAAAGCACTTCTGCGGTATGGATCTTGTCCTGGTGATGACAGCGGTTTTATTGACCGGCGGGATATTCCTGCAGTCCTCTGCGTCAGCTGAAACGCCTGCCGCTGATCGTGCGTAACAGTATATTGACCTGCATCTGCATCTTGACGGAGCGATTACGCTGGAGATTGCGAAAAAACTGGCAGCGATTCAGAACATCGAACTGCCCGGGGAAAATGATGAGGAACTGGAAGCTAAACTGACGGTTCCTGATGACTGCGAAAGCCTGAATGATTTTCTGGAGTGCTTCGCGCTGCCGCTTTCCCTGATGCAGACGCCGGAGGGACTGAGCGAAGCTGTGAGGCTGGTCTGCGACAACATTCAAAGCCAGGGCGTCATCTATGCGGAACTGCGGTGGGCTCCGCAGCTTCATACGGAAAAGGGAATGACCCAGGAGGATGCGATTGTTGCCGCGCTTGAGGGCCTGAAGAAAACGAGCCTCAAGGCAAACCTGATCCTCTGCTGTATGCGCGGTGAGGGGAACGAAGAGCAGAATGAAGAAACGCTGAGACTTACCCGGAAATACCTTGTTGAAGACGGCGGTGTCGTGGCGATGGACCTGGCAGGCGCGGAAGCGATCTATCCGACGGAGAATTACATGGAACTGTTTGAAAAAGCCAAAGAAGCGGGCGTTCCTTTTACAATCCATGCCGGGGAAGCCGCAGGCCCGGAAAGCGTCCGGACGGCAGTTGGATACGGAGCCAAACGAATCGGACACGGCGTGAGAAGTTATGAAGATCCGGAAGTGGTCCGTCTTCTGAAAGAGAACGAGGTTACCCTGGAACTCTGCCCGACCAGCAACCGGCAAACCCATGCCATTGAGAATATGGACGCTTATCCGCTCATTGATTATCTGAATGAAGGGATTCGCGTGACCTTGAACACGGACGATATGGGCATTGAAGGCACCACCCTGCCGGAGGAATTTCGCGATATGGAGGATCGGTTCGGGCTTACAGACGAACAGAGAATGACCCTGCTGGAGAATGCTGTTGAAGCGGCTTTTACAACAGAAGAAGTCCGAAATGACTTTCGTGAAAAGCTTGGAATCACAGAGCGGTAAGCACCGGCCCGGCGGGGAATCCCGCCCTCGGCTTTTATTCCCGGAAACGCAGATTTTCCTGCGCTTCCGGGTTTTTCATTGCTTTGCCGCAAACGTCTGGTTTTTCCCCGGCGGACCGCAACAGCAGGTTGCTTGCGGAGACGAAGACCGGTTGTTATGATATGGGTGTAAACAGACAGGGAGGTTTGATCATGGTAACGAGCGATATTCTGAAAACATTAAGGGAAAAGCATAACCTGACGCAGGAGGAACTGGCGGAACGGGTGCTTGTGACCCGGCAGGCTGTCAGCCGGTGGGAGACCGGGGAAACCCAGCCGAATACGGAAACGCTGAAACTCCTTTCCCGGGAATACAGTGTTTCCATCAATACTCTGCTGGGATCACCGCGGCAGTTGTTCTGCCAGTGCTGCGGGATGCCGCTGAGTGAAGATGAGAATATCAGCAGAGAACCGGACGGCTTTTTCAACGAGGATTACTGCAAGTGGTGCTATTCTGACGGAAAATATGCATCCGGCTTTGGCTTGCTTCATTTGAATTGATGTCGTGGTTTTCGCTGTTTTTCGCTTGTTCGCATATTGTGCCTGTGGTAAGATTATCCTGTGAGAATGAGATCCTTCGGGGTCTATTTCTTTATGCCGAAAACCCGGAAAGCGCCTGGTAGCAGGGCAAAGCAGGGGGATTTTTGGCTTGTTCATTTCTTTTCATTTTATTCATTTGGCCGGAATGCTTGATTTTATTGGTGTTCCGGCTTTCGTTTGCCGATTTTTGAAGGAGGGTGCGTAATGAAAGCATCTGTATTTCTCGGCCAGGCGTTTCGCCTGGAACTACAGGTTCAGACAAAGCTCCAGCAGATCGCGGACCTGCGGGCCCTGGCCAGCCATGTAACATCTTTTACCGCCAATGAGCCGGTATCGCATACCCGGGATGTGACGGGGATGCAGAACACGATCGCAAAGATCCTGGAGGAAGAGGAGAGCCTGAACGCCCGGATCGACCGGTTGGTGGACGCTAAGCGGGAGATCCGGGAGGTGATCGACTGCGTGGAGGATGTGACGCTCCGGTTGATCCTGGAAAAACGGTACCTGCTCTTCCAGCAGTGGGATGAGATCGCCATTGACCTGGGGATGGTCGTTTACTGCAACCGGATCGACCGGATCTGCTTCAACCTGACGCAGCCCCTGCGTCGGATGGAGACGGAGTATGCCGAGATGCGGATCAAGATCCCGTACATCGCGCAGTTCAGCGAAGTGCGGTTCCTGTATCCCAGTACCGTCCGCTACATGGACGCGATTTGAGGAGGTAAATCAATATGCTTATACTCGCAAGAGTTTGCGCGGATTTCTATGACAGGAACCGGAACCTGCTGCACCGGATCCTCCCGGTCCATCTGGGGACCTTCCATGAAGCGCCGGACAGCATCCGGCAGGACCCGCTGTTCCAGATGCTGGTGGACGACGGGTCCATCAAGTACCCGGCGGACGCCGCGAAGGACCGGGCCCTGGAACAGGACCCACCCCTATGCCGGGGCTGACGCTACCGGAAAAGATATCAGGCCGAAGGCTGAAAAGCCCAAAGCGGAAACCAAAGCAAAGACTACTGTCAAGGCTCCTGTGAAGACGGAAGCCAAGGCAGAAGAGAAGGCTGTGGAGAAACCCACGGAGACGAAATAAGAAAAGGGAGTGAAGCCTCATGACCCAATCCGAGTTTACTGCATTTTATCCGCAGTTCGCAGGCTTCACTCCCACCATCGTTTTGTCTGCGTATATCGCCCAGGCGAACGCTCGCTTTGGGACGTTCCAGCCGGAGGACGCGGAGGAAGCCCGGCGGCTGTATACAGCCCATCGGCTGACGATGTATGCCAGGGTGGCGCTGCCGGAAGGCACGACGCCAAGCAAGGCGGCGATCGCCGCGGCCGGGCAGGCCCAGCAGAAGATCGCGGGTAAAAAAGTAGGGGAGGTGTCGGTCACTTACGCGACCGGCGCCTCCTCTTCTTCTGTATCCGCTTCTTCTGACCTGGCGGATCTGACGGAAACCTCCTTCGGCCTGCAGCTCCTGTCATTGCTCAGGCTGTACTCAATGACGAGGTATGTTCCGTGATCGGGTTTAAATTCAGTGAAGATACCGAAAAGCTCCAGGATCGCCTGCAGTGCCTCCGGTACCTGGCAACACATACCGTGGAGGTAGGATTGACAAGTTCAGCGAGCGGCCGGTCACGGACGCTGCTGGCGATCCACGAGCACGGCTCCCCGGCCATGCATATTCCCGCGCGGCCAGTGGTGAAGCCGGCACTGGCGAAGCCTTCCGTCCGGGCGGAGATGGGGCAGGCGATGATGAACGCCTGTGCTGCCGCCCTGGACGGGGACCTGTCCGGCGTCACCGCCGCCCTGGAGGAGTCCGGCCGGGCCGGCGTGGACGGAATTCATGCCTACATTGACAAGGGAATCCCGCCGCCCAATTCTCCGATTACCCTCAAAGGCGGATGGATCCGGAACCCGGTCTCCGGAAAACCGGTGAAGGTAAAAGGAAAGTCCGGTACGACCCCGCTGGTCGATACCGGACAGCTGTATAACGATTTTGACTGGGAAATTACCGGAAAATAACTTCCGGTTTTCTGAGTTATCGGATCTCAACAAACTGGAAGTTGTCACTCTATCAACCCGTCAGAAAGCAGCATTTCAAGGACCCGTGCCTCCCGTTCAAGCATTACCGGATCCTTTGGCCCGTGGTCTTTGGTCCGGTTGCTGAGGATGCCGGATTCAGGCATTACGTATTCCAGAGTAAAATGCTCGTCTGATTCGTAGTCATCCAGTTTCTGCGGGTTGACACCCTCTTCCACGTCACAAAGGTAATAATAGTTGTCCTGTATAAAAAACTCATCCACCTCCACCGTGCTCTTCTGGATCCGGTGGACATACCCGTATTCTCGTATAGAATCTGGGATCACGGTCAGGCCTGCTTCTTCGGCTGTCTCCCTGATCAGTGCATCGACGTTGCTTTCTCCGGGTTCGATCCCCCCGCCCGGGAATTTATAGTAGTCATACTTCAGGCTGTGGATCATGGCGATCTTACCGTTTCTGATAATGATACTTCTGGCAGAATCCCGCGTAAAAGAACGTGTGCATTCACCATAATCCTTTTTGTCCATTTCAAATAGTAGTCTCATCTGCTTATAGCTCCACAAATTCCGATTTGTCGTTAGTTCATTAAATTTAAAGTTAATCCTACAAATCATTATATCATACAGGTGATTGAATTGGACATAACAAACGCAATCATGGACCCTGAACTCGGCCGCTCCGCCTTCACGGTGGAGCGGCTTACTTATACCCGCAGCGCGACGGGAACCAGTTCTCACAGCCGGACGTATTCCGCCCTGGGCTGCGTTCATCCCGGGACGCCGGAGATGATCCAGCTGTTGCCTGAGGAGGAAAGACACGAGACTTTTATCGCGATCTATACAGACTTTGCTCTCTCCCTGGGGTCAGACCACGGCTCAACCTATACCGGCCCTGACCGGATCCACTGGAACAGCGAGACCTGGCGGGTGGTCCGCGTCCGGGACTGGGCGATGTTCGGGTATTACCAGGCGCTGGCAGTTAAGATGCTTCAGCCTTCGGCTTCAGAATGACACGCGACACCCGTTGTTATCCTGAGCGTAGCCGGAAGGCGGAGTCGAAGGATCTCCCCCGGAGGACAGATGATGACATCAAACGAAAGTGAATTCCAGCTTGCGATCCATAACGCGCGCTCTGCTCCTGCCTCGGTCTGCCGCCATCGTCGGAGCAGGCTCTTTCGCTGATCCGGCAGGCGTACACCGAACCGGAGAACAATCCGCAGCTGGCACGGACGGCAGATGTGATCTACTGGTCCCTGTTACCCGAGGCCGGAGATGATCCGGCGTCGTATAACGAGACGGCTGCTTCTTCCGGAACCCATAAGCCGGCGGTTCACCGGTATCTGGCGTATCAACTGCTGGTGGTTTGCTACGGTCCGGGATGTGAGGCAAACGCCCACAGGATCCGGTCCTTCCTGTACCTGGACGGCGCGGGGCTGCCGCGGCAGATCCTGCGGAAGGCCGGGATCTATCCGGTCCCGGACCCTCCCGCACC
>CADBEB010000044.1 GCA_902793605.1 uncultured Eubacteriales bacterium
CGGAGTAGTATAAGGGCACCATTCGATAAGATCCTTTCGATTGACCTGTCCCTGGGGAAAGTCTCTCCACTTTCAACTGTCAACTCCTTTACGCCATCTCCTCCGTTCTCCTTGCTTTCGCCGCTTCAGCGGATTATCATTAATTAATGTTACTGTTCGGCAGGCCGGATCCGGGGCCGGACAGGGCCGGATTATGAAATCAGGAACGGGGGATACACTTCGTGAACGCGTTATTTGCGGAGACCCTGCGAAGGCTCCGGACGGAAAAGGGCATTTCGCAGAGCCAGCTCGGGAAGGAGCTGTTCGTCAATCATTCGACGGTGGCGCGCTGGGAAAACGGGAGCCGTCTTCCGGACGCGTCCATGATCCCCAGGCTGACGGACGCCCTCGGCGTGGACGCCAATACCCTGTTTAACCTTGCGGCAAGAAGCGACGAGAACCCGAATGTGATTCTTGTGGACGACAGCAGGATCATCCTCACCGACGGTCTGGCCGTCCTGGAGGAGGTCATGCCGTACGCCGCGGTCACGGGCTTTATCCGGCCCCAGGAGGCGGTCGCGTATGCCCGGGCCAACCGGGTCGCGCTGGCCATTCTGGATATTGAACTGGGCACAGTCAGCGGACTGGATCTCTGCCGGACGCTGCTTGAGATCAACCCCAGGACGAACATCGTATTCCTGACCGCCTACGCCGACTACTCTCTCGACGTCTGGAACACCGAAGCCAGCGGCTTCATACTGAAGCCCCTGACGCCCGACAGCGTGCGGCTGCAGCTGAAAAAGCTGCGCTATCCCTTTTCGGCGGGAGGCCCGGACAAGTGAACGGCTGGATCGATTTCTTCTGCTATCTCCTGTGCGGCGCCGCACTGCTCTTAAGTGTGCTGGGCCTGTGGTTTACCGCCATCATGGTGCTGCAGATGCGGCCCCACTTTATCTGCAACACCATGACGAGCATCTACTGTCTCTGCAACCAGGACCCGGCAAAGGCCCGGCAGGTCGTCCTGGATTTTACGACCTACCTGCGGAAAAATTTCACTGCCGTCGCCAGCTCGGATCCCATACCCTTTTCCTCGGAGTTTGAGCATGTACGAGCCTACCTCGCCGTCGAGCAGGCGCAGTATGAGGACAGTCTTCTCGTCGATTACGATACGCCCCATATCCGGTTCCGCGTACCGCCCCTGACCCTGCAACCCATCGTGGAAAATGCCGTAAAGCACGGCAGGGCCCCCTACGCCGGACCGCTCCGCATCTCCATCCGGACGCGGAAAACGGATTCCGGCAGTGAGATCACCGTCTCAGACAACGGACGCGGTCTTGATCCCGCCGGCGGCAGCGGGGCCCACACAGCTCTTGAAAACATTCGGCAGCGGCTTTCGCTCATGTGCGGAGGAAGCCTCACGATCACACCGGGGAGCGCGGGGGGAACCGTGGTAAAGATAACGATCCCGGACAATGTAAAGGTGGAGCTATGAAAAAACTGTTTACGATCGATGATTTTGCGGTGGCATTCGTTTCGTCGCTGGGCTACGGCTACGGTGAAGCGATCTCTAAGCTTTTCGGCTGGCCGGGGCCTGTGTGCATAGCGGCAAGCTTTGCCCTCGGCATTGCGCTGGAGGAGATCATAACCATGATCGCCTTCAGTCCCGCCGTGCAGAAAAAACCGAAGAAGCGGATCCTGATTTATACTGCCATAGTTTTTCTTTTCCTGGCTGCCCACGCTGTTTCCGTGAAATGGATGGGCATATCCATGATGGACTATCTGCTGGAGGAGTTCGCCTCTGTCGTGGGCCTTCCCGTGATCGGCTTCTTTGTTAATCTGCTGATCCGCCGGCACCGCATCATGAAGATCCGCAGTATTTACGGAGACGGCAGCGAAGGCTTTGTGTTCGATGTGAAAGATGAAGAGTTCGAAGAGATCAACCGGCAGAACCGGCCTGTCACAGGGGAATACGATGAAGAATGCGCGGCAAAGACAAGGACCGGCATCTTTGTCGGAGAAACGGAGAGCGGGATCCTGAGCTTTCTGGGGATCCCCTACGCAAAGCCCCCGGTCGACAGTCTCCGGTGGAAGGCGCCGGAACCGCTTCCCGCCTCCGAAGCCGTATACGAGGCGGCTGTACTGCTTGGAAACGATGATGCACTGCAGGTGTACGGCAATGTGATGAATCAGGATCTGTCCGAGATCCTGCAGAGTCTTCTGTACAAATTTGTAAACGGAAATGCCCTCAGGCTGTATCCGAATGAGATCAGAGGAGTCGATGCCATCGACTGGAAAGCATTTCCCGCGGCCCTCATAGTCTCCGGAGGGGAGCTGCACTGCGACACCATCGAAGCCGCGAGCTCAGGAGGTATGTCATGAATAAGCAGGTGAAAACCACCCCAAGGAACGAAAGCGAAAAAAAGCTTCGAATCTTTACCTTGCTGACCACGCTGGTCATTGCATGCATCGTTTTTTCCTCCGTACTCCTTCTGAACGGCTGCAACAAGCTGAGGCTGCTGGACCAGTATGTCAGCGAGGTGCCTGTCATTGTGCAGGAGCGCGAAAAGGAACTGGCCAGACGCACTCCGGTGTTCGGGGACGATGTTGTTGCCCGGGGTATGCTGGGTGTCCGTCTGTACAAAGAGGAAGGCGGACTTGCGGAAACAGAACGGCTGGAAAAGATCCGCCGGATGATCTCCGCCGTGAGCGTTACCCTGACGGATGAAAGCGGGACAGTGTTAAACACCACCGGGCCCATGATGCCGTCAGAGCTTTTCGGGACGCGGGTCCGGACACTGGAACCGCAGAGCCCCGCCTTTGAGCTTTACCCGGTCTCCCCGGCGGACGACGGGGCACCGGAAGCATTCGACGGGACAGCCCTTGTAATGTTTCCTGCGGAAGCCGCTTCCGGCCGCAGGCTGGTCTTTGAGTTTTCCTGTACCCCGCTGCTGGATATATACAATACCCTGGGCAGCTGGTCAGGCATTCTTGACCGCACCTTCGCCGGGCTGGATACCTACGCCTTTATCCGGACCGGCAGCGGAGAGCTGTCCGGTTATCCGTTTACCGACCTCACGAATGAAGCGCGGGAGCGGCTGAACAAAGAGGTCTCCGCTGTCTTCGGGAAAAGAAGCTCCTTCCTCCCCCTGGGAAAGAAAAACAGCTTTCAGCTGGTCTCCCTTCAGAACCAGACTGTTCTCGCGGTACTGTCCTCTTATCCGGAGATGGATGTCGATATTCTTCTTGCGATCCCTTTCCGGAACTTTATCAGCTCCGGTGTATACTGTGCCCTGACACTTTCCGTCTTCATCGTCTTCAGTCTGATCCTCTTCTCTCTTTATGTATCAAAGCTCCTGGTCCAGAAACGAGGATACGAGGATCCGGAAGAGTTCCGCCGGAACCGGTTCCGGGCGGCGCGGTCCGGACGCAATCTGCTGCTTGCCGCCATCGTCTGCTTTTCGGTCATGCTTCTCATGCTGGAGAACAATGCGACGATTGCCTATGTCGGTACGACCAAGCGGGTGTCGCTTCAGCATGAGGTGAGCTGGCATGAAAAGCAAAGGAAAGCGATCCGCAGCTCCTATACGGACCTCTATAAGGCACGGTCACAGGCGCTGGCAGAATTTCTGACAGACCATAAGGAATACCGGACCCGCAGTGATCTGCAGGTCCTCAGCGACATGGTGCGGGCCGATTATCTCATGCTCTTTGACAAGGCAGGCCGCGAGATCCTTTCGAGCAACAGTTATACCGGTTTTTCGGTAAACGGGCCCGGTGCCAACCTGAGTGACGAATACCGGGCAGTGCTGCTGGGATATCCTTTTGCCGTGGCAGGGCCGGAGGAAGATCCTTACACAAAAAAGCAGCAGATCGGCACGGCAGTCCTTCTGACAAAGGAAACAGGGGAAGCGGACGGTTTTCTGCTGGCCGTATTTGACGCGGAAGCCATGAATGCGGAACTCGAAAACGAAAGCCTGGAACACACGGTCAGTACCTTTGCCGTGGCGGAAGGAAACGAAGCTGCCGTCATCCGCAATGAAGACGGGGTGTTCCTCGCCCACACCGACGCAAAGAAGACCGGAAGCAAGGCGGAGTATTACATTACGTCGGAAGCCTATGGAGAGGATTATGAGGGCTTTACGGAATACGACGGGAAGAGCATGTATGTATCCGGTGTCTCGACCGGCGAAAACAGCCTTCTTTTCATGGTTCCGGACCGTGCGGTCAATAAATACGGCATTGCTGCCCTTCTGGCGATGGCGGTGGTGCTTCTCATCATAAGATTCCTTTATTGCCCGAAAGCCTCCGAACTCTGCGCGAGGGCGGTCCACGAGGCAGCGGAAAATCATGCCCTTAAGGAGGAGGCATCCGAAGCGAAGCATCCCCTGTCGGTATTTACTTCCGGCTACGCCTTTTTCCTCACTCTTCTGGCAGGAATTGCCATGCTGGCTGCCTTTACCCTGGAATGGCCGGCCTTTACCTTTGTGTTCGGCGGTCTCTGGTCGAGGGGCGTCCATCTGCTTTCCCTGTGGGCGGCGCTGTTCTTCACGTCTGTCTCACTGTTCGGGGCGCTTCTCCTCCGGATGGTGCTGAAGGGAGCGGAAGTCCGGGCGAATCCCCGGGTCAGGACGATCCTCAAGCTGGCTGACAGCTCTGTCTCCTATGCCGTGGGCTCCTTTATCCTGTTCGGCATCCTGTATATGTTCGGCGTAAATACCACAGCGCTCCTCGCCTCGGCAGGCATCGTCTCCATTGCCGTAGGTATGGGCGCCAAGGATATGGCGGCGGATATTCTCGCCGGCCTTTTCATCGCTACCGAGGACTCCCTCCATATGGGGGATGTGGTGACGGTCGGTTCCTGGAAAGGGCGTGTCACCGACTTGGGCATCCGGACCATTGAGATCACCGACGACAGCCAGAACGTCAAGATCCTGAACAACAGCCACGTCAGCGACATCGTAAATATGAGCCGGCAGAAGACCGCCTGCGTTCTGGAGCTTCCGCTGGAACGCCATGCGGGCATGACCGCAGCCGAGGCGATCCTGCGAAAGGCAGTGGAGGCGGCTTCGAAGGAGATGCCGGAGCTGTACGGAAGCCTGAAACTGGAAGGGATCTATAACATCAGCAGGGAGGGCTTTACGGCACGGCTTTCCTATTCCTGCGCCGAAGCGGCCCGAGACTCCGTTGCCAAACGGCTTCCGGCATTCCTGGAAAAAGAGGTGCGTCAGGAGATGGAAAAGGTCTCCGGCACATAATTCTTCCGGGACATGGTGGTCCGCACATTCTTCCGGGACAGTTCAGATACGCACCGATATGTAAATAGGGCAGACTGCTTATTTTGCAGTCTGCCCTTTTCGCAATGCGTCAGTTCATCCGGGCCGGACTGACCGGGTCCCCGGCGCCTTCCAGCTCCTCCTTCGGAGCCGTATCCGGCGCATCGACGTAGGTATTGTTCTCTTCCTTATAATCACTGACCACCACATGGCTGTACGGGATACTGACGTGCTTTCTTTCAAAGAGAAGCTTGATTTCCCTCAGCAGGGCCCTGCGCGCCTTTTTGCGTCCTTCGCTCGTGCACATGATGGAGAGACGGAGCATGACACAGCTGTCCTCAAAGGAGTTTACGCCTTCATATCTGAGGGGTCCCGCAATGCCGGTGATCCTCGGCGCGATGACCGGAAGCTCCCTGTTCAGAAGCTTCTCGATCTCCAGAAGATCCGTCTCATAAGGGACAGGCACCATAAGCAGC
Organism: uncultured Eubacteriales bacterium; assembly: GCA_902793605.1. Taxonomy (GTDB): domain Bacteria; phylum Bacillota; class Clostridia; order Christensenellales; family Aristaeellaceae; genus Aristaeella. Next base: position 5,729 of record CADBEB010000044.1, read on the forward strand.
TCCTTTACCACTTCCCCTTCTGCCCTGATGAGATCCCGGACAGAGGAATTGTTAAGGAACTTGGTATCTCCGTTGTATTCGATCTTCGTATACCGGAGTCCGATCTCCTCCACCGTTCCGTACCAGCTTCCCACTGTGATCCAGTCGCCGATCTTATAAGTACCTTCAAAAATGATGAACAGTCCGGCAACGATATCGCTGATCAGATCCTTTGCCCCGAAGCCGATCATCAGCGACAGCACGCCGGCAGATGCCCAGAGCGCCCTCGTATCGATGCCGAATTTCGCCAGTCCTATATACAGGAAGATCAGGGCGCAGGCATATTTCAGGGCACTCCGCAGAAGAAGGAGGATCGTCTCGCTCCTCATGTCGGAGATCTTCGCGATGTGGTAGAGGGTCTGGTTCAGCAGCTCCCGGAAAACGTACAGCACGCAGAGGAGGAAGAGACAGTATGAGAAGGAAAACAGATGCAGTCCCTTCTCCCAGTTTCCGAGAAGTACATAGGAGAAGCCGTCCAATCCGGTTCCCTGCGTTATCCCGGCATAGATCAGGACGGTCTCAAACAGGAGGAACACCACCGAGAATGCCAGAAGCAGGCGGTAAATGATCCCTTTGGTACGCATTTCAGGAGTCTGCTCTTCCACCGGAACGGCGCTCTGTTTTTTCCAGCGGGCTTCAAACCCGTCCTTCTCTTCCGCCTTTGGCAGACCTCCCCATAAGCTCCATGCCCCGGCTTTTTTCAGGTTCACGCCGGGAACGTTCCGGCTCCCGCCTGCCTCCGTCTGCTCCGCCGCCCCGGCCAGAACAGCCTTCCTGTACCCGCGCTGTGAAATAAGCACGAGGAGGAAATATGCAGCGGCGCTGAACAGGGTCAGGACGCAGGAGATCACCAGGGCGCCGTAATTGTCCGTACTCCGCAGCAAAGGCATCAGATACAGGTTCTCCGACCGGCTGACCCCCGTATAGTAGGTCTCCCCGTCGATGGTGAGGATCCCGTTGTAGTTGTCCTCGATTTTTCCGGCGTCCAGGCCCAGCTCCTCGGCGCTTGCATTTTCATAGCCAAGGCCTGTGGTCGCGACGATCTTCATCGTGTTCCTGTCGATGGCCAGAGCATACCTGGGGATCCCGATCACCAGATTGTCCAGGACACCCTGAACATTAATGGGATCCAGTAGCCGGTCTCTGAGCTGCGGATCAACGGCGATCTGGACAAACCCGTCGCAGAGATCGTTCTCATCCCGGAGGCTGACTCCGATATACTGCCTTCTCTCGCCGAAGTCATCCGTGCGGACGTCCTGTATGACATACTCCTTCCCGTCCAGGAGCGGCCGGAAAGCATAGGAGGGAGCCGCTTCGTCGGTGCTCAGCGTGAAATGGTCATAGGGTGAGTTCGTGACGATGACTTTTCCCTTTTTGTCATAAACATAGATATATTCCACATCCAGATCTCTGGCAAGCTCCGCCATATCTTTTCTGGTGAGGTGTTCCTTTCCCTGCTTCCGGACCAGGTCCGCCGTAAGCCGGCATTTCTCGAGATACTGCTCATCGAGCCAGCCCGCCAGTCTCTCACTGTACCGGTGGTAGGTATTCAGGGTCTCCACCGCAGCCTCGGCGTGCTCGTTCATGGTCGCGATGTCCCCGGTCACGTCCATCATGGTCTGGTAATACCAGAAGACCCCGAACAGAACGATTACCGATATGGCCCCATAGGAAGCCAGCTTCTTGCGGAACATCTCCGGCGCTTCCATATGCCGGATCAGGGAAAATCCGACATAACGGACAAAGACCCACGCGAACACGAAGAAGAACAGCGTTGAAAAGAAACACCGGAATACGACAAACGCCAGCGTTTCATAGAGGGTCACGCCGCAGATGATATAAGTATCTCCGTAGGAAAAGACCGATCCGTATACGCCTGCGTCCACCGCGGCGTAGTACCTTTCGGTGTCCGGATTCCGCATGAAAAAGGTGTGGGGGAAAAACAGATAATATTCCTCCGGCAGATCCTTCCGCGTGATCTTCCCGTGAAGCTTTTTCAGATCGGGGATCGCCTCCCTGTCCAGCTTCCCCCACAGGGGATGCAGCTTTTCTCCGACGAATCGTTCGTCCGGATGCGCGAGGATCGTATAATCACTCTGTGAGACGACGATCACATGGCCCCTGCGGCCCACGCGCAGCTTGGTGATCCGGTTCATCCAGGATATGGTCTCACTGATGACGGTCTCAACATTTTCTTCCTCATCCCAGTCCTGATCATCCGCCGGCTCCCTGCTCGCGCGCAGTATCCGTCTCCGGCTTTTTTCCAGACTGACAGATATCTCCCGGAGGGCGTCTTCGTTTTCTTCAAGCTGCGGAAGCAGCCGGGATGCCTGAATGATGGCGCGTTCCACCTGCGGGTTCAGCCTCATTTCGATATCATAACTGTAAAACCTGAAGGAAATGAACGCAAAGATCCCGGTCAGGAGCGCAAGAAGAATGTATAAGCCTGCTTTTGTCCGAGAAACAACTGATTTCATAGAGTTTCGTTAACCCTCATTTGTTCTGATACGCGGCGATTCTCTTTGCCACGTTATCCTTGATGTTGTTGTAATAAAATGTGTAATCACCGTTGTGGAAGCTCTGTGTGCCGAACACATCGGGCATTCCCGTCATGGGCTCATGATCAGCGTTCGTCACAACCACGCCGCGTTCGGGAACCACCTGGGCATCCGCGCCGATGTCCCTGATCTCGGTCTCACCGGTTTTCTCATTCAGCACGAGAGAGCCGAGGTTCTCGCCGGCCGGCGCATAGGTATCGTCAAGCCTCCAGTTCAGGGGATTGATGCTGATGGCATTCGGCATCACTACGGCATTCGGAGCGTTTTCCTCCACATTCCTGGGACCTTCGATGTTCCAGCTGACGATAACGCCCGTGTCGCTCTCGCCTGTGGCGAACTTCAGGTGCGGGTTGGCTTCAAGCTCATCCTTTGTAACAGAGAAGCCCAGGACGTAGGCCGCCACCATACGCTCATAATAATCGGCATGCTCTTTGAAATAATTCTCAAGCACCAGCGTGCAGATGCCGGAACCCTGACTGTGAGAAGCAATGATAAACGGACGGCCGTTGTTGCAGTTCTCAAAGTAGTAGTCGAGGGCCGCGGTTATATCGGCATAGGGGGTACTGTTTTTAAGGGCATTGCGTATGTCGCCGGTCTTTCTCCAGGAATCGATCTGGACCCTCAGGCTGGCCTGCCGGTAGTACGGAATGAATACGTTTGTGGAGTCCTCATACACGCTTGCCATAAACCTGTGGTCGATGTTTTCAACGCCGTCCCGCATGTCGGCATTGTCAAGGGCGGCATAATCAGGATCGCTTTCTTCAGCCGCCAGGTACTCCGTCGGGTAGATGAAGAAGGTGTCAACGTCCCTGGTGATCTCCGGGATCTGGTACCAGCAGGATGTCATGGAATAGTCCGGTGCATCCCCTATGTCCGCAGCGGCCGGCCCGGATTCCGGATTCTCTGTCTCTGCCGCAGACACCGCACTGCCGGCTTCCTGCAGCTGACTGCCGGTTCCCTGCGGCTGGCTGCCGGTTCCCTGCGGCTGACTGCCGCAGGCCGCCAGACTAAAGACCATGACGCCCATCAATACCGATTTTAAAAATATATTCACTTTTTTCTCCGCCTTTTCAGTATCGTTTCTTACTGTCATCCTCTGTAAGCTTCCCTGCCGTCCAGGGGAGCGGAACCGCCGGAATCCCCGGTTACACGCAGTAATATCTGGTCAGTGAATAGGTCCTGTCCCAGTCAATGATCTTTCTTTCGGACTCCTTTTCCGGATGAATGTTAAACTCGTCGAAGACCATAATCTGCCTGTTTTTCAGGTCGTAAAGCGGCCACTCCTTCGCCCTGCCGTCAGGCGAATTTTCCGCAGAGAGTGAAGGATTTCCGGTCTTCGCGAACCGGACCCACATTTTTCGCATGGTTTTCGCGAAGGTCTCGTCATAGGCTCTTCCCGTATAGATGGTTTCCTCAGGACGATTCAGCACAACCGCGATCTCTGTCGAGTGCGCGCATTTCATCAGCGGCAGAGAGGATTCCGGCGTGAAGAAATAGGTGAAGGATTTCCCGCCGGCCCTGGTCTGGTTCTCCGACATTCGGAAAAGCGGCGCGATAAACCAGATCTGGTCAAACAGACGGCTGGTGGATTCGTAGCTTTCTCCCCTGATATCTGCACAGAAGCTCTCTGCCCGGGTTCTCTCTTCCGCCGTCATCTGGGCAAGCTTCTTCGCCTTCTGGGCAGCACCCCACGCATTGTAGGACTCCACGCCCTTGAAAAACACGAAATAGTTCACCTCGTCCTTGTTGCAGCCCTGAAGGATATCGATTTCCTTTGCGGCGCCGTCCGCATAGGCCTGATACGGATTCTCAGGCAGATAGTTCCCGTCTCTTTCCGCCCAGATGCGGAATCCCAGCGAGGCCGATTCCGCCACAAGTCTCGCGGTGTCGACCTTCTGAAGGTCCGCCACGGTTTTGCAGCCGAATTCATCCATCATTTCATTTGTACACTGGATCGACTGCTCCACAGATCTCGTGAAGACGGGGCTTCCGCTCTCGGCAATGACCCGCCGGATATACTTATGCGATCCTTTGATCAGCGGAAGCAGCAGTGCACTTGCGGCGCCGGCGGATTGTCCGAAGACTGTCACATTTTCAGGATCACCGCCGAAACCGGCAATGTTTTCGTGGATCCACCTGAGAGCCATCATCTGATCCATAAGGCCTAAATTCTGGGCGTCCGGATATTCTTTTCCGTCCGGCAGATGGGACAGGTGGAAAAAACCGAAAACACTGATCCGGTACGCAATGGAAACGGCCACAACGTCCGGATTCTCCCTCACGAAACTGCCGCACTCGTACAACGGGTCGGCCGTCCCGCCGTTTTCGAAGGCTCCGCCGTGGATCCACACCATGACAGGCTTTTTGCCTGCGGCTTTCCCCTCTGCCTTCCAGATATTCAGGTACAGGCAGTCTTCCCCCTGAAAGTAGAGGGAAGCCTTTTGTCTGTATGCCTCGTTCTGGCAGGAACTTTTCGCGTTATAATACGCCTCGTACACCCCATCGTCCGGCCGGCAGTACACCGGCGCCTTCCAGCGGTACTTTCCGACAGGCTGCTCTCCGACAAACGGAATGCCCTTGTATGAGATAACATTCTCTTTTCTCCTGCCGACAAAGATGCCGTTGATGCACTTCACCGCAAGGGCCGGATCGTAATGGCCGTCCGTGATCCTTCTGTTCTCGCCGTACAGCGCTCTCAGCTGCTTCCTTGCCTCGTCCATTTCGTTCATCGTACATTGTTCCTTTCGTGATCGGTGCTGTTTAAGTCCGTTCTGTCAGTTCACTTTTTTCCCGCAGAAATACACGTCCCGCGGCATGTGATGGCTGAAGCCCTCATGCTCTGCCGTAAGCAGATCCTCGTCAAACACCAGGAAATCCGCATCCTTGCCGGCTTCGATGGAACCCTTGGAGCCCTCTATGCCAAGCTGTTTTGCCCCGTTGATCGTATAGCCCAGGAGCATTTCTTCGATGCTCATTTCCTGGTCCGGCGCCGGGAATTTCCCCACAGTCCTTGAGATCTCCGGAGCAAGGGACTTATCGTTGATCCAGCGCGTCATTCCGATCTCCATGCCGAGGTACGGGTTCCAGCTGGAAAAATCGCCGTAGGCGATGTTATCACTGGACCAGGCCACATTCGCGCCAGTGTCCCAGAGGGTTTTGCAGCGGTACATCTTATTCGCGCGTTCCTCACCAAGGATTCCGCACCATATCTCATAGGGATTGCCGCCGATGCATCCGGCGTGCCACCACGCTGTGTAATTGGCGTTCACTCCGAGCTCCGCAAAGCGGTTCATATCCGCGTCATCCTGGATCTCCAGATGGGCGCAGGTCACCCTGACACGGAAGCGGTCCCCAAGCTCCTTCCTGGCCAGTTCAACGCCGTCCAGCACGGCGCGTGACGCCTGCTCCCCGACGGTATGCGCGTGAAAATCCAGGCCTTCCTCGTTGAGGATCTTCAGGACTTCGGCTACCTGCTCCGCATTGAAGGTCGTAGCGCCCTTCTTATGGGTATCTTCATAGGGCGTTATCTGCGCGGCTGTTTCGATCCGCAGGGTCCCGTCCATAAAGACCGTGACATACTCCCACCACTTTCGCTGACGCTAAGAAGTGGGGGCTTCCTGTTCGACAGCCCTGACGGGCTGAGCATAAGCAGGCTATCCCCGCGTGCCCCGCGGTTC
>CADBEB010000045.1 GCA_902793605.1 uncultured Eubacteriales bacterium
GCAGAAAAGAATTGTAAGACATATTTCCATTTGGATTTTCCTGTAAGACTGATTTCCATTTGCTCTCCACAGAACTGGAACTTACCTTTGCACTTCACTGAAGAACAGTTTTCCTTGACTTTGGGAAATCGTTTGCATATAATGGTTGCCGGTTGCGCAAAAGCCAGCCCAAATACACTCAGGGAACTCCCTGGAAGAAAGAGGAAGATACTATGAAGAAACTGTTTGCTCTGGCTCTGGCCCTGTGCCTGCTGTGCAGTGTTGCCCTCGCGGAAGAAACTCCCGCGCTGAGCTGGTCCAATATCCCTGAAGAAGTTCAGGCCAATGGCGCTCTTCAGCAGATCGCTGCTCCCGACATGCCGGTGATCGTGTACTGGGTCCCCGCCAATATGCCTGCCGTGGATCCCAGCACCGTTCAGGCGGATCCGGCTCCCGCTGCCGTTTTCATGACAGAAGATGGTCAGTACACCATTTCCGTTTTCGCCCTGAACGTAACCAGCCTGCAGGAATACCTGACCGCCCTGGATGGCGCCGGCAACAAGCTCAACAATGTCAGCATCAACGGAATCGACTGCGTCTCTGTCGAAGCTGACGCTTACGAAGGCGTTATCGTCCCCATGAACGATACCCTGGTGCTGTCCTTCGTTTGCACTCCCAAGGATGGCGATGAAGATTGGGACCAGGTGAAAGGCGTGATCTTCTCCTCTATCCAAGTAGCCCAGTAATCGGATCGGTTTTAAAGGGCATCCGGAATCCTCCGGATGCCCTTTTCGTTTGCCTTATTTGACGATCATCGCCAGCAGCTTGCGGCTGCGGTCGAGGAAGGCTGTGATCTCTTCCGCCTCCAGCGGCTGCGCGGCCATCCGCGCCAGGTCATAGACCTGGCAGCAGATCATCTTCGTCGTTTCGTCTTCGGGATCCCGCCCGGCCAGGGCCTGCACCGTGGCGTTCCGGCGGTTCAGCACCAGTGTGAAGCTGTCCGGCATCGGGAAGCTCTGGCCGTAGAGCCGGCTCATCTCCTTGTACCGGCGCATCTGTTCGTCCTCGGTGACCATGGCGCTCATGTCCGCGTCACCCAGGCTCTCCAGTTTCACCTCCAGGTTCTCCTTTCCCAGCGCGCCGCGGAAGAGGGCCTGCAGTTTCTCCGCATCCAGGTCCTTCCCTTCCTCGGAGTCTTCCTTCAGGCCGTCGATGTCCGCGTCCACGCGGGCGAAGCTCACGCGGTCCTCCTCCTTGCCCTGGTATTCCATGAAGGACATGAAGTTCCCGTCGATCAGGGTGTTCATCACCGCGACCTCGATCCCCCGGTCGGTATACAGCTTCACCGAAGCGGCCTGGCGCTTCTCGTCGTTGGTGTAGTAGACCTTCTTCTCCGTCTTGTCGAAGTTGGCGGCCTTGTACTCCTCCAGCGTGGAGTACTTCCCGTCCGTCTTCTTCATCAGGATGGCGCCCTTCACCATGTCGAAGAACTTGCTGTCCTTGATGCAGCCGTATTTCACAAAGGGGGCGATATCGTCCCAGTAGCCTTCGTAGGTCTCCCGCTCCGTGTTCATCAGGCTGTTCAGCTTGTCCGCGACCTTTTTGGTGATGTGCGCGCTGATCTTCTTCACGTAACCGTCGTTCTGCAGGAAGGAGCGGCTCACGTTCAGCGGCAGGTCGGGGCAGTCGATGACACCCTTGAGCAGCATCAGGAACTCCGGGATGACCTCCTTGATGTTATCCGCCACGAACACCTGCCCCGCGAACAGCTTGATCTGTCCTTCGTGGGTGCCGAAGTCGTTCTTCAGCTTCGGGAAGTACAGGATGCCCTTCAGGTTGAAGGGGTAGTCCACGTTCAGGTGGATCCAGAACAGCGGCTCCTCAAAGTCCATGAAGACCTTGCGGTAGAAGTCCTTATACTCCTCGTCCGTGCAGTCTGCCGGCTTCTTCAGCCACAGCGGCGCGGTATCGTTGATCTGCTGGGGTTTCGGGATCTCCATGACCTTTTCGGTCTTCGGAGTGCCGTCCTCGTTCTTCTCGTCACCGACGGGCACGTCCTTCTCCACCGGCTTCGCGTTGGCGTCCTCCAGCATCACCGGGTAGGCCATGTAGCCGCAGTAGCGGTTCAGCACCTCACGCACGCGCCAGGTTTCGAGGAACTCCTTCTCATCCGCGGTGATGTGCAGGATGATATCCGTTCCGTGGGCGGCGCGCTTGCCGGCGGAAAGCTCGAAATCCATCCCGTCCTTCGAGACCCAGTGGACCGCTTCTGCCTCGCCCTCGCTGCTCAGCGTTTCGATCTCCACCTTGTTGCTCACCATGAAAACGGAATAGAAGCCCAGGCCAAAGTGGCCGATGATGTCGCCCTGGTCGTCAGGCTTTTTGTCCTCAAACTGCTTCATGAACTCCGCTGCGCCGGAGAAAGCCACCTGGTTGATGTACTTCTTTACCTCGTCCGCGGTCATGCCGATGCCGGTATCGGAGATCCGGATCGTCTTCTTTTCCTTGTCCACGGATACGGTCACGGCCATTTCTTCCTCGCTGTCCGGATGGAGCATGCGGAACTTGGTGATCGCGTCACACGCGTTGGACACCGCCTCCCGCAGGAAGATATCCTTGTCGGAATACAGCCACTTTTTGATGACGGGCATGATATTCTGCGCATCAATGGATACGGAACCTTTTTCTTTCTGGATTGCCATACTGATCCCTCCTGAAAAAACCTGCCCGGACTTCGCCGGGCGCGCAATTCGTTTGCTGTTTTATTTTATCACCCGGAAAAATGAAATGCAAGCAAAATTTAGCACTCGCTGAATGCGAGTGCTAATAACGTGCTTTTCTGCTCAGATGTCTTCGTCCAGCAGGGCAAGGTCGTCCTCTTCTTCCTTGCTCTGATCCTGCAGGGCCTTCTCCTCTTCCGGGGTCAGGTCCTTCGGGGCAAAGAGCCTCGCCCGGACCTGCCGGTCGATCTCTTCAGTGATCTCAGGATGTTCCTTCAGGAAGGCGCGCGCATTGTCCCGCCCCTGGGCCAGGCGTTGATCCTGGTAGGAGAAAAAGGCGCCGCTCTTGTTGATGATGCCGTACTCGACGGCCATGTCCAGCAGCGTCCCCTCCTTGCTGATGCCCTCGCCGTAGATGATATCGAATTCGGCGATCCGGAACGGCGGGGCCACCTTGTTCTTGACCACCTTGACCTTCGTATGGTTGCCCACGATCTCGGTCCCATTCTTCAGGGCCTCGCCCTTGCGCACGTCGAGGCGTACGGAGGAGTAGAACTTCAGCGCACGGCCGCCGGGCGTCGTCTCCGGGTTGCCGTACATGACGCCGACCTTCTCGCGCAGCTGGTTGATGAACACGGCGACACAGCCCGTCTTGTTGATCACGCCGGTCAGCTTCCGCAGGGCCTGGCTCATCAGGCGGGCCTGCAGGCCGACAAAGGAATCCCCCATCTCGCCGTCGATCTCGGCCTTCGGAACCAGGGCGGCTACCGAATCGATCACCACCACGTCCAGCGCGCCGCTGCGCACCAGGGCCTCAGTGATCTCCAGGGCCTGCTCGCCGGTATCCGGCTGGGAAACGTAGAGCTCGTCGATATTGACGCCGAGCTTTTTCGCGTACAGCGGGTCCAGCGCGTGCTCCGCGTCGACAAAGGCGGCGATGCCGCCGGCCTTCTGCGCCTCGGCCACGATGTGCAGGGCGACCGTCGTCTTACCGGAAGACTCGGGCCCGTAGATCTCAACAATGCGGCCGCGGGGGATCCCGCCGACGCCCAGGGCGTAATCCAGCGTGAGGCAGCCGGTAGGGATCACAGGGATGTCACGGTTCACCGCGTCGGACCCCATCTTCATCACGGCGCCTTTGCCGAATTGCTTGTCCAGGTCGGCCAGGGCATGCTCGAGGGCTTTGAGCTTCTCCTCCTGGATATTGTTCGCGGAAACGGGAGCCTTCTCGGGTTTCACGGTTTTCTTCGGTGCCATGTCAGTCATCCTTTCATTCTCAGCTTGATCGCATATCGCCCGGCAGGGCGATCCTTCCGTGGATTCATCGTATCACCCGGAATGGTAAAAGGCAAGGGGAACAAAATTATTTTGTGCTGTACGCGCGGCGGATCCCGGCGGCATCCGTGGTCATCACGGCTTCAACCGCCTGCTCCGTCTTCAGGCTCTGCTGCAGCTCCGGATAGCGAAAGCTGCGCCGGAAACTCTGGTCCGCGTAGAACACGCCGTCCCGGATCACACCTGTCTCCCAGCTCTCCAGGCTGTCCAGGGGCGTCGTTTTTGCCGGGAAGTCCGGATGACTGACCTCCAGCCCGCCGATCGTGAAGCGGCCGTTCTCCGTATCGTTCTCCGCCAGCAGCGCCGCCTCCCCGCCGCAGGGGCAGGCCACGGTCAGGTCCTTCGGGGGCAGCCGGTTCTGGCACACGGCGATCGCCTCCGGGTTCAGGTCCAGGCCGGCGAACCGGCAGTCCAGCTGCCGCGCGGCCTCCAGGGCTGTTCCGCTGCCGCAGCACAGGTCTGCTACCAGATCTCCCGGGTTCGTGACCGGCAGCAGCAGCCGTTCCAGCAGCTTCAGGGGTTTCTGGGTCGCATAGCCCGTGCGCTCCGGATCCCGCTGCTGCAGGTGGCTGATATCCGTCCAGACGTCGCCCGGATAGACCGGCTCGTCGTCGTAGTAGCGGTATTCCTTGCCGTTCGAGGTGATCCGGGAAAACATCCGCCCCTGTTCGTCCCGCCCGCGGGCCATATGATTTCGCCGCACCCGGCCCCGGGGCAGCGGAACGCGGGTCAGGTCAAAGAAATATTTGTTGCTCTTCGCGTAGAGCAGGATCACGTCGTGTTTCCGGGAGAAATACCGCTTTGCCCGCCCGCCGCTCTCATAGCTCCAGATGATCTCGTTGAGGAACCGGGTCTTGCCGAACACCTTGTCGCACATGACCCGGGCCGGCGCCGCCATCCGCCAGTCGAGGTGCAGGTAGAACACACCCGTCTCCGACAGCAGCCCCTTCCCGACGGAAGCGATCCGCCGCAGGAGCCGCAGGTACTGCTTCTCGCTGGTATACCGGTCCTCGTACGCCGGATAGCGCGGAGCCGGCGTCCCCGTCCTCCATCCCTTCTCGCCGTACGGACGGCGGCGCATAAACTTTTCCCCGGTCATGAAGGGCGGGTCCACATAGACGCACTGTGCCTTCCCGGCCAGCGCCCGGATCTCTTCCGGCAGTTTCATCACGCTCCCGCAGATCAGCAGGTTCTCCCCGTTGCCGAACACTTCCCGGTTCACCGTAACCTGTTCAAACATGTTCCTGGCCTCCCAGCGCTTTCCGGAGTCGTTTCAGTTCCTCCTGTTCTTCTTCAAGCCTTTTCAGGAATGCCGCCTGATCCCCGTCCGCCGCCAGCAGGCTTCCGGCCTCCCGCACGGCTTCCATGAAAGCCGGATCCAGCGCGCTCCTTCCCTGCCGCGCCAGCGGGCATACCGCCCTGGCCCGCAGGTCGGTCACCGCGCGGACCTCCCCGTCCTCCCGGATCACCGGCAGCAGCGGAAACAGCCGGCAGGCGAGCGGCCGTTCGTCCCGGTCGCAGTGTCCCGGGCACACGGCCATCGGGCCCATCGCGGTTTCCCGGATCGTCCAGCCTTCCTTCCCGCGGTAGGCTTCCTCCTCGCCCGGAAATAAAAGCATGCCCGTCTCCTCGTTTTCGGGAGACCGGCAGCATGCGGCACCGCAGACGCGCCCGCAGTCACGTTTCAGGGGCGTCACGCTCTTCAGTTTTTCCCGGGCGGCCAGGAGTACAGGGTTCATGCGTTTTGCTCCTCCAGCTGCCGCAGCCGTTTCCGGCCGGCGAAATGGTAGCAGGCGTAATGGATCGCAAAGGTCACAAACCAGGATACGGGATAGGAGAGGTACAGGACCGGCAGCGTATGATTCTGCGCGAACACCGTCAGGATCCAGACGATCCGCAGCAGGCACGCTCCGGTCAGGGAAACGATCATCGGCATCACCGAGTAGCCGATGCCGCGCAGCTGGCCGACCATCACGTCCATCAGTCCGCAGAGGAAATAGGTCGGCATGATGATGTCTATCCGGACCAGACCGTTCCGGATCACCTCCGGTTCCGGGTTGTACAGGCTCATCAGCTGCGGGCCGAACAGGCGGAACAGCAATCCCATCCCCAGGCCGATCACCGTCACACAGCCCAGGCAGCACCACAGGGTTTTTCTCACCCGGTCGGCCTTGCCCGCGCCATAGTTCTGGCTGGCAAAGGTCATTGCCGCCTGGTATTGGGCGTTCATCGATGTATAGACGAAGCTTTCCAGGCTGGATGCCACGCCGTTCCCGGCGACCACAAGGGACCCGAAGGAATTGACCGAGGACTGGATCAGCACATTCGAGATGGAAAACAGGCTCCCCTGGAGCCCGGCCGGCAGGCCGATCTGGATAATCTCCCGCGTACTCTTCCTGTCGATCCGGCATTCCTGCAGGTTCAGGTGGATCGCGCTGCGGCTGCGCAGCAGGCACAGCAGCACCAGCGCCGCGCTGATCACCTGGCTGGCCACGGTCGCGATCGCCACACCGGCCACGTCCAGGTGGAACACGATCACCAGCAGCAGGTTCAGCAGCACATTCACCAGCCCGGCGATCAGCAGGTAGTACATCGGCCGCTTCGTATCGCCGACTGCGCGCAGCACACCCGCGCCGAAGTTGTACAGCATGTTCGCCGGCATGCCCAGGAAATAGATCCGCACATACAGCGCCGCCCCGTCGATCACGTCCTCCGGCGAGTCCATCATCTGCAGCAGCGGCCGTGCCGCCAGGAATCCGAACAGTCCCACACCGAGGCCCATGAACAGCGCCAGCGTCATGGCCGTATGCTCGGCCTTGCGCAGGGAGATCACGTCCCGCGCGCCATAGTACCGGGCGATGACCACGCTCGCGCCGACGCTCATCCCCATGAACACATTCACCAGCAGGTTGATCAGCGATCCCGTGGAAGAGACCGCCGCCAGCGCCTCGTGACCGGCATAGTTTCCGACCACGATCACGTCCGCCGCGTTGTACAGCAGCTGGAGGATCCCGGTCAGGATCAGCGGTCCCGTAAAGGCCACGATCTTCGGCAGGATCGGCCCCTGGGTCATATCAATCTCGTTGCGGACCTTTCCGCCCCGTCTCAGCAACATCGTTTCGTCTCCGCTCTTATTTTGCTCTCCTGGTCAGGACGATGCGGGTCATGACCGGCGGGTTGAAGACCCGGCCCGGCTGGTATTCGTAGTGAGGATCGGAGCCCAGTCCCGGGCTCACATACTGCGGGATCCCCTCCAGGTAGCTCAGCCCCTGCACCAGGCTGTCCTCCGGGAACCAGCCCAGCTCGGGCACATGGACCGCCCCGACAAAGGGCAGGCGCCACTGCCCGCCGTTGTAGTGCCCCGCCAGGATCAGACTCGCATACCGCATGGAGAACGTGTCCTCCTTCCCGCCCCAGGAGACGAGATCGGCTACGTATTCCCGTGTCAGCGGGGTATGGGTCAGAGCGACCTGGATATCGGTCGGCAGGATCTCCTTCCGGATCTGCTCCAGCTCGTCGATCCGTCCCACCTCGTATTCGAGTGCCCGGATTCGGGCCGCGTCGTCTGCGGTCAGGGTGGTCGCCCGGTCGTTCAGTTCCCTGATCTGCTTCCGAAAGACGTTCCGCATGCCTTCCAGGTCCATCGCGTACAGCTCCTCCGGCACGAACCAGATCCGGCCCTTTTCCCGGGTGATCAGCACCGGCTTGTCCAGGATCTGGATACCGGCTGCCGCCAGCCGCTCCGCCCAGTCGGTATAGACCGACAGGCTGCTGTGTGCCTTGCTCTCCACCAGGGGGCCGTCCGTATCCCCGGGAATCAGAAATTTGGGCGTGTCCGGCGGCATCAGGGCGATCAGCTCCAGCAGCGGCTCCACGTCCCCGTCTTTGCCCAGCATATCGCCGGTCATCACCACGCAGGAGTACCTCGTCGTCCCCAGCGCGGTCGCAAAAGCCTTCTGTTTCTCCCCGTACCGGGCGCCGTGCAGGTCGCTCAGGTGGAGGATGGAATAGCTCTCCAGGTCGTCCGGCAGGTTCAGCACCGTCAGCTGGAACTCCTCGAGGATCACGCGGCGGGAGATCGTCACATTCAGCACCCACACGGCCGCGATCACGATCGGCAGGATCAGGAGGATCGCGTTGCGGAGCTTGTGCCCGTGACCCCGGGTCATCTCGGAGGCAAAGATATACTGGTTCTTCTCGCGCCTCACGCTCCGCTCACCTCCCGCCCCCGGTTCATGTTCCCTTGCGTTCTCGCTTGTTCCGGTACATCGCTTTGTCTGCCCGGTCGAGCACCTGCTCAACGGTTTCATTCCGCTCCGGTCGGTAAACGGCCATCCCCCTGGAGACCTCGATCCGCTCCCAGGGCTGTTCCGCCTTCTCGTTCCAGGCCGCCGCCTCCCGGTCAAATTCCAGGATCAGTTCATCCCGTGCCTTGTAATCCGCAAACTGCATCAGCACGCAGAACTCGTCGCCGCCGACGCGATAGACCGGGCTGTGGGCGAATACCCTGCAGATCAGCCGGCACGCGGTCTGCAGGTAGATGTCTCCCCGCTCATGGCCGTACCGGTCATTGATTACCTTCAGGTCATCCAGGTCGAACATCACGATGCCGTATGCCGTCCTCTGTTCGGGGTTCCTGCTCTCGCTGTCGATCCTCCTGGCGGAGATATTGAAGGCGCCTTTGTTCTTGACTCCCGTCAGTGCGTCGGTATAGGCCCGGCTGTTCAGGTCAGAGATATAGAGCTGCATATGATCCCGCATCTTCCGGAAGGATTGTGTCAGCGTACCCACTTCATCCTTGCCGTTGTATTCCGCAAGTTCCGCCGTGTAGTCCCCGTCCATCAGCCGCCGGGAGGCCGCAGCCAGGCGGACCAGCGGGCGGGTCAGCGCGTTCATCATTACCATCGTCAGCACCGTGAACACCGCCAGGATCACCAGTGCCACGACCAGGATGTTCAGCGTCAGCCTTTTCTGGCTGGCGTTGATCTCTGTTACCGGTGCCGTGATGGCCAGCTTCATCTTGTTCCGCAGGGTTGTGAAGGCTAGCTGGCGCTCTTTCCCGTTCGCCTGGTAGCGGATCAGCTGGTTTCCGCTGCTCAGGTGGCTGTACAGGTCCCCATCCTCGTTCTGTTCCAAAAACTCGGGGATCGTCCCGCTCTTCGCCTTCGGGTGGTAAAGGATCCGGCCTTCCGTGTCCAGCAGGATGGCAAAACCCGTGTCGTATACTTTTATGTTGCTGATCTGTGAGGTCATCGTATCGAACAGGATATCCATGCCCAGCACGCCGATGAGGAAACCATACCGGTAGATCGGTGCGACATAGGAAACCGTCATCATCTCGCCCAGGGAGTAGGCCTTGTAGGGCCCGACCCAGACCGGCCGGCCGGCTTTCAGCGGCTGGTAATACCAGGTGCTATGCTCAGTGTCGTTGATATCCAGTTCGGTGGAGATCAGCGGCTCCTGCTTCACGAATTTTTCGCTCCCGAGCCTGGACCAGAAAAAACCGTGCTCCGAGGATCCCAGGTCGGAGTTGATGCAGTAGTAGTAGGTCGCCACGCCGTTGGTATTATTGGCAATGCTGGTGAATGCGTGCTCCACTTCTGCGCAGTGCGCAGTCATTACCTTGTCCAGCGCTTTTTTCTGTTCCGGATCGTTGGAGGAGCCCAGCAGGAACAGATCCAGGTTCTGCAGCGAATCGTCTGCCATGTGGACCGCCATCCCCACCGACTGCTCTACGCTGTCCATGTAGGTGTCCAGCTTGTATTCCGTATTATCAATGAGGAGGCGCATGTTCTCGACGGAAGTCTGGTCGCTTTCCATCCCGATGGTCAGGATACCGATCCCGCCCAGCGCGATGATGCTGGTCAGGATCGCCGCGATCGTCACGGCTGTGATCTTCACCCGGATCGAATGCATGGCCCTGCCTCCCGGTCATTCATTGATTCAAATATTATACCAGTTTTATCCCGTTTCGCCAATACGGAAAACGCCCGCGCGAAGGCGGGCGGAAAGTCCGGACCCTGTGTCCGGACGCGGTCATTTGAATTCCATGGAGGCGATCACCGTCTCCGCCGCACTCACGGCATTGGTCCCTGCGAAATTCAGGACCACGACGGTCTTCCCCCGGCCGAGCACGTAGACCGCGCCGGGCGTGTCGCCGGCGCTCCCCTCGGCGGCCACCACATTCCTGCCGCCGATCGTTTTGATCTCCGCGTCACCGAGCAGGCCTTCCCCGGCCTGCTTCAGCACTTCCCGCATGGTCTCCAGCCCGTAGTCGTCCGTGTATTCGGTGTCCGGCAGCTCGCTCGTCATGACGTTGATCATGGACAGTGATTCCGTGATCTCCGCGAACACGATGACGCCGGCCTGCCCGATGTCGAGCATTTTGAAGGTGTCCGGATAGCACAGGCGGAGTTTGTCCGATTCCCAGGTCTTCATCCCGTCCACGGATTCCGTCGTCCGGTCCGTCAGCTTCAGCGAGGATGTCAGGGTCTCCTCTAGGGCAGCCGCCGTCTCGCCGACCATCAGGAAGGACGCCATGCTCCCGCCGCCCGTGAACACGGTGAGCACAGCCGGCTCCCCGGTCGGCTTCCAGGTGCCCGGTGCGCGGAAGCCGTGCAGGCCGCCCGCGGTGACCAGCTCCCAGGAGCCGTCCAGCACCAGGTTGTTTTCCGTCCCGTCGGTCCCTTCTCCGGCGAAGGATTTCATCAGCACCTGGATGAAACGCGCGTCCGTGGTTTCATCGCCCGTCAGCGTGATCAGGTCCATCAGCAGGAGATCGGCGCGCACGTAGGCGTTGCCCTCCGGGCTCTTCAGGATCACGGTGCCGTCCTGCGTGGCGTCCCGGATCCAGTCCGCCGGGTACTGAAAGCTGTAGTTCGCGTCGCTGTACTCCGTCAGTCCTTCCGCCAGGGCGCCCCCCAGCAGCATCACCGCCGCCAGGATCACCGCCAGATACTTCTTCATTTCATTACCCTCGCTCGCTTTTTCTTATCTGAATTGTATCATAAAGTGCCGCCGGAGTGCAAAAAACCACCTGCTAAAAGCAGGTGGTTATTTGGGATCCGGCGGCGACCTACTCTCCCGGGCCGTTACCAGCCAAGTACCATCGGCACTGAAGGGCTTAACTTCTGTGTTCGGTATGGGAACAGGTGGGA
>CADBEB010000046.1 GCA_902793605.1 uncultured Eubacteriales bacterium
CGAAGGGAACAAGGGGACGGTTCTGCTCGTTACGTGTTCGGCCGGAACTACAGAACCGTCCCCGACGTTACCAAGGCTGGCCCTGGCCGAAGGAGACAGCTCTCCCAGCAGCTGCCGGAGCAGCGGCAGGGCCTTGTTCTCCTTCTTCACCGGGATGATATACTCCGCATCGCCATCCTCCGCGACCTGGACTGAGGTTGGGCGGGAGAACCGTCCGCCGGAAGACATCCGGAGGAAGGCCGAACCGGTTTCCTCCCGGTTCCGGCTGTCCTGCCGGGAGGAAGGCTCTTCTGACTTCCGGTCCGTATTCGTTTCCGCCCGGACATTCTTCTGACTTCCGGTCCGTATTCGTTTCCGCCCGGACATTCAGGGTAAAGGTTTCGGAGAACAGGCTCCGGACGCTCTCCATGGCCGTCCTGGCGGCGGACACGATGGCAGACGCGTTCGCTGTCAGCGGGATCGGCTTCTTCGCGCTTTCCGTAAACGCAGCGATCTCCTTCTTCGGCTCGGTCATGTTCAGCCCGATCTTCAGGCCGGCATATTCTCCGAAAAGGTTTTCCGTCACATTCCCGTATCCGGAGCCGGAGAACAGCGTCGGGAAGTCTTCCGAGATGCTCTCCCGGAAAGCCTTCACGCTCTCGGAAGCGGCATCGAAAGAAGCGGACAGCGAATCCGCCAGCGTCCGGTTCTCCGCCAGGATCTGCTGCAGACGCGATACGCCGCTCTCGTCGATATCCACCCCGAAGGACGCCAGGAATTGCTGATCATATGGACAGTTTTATTTCGCCGTGGTATAATAAACTATTTATAGCGCATCATAGCATACAATAGAAATGATGTTTTTGAAGGAGGTCATTGATCGATGAGAAGACTGCTTTCCCTTGTTCTTGCCCTCTCCCTGCTTCTCGGCTGCGCGGCGGCTGAAACAGCGGAGCCTCGGAATGAGGATGCGCAGATCACGTCCAAAAATCTGCCGTTATACTACCAGAAAGCGGACAGGATCTGGCGGGAAGACTTCCCCGTTTATTTCCTGGACGGCGTGGAAGATCTGCCCTTGATCAACCTGGCCGACTGGGCGGACTTCATGGTTTACCTCTATAACGAATCTGATAACAACAGTGAAAATGTCTACAGCCTGACCTGCGAAGTCAACGAAGAGGAAAAATGGGTGAAACTGACCCGGGAAACCGGCAGCTCCGCCGTATTTGACTTCAGCCAGGGAATCATAGCTTTCGATGATTATATCGCTTTCCTCACCCCGCAGAATTGCTCATACATGGAAGTATCCGGCATCCCGAAGACGAAGAACGGTGAGCCTTTCCTGATTCAATACACCAGGAGCCGGATTCTCTATGGCGAAGTGACGGCCGTGAATCTGAAGGAATATGAGATTCCCATGGCGGCCCAGGACGGAAAGTACCTGCTTCCCCTGCAGACCCTTTCCGCGTTCACGATTGCTGATCTCGGTCAGTCCGTATACTATAACGGGCTGGGTCTCTTTGCGAGTCCTGTCCAATCGATGACCAGTCCCACCAACGCTTTCCAGACCATCCTGTACATGTACGGACTGCTGACCGATGAGCTGATTCAAAAGGCCCGAGCTGCCTCGTCAGACATGGATGAGCAGTTCGATTTCCTGCTGGAGGAAGTCAGCAAAGCCTCCGAAATGGGAAAGGCGCTGGTTGACCAGTACAGAACAGAAGCGGAAACAAGCATCTATAATCTGTACAGATCAGCCACTCCGGCTCCGCGCAGCGAGGCCCTGATCAAGTTCGGTTTCAGCGAGCTGGCCCTTGAAATGAACTGCTTCTATGGTTTGAAGAGCGCTCATAACATTGATAATTTCATCACATTCTTCCTCCAGAATGAAATTGGCACCAACCTCGTTGATCCCGATGCAGCCAAAGCGGATCAGGCCATTGCGGATCTGACCAACTTCTGGCTTGACGACGGTCATTCCGCGTATCTGTCCGCTTCCTACCTGTCAGATAGCGGAGCTGCGAATAAATTGGGCTTCGGCAACGCCGCCCGCGGCAGCACAGGATCCATGCTGTCGGCTTTCCGGGCGCAGTATCCCGAAGCCTCCCAGCCTTATTATGAGGTGGGCGATACCGCCTATGTGACCCTTGATTCCTTCGCCGTTACCGCGGATGACGATGGTGTGGCAGACTACTATGCCCTTGCGAAGGAAGGCAACCTGCCGAATGATACCATCGGCCTGATCTGCAATTCGCACAAGCAGATCACCCGGGAAAACAGCCCCATCAAAAACGTGGTGCTGGATCTGAGCTGCAACGGCGGCGGCATGGCGCCTGCGGCGTTCTATACGCTGGGATGGTTCCTGGGAGATGCAAACTATTCCTATCTGAACACCTTTACCGGTGCCCAAGCTGTCCAGTACTTCAATGTCGACGTCAACCTGGATCATCAGTTTGATGAAAATGATACGCTGGCTGGACGGGGACTGAAGCTGTATTGTCTCATCTCTCCCCAGTCCTTCTCCTGCGGTAACCTGGTGCCCTGGGTCTTTAAGGAGAATGGCTCCGTAACCCTTCTGGGCAGAACCTCCGGCGGCGGAAGCTGCGTGGTCGGCTTTGACACCACCGCGTGGGGGACCTCTTTCCGCTACTCCAGCGCCAAGCGGCTATCCTTCGTGAAGAACGGCTCCTTCTATGATGTGGACCAGGGTGTCGAGCCGGATTACTTCATCAACGACTATGCGAATTTCTACAACCGGGAAGCTCTGACAGAGTTTATCAACGGGCTTTTCTGATCCCATTAGCAGGAGACAGGGTGCGATTCCCAATGGCATAAAGATACCCCCTGAAACCGGGTCATTGAAATTGCTTCTTAGCTTCGGTTGCTTAATGTAATAATTGAATCTATCTGGGATACTCAGGCACGTCCATACGGGCATGCCTGAATGCTTTGCCCGGTTCTTTTGTGTCTAGAAATTATACCACTTTTCGCAATATTGCTTGTACTTCATATCCTGTGTTATAGTTGCCACGTAAGGTAAGCTCCTTTCGTAAGGTTTTGTGTCGCAACTCAACTATAACCGATTGTCGCTTACCTTGCATTCTTTTTATTCTTCTGTCCAAGATGTATTGTAATCCTACAATCAGCCACGCAGTCACCTCCTAGACCGACAAACTTTTGAGTTAAGCGACTATCGACGAATCGGAATTTATCGGCGCAAAGGGCAAAAGAGATATATTTGTCGTTAGCTGAATGCGCTGAAATCATCTTTTTTCTTCCAAGCAGACTATTGGGTTCAGCTTCGGCCCGAATGAATAATCAATGCATTAATTGAAGGGTTTTCGAGATTTATGAGGAATCATAGTTTTGAGAGTACCCCTTCCGGTGCTCAGAATGGGTCAAAGCCCGATCACCCGGGATTTGATGGAACCTGTTTGGCACAAATTTACTGTTTCAACTGCCACCCGGGAAAGATTTGCGTATCAACTAATGTGACCGGCAGAAACAGCCGGTCCCTGAAGAGAAAGGAAGGTATGAAGCCATGAGCATTGAGAAGAAATACACCGAGGAAGAAATAAAAGCCATCGTGGACGAGGAATGGAGCAAGCTGAAGGCAAGCCGTGAGCTCAGTCTCGACGAGCTGAAGGACGTCAGCGGAGGAGACGTTCTGAGGGATGGTACCGGTCAGCGCATGCTGTTCGATGGATCACCTTACTCAGAAGCTCCGAATAAGGTCGATGAGCATATTGAATTAGCTTTGGCTATAGAAAAAGCATATGGTCCCGATGTTGCTGAAATTGCCTTTGGCAAATTTGGCTATGAATTTTCCTGGGGCGAGATCAGGCATAATGGCTACCGTTGCGTTCAAAGACGTGTGAAAGGTGAAGGCTGGATCAAAGGGTATTGATGTTCGCGGGGATGATCCCCGGGCGCTTGTGGCCGCCGCAGCCGTTATCCAAATCAAAGATTTGTCGGAATAACCGTTGGCAAGAAAAATCGGGAGATAGAACTTCATGACCGGACCGCCTCGGCGGCCCGGGTTTCATTCTCCCTCCGCACCTGGATCAGTTCCGCCGCGTCCAGCAGGTCGTCCATGGTATAGGTCCCGTCCCAAAGCTCATGCTGCTTCCACATCCCCGCCGCTACCGGGAGGAAGAGGAACCCGTCGATGTTCGGGCACTCGGCCGGGGTGTAGTCGCATCGGCGGGCTGGGAATCCGGCCCGCCTTCTCCGAAAAAACCTTCCAGCGCCCAGGTGATCTCCTCCAGCACCAGCTTCATGCAGCTGACGGTATCGTGCTTCAGTTCCGGATTCCCGCAGGTCCTCGGCGGTCTTGACTTCATTCATGCCCACCTGCTCCAGCACATCCTGCCGCAGGCAGACGAACTGGAACATCGCGGAAGAAGGAGCGTAGGCGGATGGAATGCCGTACTGTACGCCGTTGATCTTTCCGCCGGCCATCTGGCTGTCCGGGATGATCTCCTTCATGGATTCCGGCCAGCACTTGGCGAGCAGTTCGTCCAGGGGCTGGGCTTCCTTCTTGTTCACCATCGTGGACAGGTCCGGCAGGCCGTCCCAGTACAGGTCGATCGCCTCATTGGCGCCGAGCATGACGCTCTTCTGGTCCCAGTAGGCGTCCCAGCTCAGGAAACGGAAATTGACCTTCATGTTCAGTTCCGCCGCCACCTTCTCGGCAAACGCGCCTTTCAGGAAATTGGACATCTCGTCGGTCTCTTCGCCGGGATACAGGATCGTGATCTCCTCGAGTGCATCGGCCTGCGCGAGCGGCAAGGCCAGGGTCAGTACCAGCATCAGCGCCAGCACTACAGCCAACAGTTTCTTCATGTTCTTCTCCTCCTTGTTTTTATTCAATATGCTTTGCGCATGATGAATCGGGTTTACTCTTTGACTGCGCCCATCATAATGCCCTTGACGAAGTACCGTTGGATGAACGGGTACAGGAAAATGATCGGTCCGATCGTGATGATCGTCACAGCCATCTTGACCGTTTCCGCCGGGAGCCGGATGTTTGCCGCTGCGCCGGAGGGAACCCGTCCGCTGGAGACCGCGTTCACATTGGACACGATGGAATACAGGTAATACTGCAGCGGATACAGGTCCCGGTCGTCAATGAACATCAGGGCGTGCCACCAGTCGTTCCAGTAGCTCAGCGCGTACATCAGGCCGACGGTCAGCAGCGCCGTGATGCTCAGCGGCAGCGCGATCCGGAAGAAGATGGTCCAGTGTCCGGCGCCGTCGATCTTCGCCGCGTCGTAAAGGCTGGGGCTGATCGCCTTGAAATAGGTCCGCATCAGGAACATGTTCCATACGGCGAACAGTGGCGGCAGGATCAGGGCGAGGATGTTGTTCCGCAGTCCGTACCAGTTCGTGCATACGACGTACCAGGGGATCAGGCCGGCGGAGAAAATGCTCGTGAAGTTGCAGATGAAGGCGATCACGTTCCGGTACTTCATCTCTTTCAGGCTGATGGCATAGGCGATCATGCAGGTCACCAGCATCGAGCCCAGCGTGCCGACCACTGTCACCAGAATCGTGACCCCGTAGGATTTCAGGATCCGGGCGCCGCTGTGGGCGAAGATGTAGGTATAGGTGTCCGTCGTCCAGGTTCGCGGAATCACCCGGAAACCGTCCCGGTTGATCACGTCCTCCGGCGTAAAGCTAACCGTCAGCGTCAGCAGCAGCGGGTACAGGCAGATCAGGCCGAACACGCCCACGATGACATAGGCGATGATCCGCGCCGCATGGTCGTTTTTGCTGTGGCGGATATGGTTGGAATGCTTTGCGGGGGATCTTGTTGCGATACTCATCAGAACAGTCCCTCCCCGTCGTTAATCCGCTTAGCCGAGGAGTTGGCAAGCACGATCAGGATCAGGCCCATCACGCTCTGGCACAGGCCGATGGCAGTACTGAAGCCGAAGCCCATCGTCCGCATTGAGGTATAGACATAGGTATCGATGACTGTCACTTCATCGAGTACCGTGGGATTCTGTCCGACCACGCCCCAGATCATGCCCATGTCGCCGAAAAAGATCCGGCCGATGCACATCAGGGTCAGGATCACGACGTTCGGCTTGAGCATCGGGATCGTCAGGTACCGGATCTGCTGGAAGCGGCTGGCGCCGTCGATCGTGGCGGCTTCGTACAGGCTTCCGTCGAAACCGGCCATGGCGGCCATGTAGATGATGGAGTTGTACCCGGCCCACTTCCATACATCCAGCAGGATGATGATCACCTTCCAGTATTTTGCCTCCGCGTACCAGCGTACCGGCATCCCGCCCAGTCCCATGATGAGGCGGTTCACGATACCGTTCGCGCCGGTGATGAGCAGTTCGCCGCTCCTCCGGTCCACCCGGAAGTTCGAGGTCAGGAAGCCGTACAGAATCGCGCCGACCACGACCCAGCTCAGGAAGTAGGGGAAGAACATCGCACTCTGGCTGATCTTCTTGAAGATCCCGTTTTTGATCTCGTTCATGCAGATCGCGATCGTGATCGGCAGGATCGTCCCGAGGATCAGTCCCCAGAAATTGATGATCAGCGTATTCTTGACCGCGTTCCAGAAATAGGGATTCCCGCTTAGGAAGTAGGAGAAGTTCTGGAAACCGACAAAGGGTGATCCGAAGATACCGTCCTTGACGTTGAACTTTGTGAACGCCATGTAGATGCCGCCCATCGGCAGATACGCAAAGGCCAGGAGCAGCAGCAGTGCCGGCACGCACGTCAGGTACAGGGTTCGGTTATGCTTCATTTCCCACACAAACCCGCGTTTTGACGGGCTCAGGGTTCTCTGCACGGATCCTTCCTCCTTTCTTCTCATGTCATATAAGGATCGTTTCCAATCTGAGAGACTTCCTCCCGCAGGAGGAACATCCCGGTCGTGTGGAAACGGCCTCCGTTTCTCCACACCTCAAACATCCCACGCTCCAGGCTGTTCCGGGGCGTCCGGTTCCGGTAATCCGCCTCCTCGTCCCCTAGGACCTCCAGGCGGATCATCCGGTCCCCCTCTTCCGTGGGGTAGCAGTAGAACTGCCGCTGCACCCGGATAATGTTTCGATCCGGTCCCAGGACCGCTTTCAGACCCGGGTCGTACAGCCAGGACTCGCTCCAGAATCCCTTGTAGTGATATTCCGGATAATACCGATCCCAGAACGCCAGGGCCGTCTCGCAGCTGTGCTTCACTCGTTCCGGCGTATAGCCTTCCCCGCCCGGGATGTGCAGTGCCAGCAGAAAATCGTCGTCCCCGAGGGCCTTCACCCATTCTTTCCGGTCCAGGGTTACCGGTTCGGACAGGATCCGTCCCTCCGGTGCAACCGGGTTTGCCCGGACCGTACGGTCGTTCTCCTCCCGCACGGTCGTGAACGCCTCCGGATCCGTCACGCCGTTCACGCCGTCCAGCTGCCCGTCCCGGCGGACCCGGACGCCGCCGGTCCACAGTGCTTTGACCTCCCCGGTCTTCAGGCTGCGCCAGGCGTCCGGCGCACCGCCCCAGCGGTATGGGATGAAATAGAACCGGTCCATCAGGAAGATCTGGCAGCAGTAGAAGTTCATGTCCCAGGGGTAATCGTCGAAGCTGATGTCCCCCGTCTTCACATACTTGGCCAGCTGTTTGCGCGTCATCCGCTCCGGGATATCCGCGTCGTATCTCTCCGGCACTCCCCGTACCCGCAGCGCCTTCCGTCCTTCCAGCACACACAGCTGGGTATAGAGGAAAGCGTACGCCTCCCGGGCGAATCCGCTCAGGCACTGCGGCTTCGGCTGAAAAAACTCCACTGCGTAGCAGCGGACCAGCCCGCGGACCGCGTCCGCCGCCATGATGTGTGCCAGCTCCACCAGCTCCGGCACAGCGTTCGCGGCATCCAGGGCGTCAAACAGCGGCTGCTGTTTCTCCGGGGGAACGCAGTTCGTCTCCAGCACCTGCCGCAGCGTTTCCCGGGGGAGCAGTTCCCTCTCTGCTGTTTCCAGGTCCCCGATGCATTCCTCCGTCCCCTCCGGGACAATCGGACCGGTGACCCGCAGCAGGGATGCCAGGCGTTCTCTCGTCATGCTTTCGTCGTCCCTTCGATCTTCCTGCGGAAATCAGCCAGGCTGACCACGGACCCGGTCAGCCGCGCCTCCTCCGCGGCGCATGCCATCATATGGCTTTCCACCGACTCATGGATCTCCGTGGCGGAAACGCTGTCCCGGCCTTCCAGCATGTTCAGGAAGTCCTCCACGATCCCGCTGTCTCCGCCGCTGTGACCGCTTGTCGACTGTTCGGGACGGATGATCTCGCTCTCGCTCTTCTCCGTGCTGTTTCCCGCGAAGCGTGTCACTTCGATCACGTTCTCCGCCTCGCTGGCCCGGATTTCCCCGTCCTCGCCCATGATCTTCATCGTCCGGGTCATCAGGTTCGTAAATCCACTCAGATTGAAGGTGGCCGTGATCCCATTCTCAAACTTCAGGATCGTCACCTGATGGTCGCAAACGTTGTTGTCGCAGTGGTAGACGCAGCGCCCGTAAGGTCCTGTCCGGATCGCCTCCAGCAGGCCTTCCTCGCTCTGGTCGTCCGTCAGCACCGTCGCGGGCCAGTTCCCGGCCAGCGGCAGGTAGCTCCGGTAGGCGCTGAACCGGCATCCATCCTTCAGCGGACAGTCACAGCAGCGTAACGCAGCCCCTTCCGGCGCGTTTTCCTTCCGGAAGTAGGTCAGGTCCCCGAAGGAGGCGACGCTGCTGCACTTGCTTCCCGTCAGCCAGACCAGCAGGTCCATGTCATGGCAGGATTTTTGCATGATCAGCGGGCTGGAAAGATCGCTCCTCCGCCAGTTTCCCCGCACAAAGCTATGGGCAATATGGAAATTGCCGATGTTCTCGTTGTGCTGGATCGTGATCACCCGGCCGATCCGTCCTTCCGCGATCACCCGGCGGATCTCCCGGAAGAAGGGGCTGTAGCGCAGCACATGGCAGACGGTGATCTGCCGCCCGGTCCGCTCCGCCGCCTTCTCGATGGCCAGCGTTTCCGCCGGATCGGGTGAGATCGGTTTTTCCAGCAGCAGGTGATAACCCTTTTCCATGGCCGGAATGGCCTCGCTGTAGTGGTCCCGGTCCATGGTCGCGATGATGGCCGCCTCCCCCATGCAGGGGGCAGCGAGCAACGCTGCTCCGGTCTCATAGCACCGCTCCGCCGGGATGCCGAACTCCGACGCCGCGATCTCCCGTTTGGCGGGATCTGTCTCGGCGACCGCTGCGATCTCATGTCCTTTTTTATATGCATATTTTGCATAGATCATGCCACGCTGCCCGGCACCGATCAACACAAATTTCATACAAACCTCCGGAACATTTGATGATGAAACAACTCGTTTTGTTTACTAAACAGTATCATATGTTTCATCTCTTGTCAACACAAAATCAAATATTTTTATTATGAAACAAATTTGTCTTGTTTCATAGATACACTTGACATCAACCTGAAAAAACGTTTATTATCTATATAGAAGCAATCAACCTTGCAGCTGTACAAAACTGTTTCAGATTCAGAACCGGTTTATACAGCAGCCGAAGCCGAAGGAGGTTTGGAGGGCGATCGGAAGCCTTCCAGGAAAAAGATTATGGCCAATATTCGGGATGTTGCGCGTTTGGCAAAGGTCTCGCCCGCGACCGTTTCGCGAATCCTGAACGACAACCAGTTATATAAGACCACCGACGAAACCCGCGAACGGGTCCTTCGCGCCGTGACCGAGCTGGGCTATCAGCCCCTCGCCCGGAAGCATTCCCTTTCGCCTGATCCGAACGCCGAAACGCGCTTTTCCGTGGGCTGCCTCCTGGCCACTACCCGAGGAAAATACAGCGATCCCTATTATCTCTCCATCCTCGGCGGCATCGAGGAAGAGCTCGCCCGTCTGGGCGGAACCCTGTCCCTGATCCAGACGGAGCTCGAGCTGGAAAACCCGGAGGTCCTGGACCGCGTCCTTCATGCCGGCCTTTCCGGGCTGATCATGATGCGTCCCCTGTCCGAGGCTCTCTTCAGCCAGCTGCATTCCCTGATCCCGCATATCGTCGGGATCGACACGGGTCATATGCCAATCGACAACATCGAATACGATCATCTCCGGGTCAGCAGGATCGCCGTGGAGTACCTCTTCAGCAAAGGCTACCGCCAGATCGGCTATATCGGTGGCAGCACCGGCAATGCTCCGCTGAAAAAGTCCCGCCGTTTCCGCAGCTATCTGGAGACGATGACGGATCTGGGACTGGAAGTCCGGCCGGAATGGGTTCTGAACTGCGAATGGGACGATCAGAAGTGTATGCGCCAGATCGAGGAGACATATCAAACGACCGGCCTGCCGGCCGCTTTCTATGCTGCCAGCGACCTGATGGCCATGGCGGCCCTCCGCGCGCTGTACCAGCTCGGGATCCCGGTCCCCGGCAAGGTCGCCGTCATCGGCATGAGCAATATCGAAATGAGCCAGTACGCCAATCCGCCGCTGACCACCATCGACGTTCCGGCGGCCGAGATGGGGATTACAGCCGCCCGCGTCATCACTCAGCGCATCCGCGGAGACGACACCCTTCCCAAACGCATCCTGCTGCCTTCCCGCCTGATCGAGCGGGATTCCGTCTAGCAAGGAGGTTCCGGAAGATGAAAAAGCAAAAGAACAGGTTCAGGGTCAGGCATGAAAAAATCGGGCTCGGCGCCCATACAGTCCGCCTGCTGATCCTATCGCCGCTGAACCAAAGCAAAGAAAAGGTTCCCGGCGTCCTGTGGATTCATGGCGGCGGTTATCAGGCCGGCCATGCCAGCAATGTCTTCTTGACCCGTGCCTTGTCGCTTGTGGTGAAGTTCGGCATGGTGCTCGTCGCTCCGGATTACCGCCTCTCCAAGCGTCATCCATATCCGGCCGCCCTGAACGACTGCCATGCCGCCCTGCTCTGGCTGCGGGACCACGCGGAGGAACTGGGCGTGCGTACGGACCAGATCATGGTCGGCGGGGAAAGCGCCGGCGGTGGCATGACGGTGGCCCTCTGCCTGCTTGCCCGGGACCGGAAGGAAGTCAATATCGCCTTCCATATGCCGCTCTATCCGATGCTGGACGACCGGGATACGCCCTCCTCCCGGGACAATCACGCAAAGAACTGGAATACAAAGAAGAATCACAAGGCCTGGAAGCGCTACCTGCGGGATGCATACGGCACGGACCTCGTCTCCCGCTACGCCGCTCCCGCCCGCTGCACGGATTACAGCAACCTGCCGCCCTGCTATACGTTTATCGGGGATATCGAACCCTTCTATGATGAGACCATGACCTACGTCCGCAACCTGCAGGAAGCCGGCATTCGCGCCGAGGTGGATGTCTATCACAACTGGTGGCATGCCTATGACGTCCTGGTCCCCATGGCGGAGGAGTCCCGCACGGCGGTCGCCCGCTTCGAGGAAAAAGTCGCCTACGCCATCGCCCACGACTTCGCCCCGCAGCATTCCCCCTCCGTGTCATCCCGAACGAAGTAAAAGACCTTGGGAACAAGGAAATGTCCCTCGCAATTCCACGCATGCGGAGCGAGAGAAACGTCTTCACCGCACCCTGATTAACAGGAGAATGATATGGTCGTTTGAATTCATCGGTTTATCATTTCATCATTTCTGTTCTGACAGTATTTCCTCCAGGATTTCCACCGCGCTTGCGACCATCTTTGGGCAGAATTCCGTGAACAGATGATGGTCACGGGCGTACTGCACGCCCTCCGTTGTCCGGATATCACAACCCAGCAGGTCGTTGCAGAGACAGGATCCATTAGCCTCGCTGAACCGGTCCATCATCAGGTCATTCAGCCTGTTTGTCCTCTGGCGGCCTTCCTGATCACCGGCATGAGTCTCACCATACATCAGACCGAGTACCATTAACGCGCCGGTGCATGCTCCGCATACATCTCCCCTGCGCATGCCGCTGCCAAAGCAGGAGCCAAGCCTGAACGCTTGTTCCTCCGTGATGCCGCATTCTTCGGAAAAAGCAGCCAGAATTGACTGAGAGCAATGCAGACCATCAGCAAAACACTGCAGAGCTCTTTCTTTTCGTTCAGTTCCGCTGTTCATGGGCAGCATCCGCCTTCATCCTTGCTGGCATCCCGGATCGATTCGATATAATTCCGGAACGCTGTCCATTGATCACAGTTCAGGGAATAATGATTCCATTTGCCTTTCTTTACGGAAGAGACCAGACCGCAGCCCCCCAGCACCTTCATATGGTGGGACAGCGTCGGCTGGGTAATCTGCATCTGATCCAGCAGTTCACACCCGCACTGTTCTCCGCAAGTCAGGACCTGAACGATCCGAAGCCGGTTCGGATCAGCCAGCGCTTTACATATCAGGGTTACCTGGGAAAGCTCCATAAGGGCACCTCACATAGATCAATATCGATGTAACGATCGTACACAATACATTGATGTTTGTCAATATATTTCGCCGGCAACAGGTATATCGTAATGGCATCGGCCAATATGAAACTGTTGCAGTGATGGTATGGCCTGGTACGTCCATGTGGAATGAGAAGATCGTCTCCGCCGATCCCGATTTTGTCCATTTTTGCGAAACGATTCGCTTTTTTCTCAAATTTGCCTCAAATGGCCTTGACAACGGCTTAAAACTGTACTATTCTTTTTACAGCAACCGGCTTTTCGGCCGGTGAAATGAAACGTTACGATATTGAAATGGTCGGTTTTCGCCCCGAAAGTGCATCTGTCGCAGTTTTTCACTTTCCGGCCGCAGCAGCATCACCGATCAAGGCTATCATGCATGTGCCAACTACGGCCCGTTCTACAAGAAATAAAATGCTTCCTGATCAAAAGCGCCGGGGCGATCGCCCCGGCGCTTATTCTTATGACAGATACCCTTCCTTTGGTGTCAGCCCAAACCGCTCCGCCAGTCCCCGCAGGATCTCGTCGCTGATCGTGTTGACCCGTGGCAGTCCCGCGATCTTCATATAAACCTCCGCGGCCTTTTCCACCGTCTCGATCAGTCCGAAGGCCTCGTCCAGCGTATTCCCCATGCCGCTCAGTCCGTGCTGGCTCCAGATGACCAGGCGGGCTGTTTTCATCTTCTCCGCCGTATCCAGCCCCAGCTGGTTCGTGCCGCAGACCATGCAGGGAAGGATGTTTACCCCGTCCGGGTAAACCACGATGCATTCAGTGCACATCTGCCACAGCGTCCGTGTAAATGCCCGCTCGTCCAGTTCATGCACATAGGTCATTGCGAGCAGGTTGGTCGGGTGGCAATGCATGTAGATCCGGTTGTCCGGGTTGACCTCCAGCCGCGCCGCGTGGCTCATCATATGCGCCGCAAACTCGCTCGTGAACTGTCCCCCGTCGCTAAAGCCCCACAGGAGCTCCGCCTCGTCTCCCGGCGCGGTGATCCGCACGATGCCGAGGTTAACCTCCGGTGCGTACTGTACGTTCTTGAAGTATTTCCCGGTTCCGGTGACCAGGAAATATCTTCCCGCCAGCGCGGGCACCGGGAAGCCCGTCGGAATGATCCGGATCACCTTTCCGGTGTCCAGGCAGTCCGCCACCTGCCCCTCGTCCAGCAGCATGCTCACGTTGCCGCCGTTCCGCTCATCCCATCCGTGATTATACATATTGGTCAGTGTCCGGATCATTTCGATCATCCATGTTTCCTGCAGGATATCCTTCATTCTGCACTCCCCCTCTCTTTACCCGC
>CADBEB010000047.1 GCA_902793605.1 uncultured Eubacteriales bacterium
CAGATCAGCGCTCAGCTGAAGAAGCGCTACACCATCATCTGCATTGTCCTGGCCCTTCTTCTTGCGCTTATCGTCATATCCATCTTCCCCCGTATTCAGTGGCTCACCATGGTCGCCGTCTTTCTTTTCGGCGCCTTTGCGGTTTTCAGCATCGACCTGCTCTGCCTTCCGCTTCATCGTTATCGGAAGCTGCTGACCTCCGCCCTGAACGGCCGGACCCATACCGGCACCTTCGAATTCAAGGAAACAGAAGCCGAAACCTCTATGGTAGACGGCGTCTCCTGCCGCGGCCTGATCTTCCTTGGCGAGCCGGACAAGCATGGTTCCCGTGAGCAGCGCTTCTACTGGGACGAACAAAAACCCCTGCCCGATTTCCGGCCAGGAGATCAGATCACCCTCAAATACACCGGCAAAAACATCATCGGCTGGCAGACCGAAGGGGTTTAAGGGGGCGCTGATGCGCGCGGTGCGCGAGACGCGACTGCGTCCGCGGTGCGCGTGCGTTTCCGATCGGAAAGCCCCCTTAAGGAAGCTCAGTCATACCTTTTCTCTTTATTGCCGAAGGGGTTTAAGGGGGCGATCGGAAAGCCCCCTTAAGGCAGCTCAGTCATACCATCCTTTATCAAATAAAACATACAATACCCATCCATTTTGACGGCATCATGTATGCCGTCAAAATCACATAACTCCACCGTATGCGTTCCGCCGCTCACCGTGCGGAACGTATATTTTGTATGCGCTTCCTGAGGCACAAAGCCCTCCGGAATCTTCCCGCTGACGGTCACCGTCAGCATCCGCTCATAGGCCGCCGCAAACGTCTCATAGGGGATCTCTTCCCCGTTCCGCAGACAGCGGATATACTGCTCCCCTTTTTCCGTTCCGTCCTCCTGCTGCTCTTCATCAATCCTTACCAGCCCGTAGCGCACCGGTTCCTTCCCCGCTGCTTCCACCGTCACGCTCTCCAGCGAGTTCAGCGGCGTTGCCACAGGATACCTTGCCGCAGTACTCAGCGCCTCCGTCTCTGTAAACGTGCTTACGGAAAAATGACTGATTGTATAGATCTTTCCCTCGTACAGGAGATAATCCACCATCTCGCCCTTGGCCTTCCCCAGCGTCAGCGTCTTCGTCCTCTCTTCCCAGTCAGCCACGTCGTATACGCCTTCTGCGCCAACGGTTCCTGTCGAGCCTTTTGCCAGATGCATTTCAAGCACCGCTGTCGGTTCCTTCAGCCCGCACTCCGTCAGGCTTTCGTCCGCAGCCGGTCCGATATACGTTCCCAGGCGAAGCTTTTCCGCGCTGTCCTTCAGGTTCTTCATCGCGTCATAGTCTGCCGGATAGGTAAACGGGGCCGTCAGTATCCAGTTTTCCGCCGCGTCCTGGTCGGACACCGCGCCGTTGAGCTTCCACTCCGTCCGCACGCTTCCGTCCCCGTTCCGCACGGTGATCCGGTCGAGCAGCGCAGCATGTATCTGCAGTTCCGGCACCGGGTGCAGCAGCGTCTTCTCCGTACTCAGGTCCTTTACCGTACCGGATGCAACCGCATACAGCCGGTCGTCTCCGTCCACAGCCATATAGTAAGCGGCGTTTTCCTCCGGATCCGCGCTGTTGCCGATCCGTACGGTCGTTTCCGTCCGGTCTTTATACCGGAATGTTGCAGTGATCAGCGGATCAGCCAGGCCGAAGGCATCTGCCTGCGGCTTCCATTCCTCCCCATTCTCCGTGAACACGTCCTCATACGTCAGGTTCACAGCAGCATCCTGCAGCATGTCCGCAATGGTTTCATCGACCATCCAGACTTCATCATCCTCTGCCCGGACCAGTTCCAGCGTACCGTCTTCCTTCCGTACAGCAGTCCAGGATTCTCCATCCCGCGGCTTGATCGTAATGCTTTCCAGGTCTTCCCGGTTTCGCCGGACAATCGCTCCGCTGACCGGCTGCCGTCCCGGCTCAGGTTTTTCCTCCGCTTTCCTCGTCAGCAGCGCCGCCGCGATCACGCACCCGGCCAGAAGAAGAGCGCAAAGCAACACCCCGACGGCCCGCCCGTGCCGCCGTTCCCCATGCTTCTTCCTCTCCACTTTTTGCATAATCTTGCCCGTTTCTGTTCTTCCGGATGATTTCCTTCCCGTGTCATCCTGAACGAAGTGAAGGATCTCTCCGCCGCAGCGATCATTCTGAAGTGTCATCCTGAACGAAGTGAAGGATCTCCCCGCCGCAGCGATCATTCTGAAGTGTCATCCTGAACGAAGTGAAGGATCTCCCCCGCCGCAGCGATCATTCTGAAGTGTCATCCTGAACGAAGTGAAGGATCTCCCCGCCGCAGCGATCATTCTGAAATGTCATCCTGAACGAAGTGAAGGATCTCCCCGCCGCAGCGATCATTCTGAATTATGAATTTCTTCTGGGCCCCAGCACCAGAAGAGCCACAAACAGCACGCCCAGCGGCAGCGCAACAAGGATCAGGCTCCCAACCGCAGAACTGTTGACGCTCAGCGACGGCCTCACCGCTTCCCGGGGCATGATGTTCAGGTCCGACGCATCCAGCCTCAGCAAAAACTCCGCGATCCGAATCATCATCTGCCGGCTGTCGGTCATGGAATACAGCTGCCGGTCCGCCAGCGCGGCGCTGCACCCGATGATGAACGCCCGGCTTACATACCCTTCCGTGGTGATCCTTCGCGCTTCCAGCGCCAGCGGGAAAGAACCTTCCGGATCCTCCGCCGTCTTCTCAATGCTCACTGTTTCCGTGTTCAGCGCCTTCAGGTACGAGGTATCCCCGCTGCGCAGCACCGTCGCTGTTGTCAGGTTCCGGTCTCCTTCCCCGGGTGCCTCAAAAGCCCGGGCCCCGGGCAGCAGCAGATGGTTCTTCCCGCCTGCGATCAGGTCCAGCGTCAGGTCTGTCGGACACATCACCGGCAGCAGCCATACCTGATTCCCGTTGTAGTAACTGCTGCTGTCCTGCGTATCGGCGATCACGATGCCTTCCCGCGGCAGGAATCCGTAACTCCGCAGCAGCGCGGCATAGTTCGGCATGTCGCTGATCGGATCCGTATACTCGCAGGTAAACAGGAAGCTTCCGCCTTTTCCCGCGAAAGAGGTCAGCGTTGCCAATTCCGTCTCTGTCAGGTCCCTCAGTGGGCTGAAGAAGATCAGCAGGTCTTCCGGATCCGGCACATAGCTTCCGTCCGACATGTCCTCGTAGACGACCTCATACTGGTTGTCCGTCATCATGGTCTCGAAGCTCGACAGCGTTTGTTGATCCATCTCCCCATGGCCCTGCAGGATCACTGCCCGCGGGATCTTTTCCCGCGCTACATAGGAGATGGCGCCGGTGATGCTCCGCTCGTAGGTCCATCCCGTATAGGTGTATGATCCGGTCTCCGTGGCCATGCCAATCGCAACGTAATCCTCCGGCCCGAGCACACGGAACCGGTCCGTTTTGGCGCACCAGACAATCAGGGAGTCGCTGCCGGGCGTTACGCTGTCTGTGGTAAACCGGCGTATCAGTACCGGGTTCATCGCCGGATCGATCTGCTCCCAGCTGACCATCGGGCTGGCCGCGGCATAGCGGTCCAGCAGTTCCATCAGCGGGGCATCCTCATCCCCCTTCCGGTACAGTGCATAGATTTTTACCGGTGTATCCAGGTTCTTCAGGATTTCCACAGTCTCCGGACTCTGAGATGCGATCGCGTTGAAGGAGAGATCGATCCGCCAGCCCTTTTTCCTTTCCAGCACCTGGGCGCCGACATTCAGCGCGATCAGGCCTGCCAGAACCAGCACCAGCATGATCGCCGATACCGTTCCGTACTTCAGCTTCCCGCTCTTCCCGGGCTTCATCTTCACGTTCTCTCCTCCTTTCCGGACCGTGGGGGACGGTTCCTCCCGGTCCGCATCATCCTCATGGACCGTGGGGGACGGTTCCTCCCGGTCCGCATCATCCTCATGTGTCATTTCGACCGGAGCCGAAGGCGGAGTGGAGAAATCTCCTCCGTTTCAGGTTCCGTCCGTTAACAAGTCATCTGCTTTCGTGTCATCCTGAGCGAAGTGAAGGATCTTATCTCCACCTTTTCCTGTCCAGGTGATAAATCGTCAGCACCAGAAACGCCGCAATGAACGACAGATCATACAACAACCCCGCAAAGCTCAGCTGTCCCATGATAAACGGTTCATTCCGCCGGTACAGGCTCAAAAATCTCAGCACATCCGAGACCCATCCGGCCTGCACCGCATTCTCCAGCAGGTCCAGGATCCACAGCAGGAAATTCGCCCCGAAAGCCATTACCGCCGAGGTCACTGGCGTGCCCGCACAGCCCGAGATGAACAGATCCAGCGCTGCAAAAGCGCAGCCCTGCAGGATAAAACCGAGATAGTTCACCGCCAGTTCCATCGGATATACTGTCCCGTACAGCGCCACCACCAGCACAAAACAAAGCGTCAGCCCGGCGGTCATCAGCAATACCGTCACAGCGGCCAGGTACTTCCCGATCACGATCCCCGGCAGGGAGACCGGGCTGGTCAGCAGCAGCTGGTCTGTCTTCTTCTGCTTTTCCTCCGCCAGCAGTCGCATCGTCAGCACGGGACTCAGCAGCATCCACAGATAGCTCATTTCGGCAATGAAGTTCGGCAGGTCGCCGCTCCGCTGCCTCAGGATCTGCATATAGAACAGCACGGAGGAAACCGCCAGGAACACGCCGATAAACACATACCCTACCGGCGTATGGAAATACCCCCGGATCTCCCGCTTCCGGATCGTATTCATTCGGTTCCCTCCTTTCCAAAAAATAACTGAGTATTCAGCCGAAGGGATCGGAAAGCCCTGGTCGCGTCTGTAGACGTGAAAAAAAGAACACTTCGGCCGAAGGGGTTTAAGGGAGCGCTGATGCGCGCGGTGCGCGAGACGCGACTGCGTCCGCGGTGCGCGTGCGTTTCCAATCGGAAAGCCCCCTTACCCCTCTGTTTCCCTGAGAAAGACCTCTTCCAAAGAGTCTTTCTCTTCCCTCAGTTCCCTGATCGGCGCATTCATCCCGGCCAGCATCCGGAAAACCTGGTCCGTGGCCCGTCCCTTCTCATCCGTTCTCCAGCAGACCAGCCGAAGCGCCGCTGTTCCCTCTTCATCCGAAGGCAGGATCTCCGCCTTCAGCACGCATTTCAGGTTGTTCAGCGCGTTCATCAGCGTCTCGCCGCTTCCGGCGGCCCGAAGCTGAAACCGGATTGTTTCATTATCCTCTGCCGTCAGATCCAGGCTCCGGATCATCCGTCCTTCATGCAGAATGATCACCCGGGAGCAAAGCTGCTGCACTTCGCTCAGCATGTGGCTGGAGAACAGCACTGTATGGCTCTCCCCCAGCTTCCGGACCAATTCCCGCATCTCCACCGTCTGCTTCGGGTCCAGCCCGACGGTCGGCTCGTCCAGGATCAGGATCTCCGGTGCGCCGCACAGCGCCTGGGCGATGCCGGTCCGCTGCCGGTATCCCTTGCTCAGGTGGGCGATCACACGCCGCCGCATCTCCGTCAGCCCGCACAGCTCCATGATCTCTTCCACATGCTTCCGGTTTGCCTTGCGCACGACTTCCCGCAGTTCGCTCACAAACAGCAGGTATTCCTCCACGGTCATCTCGTCATACAGCGGCGGTTTCTCCGGCAGATAGCCGATCATCCGTTTGCATCCCCGCGGGTCGGATATCATTTCCTTTCCGCCGATCCGCACGATGCCTTCCGTTGGCGGGAAGTATCCGGTGATCACGTTCAGCGCTGTCGTCTTTCCGGCGCCGTTGCGCCCCAGAAGCCCGACGATCTCCCCGGAGCGCACGCGAAGCGATACATCCCGCAATCCCGGAATGCCGCCGTAATTCTTCGTTACATGCTCCAGCTCGATCATTTCAGCACCACGTTCTCAGCACCCAGGGCTCCGCGGAGCCTCTCCAGGCATCCTTCATCCGCGCTGACCCAGTTTTCCCTTGGGCACAGCAGCGTTATTTTCTCCTCCGGGATATGCATATATACCGGCACGCTTCCCGCGGACAGGGCCAACATCGCCGTCGTGCTTTCCATACGCCCGCGTTCCAACCGCAGGAACAGCTTCTTCTCCGCCTTCGCAGCCAGCTGCGCGTCCGTCAGCGTGCCCTGTCCGGTCTGCTGCTCCTCCGGCGCCGCATGCCCCTGCTTCGCCCATTCCGCCAGCCTCGTCACACGCTCCGCCAGCAGCTTTGGCGCTTCGTCCTCGCGTACGCTGATCTTTCCGCTGATTACCACCGCGGCGTCCTCGTTCAGCAGCGGCCGGTATTTCTCAAACACCCGCGGGAACACCAGGCTCTCGATCTGCCCGGTCATATCCTCCAGCGTCACGAAGGCCATATAGTCGCCCTTCTTGGTTGCTTTCTCCTTGACCTCTGTCAGGATACCGCCCAGGTCCACAAAGCGACCGTCCATTTCCAAGCTCTCTTCGCCTGCCTCATCCTGCCCTGTGATCTCCGCCGCGGTGCAGTTCAGGCTGCCCAGCACCTCCCGGTAGTCGTCCAGCGGATGCCCGGTCATATAGACGCCGGCCGCTTCCTTTTCCATGTTCAGCTTTTCCCGTCCCGGGCAGTCCGGCAGATCCGGCAGACGGATCTCCGCGTCGAACAGGGGTTTTTCGCTCTCCCCGCTGAACATGTCGAACAGGCTCACCTGCCCGCTGACGTTCTTCTTCTTTTCCGCCTGGTTGGCGTCCATCGCCGCTTCATACACCGCCAGCATCTGCGGCCGGTTGGCCCCGAGCGTATCAAATGCCCCGGCCTTGATCATGCTCTCCACGACCCGCTTGTTGCAGTCCGCCGTGTCGATCCGCCGGCAGAAGTCAAAGATATCCCGGTAGGGTCCGGCTGCTTCCCGCTCCCGGATGATCGCGGCCACCGCGTTCTCGCCGACGCTCTTGATCGCGCCCAGGCCGAACAGGATCCCGGCCTTTCCGTCGCTGTTTTTGTCCACGGTGAACTTCCAGCGGCTGCGGTTGATGTTCGGCGGCATCACCGGGATATCCCGGCCGCGGCAGTACTGGATATATCCCGCGATCTTCCCCGTGTTGCCGTATACGCTGTTCAGCATCGCCGCCATGAACTGGACCGGGTAATACCGCTTCAGCCAGGCCGTCTGCATGGCGACCACGCCGTAGGCCGCCGCATGGGATTTGTTGAACGCGTAGCTCGCGAAAGCGATCATCTCGTCATAGATCTCGTTCGCGACCTTCTCCGGTACGCCGTTGCGCACGCAGCCGGGTACGGTGACTTCACCCTGCTCGTTCACCAGCCCGTGCACGAAGATCTGGCGTTCCTCCTCCATGACCTTGTGCTTCTTTTTCGCCATCGCGCGGCGCACCAGGTCGCTCCGGCCGTAGCTGTATCCGGCCAGGTCGCGCACGATCTGCATCACCTGCTCCTGGTACACCATACAGCCGTAGGTCACGTCCAGGATCGGCCGCAGCTTCTCCGTCTTGTAGCTTACGCTGGCGGGATTCATCTTGCCCGCGATATAGCGCGGAATGGATTCCATCGGTCCCGGCCGGTACAGCGAGATCGCTGCGATGATGTCTTCGAAGCAGGCCGGTTTCATGTTCGTCAGGAAGCCGGTCATCCCCGCGCCTTCCATCTGGAACACGCCGTCCGTATCGCCCCGGCTGATCATCTCGTACACCTGCGGATCGTCCAGCGGGATCTCCTCCGGCTTCATGTCCACGCCGGTTTCCCGCATCATGTCCAGGGTGTCCCGGATCACCGTCAGCGTTCGCAGGCCCAGGAAGTCCATTTTCAAAAGGCCCAGCCGTTCGATCGTCCCCATCGGATACTGGGTGGTGATGACCTCGTCGTTGCGCTGCAGCGGCACAAACTCGACCACCGGCTTCCCGGTGATCAGCACGCCGGCCGCGTGTGTGGAGGCATGCCGCGGCATTCCTTCCAGCGTCAGCGCCGTGTCGATCAGTTCCTTCACCCTCGGCTGCCCGTCGTACATCTCCTTCAGCATCGGGGAGATCTTCAGCGCCTTGTTCAGCGTCATTCCCAGGTCGAACGGGATCGCCTTCGCCACCGCGTCCGTTTCCTGGTAACTCATGCCCAGCACGCGGCCGACGTCGCGCACGACGCCCTTGGCGGCCATCGTACCGAAGGTGATGATCTGGCTCACGTGGTCCGCGCCGTACTTCCGGGCGACATAGTCGATCACCTCCTGCCGCCGTTCGTAGCAGAAGTCCACGTCGATATCCGGCATCGTGACCCGTTCCGGGTTCAGAAAGCGCTCGAACAGCAGCTGATACTTCAGCGGATCCAGCATTGTAATGCCCAGGGAATATGCCACGATGGAGCCCGCGCCGCTGCCGCGGCCCGGTCCCACCATGATCCCGTGGCTCTTGGCGTAGTGGATGAAGTCCCACACGATCAGGAAGTAGTCCACATAGCCCATGTGTTCGATCGTGCTCAGCTCATACTCCAGCCGCTTGTAGGGCTCGTCCTCCGGTCCGGCGTCCGGGTACAGCCGCGCCATGCCTTCACCGCACAGGCGGCGCAGCATGCTCTGCGCGGTCTCCCCTTCCGGCACCGGATAATGCGGCAGCCGCGTCACGCCGAACTCGAATTCCACGTTGCAGCGTTCCACGATCTCCTGCGTCCGGTCAATCGCGTCCGGCACTTGCCGGAAGATCGCCCGCATCTCGTCTTCGCTTTTGACATAGAGTTCGCTGGTCTCCATGCGCATCCGCTGCTCATCCGCCAGCGTCTTGCCGGTCTGGATGCACATCAGCACTTCCTGCGCGTGCGCGTCTTTCTTTTCCAGGTAGTGGCAGTCGTTCGTCGCCACCAGAGGCACGTCCATTTCCCGCGCCAGGGAGATCAGCCGGGGCAGGACCGTCTTCTCTTCCCGCAGGTTGTGGTCCATGATCTCGATATAGAAGTTCTTCTCCCCGAAGATCTCCTGCATTTCCCGTACATACGCCCGGGCGCTTTCATCCTGCCCGTTCAACAGCATCTTCGGCAGGTCGCCGCTCAGGCACGCGCTCAGGCAAATCAGGCCCTCATGGTGCTCCCGGATCAGGTTGTAGTCAATCCGCGGCCGGTAATAGTATCCGGTCAGGAAACCTTCGCTGATCAGGTACATCAGGTTCTGATATCCGGTGTTGTTCTCACACAGCAGGATCAGATGGCTGTTCTCCCGTCCGGCAAACGACTTGTCCGTCCGGTCCCGGCATACATACGCCTCACACCCGATGATCGGCTTGATCCCCGCATCCTTCATCGCCGTATAGAAATCGATCACGCCGTACAGCACCCCGTGGTCCGTGATCGCGCACGAATCCATACCCAGCGCTTTCAGCCGGTCCACCAGCGAAGTGATCCGGCAAGCCCCGTCCAGCAGGCTGTACTCCGTATGCAGATGCAGATGCGTAAAACTCATGTTGCCCTCCAAATAAACATGAAGGATTATACCACATTCTATATATATATTCCAATCAAGAAAGAACCTGCCGCTTCTCTGGACCGGGCAGGGACTGTCCCTTTCGCGGGAGGGACGGTTCCTTCTGGACCACTTGGACCGGGAGGGACGGTTCCTTCTGGACCGGGAGGGACGGTTCCTTCTGGACCACTTGGGGGCGGTTCTGCTCGGTTCACGTATGTGGATCTACAGAACCGTCCCCAGCGGTCCATATTCCAATCAAGAAAGAACCTGCCGCTTCTCTGGACCGGGCAGGGACTGTCCCTTTCGGACCTTTCCGGAGGATGGTCCTAAAGGGCCTGTCCCTCCCGGTCCAAAGCGCAACGGACCATTGGGGACGGTTCCTCCCGGTCCAAAGCGCAATGCCCGTATCCGTCAAATAACAGCGCGTCTGTAAAGTGACTCCGGTCCGTGATTTAATGGTAGTACTAATATGCATGGATTAGCGCAAATCCGCACGAATCCA
>CADBEB010000048.1 GCA_902793605.1 uncultured Eubacteriales bacterium
TGTTTTTCAGGCTTCTCAGACTACATGTTGAAGCCGACAGAATTTTAGAGCCCAAATTAAGCCGTTTCATATATACGTTAAATTTGTTGGTTCAGTGTTGTAATACCAGCCCTTCTGGAACGGCTCCAGCAGGTCGACGATGTTCCCCTCGATC
Organism: uncultured Eubacteriales bacterium; assembly: GCA_902793605.1. Classification (GTDB taxonomy): domain Bacteria; phylum Bacillota; class Clostridia; order Christensenellales; family Aristaeellaceae; genus Aristaeella. The sequence goes on from CADBEB010000048.1 coordinate 155, forward strand.
GCCAGCAGGTGATCCGCCAGGTCCGGGAAGATCTCCGCCAGCTCATGGATCCTCCCACACTCAAAGCGCTTGTTGTACGCCGTTACGCAGACGTCTGCCGGGATATCCCGGCACAGCGCCTCCGCGATGGCCCGCCGGGGATCCGTCCCGCTCTCCGCCAGGAACTCCCTGTGCTTCAGTTCCCAGCCCTCGTGTTCGATATAGTGCAGGGAATACTGGAACGGGATCTGGGCGAAGGGGTGCGTCCCCACGCAGAACGGCACCGCCGGCATCATCGTCTCAAAGTCCAGGAAGTAAAGCGGATACGTCAGCTGCCCCAGGAACTTCCGGATCTTCTCCGGTTCCGTATACGTCCCCAGATCGTTCAGGAAATAGTCCATCTGCCGCTTCTGCGTCGCGTTTCTGATGACCCCGGCCTTGTCCAGGTCCGCGTACGAGACCAGCCCCTGCCGGTAGTATTCGATCATCTTTTTCTTCTGCAGCCGGTACAGGTCGAACACGCTCGGGGAAGGCAGGTGCCGCCCGCACCACGGGAACAGCTCGCACCCCTTGCACTCCTCCGAAAGCTCCGTCTGCGGTTCTTCCTCGCTGGACAATACCCGCTCCGCCGTCTCCAGCACGCCGGGCACCGTCGCCTGCTCCGCCGCCGCCTGCTCTCCCAGATCGTTGATCCTGAAGAACGATCGTACGTCCAGTCCCTCCGGGCCGAGCACATAGTCCGTGTCGATGCACACCAGGTACACCCCGGTCACCTTCACCCCGCAGTGCTCCAGCACATACTTCTGGTACGACACGTCCGCGATGTACTTGTCCTGCAGCCCGTCCGAGGAGCTCTTCACCTCATAGATGGCCCAGCCGCCCTTCTCCTTCCGCAGCAGGTCCACGGCGCAGTACAGGCCTTCATACGAAAACGCCGCCTCGCAGATGACCTCCGTCCCCCGGGCCATCTCCTCCTCCGTGTTCCGGATCATCCGCGGGAGATCCAGCTTCCCGTCTTCCATGTACGCCGTCACGTTCACGGAAGGCCCGAACAGTCCCCGGGCCAGGTCCCCGACCTCATCCCCCGTCCGGAACCGGTTCATTTTGCCCTCGTCCTGCGGCACCGCCTCCGGATAGTACTTGCTGATCCACGCCCCCTTCGGGCAGGACCACACCCGGACATAGATCGATTTGGAAAGATACATGACAGCACACCTCACAGTCTCCCGACGTCCCGCTCATCATCCGAGCTGAACCCTGGCCACGCTTCCCCGGGCCGTCTTCCCGGTGATGATCTTCGTGGGGATCGTCTCTTCCAGCAGCGGGATATGGGAAATGATGTCGACCAGGCCGCGGCCTTTCCGGACGGTCTGCAGGACATCCAGCGCGTCCCCCAGGGAACTCTGGTCCAGGGAACCGAAGCCCTCGTCGATGAACATCGCTTCCAGGCTGACGCCCCGCTGCTCATTCTGAACGACGGTGCAAAGCCCGATGGCCAGCGACAGCGCGACCAGGAATTTCTCGCCGCCGGAGAGCGTGCAGACGCTCCGGTACTGGTCGCTCATGCTGTCATATACTTCCAGCTCCAGCCCGCTCTTATGCGACGAACCGTAGCTTTCATTGCTCCTGTGCAGCCTGTAGCGACCCCCGTAGATCCCGGACAGCAGGCGGTTCGCCTCCACGATGACCTGACCCAGCCGCACGCTCAGCACATACCGCTGGATGCTCATGCCGGTGGAACCGCGCAGCGCCCGGACAAACGCGCTGTCCGCCTCGAAGGCCTTCCGTTTGTCCGCGATCTTCCCGTCCAGTCCGGTCAGCCGCGCCGTTTCCTCTTTCAGGTGATCCCGTTTCTGCTCCGCCAGGGTCAGCGCCTGGATGGCCTCCCTGTGCTTCTGTTCCGCGTCCTTCCAGCCCGCTTCCGCCGCCTCCGGATCCGGACGGGCCTTCCCTGCCAGTTTCTCCCGCTGCTCCTCCAGCGCCTTTTCGGCTGCCCGGATCGCCGCCGCGTGCTCCGACAGCGTATTGCGCAGTTTCACCTGATCGTCCACGGACAGGATCATCGCCGTGTACTGCGCTTCCGTTCCCAGGCCGGTCTCCTCCAGCGCTTTCATCCAGGCGCTTTCCTTTTCCGCGAGCTCTTTTTCGGCAGCTTCCTTCTCTTCCCTCCGGTCGCTTTCCGCCTTTTTCAGCGCGTCCCGGTTCACGACCGCTTCGTTGTATGCTCCGGCAAGCTTTTCCGTTTTCGTGTTATAGGCCCGGATCGCTTCGTCCAGCTTCCCGATGCGTCCTTCCAGCGCCTCCAGCGTTTCCAGCTCCGGATCCCGCTGCGCCAGTTCCTGGTCGAGGGCTCCCTTGGCCCGGGCATAGTCCGCTTCGGCCTCCGCCAGGGCCCGTTCCGCTGTCCGCTGCGCTTCTTCCGCCTTTTCCTTTATTGCCTTCCGCGCGTCGTAATCCTTCCTGGCTCTGCTTACCTTTTCCTCCGCCGCCTCGACGTCTTCACTCCTGAAAGTCCCCTCGGGCAGCACAGCCGGGCAGGGATGATGCATGCTTCCGCAGACCGGACAGGGGTCGCCTTCCCGCAATGATTCCGCCAGGTGGCCGGCCGCCGCCGCCCGGTATGCCCTGGCGATCCGCCTGTATTCGTCTTCGGCATTGTTCCAGGCCGTCTCCAGCTGCAGCAGCCTGTTCCTTTCCTGCCCGGCGGCAGCCCTGTCCTTCGCGGACTGATCAAGGGCCGCGTTCATGGCTTTCTCCGCTTCCCCGGCCGCCTTCTGCAGCGCCGCGATATTCTCATACCGGCCCCTCAGGGCGGACAGGCGCTGCCGCTCCCCGATCCTTTCCTGCTGTTCATCCGCCTGTGCTTCATGCGCCGCCTTTTCGCCGGAGGCTTTTTTCAGCGCGGCCTCTGCCTGTTCCAGCTGCGCCCCGGCCTCCTCCAGTCTCCGCCCGGCCCGCTTCAAGTCGTCCGCGGCCTGTTTCCAGTCGTCATGGGGCTTCCGGGCCTTCTCCGCCCGGACCGCCATCTCCAGCCGGACCTCGAGGCCGTGATCCCCCTCCGCCGCTTTCCCGGCGATCTCCCGCTTCTCCAGGCGCCTGTCCAGCTCGGCATAGTCGTTCTTCAGGTTCAGCAGTTCCTGCGCCTGCTTCTTCACCGCGTCCGCGCGCTTCTCCGCCGCGGCGGCTTCCCCGGCTTCCTTTTCCGCGTTTTCCACCGCCTCCGGCAGCGCTTCCACCGAAGCGGCCTGCAGCCTCTCCAGGCCTTCCCGGATCGTCTGGACCTCCCGGGCGATCCCGTTCTCCCTCTCGTTCAGCTCCTTCGCCATCCGTTCGACCGCGGTCTTCCACCGTTCCGTATGAAAGAGGCTGGACAGGATGCTTTCCTTATCCTCCGATCTCGAGGTCAGCAGCGTTTCAAACTTCCCCTGCGGCAGGATGATGACCTGCCTGAACTGGTCCAGGTCCAGCCCGATCAGTTCCGCGGCCTTGGCGTTCATGCTTTTCTTTTTGCAGTTGTCCAGCAGCGGCACCCAGCTGCCGCTTACCTCTTTCTGGCAGGTGAAATCCTCATTGAAGCTGACCGGGGCGTCCGCCTTCCGGCTCCTGCGCGGCGTCAGCTTCCTCCCGAAGCGGTACCGGCTCCCGTTGCTCTCAAAGACCAGCTCCACCTCCGTCGGGTCCCCGGGGTCCGCCTGCTTGCAGCGCATGGCGTCCAGCTCGCCGCGGATATCCCCGCTGCAGCTGCCGTACAGGGCGCAGCACATGGCGTCCAGGATCGTGGTCTTGCCCGAACCGGTCTCCCCGCAGATCAGGAACAGCCCGTATTCCGCCAGTTCGTCAAATCGGATCTCCTGCTCCCGGATATACGGGCCGAAGCAGCGAAAACGCACACTGACAGGTCTCATTGCAGGCTCTCCTCCTCTTCCGCCAGCATGGTCTTCTCAAACCAGGCCAGCTGTCCCTCCGTCGGCGTGACCGGGCTTTCCGTATCCGCCAGAAACTGCTTCAGGATATCGGTATCGCTCATTTTCATCAGTTCCTCGCCGGTGATCGCGCCGGTCATTTCCCCGGTTCCGGCGGACCGGCCGCGGAGGAACGCCAGGTAAGGGAAGCGCTCCCGCATCCCGCTGTACAGTTCGGGACCTGCCGGGCGGTCGGTGACGGACAGGTTCAGCCAGCAGTTTTCCAGCTCCTTCTGCCGGGAAAGGATCTCCTCGCAGGAAGCGCTGACCGTGCGGTGCGGATGCAGCTGCCGGACCGGAAGGAAGCGCTGCTCCCCGTTCTCCGTATCAAAGAGGACGAACCCTTTTTCATGCGCCTCCTCCGCGCCGAAGGAATACGCCATGGGGCTGCCGCTGTACCGGACGCGTCCGCCCATCCTCTGCGGCTTATGGATATGGCCCAGCGCCGCATAATCAAACCCGTCGAACACCGATACCGGCACCGCGCTAGCCCCGCCGATCCTCGCGCTGCGGTCCGAATCGGACAGTTCCGCCTCGCTGACCAGCGCATGGGATACCACGATATTCCGGGCATAGCCGCCCATGCGTTCGCGGATGCTGTCCAGCACGATCTTCATCGCCCGGGTCTGGTTCACGGCTTCCTCACAGCGGTCCGGCCATTTTGCCCGCACGGCGTCCGACTGGAAGAACGGAAGCGGCCATACCGCGGTCCGCCCGTCCTCCAGCAGCACCGGCTCCACCGGATTGACCAGCCTGCCGGAGATATACAGCCGGCTCTTTTTCAGCAGCTCGCTGCAGGCCGCCAGCCGGTCCGCGCTGTCATGGTTCCCCGCGATCACGATCATCGGGATGCCGCAGTCCAGGCACACCCCGGTTGCCGCCCGGTTCCAGATCTCAATGGCTTCCCCGCTGACCTTGCCGGAATCAAAAACATCCCCGGCCACGATCACCGCGCCGACCTGCTCTTCCCGGATCACCCGGACCAATTCGTCCACAAAGAACAGCTGGTCCTCCCGGTAATTGCTGTTTCCCACAGGCATCCCGAGATGCCAGTCCGATGTATGAAGCAGTATCATCCCTTTACTCCCCCCGGTATTACATCTCCGCCTGCTTTTTCCGTTCCGGTCACGCGGCGGGGGCCAGCGCCTTCTCCTCAAACCATTCGTTGATCATCCGGTCCAGCATCACGTCGTCAAAGAAGGGCGTGTAGTCGCCGTTGGAAAGCCGCGGATCCTCATGGGTCGGCGTCTCCGGCTCGATCCGCGCGATGGGCAGGTCGGTTTTGCATCCGCCTTCCACGGATTCGCCCTTCGCGTCCCGCAAAGCCCAGAGCCAGCTGGACATCATGTATTCTCCGCCGTTCGTCAGCGTACTGATCTGTATGGCGCAGGTGCCGCCGCCCGAGGGCTCGCCGAGGAGCACCGCGCCGTGGTCCTGCATCAGGACCGGCATCAGGTTGCCGCAGGAGAAGGAGCTCCGCGTGGTCAGCACGGCGTAGTTGAAGTCATACTTCACTTCATCGTCCTTCTCGTCGAACACGCCGTCCAGGTTCTTGTCCGAATGCAGCACCGCGTACTCATCCTGTCCGGTCAGGACGTTGTATCCGCGGAAAACATTGTCCCCGAACATCAGGTCGATCATATACGACAGCATATCGTTGCTGCCGCCGGAATTCGCGGACAGATCAAACAGGATATTCCTGATCGAGGGATTCTCCGAGGCTCTCTTCAGGCCGGTCCAGGTAATGCCGACGGCGTCCATGGGGATCTCTCCCTTTCCGGCGTAGTATGCTTCCCAGCCCGCATTGTCACTCTGGAATGCATCGATCCGGATAATAGCGGTACTCCCGCATTCCCGGTAGACGTCGTCCCCCCAGGCGGCAGCACGCGCTTTCCTGACCGCGCCTGTGATCTCATTATGGAAATAGCCCCTGGTCTGAAGCATCGACGCGGCACGGTTCCCGACCTTCTTCAGAACCTCCGGGAAGGGGAATTCCGGAAGCGCCATGGTATTGAGCCCGAAGTGCGAGCAGTGGCCGTCATTCAGGCCGATATTGAACAGGTCGTACAATGCCAGCATGTATTCGATCATATCGGGATCTTTCAGCCGGTCTTTGAGGGACGCCAGTTCCGGAACGTCGTCCAGCGCAGCATCCAGGCCTTTTTCGCCGATGCCCCGGTCCAGGATCCCCGTGCCGGGATGGCCGAAGAAATGATCCAGGGTAAAGCAGAGCTCCGCGTAATCCTCACGGATCACGTCCTCCTTCCGCCGGCTTTTCCCGGTCAGCAGGGCACGCATATATCTGCTCTCATACCACCCGGGAGGCATCATGGAAATCTTCTCGATGTCCATCACCGGTTTCAGGACCGATTCCCCGTTCCACAGCACAAAGTTGCACGCCACGTCCGTGAACATCGTGGACAGCAGCTCCAGGGGCAGATATACGTCCTCCTCATCCGCGTAAAGCGGGATACCGTATTTCGCGAAATCGAAGGTCACCGGAGCCGGCGGACCTTCAAACACGATTTCGGAATAATACGTCCATCCGCAGGGCGCATCCTTGACGCCAACCATCGTCGTGTAGGGCAGCGGCGGGATCTGGAACCGCGCCCAGTCCGCGGCCTCGATCTTCCCGGCGGAAGGATCCGCCAGGATCTTCGTCCCGTTGGGGTTGGCGATCTCCCATACGCCGCCGTCCAGGGGCGTCACCGTCAGCCCCGTCTGATACATGAAGTTGACATACGCCTTCAGGCCGTAATACGGCACATGCGGCGCCGAAGTATAGAACCGCAGGTCCATGCTGCCGGTCTGTTCCTTCCCTGTCAGGACCCCGGCCGTCCGTACGAAATAATCCTTTCCCTCCTCCGGTTCCGGGAAAAACACGTAATAGTCCTCTCCCAGCGCGGCCTTCAGCGTCTCCAGTTCCTTTTCGTCCGGATCATATCCGGCTTCGATGGCTTTCCGGTACCATTCCGCCGCTTTGGCCGGGTCTTTCTCCAGGCCCTGTCCCAGCCGGCAGCACTCGCCCAGCATGAACATCGCTGTCAGGTCTTCCTGCTCCGCCGCCTGTGTGAGATAGGTCACAGCCCTTTCGTAGTCCTGCCCGACCCCTTCGCCGGTGTAATACATCATTCCCAGGTTTATGTACGCCTGAGCCACCCCAAGGTCCGCCGCCTTCTGCCAGTACTCCGCGGCCCTGGCATAGTCCTGTTCCACCCCTGCGCCGCTGTAATACAGATCCGCCAGGACAGCGTACACGGATGTATCTCCCAGGTCCGCCGCCTTCTGCCAGTATTCGACGGCTTTGCCGATATCCGGCTCCACCCCGTCGCCGTACTGATACATGGATGCCAGCGCCGTCCAGGCATCCGCGAAGCCCATCTCACCGGATTTCAGATAGTATTCAACGGCCTTTCCGGTATCCCGTCTCTCGCCCTCACCATACTGATATAAAATCGCGATGTTATAGAACGATTTCGCGTCGCCCTGCGCAGCAGCCCGGTCATAGTACTCCCGGGCCTTTTTCGGATCCACTTCCACCCCTTCGCCGTTGGCGTACAGATTGCCGATGCTTCTCAATCCGTCGACACTCCCGGCGTCCGCCGCCCGCCGGTAGTATTCCATCGCCTTCGCGAAGTCTCCCGCTTCGTAGGCAGCCTTGCCGGCCCGGTAAAGCTCCTCCGGAGTCATCTCCGCCGCCGGAGCTTCCGTCCCGGGGGCTTCCGTGCCGGGCGCTTCCGTCCCGAGGGCTTCCGTCCCGGGGGCCTCGGTCCCGAGGACTTCTTTCAGATGCGCCCGATCGGTCTCGTCGGGTTCATATCCGGCATCCAGGGATTTCCGGTACCATTCCGTGGCCTGCTGCAAATTCTTTTCCACGCCGTTTCCGAGGAAGCAGCAGTCCCCGACGGCAAACATGGCGACGGGGAACCCCTGGTCCGCCGCCAGCTGGTAGAGCCTGTACGCCTCGTTATAATCCGGCTCCACCCCCAGTCCGACCTGGTAGGCATAGCCGAGATTGAACTGCGCGTCGGCATTTCCCTTTTCGACGGCCAGCCGGTAGTATTCGTGCATTTTTCCATAGTCCTGTTTAACCCCGGTTCCGTCACGGTAACAGCATCCGAGGTTGAACTGCGCCATGGGCTCGCCCATCTCAGCAGCCCTGTTGTAGTATTTCAGCATCTCGTCCAGGTTCTGTTCTGTTCCGAGTCCCTGTCCGTAAAAATATCCTACGGCTGTCAGCGCTTCCGGAGCATCCTGATCCGCGGCGAGTTTGTAATAATGAAACGCTTTGTCGTAGTCCTGTTCCACACCGTCGCCCAGCTGATACATTTCACCCAGTTTATACTGCGCGGGAATCACACCCAGATCCGCCGCTTTCTGAAGAAGCGGAACGGCCGTCTCATAATCTTCGGCTTCCATGGCGGCCCAGGCCTGTTCGACCAGGGCAGCGGTCTCGGCCGTTCCCTCCGCAAAAGCGGAACAGGCCGACAGGACCAGACAGAACACGAGCAGTAAACAGATTTTCTTCATTTGCGTTTCTCCCCCGTTCTATTTTATGTTTCTAAAAAATCAAGACGAAGACGAAGGGACGGTTCTCCCGTCTGCTCCGGCAGCCGTCAGTTTCCATCCACCCAGTATTTCCCGTCTGCTGTCCTGTGGATCAGCCCGAAGTCAGCCAGCTGCTCCGTATATTCCCGAAACAGATCCGGATTCTCAACGCCGGACTCCGCCAGTGTCTTCGCGGTTTCCGCACTGACTGCCCCGCTCCTTTTCAGCGCGTCCGTGATGATCTTTTTTCTGAGCCCCATCGCCGCTGATGTAAATACCGCCATGATCATCTCTCCCCTTACATCTGTTCCTGCTGCTCCATCAGCAGGTCATAGAAAGTCTCGGTATCGATCAGGGGCAGATCCGGTTCCTCCTGCTCCTGAAGATCCTCTTCCGGTTCGTAGTCCATATCCATAACCTGCTTCACTTGCCGCCCTCACAGTTTATTAGTTCACGGACACTCACACCGAAGTATTCAGCAATCTCCTCCAGCAGTTCAGGGTCGGGTTCCGAAAACCCGCTCTCCCAGTTCATCCAGTGCCCCCGCTGGATACCAAACCGCTCATCCAGCGCTGCCGCCGGAATGCCTTTGGCGATCCTCAGATCGTGAAGCTTTTGTCCGATGGTCATGTGCGCCTCCTGGAGGTTCGTATTTGCTCTTTGCTGATACGTAGTATGCGGCGAAATCCTTCGCCACGTCTTCCAGTTTCGCGCTGCCGGTCTCATTCATGTTCTTCAGGAAGGACAGCAGGAATACCGGTTTATAGGAATGCATGGTCCCCTTCCGTTTGTCGGCCATATTGAGCGGAGCACAACAAGGATGGAAAACATCACAATGAAACCAATGCGCAGGTATCACCTCGGCAGCACCTTGTACCATTTCAGCATCAGGAGGATATCACTGTAGGTCAGACCCTTCAGGACGCCCTTCCCGTCTTCCCCTGTTTCCTCCGGTTCCTCGATCAGCCGAAGATATGACAGGATTCCTTTGTCATCAACGTTTTTTCTGATTTCTTCCAGCACTTCGTTGATTTGCTTCACCTTAAACGGCGCGATCACTTCATTCGGATACTTACTGGCCAATTCTTCTATAGCATAGTAAATATCATCAAACAGTCTCCTCAGCAAGACATAACTCAAGCTCTTTTCGGAACAAGGGGACGGCTTCTCGCAGTTACACGAATGTGGAACGAGAGAACCGTCCCCGACGTTCCACCCGCCTGCCCCCAATTCGCTCAACCCATTCACCACCCCTTCAATGATCTCTTCCGGGCTTCTCCGGATTTCCTGCATCTGCCTCTTAATCTCACATCCCCTTAAAAATTCATCCCTCACCTCTTCCGGCACCTCATTCTCCGGAAACAGCTGAAAATACATCTCGTTCGGGAACATCCTCCCCGGATTCACCGGATCCACCTTCCCGATTACCCGCCGGACCACCCGGGTGTTTTTTGTTTCCGGTGAATAGATCCTGTCCGTTTCGTATTCCACGCTCTTCCCTTTCCGGATAACAGCCAACCTGTCTTCCGGTATCGGCACCGTAAGCTCTTTCAGATAGTATTGATCCATATTTTCCCCTCCCGGATTTTTAGTGTTTTAGTGTTTTAGTGTTTACGCCCCCGTGTCATCCCGAGCGGGGGGACGGCCAGAGCGTCGGTACAAGGGGACTGTTACTGCAGTTCCACGAATGTGGAACGAAGTGACTGTCCCCGCCGTACCAAAGCGACTCCTCCCCGTGGAAGACAAAGGGACAGTTCTTCTGTCTTCCCCAGCGCAGCCAAGACAAAGGGGCGGTAAGACAAAGGGACGGTTCTTCTGTCTTCCCCAGCGCAGTCAATGGATCTCCTTCCCCGCATAAGAAAAGAACCTCTCACATGAGAGATCCTTACAGGTGTCATTTCGACCGGAGCGCCAGCGAAGTGGAGAAAGCCAGCGAAGTGGAGAAATCTCCCTCAACCCTTCTCTTCTTCCTCTGCGGGTATCCCCGAGAAATCATTATGTGGAGATTATGATATGCCCACAATGAACAGCCCTGCCACCCTGCAGGAAGACTGCATTCCCATAACATATCTGTTTATTTACTGACAGTTTTTGCGCAATCACGTCACTGTGAACTCCGTCCATTCGATGTGATTGTACTTCATCACATCGTCGGCCCTCTTCATGCCGCATTTCTCGTAAAACGGCACAGCGCTTTCGTTGGCGATCAGATAGACTGCGATGTCCTTTTCACCGCCGGCCAGCTGATGGGCGGCTTTTATCAGGCGTTTGCCGATGCCCCGGCGGGTATAATCCCTGTCCACCCCCAGATCGGTGACGTAGAGCCAATAGGCGTAATCCGTCAGGCCAAACAGCACGCCCACCAGCAGGCCTTGATCATTCCGCGCGGTCAGGCTGATGGAAACTGTATTCACCAGGCGGGCGATCCGCTCCTCAAAGCGTTCCCTGGGGTACTGGGAGCCAAGGTCGGTGCGCTTGAGAAAACCGATGTATTCCTCCGCTGTGACCCGCTCTTCCCGGATCGTGGTCTCGGGCATATGTTCTTTCAAATACGCTTCAAACTCCGGCGTCCGGCTCCAGTATCGGATGCCCCAGTTTTCAAAGCTCCATTCATCCATATATTCGTTGCATTCATAATCCACGTACCAGATCAGCCCGTCCCGTACCACGAAATTGGTGGGGAACCAGTCGACGTTCAGCCCGGCGGCCTTCGCCTTGTCCGCCATGTCCCGCACCTGGGCAAGATAAGGCTCGGCAGACGCTCCGTCCCTGACCAGGTCAAAAACGGTGGGACCTTCGATGTACTCCTTCACAATGCGCTCCGCGTCCATATCGATGGCCAGCATCTGCGGAATGCGGATGCCTGCCGCCTGCAGACGTTCGTAATCCCGCTGTTCCGCCTCGATCTTGTTGCCGAAGGCGTAGTAATCACAGGGCTCGTGGTGAATTTGCTTCACCACCACCTGCTGCCCGTCATCCTCCGCCAGATAGGAATACCCGCCCTTGCCGTGGCCCAGCAGCTTGAGGATACGATAGGGTTTCCCGCAGACAATCAGTTGCTCCGCCATGCTTTTCTCCTGTTTCATTCCGTCTTTTCGGGAATCCGGGTGAAGGATATATTCCCTTTTGCCTGATGTCCCGAAACGAAAATATGATAGTTGCCTGTTTCAGCGATCTCCAGAACAAAATCGGCGTTCTGCTGCCCGTTTCCCCGGTAGATCCGCTTGTCCTTCCATGCCCACGGTCACATCCACGGTTCCTTCCGCATGCGACAGGAAAACCTGCAGACGATCGCCTTCTGTCAGGTTCAGATCAGCCGATTCCTCCTGATTCAGCATGCTGTATTCCATCCGGAACCCGGATGCGTCAGATCCCCTGGACCCGTCAAAAACGCTGCCTGTACCGCAGCCGGTCAGCAGGAAAAACATTGCGGCAAGCATATAAATCCATGCCGCTGCTTTTCGTTTGGATTGCTGTGCTGTGTTTCCATGCATCAATGCCCACGCCTCTTTTCCTTCTTCTTTAGCTGCTTCATTTCAAATCGGCGCTGTGCTTCTGCGTCCCTCTGCTCCCGGCTGATCTGACGGCGTTCCGTTTTCATTTCCTCCCGTTGCAGCTGAAGCGCCTGCTGGGATTTCGTACCGATCCCGCAGCGCTCCATTTGCTTTCGGGCGTTCCTGAGCCGCCGTTTGGGATTGTCTGCTGTTTGCCTTGCTTCCGCTTCCACAGCGGGGCTGAAGACCAGTTCGTCATAATGCCGCAGGATAAATTCCCACACGTCGTAATCCTTGGGTTCCGCGCCGAAGGTCACTTTGCATACCGACAGTTTTCCGTCGTCGATACGCTCAAAGATGCCGACCCAGAAGGGATCTTCAAAAAGCACCGTCAGGCTTGATTTCATAATCCTTTACCGAAGCATGTCATTCTCCAGAATTGCGTATACAAGCGTATCTTTCCAGAGCCACCGTTTGAATCAGAAATGTCCAAGGAACAAAACTCAGAAGCAAAACGCCACTTGCGATATCCAGCGCTGCCATCAGGATTCTTTCTTTCGTGTCTTTTGCCATAGTAACCTCAGCATTGAGCAAAGTGACCCTTCGGTCACCAATTGTAGTGAACGAAAGGTCACTTGTCAAGCATGTTTATCACTTCAGCTTTTGCATAGTGGCAGCAAGCAATGCATGCGGTTTAGAGTGCGTAATGCAGTTCCCGTCTGCTACAGCGTCAAAGAAGCTTTCTATTGCCCTTCCGACGGATGATTCTCCATAAAACTGGCTCAACGAAAGGAGGTTTGATCATGGGCGGAGCAATGTAAACCAATATCCCCCTATTTTTGATGAAATAAGATTCGCATAAAGATTTCATGAGGTTGCTACAGCTGGTTTGCTGCAGCAACCTTTTTAATTTGCATCCAGCGAGTTAGTCAATAGCCGACGAATATCTGCCAAACGGTCGACGATCGCTTTTCTTGAACATCGGTATAACGCCTCGACGCTTCGCATCATAAAGTGCATGCCATCAAAAATCGCGTAAAAGTAAAGTATTAGTAAACTCCATTTCTCGCGGCGTGAGAAGATGGCTTATGGCAAATCCGGGATCCGATCCCAGTTTTGTCGAAAACCGGATTGATGTATGTCCAAAAAAGCACCTGTCTGTTCAGTGTCAGACGGGTGCTGTGAGATGCTTGCAACTAAGATTCAAATAGATCAAATAAACATGACCATATAGTGTGGGAGCGTGATTTTTTCATCCACCATGCCATTTTGCGTATTCGTCAATTTATAAGCAAATGGAGGTCTGTAACGTGCAATGTATTGATTGAGGGACGGAGTTGAGCGATTTCCTGCCTTAACCTCAATCGGAATAACTGCTCCGCTGCGTTCAATAAAGAATTCAATCTCATGTACACTGTCCGGCTTATAGTAATAAAGAGGATAGCCCCTTTTGATCAAGCATTCAGAGATGGCGTTTTCATATATACCTCCGCGGGCATTTCCAGTGATGGTGTCGTTCAGAACAGCAAGCTTCGTTTCAAAACCATAGGAGCAGCAGAGCAAACCGGTGTCGTTGATGTAGAGCTTGAATTGATCCCCATTGGCATTCGCTTTTAAGGGCAGATAGGGTTCATTGAGATTATAGCAGACCTGAACCATAGCAGAATCCTTCAGCCACTGAACGCTTCCGCCATATTTCTTTCTGGTTTGACCGCGTTCGACAGTTGAGTATTGGAATTTCTTCTGTTCTTTCATCAGTTGGATAGGAATCGCATCATAGCACATCCGCACAAGCACTTTTTCCTTGCCTTTTGCATGCTTTGCGATATCATCCCGATATTCTGCCAGAATGTCTTGTTGAAGCCTGTCAACCCTATTGAAATCATGATGCTGTACATAATCGTTTACCACTTCCGGCATACCGCCGACCACGATGAATTCGCGGAAAAGGCTCTCATATTTTTCGTGAACTGCTGCAGGAATGGTTGCGCCAGAGGTATAGTATGATTTCAGCGTATCAATGGCTGCTGAGTCATATCCATCTGCCCAGAGAAACTCCTCAAAGTCAAGTGAATGCATGGTGATCTGAGTCTCATATCCGACCGGCACAGATTCAGGAATCTCTATAGCTTCGTCGTCATCTTCACCGTATGTTAAACCAAGCAGGGAGCCGGAAGAGATGACGTCAAAACGAAAATCCATGGCAAGATATTTTACCGCGGTCCTGGCATTGCCGCAGCACTGGATTTCATCCAGGAAAATCAGTGTGTTGCCGGGGATCAGCTCAAAATCCCTCAAATATGCTGTCATTCTCTTAAGAATTTCATCAGATGTAAGTTCCCCTTCAAAGACCCCCTTCATGTTCGGCTGGAGGAAGAAATCAATTTTGAGAAAAGAAGCATATTCCTTTTTGCCAAACTCTTCGACGATGAATGATTTGCCAACCTGCCGGGCACCTTTCAGCAGAAGACACTTTTTGATATGTTCGGTGTGGCGCTGTTCCTTCCATTGGAGAAGCTCACGGTAGACCTTTCGTTTGAGCATCAGGATCACCTCCAGTTTTCGCAGCATCTATTATGCATAAAATTCAAGTATCAGTCAAGCAAAAATGGAATAAAAATTAAGTC
>CADBEB010000049.1 GCA_902793605.1 uncultured Eubacteriales bacterium
TCCCTCAGGGGATCTTTCCGGGCAATCGGAGCAGTTTTCATTCATCTTCCCTCCCATCATTTTTTCACTGCTCCGTGTCTACTTTTATGATAGCATCAATAACAGTTTTCCCCTACCGGTCAAGCCAACCGACTCTTGTGGAATTTGACAGGTTTTCGCGATCCAGAACCACAAGATCTTGTGGTTTCGCTGCAAACATACTACATAGTGAGAGCACATCGTTCACATCGATGGGGGAAAGCCGCCGACGACCGCCAGTGGCGGAAATCTCGTCGGCGGCTTTCTCATGCGAAACAAGCGATCTGCCCGGTGAGCAGTCGTGCCGATTGAGCATGCGGACGTTGGTTCGAGTCCAACTGTCACCACCAGAAGAAACGCGCATCTACCCCCGGACGGGCGTCACGTAAGGCGAGTATACGTGCCTGATCACCAGGGAGGAATAGGAAGCGCAGCCGGCGGCGCGGGCTTCCGGTGAGTTTTTCCTGCAAAAAAACGGAAAATGTGGTATCATCTGAACAGGAAACCAATTAGGAACCCATCCACTGCCGAAATAAACGGCTCCGCGGTTCACCGCGCCGTTGTCCGGGAGGAATCGTTGTGGAGGTGATCCCGCCTTGACATATGCCATGACCTATCTGGGCGCCGCCCTGATGGCATACAATATCTACCGGTACATCCGCTTTTCACGGGACGCGGGCGTCCGGGAAGACCTGAAGCAGGAAACAAGGATCCTGAACCTTCCGATCCTGCTGCTGGTCCTGTTTTTGTGCGGCTACCTGGCCGTGGGGTTGATCGGCAAACCGGATCTCATCGTGGCCTCCATCCTGCTGGGGGGAAGCATGTTCGTTTTTGTCATGCTGCTGCTGGTCCAGCGCATTACGAACCGGATCCAGCAGAGTGAGCACATGCGGGCAGAAATGGAGGCGGCGAAGAAATCCAGCGAAGCCAAGACCTGCTTCCTGTCCAATATGTCCCACGACCTGCGCACCCCGCTCAACGCGATCATCGGGTATACCACGCTGGCGGGCCGGGAAGAAACGTCCCCGCAGGAAACGAAGGCGTACCTGGGGAAAATCGAAACCGCCGGGCAACAGCTGCTGGATACGATCAACGACGTGCTGGAAATGAGCCGCATCGAAAGCGGCCGGCTGGAGCTGGAGCCGGAACGGTTGTGCCTGGAAACTCTCCTTTCGCAGGTCGGGGACCTGGTCGTTCCGCAGATGGACAGCAAGCGGATCACCTTCACCCGGGAATGGGAACCCGGGGAGACGTGGGTCATGTGCGACCGCGGCCAGCTCAGCCGCGCGCTGATGAATATGCTCAGCAACGCCTGCAAGTTTACCCCGGAGGGCGGCCGCGTCACCCTGGCCATGCAGCAGACGGAGAAAACGGACAGGGCCGTATCCTGTGAATTCGCGGTCCAGGATACCGGAATCGGCATGAGTCCGGAGTTCGCGGAACACCTGTTCACACCCTTTGAACGGGAGAAAACGAGCACCGTCAGCAAGGTGCAGGGAACAGGCCTGGGCATGGCCATCACCAAGAGCTTTGTGGACAAAATGGGCGGAACCATCGACGTGAAAACGAAGCAGGGCGAAGGCACGACGCTGACCATTCGCCTCAGCTTTGAAACGGCGGCGCCGGAAGAGCAGCCCGACGAGGAAAGGGAGAAAGGGAACCGGACGGATTTCCGGGACGTGCGCCTTCTGCTGGTCGAGGACAACCCCATCAACCAGGAGATCGCGGTCATGCTCCTGTCCCATGAAGGCTTCCTGGTGGACTGCGCCGAGGACGGGCAGGCGGCTGTGGACGCCATTCTGCAGGCGGAGCCGGGCACCTATGACGCCGTGCTCATGGATATCCAGATGCCGGTCATGGACGGCTACCAGGCCACCCGGACCATCCGGGCCCTGGACGATCCGGCGCGGGCCGGCGTCCCGATCGTGGCCATGACCGCGGACGCGTTCCAGGAGGACCAGAAAAAAGCGTACGACGCCGGAATGCAGGGGCACATCGCCAAGCCCATCGACATGAAGCAGATGCTGGACACGCTGAAAAGCATCCTCGGACGATAGCAACCATAGAAGACAAAGGGACGGTTCTTCTGTCTTCCCCGAGCAAGCGTTTCTTCACCCGGGTCCGATTCCCCGGTCAGTCGGATTCGCCGGACCGGGCGGCGCTTTCGGAATAGGTCCCGTGTCCGTATGCCTTGATCGGAAAGTTATCAATCTGGCAGGAATCCTTTGGTATATCAAACCCCAGCAGTTCCGCCACCTCTTTATTGTACTGCTCCCAGATGGTGTTGATAATGACGTCCCTGTACTCCGTCAGATCCTTCCATGATTCTCCGTCAAGCAGGAAACTCTCATTGGGATTGATCACGCCTTTCAGTTTCTGACCGTCGCCGGTCGCCATAGTAAACGGGATCGCCTCTTTATAGATTGCATGGCCGTCGTCATCCATGCAGTACTCGGAAACCACAACGGAGTATACCTCTCCTTCTTTGACAGGCACCTCTTCTTTCAGGTCGATCCTCTGGTATCCGCCGTACAGGAAGACTTCGGTTCCCTCTGCTGCCAGGGTTCCGGAAAGAGGGTCCGCCGGATCCTTCAGGTCTTTATAGACCGCATAGTCCACAAAGGTTCCCGGGATGTTTGTGATGACCGAGATCGAATACAGGTAATTACCCTGTGCCGCGGTAAACGCATTGGCCATCTTCGATTCTTTCGCGCTGTTGTCAACGCCCGCCTCTGTCAGGCTGATATATGAACTCGCGGGAAGCAGGTCATACTGGGCGATCGTCGTGCTGCCGATCGCTTTCTTTTCCTCCTCTGTGTAGAAGCAGTAAGACTCAGCGCTGATGACGGACTGGTCATAGTACGAGAGATAGAAATAGCCTGAACCGTTGATGCCCCAGTCTCTCCCTGACGGCCCGTCCAGGGAGCCCCAGCTGTTTTTTACGATAAACGCGCCGTCTCCCGGCGGGGTGCTGCCTTCAACTTCTTTTCCGTCGACCATTCTCGTAAAGTTTCCCCTGGGATACGTGTCATCGTAACCCACAACGCACACCGCATGGTTTGCCATCTCCCGGCTGTTGGTGTACTGCGCCCAGGTCCCGGTGTTCATATAGCTCTGCTCGCTGATCTCATCTCCGGGTCTCGACTGATCCGCAAAGTAAGCGAGCACCACGCCATGACCGTTTACCAGTTCGTTTTTGATGCTCCACAGGATGTCTTCATCCAGCGTAAAGATCCCTGTTGCGGCGCCGAGCGGCGTCTGCATGATACGGCTCTCCTTCATGTAAAGGCGGTCGCCGCCAAAGCGGTACCTGGCATTTAAGGGAAGCGTCCAGTCGTCAAAAGGGGCATAATAATCCAGATCATCAATATAGGTTCCCGGCCGGATATTCTCCTCATAAACACTGTCAAACCAGGTCCTGAAATCCATATCATCCGTGTATCCCATCCCGCGGACCACTGTTTCCATTTCCGTTCCGAGATATTCTGAAAACAAGCGATAATTATATTCTTTCCGGGCTTCCTTCGCCTCGTCAGACTCATTCTGATCCATGATCTTCCAGCCATGCAGCCCCTTGTACTCATAAGGATGATCATCCGCCGCACCGGGTTGATCCGCGGCCCATCCTTCAACCGTATCCAGCTCATGCACAGGTCCCTGGCCGGACATAAAAAAGACTGAACCGTGATTAACCGTGCCCCCCGCGTTATAGCAGCTGTTCCTGTCCTTCGCGTCCGCTTCCGAATAGTCAAATCCCTCACCGGCCTGCGACGCGGGGAACAGGTCAGTCCTTATATCGTCAACGGTGATGCCGTGATAATAATACCAGGCGAAATCCTTCTCGGAGAGGTCAATATTGTTATTCGGCGTTCCGGCAGGAGTGCCGAGATCGTTCCCGAAGAGATAGGATATCTCCGCGGCCGCTATGGTACCATGGGCCCAGCAGGTCCCGAAAGGATGCTGCGCCTTGACCGGGGTCACATAGTTCTCTCCCTTTCCGTCGCCGTCCTTATCGTAGTCGCGCAGATCGAGCTTTTCGGGAAACTCATCCGCAGCCGCTTTCAGCTGGTTTTTGACCTCTTCCGAAATCACCCTGTCGTCTGCGGTTTTTGCCGGCGCATCTTCAGCCAGGGCGGCCATGCCCGCGGAGATGAGCGACATCGCCACGGCAAGTGTCACCGCAACAGCTTTTTTCATTTTCCGCAGCTTTTTCTCCATACAACTACCCCTCCCGTATATCATTTGCGCCCTGATATTCCCGGCTTCTTTTTCTTATGTTCTGGTCCTCGTCCCGCCCCATGGGGAAGGCAAGACCGCGCTCCTGCCGGAAAGCCTCAATCTTCTCCGCTGTGTCCTTCGGTTCCTTGCTCAGGGCAATGAAGGCGACCTTGTCCTTCACTTCCTCATAAACCTTGTTCAGCATCGGGAACTCATTTTTGCAGGGGTCACACCATGTCGCCCAGAAGTTGATCAGTACCGCCTCGTGGTCCTTCAGCGCCTCGCTCAGGGTAAAGGTTTTCCCTTCGCTGTCCGTCACCGTAAAATCCGGGAACGGTTTTTCCCGGAAAATCCTTTGTCGCTTCCGCTCCCGCAATGCTGACGCACAGTGCCAGCACCATCATCAACAATTACGCGATCGCTTTCTTCATTTATTCATTCCTCCCCGATCAGAATCAATACCACATTTTATACTTTGAAACCCGCTCAAAGTCAAGAAGAAAGAAATGATGCGGCAAAACATGGCTTTTTCGGTCGATCAAACAGTATACAACTACTGATTGATTGTGTAATAACCGCAATATATATGGATTGCTCTGTTAAATGCGATTAGCCGATAGTCGATGTTAACAGTTCGACGGACCTGACGAACGTTATGATCGTACTTGTCTCTTCTTATATTGCATGCTAATATGAATGTGACATTCGAATCTTCATATTAATTTCTTTTTTGGGGGTATACATATGCTGACGAAAGCTGAACTGCCGGAGTGCCCGGTAGCCACTACTCTGCAGCTGATCGGAAACAAATGGAAGATACTGATCCTTCGTAATCTGATGGCTCGTCCGTGGAGATTCAACGAGATGCTCCGTTCCATTCCCGGGATCAGCCAGAAGGTGCTGACTGACAACCTCCGCGCTTTGGAAAACGATGAGATCATCACCGGAACGGTTTTTCCGGAAGTGCCGCCCAGGGTGGAATACGCGCTGAGCGATCTGGGCGAATCAATGCGCCAGATCATCAAAGCAATGGAAGCCTGGGGAACCGGATATCAGCAACAGGTGCGTGAAAGCAAATGAATCAGAACGAAAGACGCAGATGGCTGATCCACGCTCTGCTGGAAGAAATGCCGCAGTATCAGTATCCTGTGTTTCCCTGTACAGCCGACCGTCAGTGGCGGCTGCTCCGCAGCCTGATGAATGTCCGTCCGCCGATGCCTGTCTCTGAGGAGTTTCTGCAGATCCAGAATGCTTTCCTGAAGGAAATGACGGAAGGTAAAGGCATTGTGGACGCGGACAGCCTGCCGCCATGTGCCGGGGATCCCCGGCTTGTTCTATGGCAGGGCGATATCACGACCCTGCGGTGTGACGCCATCGTCAACGCCGCGAACAGCCAAATGCTGGGCTGCTTCTCTCCCTGCCATGGATGCATTGATAACATTATCCACACCATGAGCGGCGTGCAGCTGCGCCTGGCCTGCCACGGGGTCATGCAGAAGCAGAGACATGAGGAACCCACCGGACAGGCGAAGATCACGCCCGGCTTCAACCTGCCCGCGAAATATGTGCTGCATACGGTCGGACCGATCATCAATGACGAGGTCACTCCGAAAGCGGAAGCATTGCTGGCATCCTGCTACCGTTCCTGCCTGGAACTGGCGGAGCAGCACAATCTGCAATCCATCGCCTTCTGCTGCATCTCCACCGGCGTTTTCAGCTTCCCGCCGGACCTTGCGGCAGAGATCGCCATCCGGACCGTGGAGGAATTCCTGCAGAAAGAAACCGGCATCCGGCGCGTAATCTTCAATGTGTTCAAGGACAGCGATCTGGAAATCTATCAGAGACTGCTGACATAAAAGGAAAGCGGTTACCAAAAGGAGCCTATATAATAAAAAAGTGCGTTCTTGTTTTGCCTTTTCTTCTGTTTTATGCTTCACTTGCCGACAGAAAAGCCGGAAAGAAACTCAAAGGAAAGAAACGGCTTTCCGGAATGCCGGGCGGAATCTTTCTGCCGGGATTGTTTACCGGTGATGGAGAATATCATGGACGATAAAGTATTGTTGCTGAAAGAAAAGATCGATCAGGCGGATGCTGTGATCATCGGAGCGGGAGCCGGACTGTCAACCGCTGCCGGGTTTGTATACTCCGGCGAGCGCTTTGACCGGTACTTCAGTGATTTCAGCCGGAAGTACGGTTTCCGGGATATGTATTCCGGTGGGTTCTATCCTTATGATACGCAGGAAGAATTCTGGGCGTACTGGAGCCGGTATATCTGGATCAACCGCTATATGGATGCGCCGAAATCCGCCTACAGCGATCTGTTTCAGCTGGTGAAGGACAAGGACTATTTCGTCCTGACTACCAACGTGGACCATTGCTTTCAGAAAGCCGGATTCGACAAGAAACGGCTGTTCTATACCCAGGGAGATTACGGACTGTTCCAGTGTACGAAACCCTGCTGCCAAAGGACCTGGGAAAACGGGCGCATGATCCGGGAGATGATCCTGGCTCAGGGGTTTACCATCGGAGATCATAACGAACTGATCCTCCCGGAAGGCAGTGAGGCAAAGATGAATATTCCGTCTGAACTGTTGCCGAAGTGTCCGAACTGCGGACGCCCCCTGACCATGAACCTCCGTTCAGATAATAAGTTTGTGGAGGACGAAGGCTGGCAGGCAGCCGCCATGGAATATGAGATCTGGCTGACGCAGCATCAGGACCGGAAGGTCGTTTTCCTGGAGATCGGCGTGGGGTACAATACCCCGGGGATTATCAAATATGCTTTCTGGCAACAGGTATACCAGAACAAAAACGCCACCTATGCCTGCCTGAATATGGAGGAGGAACGGGTTCCGGAGGAGATCCGGGAGCAGACAATCATGATCGGCGGGGATTCTGCACAGGTTATTCGGGAACTGATATTATGATCATCAACACAGGAATGCGCACAGATATTCCGGCCTTCTATTCTGACTGGTTCGTGAACCGGCTGAAGGCGGGATTTGTGCTGGTACGAAATCCCTACAACCCGCGTTCCGTCACACGATACAGGCTGTCGCCGGATGTGGTGGATCTGATCGGCTTCTGC
Source organism: uncultured Eubacteriales bacterium (assembly GCA_902793605.1). Taxonomy (GTDB): domain Bacteria; phylum Bacillota; class Clostridia; order Christensenellales; family Aristaeellaceae; genus Aristaeella. The sequence goes on from CADBEB010000049.1 coordinate 7,325, forward strand.
ACGAAGAATCCTGCGCCGATGCTTCCGCATATGGACCTGCTCCATCCCTATGGGCAATACTGGTTTGTTACGGTCACGCCATACGGAAAAGAGATCGAACCGCGTGTTCCGGACAAACGGAACGTGCTCGAAAGCTTCAGACGCCTGTCGGGTATTGTCGGTGTGGACAGCATAGGATGGCGGTATGATCCGGTCTTCATCAGCGAAGAGTATCCGGTTGAACGGCATATCAAAGCGTTTGAGTATATGGCAAAAGCACTGTCGGGGTATACACGCACGGCAGTAATCAGTTTTATCGATCTGTACGAAAAAACGAAGCGAAACTTCCCGGAGGCGAAGCGGGTCACCGCGGAGCAGCGTCTGCTGCTGGGAAAGACATTTATAGAGATCGGGAAGCAATACGGCATGACAATCCGTCCCTGCGGAGAAGGAAATGAATTGGCACCCTTCGGCGCGGACTGCAGCGGATGCATGACAATTGCCACTTATGAACAGGCACTGCACCAGCGGCTGAAGATGCCTAAGACAGCCCCCGCACGGAAGGAATGCGCCTGCTGTCTGGGCGGAGATATCGGAGCATACAATACCTGCGGCCATTTGTGCCGGTACTGCTACGCCAACTATGACGCGGAGACTGTCAGGAACAACATGACCGGGCACGACCCGGAATCCCCGCTGCTGATTGGGCATTTGCAGCCGGAAGATCAGGTACATGAAGCCAGACAGGAAAGCTGGATCGACCCGCAGATTGGCATAGATTTACCGTTGTTATTGTGAACGGTTCTCCGGAGCCCACAATCACTTTCTTTGTTGTGGAAGAAAACCGTTTTTTGCATACCCTGGCGGGCGAAGCTGTTTGTCGCTTGACAGAATTCAACCGCAAATTGTTACGTTCGTTTTTACGTCCGCTTTCATGCAATTTCCATGTTTCCGGCAATAAAGCCAACAGACAGCCGCCAAAGAAGCCAACCGATTTCCGGCAAGTAAGCCGACAGACAGGCTGAGGCAGTTGAACGCACAACCGGGCCAGACCGGAAAGTAAACCGCGGGAGTAAACCGTTCGATCGCCGGAAAAGGGTCGTCCCATCGTTCCTATTTCGGAATGTAATCTGCCTGCGGAAATACTTCAGACAGGAGAACCGTCCCTTTGTCTTAAGACCGGCAATACTGATCTGCTGATTCCTGACAATAACGCCACCGTCCTGATCGCACTGGTCTGGATCGTTTTCAATGGCATCTTTGGGGCTTTGTACATGGAAGGAATTCTGGACGACGGCATCATGATCCTTTTATGCAGTGTGTATTCCGTTTGCGATATTGTCTGCATTCTGTTCTTTTGTCCTTTCCAGACATGGTTCATGAAGAACAAATGCTGCAGTTCCTGCAGGATATACAACTGGGATTATGCCATGATGTTTACGCCGCTGTTCTTCATAAGAAAAAGCTACACATGGAGTCTGCTGGCGCTGTCAGTCGCTTTGCTTATCCGCTGGGAAGTGACGTTTTACCTGCATCCCGAACGTTATTCAGAGGCAACAAACGGCTATCTGAAGTGCAGCAATTGTACAGAAAAGCTTTGTGTTCACAAGAAGCAGCTGCGTACGCTATGGATGCAGATCGAGGAATACTCAGCCAAACGGATCAAGCGGCTGAAGAAACAGTAGGATGCAATCTTCCGAGTGAACTAAACCGCCTTCGGCGGTAGTGCGTTCCCCAGCCGATTAAGGTTACTCTGACTGAGATTCTCAAGCAGCTTCCATTATACATGAACACCTTTAT
>CADBEB010000050.1 GCA_902793605.1 uncultured Eubacteriales bacterium
CCGTGCCCTTGTTGCCGCCAACGATAAGCTGAAAGAGAACTACGACCGGCACAAGGATTACTCTGCCCGGCTGGAACAGGCGAAGGCCCGTCAGGAAGCCCTGCGGTTTGAGGTAGAAACCTCCAAAGCCGCCTATGAGCATTACCGGGATACCCTCGGGGAAACGGACTCCGCCACCATCGCCGCAAAGCAGAATCTGGAACGGTACCAGCAGGAGCACGCTGAAGCGACTGCTGAGGTTACGAAGCTGGAGGGTCAGGTCAAGGCCCTGCAGAAAACCATGCAGAACAGCGCGGATGCCGCTTCCAAGGCCGCAACGGATCTGAACAACGCCAAAGCCGCTGCCCGGGAAACGGATGCGGAGATCAAACGGCTGACGGAAGAACTGTACCGGATGAAATCCGCATGGACGCAGGCTGGGACAACGCTGACGAACTTCTCGAAGAAATGCGGCACCCTGTCCAAGGCCATGACCAAGGCCGGAAAGACGCTCACAACGCATATCACCACACCCATTGTGGCGCTGGGAACGACGGCGGTCAAAGCCAGTATGGACTTTGAATCCTCCTTTGCGTATGTCCGCAAAACGGTTAACGGCACAGAAGAGGACTTTGATAAACTGGCAAAAGCATCCAAGCGAATGTCCACCGAGATTGCCACCTCTACAGATGAGATCAACGCCGTCATGGCCACAGGCGGACAGCTGGGTATTGCCACTGAGCACATTGAGGAATTTGCCCGGGTCATGATTGACCTGAGCAACGCATCCACAGACCTGGATGCGGATACCGCCGCTACCCAGCTGGCGAAGTTCGCCAATATCATGGGTACAAGCCAGTCGCAGTTTTCAAATATCGGCAGTACGATTGCTATGCTGGGTAACAACTTCGCCACAACAGAAGCGCCTATAGCTGAAATGGCAATGCGTATCGCCGGTGCCGGAAAACAGATCGGACTGACGGAAGCGCAGGTTCTGGGCCTTGCTACGGCATTGTCCTCTGTCGGTATTCAGGCACAGGCCGGTGGTTCCTCCATCTCCAAGGCCCTGATCAAAATGGAAGTCGCGGCTACGACCGGCGGCGATGCCCTGAAGGATTTTGCCCGGGTCAGCGGAATGACAGAGCAGGAGTTTGTCAACGCATGGAAGAGCGATCCCATCAAAGTATTTCAGCGGTTCATTGAAAGCCTTGCTGAAATGAACGAGGAAGGCATCTCTTCCGTCGCTGTCCTCGATGAAATCGGAATCAGTGAAATCCGCCTGCGTGATACCATGCTCCGTGCGGTGAACGCGACAGAGCTGTTTGCCAACGCGCAGGATATGGCAGAAGAAGCCTGGAAAGAGAATACCGCGCTGGCACAGAAATCCAGTATCATATACGGCACTACCGCCAGCAAGCTGAAAAACCTGAAAAACACAGCGCTCATGTTCGCCCAGCGGATCGGTGATGATCTGAACCCGACAATCCAGCAGATCATTGACAGCGTGAACGGTCTGCTTGAGAAGTTCCTGTCCCTTGACGAGAGCCAGCGGCAGTCCATTGTGAAATGGGCCGCTTTTGCCGCAGCCATCGGCCCCGCCGTCCTGATCCTCGGGAAAGTGGTCGGCGCTGTCGGAAAGGTCTCCGGCGCTCTGGGTACCGCCTTTACCGCTATCGGAAAGTTCTCAGCGAAAGTAAGCATGGCTGGCGGCGGACTGAGCGGGTTGCTGAAAACACTGGTTTCTTCCAAGCTGGCGATGGTAGCCCTTGCCGCCGCAGTAGTGTACGGGGCCATAAAACTGGTAGACTATGCTTCCGGCGCGAAAGCGGCCCGTGAAGCACTCGAGGGCATGGCGAAAACAGCGAAGAGCTGGAAGGAAACCGAAGCGGATACCTTCTACAGCCGGAGCAAAGGACTGTCTTTCTTCGGTATGACGAAGGATGACTTTGTCCGCACCACAGCCAGCGCAAAGGAATGGCTTTCCGGCCTGACCAATGTCTGGTCTGACGGACAGAAGGAAACGAATGAAATCGTTGAATCCTGGACAGAATCCTTCAAGAGCCTGACCGCCACCACCCGCGATTCCCTTCAGGAAATGAAGGATACAGCGGATGCCGCCGGGTATACTTCTGTTTCGGATCAGCTGCAGGCGGACATCAAAACGCTGGATGCCATGGACAAGGAGATCACCACTCTCCTGAAAAAGCGGAAGAACCGGAAACTGACAGAAAAGGATAAACTCCGCCTGCAGGAGCTGATCGATACCCGGGAAGCGATCGAGGTCAAGTACAAACTGACCGCTGCCGACACGGAAGGCTTCACGACCATCCGGAAAAAGGTCGAAGCGGAGATCGCCCGTGCGGAAGCCCGTGGGCAGGAAGTCAGCGGAGAGGTATATCAGGAGGCCATGGTAGCAGCTGCCGAAGGCATGGCCTCCGTCAACTCCGCCCTGGATACGCAGTATGATAAGGAATACGCTGTGATCCAGCTGATTGAGGACGCCACAGAACGGCAGGCCGCGCTGGATGCCCTGAACGCCAAGTACAATGAGGATCGCCGTGCCGCCGCGCTGGAATACGCCCAGCTCATGGCGGACATGGTGAATCCTGTCTGGCAGCAGGATAACGTTCAGGAAGCCAAAGGCCAGATCGGTGAACTGATGCAGCTCCTGCGCCAGTACAGCACCGCGAAGACGGACTCTGAAAAGAAAGCCTTCCTGCCTGAACTGAACAAGCTGACTGCCAGTATGGACGAGGGTGCCCTGACGGAATATGTCAGCCTGCTTACCCAGATCCAGTCCCTGCTGGACAGCGGGATGTCTGAGGAAGAGGTTCAGGCCATGTTCCCGGACATCGACTTCACGACTGCCCTGGATCAGCTGGCGGCAATCCAGCAGTTCCTGAACCTGAACGAGATGTTCGGCGAGGCTGTCGGGGATGAAGTCCTGAAGATCACCACGGATCTGGACATGACCGGCGCGAAAGCACGCTGGGAGGAATGGGCCAGTAACCCAGGTGCGATTACGACGGACGCAATTATCGCCGGATATACAGAAGCAGAGAATGCTGAAAAACAGCAGCCGATTGTGGAAGCCTTTGTGTCGAAATACACCGAAATTCCCGAAGGTGCGAACACAGCACAGCTGACCCCGGAAGGCATTCTGGCGTATGTGACGAAGTATGCCGAATCCACCACGGGGGTGGATGTTTCCGGCCTGAATCCCACTAACGTGACAGGCATTGTCAGCGCCTATAAGGAACTGGCCTCCGGCACGGATGTTTCCCAGCTGAAGCCCAGTGAGATCACGGCTTACGTTTTCAAATACCTGGAGGAGAACGAGGTTGATACCACCGGCCTGACGCCTGACTCCGTTACCGCAACGGTCATGGCATATGAGGAGATCACCGGCGGCGCTTCCACCGCTGCCCTGAAACCATCGGATATCGTTGGCCTGATTGTCAAATACGCCGAAGCGGAAAACGTAGATCTTTCAGCGCTGAACTCCGCACAGGTCGAGGGCATTGTCACGAAGTTCTCTGAAGCAACCGGCTGTGATAAATCCGAGCTGATGAAGGAATTCGTAGCCTACATCACGGAATACAAGGAAGCCAACGGTGTGAAAAAACCGACCCTGAACATGCAGGTCGGTCTGACCGGCTATGATATGCTGGCATATCGCCAGTGGCTGAAAAACAACAAGGTCGAGGTCGAAGGCATTGTTCGCCTGTCGGAAGCCTATGAAGATCCGACCGGGGCTCTGCATGATCCCGGAGTGAAGTTCTGGAAAGACGGACAGGAAATCCCGGTATCCGCTGTCACAGAAGACATGTTGAAACCGGAGGATGTCGCTGTTCTGGATAAGGACGGCACCATGCACGTCCTAATCACAGCCGAGGTGACCGGTGCCCCCGAGGCAATCGCCGAAATGCGGGAACAGGTCGCGGAAGTGGATCAGCTTGGCATGACGGCCTTTGGCACCGCCATGACCGGCATCATGCCTGCGTCGCTTCTGGACTTTATCAAATCCGCAGAGCAGCGCATCAAGAACGCCAAAGGCGATCTGGATCAGTGGTATAACTTCATTTACGGCGGGAACGAGGGAATCCTCCGGACGCTGGATCAATCCATGCAGAGTGACTTCAATGCTGACAGGATGGCGCAGCTCTCCACCTATGTGGCAGAGGTTGTTGCCGCCATTAAGAATGGCGAGGAAGTCAGTCAGGAGGATATCGACAATCTGAACAAGATCCTTCAATTCGTACAGGATCTGGATTCAGTGGGCGTCGGCGGAAATGTCACAGCGGGCATCGCGGAAGGCATGATCGAAGCAGGATGGGATACCACGGCTGAAACTGTAGCGGAGAATCTGGAGGAAGCGATCAACAGCGCTTTCATCATCGAGAGCCCGTCAAAGCGTATGGAACCGACCGGTGAGTACGTTGCCGCCGGTATTGGTGAAGGCATGGCGGGCTATGACTTCACTACGGACGTGACTTCTATGGTGACCGCCCTGCAGACTGCAATCTCTGCCGCGCTGCCGGGAACGCTGAAGAATGTCGGTGTGAACGCCATGGCTGGCCTGAAGGAAGGTATCAACGCCGGGCGCTTCAGTGTGATCACTGCACTGAGATCTGCGGTACAGGCTGCTGTTACAGCAGCGAAGCAAGCCCTGAAGATCGCTTCTCCCTCTAAGGTCTTCCGGGACGAGATCGGCTCCATGACTATGAAAGGCTTTGGAGAAGGCATTCTGGAGGAGAGCAAGGTACAGGCGAAGATCGTGAAGAACGCCGCCCGTTACCTGACCGGGGAAGCGCAGGAAGGCGCGATTGCCTTTGGCTCCACGGATAACCGGAAAACCTACAACAACACTTCTTCCGTCAACCTGACGGGAAACAACTTCTATGTGCGGGACGAACAGGATATCCGATCCTTGGCTGTCGAGATTGCCACCCTTACCCGCCGTCAACAGCGCGGCAGGGGTCTCCGGATGGCATAAATTCCTTGACTTTCAACGGGTTCAGAGGATATATGTTCCTACCAAACGCAAAGGAGGAAACCCTATGTTTTCTATGAGCATCCGGCCTGAAATCCTGAAAAGCATCCGGGAGAAGTATCCGCCCGGCACCACTGTTGAGGTGGTGGAGTTCCATGACCAGTACCGGGACATCCCGGCAGGGACAAAAGGCCGGGTACTGGCAGTCGATGACACGGGCACGATCCACTGCGAGTTCGAGAACGGTGTATCGCTCGGAGCCCTATGGGGGATCGATATCGTGAAGAAGATCGACTGAAACGACTGACCGGGAGGAAGCTGTCTGCAGGCGGCTTCTTCCTCTTTTTGGAGGTTATCCCATGACAGACTATTTCATCTGGAACGGTGTGGACTGCCGGACTAAAGGCATCCATGTATCGGAATTGCCACCGATCACCATTCCGCTGGAGCGGAGCACTCAGACGACTGTTCCGGGCAGGCCAGGAAGCCTGACACAGATCGAAGGCGATGACGTCTACGACGATATGATCCTGACAGCTACCTGCTTCATTGCTGACCCGGAACAGATCCCTGTGATCGCCGCATGGCTGAAGGGAAAAGGCACCGTGACCTTTGCCAACCGGACTGGCGGGCACTACAACGCCAGGATCGCAAACCAGATCCCGTTTGAAAAGGTGCTGCGCGGAAACCCGCACTGTTCCTTTGCCGTGAACTTCCGGTGCTATCCCTTCTGGTACAAGGACAATGTTTCGGATGTGACAATCACCACATCCGGCGGCACAATCACCAATCCCGGCAGCGTTTATTCCGAGCCGCTCATCACGCTGACGGGTTCCGGGGATATCACGCTCATGGTTGGCACCACGATCGTGGAGCTGGCAGATATCACCACGGGCATTGTGCTGGACTGTGCCTTGAAAGAAGCGTACCTGGGAACGACTCTTAAGAATGACCATATGTCCGGGGATTTCCCAGTACTGAAACCCGGCCTGAACGCCATCAGCTGGTTTGGGAATGTGACGAGCGTTGTGATTTCTCCGAGATGGCGGTTCCTTTGATGGTGGTTTCATGGTATTCTGTTTTCGGCAGGAAAGACCTGCCACAAATTATTTTCTCAAAATACGACATTTTTTCTTCCTCATCAGTCTGTAGGGATGTAGGGGGTGATCAACACGTGAGCAATGTTATGGGCCCTAACACTGCTCCAAATCATGATCAGATATTTGAACGGCTTGTGGATCAGTACCAGGAATCAGTTCTTCGCACTTGTTTCCTCTATCTTTGTGATAAAACATTGGCTGAGGATGCAACACAGGAAACTTTCCTGAAGGTGTACCGTGCAATGGATTCATTCCGTGGAGAGAGCAGTGAAAAGACGTGGGTACTAAAGATCGCCATGCACACTTGCTATGACATAAATCATTCAGGTTGGTTCCGCCTAATGAATCGTTGTGTGACACCAGAAATGCTCCCTGATCAATCTTCCACAGCGGTCATCGATCATGATGAAGAGTTAGCAACGGCGGTAATGAAACTGCCCAGAAAACTGCGTGAAGTGATTCTTCTACATTATTATCAGGAATTGAATGTTAACGAAATAGCAGTTGCCCTGGGCATCTCGCATTCCTCTGTATCAGGCAGATTGAAAAGAGGACGCGAAAAGCTGAAAAAACTGCTGGAAGGGAGAGAAATCGATGAATGAGAAGATAAGTGCTAACGAGTTCCGTCAGTCGCTTGACCGTCATCTCTCTCACATGAAAGCTGATCCATGGCTTGCTCAGCGCATCATAGCTTCAGAGAGAGGAGAAACAAAAGTGAAAAAGAAACTTTCTGTCAGCATGATAGTCGCTTCACTCTTGCTGGTACTAACAACTGTAGCGTTGGCAGTCACCGGTCTTTACCGGGTAATCAATTGGCAGGGTGATGTCACCAGAACGACGGATCTCACACAAACACCCGGCACAGATACTGTGCAAGCTGTATCTGAAGAGTGGCATGTAGATTCCCTTAATTCTTTTATAAGTGAAATACCGAATGAAGAAACCGCCTTCGCATGGTACAATAACGATGACGGCAGCATAAAATGCAGCGAACTTCATCAGAAACAAATACCAATCTCGTCCATCGAATGGTTTGCTGAATACATGCATGATATCCGACATCTGTCTGTACCTGTTTCGTTTCCAGAAGGAAATGTTACCTATTGTTATGGGAAAGTATTCATGGAATGCAAAGCCTTCGGAAAATATTCACTGATCAAAAACGGTCAGTCAGGATCAATGTGCTACAACCGGTTTCTGATTGACGAATCGAGCTCCATTGTTACAGGCTATGACCTATTCTTTGCTTTGGGTGACCCGGAGAATGGAACCCGATATATTATCAGATCCGAGTTGCATGACAGAACTTATGAAGAACCGCTCATGCTCCGTGAGGGTGAAACAGCAAAGAAGGTAAGCATCGAAGGCATGTCGGACGCTTTACTGATCATGGCAGAGGATCCTGCCTATCCGGATGGACTAATCATGCAACGAAAACTCGACGAACCTGTCCAGTTAAAACAGCTTCCTTTAAATAACAGATTAGAAGAATCTGACGACAGGAATTGTCAATATGAATATATAACCGTTTGGGTATATAATTGTGACGATCCTGAATGCTTGCTGGAACTGTTTTCTGCAGAATAGATGTAAACTGAATTTCTCTATAACGCCATTCCTTGTGGGTGGCGTTTTCATTATGCCAATAAGGAGGTGACTTCCCATGATCTGCGTTTATCCTGCTGACTGCACGGACTTTTCCACGAATGGTAACGGAACGATTGAACCGACTTCCGCTCTGGTAACAGAAACCCTGAATGGAGAATACGAGCTGCAGCTGGTACATCCGATCGACGATGCGGGTAAATGGCAGCGACTGGTGGAAGGCTGTATCCTCCGCGCTCCTGTTCCGGCGGCGACCACTCCCCGGGTACACTTCACAGCGCCGGGTGATGACAGCGGGACAGAGATCTATCGTATCCATACGGACTTTCCCGGAGCGGAAACCCGGAAAGGAACCCTGAACCTGCGCTCTGGTCCCGGCAGGAACTACAAGATCCTTGCGGCCTACAAGAACACCCTGACCGTTCAAGTGATTGCCAAGACCAATGCCTCCTGGTATGAGGTCACAGCCCCGGATGGAAAGCACGGGTACATGGATACGACCTATCTGGTATTCGATCACCGGGAAGGTTCCGCTTCTGAGGCTGTTTCCTCTGTGGTGGAAGAACGCCAGCTCCGGGACCAGCCGTTCCGGATCTACCGGATCGTTCCTGACCTCGATAAGATCACTGTGTACGCCCGGCATGTGTTCTACGATCTGCTGGACAACATGATCCAGTCCTACAAGCCCTCATCCTCTGCGGTGGGGGCTTCCGTTGTGCAGACGGTTTCTTCTTCCTGCCTGTCGGAGCACGATTTCACCTTCTATTCCGACCTGGACAGCACAGCGGAGGATGTGGAGTTCGAGAATGTGAACCCCGTGGACGCCATCCTTGGAGAAGGCGGTGTTGTGGAGAAATACACCGGTGAGCTCACCCGCGACTGGTGGGATGTTTTCGTCGTGAAGCGTGTCGGTCAGGATACTAACGTGCAGATCCGGCAGGCCAAAAACCTGCTGGGCATTTCCTATGATATCGACCTGACCGATGTCGTCACCCGGATCATGCCGACCGGCGAGGATGCTGAAGGAAACGTACTTTATCTCCCTGAACTGTATATCGACAGTCCGCTGATCGATACATATACCCATCCGAAATGGATCCATCTCCCGGTATCTGAAGCCAAGGAAGATACCGACGGAGATGACGCCAAGACCAAAGCGGAGTGCTATACCCTCATGCGGGAGGCTGCACAGGCCCAGTTCGATGCCGGGTGCGATGTTCCAACTGTCACACTGGACGTCAGTTTCATCAACTGCGCTGAAACAGAAGAGTATAAGGAATACGGCTTCCTGCAGAACATCTTCCTCGGCGATGCTGTCCGTGTCATTGCTTACACATACGACTGTCTGACCCGAAAGTATACCCAGATGACCCTCGGTACGGTTGCGGATACCGTGGAGGGAAATACGATCTCCGCCCGGCAGCTTCCAAGCGGGATCATCACCGGTAGCAAGCTGGCAATAAACTCTGTCGGCTCCGGTGCCCTGCAGAATGGTTCTGTTGGTTCCCTGCAGATCAAGATGGCGGCAATTGAAACTGCCCACATCGAGGATGCGGCAATAACCAAAGCCAAGATCGGACAGGCTGCGATTGGTACTGCCCAGATTGAGGACGCCGCTGTTACCAAGGCGAAGATCGGCAACGCTGCCATTGGCACCGCCCAGATCGAGGACGCTGCCATTACGCAGGCCAAAATCGGACAGGCGGCGATCGGTACTGCCCAGATTGAGGACGGCACGATCACTTCCGCAAAAATTGGCTCCGGGGAAATCCAGACTGCCAATATCCATGATGGCGCGATTACTCACGCCAAAATCGGTCAAGCAGCCGTGGAGTCTGCCAACATAAAAGACGCTGCTGTGGATACGGCACAGATCAAAGACGCCGCGATCACCAATGCTAAAATCGGCGGTCTGGCCGTTGGCACGGCAAATATACAGGATGCGGCGATCGTTGCGGCAAAGATCCTTGACGGTGAAATCATCACAGCGAAGATCGCCCAACTGGCAGTGACGGAAGGCAAGATCGCTGACCTGGCCGTTACCACGGCGAAGATCGCTCAGGCAGCAATCACCAACGCCAAGATCGCTAATGCCGCTGTAGATACAGCACAGATCGCTTTGGGTGCGATCACAACGGCGCTGATTGCCCAGGGTGCTATCGGTACTGCCCAGATCGCTGACGCTTCCATTACCGCCGCGAAGGTTGTCTCCCTGAACGCCGATGTCATCACTTCTGGTACGCTGGCAACGGAGCGCCTGATCATCACCGGGGCCAACGGCATTATCTACGAGATCAATGCCGAAGCTTCCGGGCTTTCCGTTCAGGAGTTGCAGGATCAGAAATACCAGGAGCAGATCAACGGCACAGTTATTGTTGCCCGGTCGATCACAGCGCAGCAGATTGCCGCAGCGACAATCACCGCGAACGAGATCCTTGCCGCAACCATTACCGGCGATAAGATTGCCGCTGCGACCATTGAGGGCAGCAACATCAAAGCCGGGGCTATCACAACGAGCCACGTTTCCTCCAACTTTGGCCAGACGCTGGATCTGTCCAGTAATACCGGAATCAACCAGACCGTTCAGCAGATCTATACGGACATGAACGCTGCCATTGCTGCTGCGGGTGGCGGGGAGATTATCGTCGGCACACAGGTTTCCAGTACCAGTGCGTGGACCGGTGTGGCGTCTTTCTCCCAACTGACGGACGGACAGCAGATCGTATACTGGCTGCCTGTCGCGCCGACATCCTCAAACGTTACGCTGGAACTGACCCTGTCGGACAATTCCACGACCGGTGCGATCCCGGTGTATTACAGCGGCACGACCCGGCTGACGAACCATTACGCCGCAGGCAACGCTATCCGGCTGATCTATAAGGTGAACGCTCCGATTGACGGAAGCACCTATACCGGCTGGTGGGCGGATGCAAACTATGACAGCGGCAATACCTATGACCGGATTAAGTTCGGCAATTCCGTCGTCTGCAAACAGAACATCACATGGGCTATGCTCATCGTCGGTGATGATACTGGGTATTGGAACCTTGCGGGAGGCAGTGTTTTCAATGTCGATCACCCGATTCTGTATCCTTCCTCCAATGGAACGGCGGGATATTACCTGTCCAATGTGTACCTCTGCTATCCGACCATCAGCCTGCGGACAGTGACCGGGGACAGTTCCTTCGCTGTCACAGCTAGGAAGACGGTGTACCTGGTCGGTACGCTGAGCGGAAAGATGTTCACGGTACGAGCCACCAACTGGCTGACGACGAATCCTACTGACTCCACAGAAACGCTGTCCTTCATTTCCCTCGGGTATATGTACAACACGTACCAGATGTACCTGTACCCGGAGCATCCGATCTACCGAATGAAGAATGGCGTGCTGACCGCTGTATCCCAGATGGCCTATGAGGCATACGAAGCCATCGACAATCTGGAGATCGGCGGCAGGAACTACCTGCTGAAGTCTGGGGATGAAGCTGTTACCAGTAACGACCTGATTGCCCGGTATGCTCTTTCAGAACCTATGGTGGAAGCTGAAGTGTACACGCTGACTCTGTGTGTTTCTTCGTTGGATCTGTCCGAGATTGACGTCTATACGGCTGACGGGCACGTCCTGCTTGAGAGCATCAGTCTTAATACTTCAGCGACTTCGGAAATCGTCCACGCCACCTTTATGGCGGAGTACACCACCGGGTATACTCCTGAGGATGATCCGAACAACGCTGATATCCTGATCAAGCGTTCTCCGACGGGAATGTCGTCGCCTGAAGACTTCACGATCCATTGGGCCAAGCTGGAGAAAGGCAACCGGGCAACCGACTATACCCCAGCGCCTGAGGATACAGACGAGGCGATGGAACTGAAGCTGGCCTCCGTCCGTGCCCAGATCAGCACGGAAGCGGACAGCATCCGGCAGGAGGTTCAGGCGAATTACGCCCTTGCCAGTGATATGTCCCAAGTCAGGACGCAGCTGAGTACCCTGTCCGAGCAGACGGAGGATAACTTCACCTGGTCCGTGACGAGGATCAACCAGCTGGAGGAAGATCTGCAGAATGCCCATGAGGCAACGGAAGAGGAACTGGCCATCATCCGTACCTACATGACCTTCGGGGATAATGGCCTGATCATCGGCAAGACCGGGAACCCGTTCACTTTCCGGGTCGTGAATGACAGGCTGGCATTCTACATGAATGACACCGAGGTTGCCTATCTGAGCAACAACAAACTGTACGTCACACAGGCCGAGATCCTGACAAAGTTGATCATCGGTAAGTTTGCCTTTGTCCCGCAGACGAACGGCAACATGTCCATTGTTTACAACGGGTAATACCGGGAAAGGAGAATACCATGGCAACAACCGTAAATTACGCCGCATCGCTGGTCACCCGGAAAACCAATTATTCCTCGAACGGCAGCTCCAATAGCGCGGCGCAGGAATTCTATGAAGCCGGTTCAAACAACGTTGGTATCATCTGCTTTTCCGGTATGAACCTTGCGAACAAGGTCATACAGGAAATCATCTTCACCATTACGGCAAAGAAAGCCGGTTACGGCGAAGGCAGCACGAAAACAGTCTATCTCCGAAAGGCAAACTACCAGAACAATATTGCCTCTGGGGTGACCGGTTCCGGCTATGTCGGTGATGCGTTGGGAACCTTCACGGGGCATTTCTACGGAAACACTTCTGCTTATGAACTGACCGGATCGCTGTACAACGCCGTCGCGGCTTATCTTGCCGCCGGGAATAACACATTCACGATTTACAATCCCAACCCCAGCGCGTCGGCACAGGGCTATTCCTATAACTACCTGTCCTGGTCGGATGTCGTCATCACGGTAACGTATGAGGAAGCAGCCTCCCAGCCAAGCACTTCGGCATCTACAGTGGCGATGGGCAGTGCGGTGACGATCTATACCAACCGCCCAAGCTCTGCCGTGACGCACACCATCTCATACTGGTTCGGAAATACCAGTGGCGCGATTGCCACAAATGTTGGAGCATCCGTCTCCTGGACTCCACCTCTCTCGCTGGCAAGTCAGATCCCGAATGCTACCAGCGGTGTGTGCACGATTACTTGTAACAGCTTTGTCAACGGAACGCTAACGGGTACCCGAACATGTACGCTCACCCTGACAGTCCCGTCTAGCGTTGTGCCGACTATCTCCGCCGTTGCTGTGGATGATACGAACAGCACGGTTAAAACCCGGATCGCTGCTTATGTGAAAAGCCTGAGCAAGCTGTCTGTGGCCATCACGGCGGCAGGCGCATACAGCAGCACCATTTCTTCCTACCGGACAACGCTGGATGGTGTGACCTATACAGCGGCATCTTTCACTGCGACAAAAGCACTCTCCGCAGCTGGTTCCCTGACGCTTACGGTCACGGTTACGGATAGCCGGGGCCGGACAGCGACATACAGCACCACCATCACGGTGCTGGATTATACGTACCCTTCGATCAGCCGATTCACTGCTGAGCGCTGCAACAGCGGCGGTACGGCGGCGCAGGTGGACGGTAACAAAGTCCGGTATAACCTAACCGGCAGTGGTTCCGCGCTGAACAACCAGAACACGCTGACCTGTACCATCTATTACAAGCTGTCCACTGCTTCCGCATGGACGCAGGCGGAGACGGTGACGCATTCCTCCTATGCTCTCAGCAAGACCAATAAGTTGATGAGCCAAACCTTTGATCCGCTGTACAGCTACAACCTGAAGGTCACCGTTGCTGACTACTTCTACTCTGTGGAGCAGATCATCAGCATCGGTACAAAGCAGGTGCTGTTGGACTTCCTTTCCAATGGAAACGGCATCGGTATTGGGAAGGTCGCGGAAACAAATGGTTATATCGACTGCGGCTGGCCGCTGAAGCTGAGCACTCCGCTGGCAATTGCTTACGGAGGCACGGGCTCGGTGAATGCCAATGCGGCGATCGCCAATCTCGGCGGCGTGAAGAAGTCCGGGGATACCATGACCGGAAACTTGAACATTCAGGGAACCCTGTATCCGTCACTGTGCCTATTGCCGACACAGGACGGCCAGACGAACCGGATCGTGTTCGAGGGCAGTTATGTGGGTGCGGCATCCTTTGCCGCATGGGAGGACAGCACCGGCAATAATCGCCGGATGCTGGAAGTCCGGACAAAGGCCTATGCGGCCAGTCTGGACAATGCGGTGATGGTCCGTGTCTGCGATGGCGGTACCTGGGGAAACTACCGGGTCTATCATGAGGGCATGGAAACCGTGATTCCGCTTTCAAAGGGAGGAACAGGCGGTACTTCCGCAGCGACAGCCCGGTCGAAAATCGGAGCAAACAACGCCAGCAACCTGACCACAGGCACACTGCCCGCGGCACGGCTGCCTTTCAAAATCCAGTATGGGCAGACCAGCGTGACCGGTGTTGCGTGGACAACGGTTAGCCTGACAGCCGGGTTTACCGCAACCCCGACGATCATTGTGTCGTATGCTGGCAACCCAACCTCCAGCGGTATTGCGGTGCTGAAAACCGGCAGTGAATCCACGACCAGCTTCCAGGTCTGTATGGCTGGATCCTCCGGTTCCGGCACACGGAAAGTGAACTGGATCGCGATCGGTACCTGATGAATCACCGCCTTGTCCACCCAGGGCGGTTTTTTCATATCAAAAAATAAGGAGGAAGATTCAATGCGTGATTTTTCGATTGACCTGATCTGGGCAAAGATTCAGGTAGCCATCACCGCTGTGGGCGGATGGATTGGCTGGTTTCTAGGAGGTGTGGACGGTATGCTGATTGCCCTGATTGTGCTCATGGCGCTGGATTATCTCTCTGGCGTTATGTGCGCCATCGCGGATAAGAAGCTGTCCAGCGCCGTTGGCTTCAAAGGCATCTGCAAAAAGGTGCTGATCCTGATGCTGGTCGGTGTGGCCAACATCATCGACGTACACGTGGTCAGAACTGGGGCTGTCCTGCGGGGAGCCGTCATCTGCTTTTACCTGAGCAATGAGGGCCTGAGTCTGCTGGAGAACGCTGCCTATCTGGGACTGCCGATTCCTGACAAACTCCGGGAAATCCTTGCCCAGCTACATGAGCGCAGCAAGAAGGAAGCCGAGCCGACCGATAAGGGCGAAGGTGATCAGGATGCTTGATGTCCAGAAACTGATTGCCTCTGTGGAAGAGTGCCTTGGCTGGCCTTATGTTTCCCCGGGAACAAACGATTCCCGGGGAATTGACTGCTCCGGGTTGTTCGTGAAGGCATACCGGGATCAGGGTGCCAGCATCTATCACGGCAGCAACACGATCTACCGGAAATACTGCTCTGAAAAGGGCAAACTGACGAACGTTTCCCAGCTGAAGCCCGGTATGGCAGTATTCAAATGGAACACAAATACCCCGGAGAAGTTTGATGACGGCCTCGGCGACTTCCAGCATATTGGCCTTGTCACCAGTGTGAACCCGCTCCGGATTGTGCACGCTTCCTCTGCCGCTGGGTGCGTCACAACCGATACGAAGCTCGGAAAATGGGCATACTGGGGCTGGCTTAAGGATGTGTCCAAGGTTGACAGCCTGCCGCCCACTCCCGATGAACCAACGGAAGGAGATGAAGAACCTATGGCTGAATTTGCCACTGTGATCGCCGACAGCGGTTCCACAGTGAACATGCGCACCAAGGCAAAAAGCACAGCTGCGCTAGTGGAGCGTGTGCCACTTGGTGCCCGGGTAGAGGTTCTGGGAACCTGCGGCTCCTGGACAAAGGTGAAGTTTGGCTCCCGCACCGGGTACATGATGACGAAGTTCCTGATCGCCGAGGACGAACAGGAACCGGATGAGGATCTTACCCTTGAGGAACGGATCACCCGGCTTGAGAAGCGGGTGGCCATGCTCGAGATGAAAGATGGTGCGGTCGGTTGACCGTCAGACCCTGTGGAGATTATACTCTGCAGGGCTTTTTTATTTTTTATTTCAAGTACTAACTTTTTATTTCCTCCATGCATCTAATATATGTCATGACAATCACCCCTTCGGAGAGGTACGAACGTGTTGGAAGAACGAGTATTCACACAGGAGCTTTTAGAAAGCGAGCAGATGCTGTATCGGATTGCGTGCGCTTTTCTTCGCTCTGAAGCGGACCGTCAGGATGCCATGCAGGAAACGGCTTTGAAAGCTTGGCAAAATCGTCGCCGGTTACGCGAAGAACGGTTTTTTAAAACATGGGTCACAAGCATTATGGTCAATGAATGTCGGCTGATCCTTCGGAAAAGCAAAAGAACAATCGTAACCGATACCTTGCCAGATCAACCAGCACAGGAGACTTGTAACCTGGAAACACGGTTGATGCTGGAAAGCCTCCCGGAAAAGCAGCGGATCCCTTTGCTCCTGCACTATCTGGAAGGTTTCTCACTGGAGGAAATCTCTCAGATGCTGCATGTTTCCGTCGGAATCGTCAAATACCGGATGTATCAGGCCCGAAAGAAGCTTCGTGTGGAATGGAACGGAAAGGAGGAGGCATTATGACTGAGCAGGAGCTGCGGACACGGCTGAATGACCTGACCGATGAAATACCTGCCGAAACCCATCGTGCCTTTCTGTCAGCTGTCTCCCCCGGAAAGGAAGAAGTTGTCATGAAGAAAAAGATATCAATAGGTCTGATTATTGCCATACTGGTTTCCCTGGCTGCCATCGCCTTTGCTGCAACAGAATATGTACAAAAAATCATTTCAGTAAACTGGCAGGGAGAAACTGCCGCCGATCATAATACAGCTACTGACGTACCGGATCCGCTGAGCAATCCAATGAACAGAATGCGTAAAATTCTGAACTCCGCTCCGGATGATGTCCTTCCTATCATTGAGTGGAATGGAACACCTCCCAGATCATCCCGGGTAAGGCACAGAAAAACAGATTCGCTTAAGGGGATTGATTATAATACCGGTATAGTGCTGCCCGGCAATATAGCTGAGAAGGACTCATTTTCAGTGGATCTGACCTATGGTTGCCTTGCTGAAGGAGAATACACACTGATCAGTGAGGAAAAAGTAGATGAATTCACACTGAAGCAGTATACAGTCGATCCCGCTTACGATGTCGTTATCGGTTATTCAATCCAATTTAAGGATAAAAACAGAGATCTGTATCACGATGACAATCAATACTGGCATACAATCCGGTCAGAATTAAGTACCTCAGAAGACAACAGCTTCCAATTTGAAGTCATGGATAAGGAGGAACATTCAGCACAATCTGTTGAGATACCGGGTATGGATAAAGCGGTTTTTATCAACCTTGGAATGAACACCAGACTGATAGCGATAAGAACGCTGAGCAAGCCGGTTGTTGTAAAAGCCAAGCCGGGTGAACGGCTTCTGGGAGAAACAACAGAGTATCAATATGAAAGGATCCAGCTAGAAGGATTTACACTGGAGGAATGCGTAAGTTTCTTCCAGCATGAATGAACCGTTTTCTTTTCTGAAAGATAATAGTATTCAAAAATCAATCGCAACTGGCAGCTTCGGCTGCCTTTTTTCATTTTCACTGTAAAATTGCCATCTTATCTGAACGTAGGAGAGTGAGTACCAAGGATGGGAGGCCCTCGGAATGACAGTCGAGCAGAAGGACAGTGCTCCGCTTTTTTCTTTTGCCTTGGCGCAGTTTGTGTTATCTTCTGGCGGTGGAAAAGTGCCTTGTAGTGCTTTTTCCTTTTTCTCTCGGCGTTTTTTTGAGGAATGATATTTTTTATTTCGCTCGTCAGTCTGTATTAGCGAAGGGGCGAAAGCACATGTGCTATGTTCAGGAAAATGCCATAGGGGAAATACGAATTGTAACAGTTTGCATACACCCATTGACAAGATTAGGTGACAGTTGTACACTTAAGTAGACGGTTGTCGTAACGTCGAAAATGGAGGGACACCTGTGATTTATCTGACGGAAGCAGAACGAAGGATCATGGATATACTCTGGGAGAAATCACCAAGGACGCTTGAGGAGATCTCAGAGCTAGTTTCCTCAGAAAACCATTGGACGGTTCATGCGATTCAGATTCTGTTAAAGAGACTGATTCAAAAGGAAGCCGTTCGGGAAGAAAACATACTGGGGCA
>CADBEB010000051.1 GCA_902793605.1 uncultured Eubacteriales bacterium
GAGAACCTCCTGGCTTTTGTGTTGGTTTGGTCGCTTAACACTATACCACTTGGTTCTCTCTTTTTTTCTTTTTTGTTACCTATGTATTGTACTTATACAAATAATTTTTTATTTTGTTTTTATTTTTCTTTATATTTATGTAACAAAATAATATTTTGCCAAATGTAGCCAAGCACTTAATGCAGCAACACAGCAAATATAGTTCAAGGATGAAGATAATTCCACTTTCCGTATACACAGAAAAACCGGAAACCTTTGTTTTGGCTTCCGGGATATTTACTTGCCAATCATTTCCGGCTGAACAAGCGGAAGATCAGGCAGATATAAGGTTATTCCGCGACCTGCAGAGAGGCAAAGATCATACCCTTGACTGCGTCTCAGTTTTCATCGCCGTTCTCTTTACATTTTTTCAAACACCGGAATCTCGTCAATGGGCGCCTTCACGGCAACCGTTTTTCCGCCCTGCAGCTTTTCGCCGGTGTTGATGTTCTTCCACTCACCTGCCGGCAGGTAGACTTCCCTTTCAAACTGGTTCAGGTACAGAACCGGCGCCACCAGGTAGCGGGAACCGAACATATACTGGTCCTGAAGCTCCCAGCACTTCCCGTCCTCCGGGAATTCGAAGAACATCGTGCGGATCAGGGGAGCGCCTGTCTCATGGGCTTCCTTGTAGAGTCCTGCGATATAATCGTGGAGCGCGATCCGGATGTCGTAGAACTTGCGCATAATGCGGTAGTTCTCTTCTCCGTAGCTCCAGAGTTCGTTCGGCTGGCCGGTATGCAGGTATCCTCCGCCCCAGTCCCGTTCATCCAGCGGCGGAATGTTGTAGGGGCCGCGGTCCCCGTGCATCCGCAGCACCGCGGAATAGACCGCGAACTGATACCAGCGGATCAGCAGCTGCCGGAAATCAGGGTCGTTCACGTCGTCCGTCATGAAGCCGCCGATATCCGTCGTCCACCAGGGGATGCCCGCCAGGCCGATGTTCAGGCCGGCCTGCAGCTGCTCCCGGAAGGACTCGAAGGTGCTTGGCACATCGCCGGACCAGATCACGTTGCCGTATTTCTGGCTGCCTGCCCAGCCGCAGCGCAGCAGGTTCACCGGCGCTTCATTCGCCCCTTCACTCATGGGTTCAAAGAAGGCTCTGGAGAACATCTGCGGATAGAGGTTGCTGCAGGTAAGCGCCGGGCCTTCGCAGTAGCGGTAGTTCTCGAAGTCGTAAACACCGTAGTCCGGCTCGGAGTTGTCCAGCCAGAACCCGTCAATCCCGAGATCCGCGTAGTTTCGCTTGCAAACCTCCCAGATATACTTCCGGGTTTCCGGGTTGAAGGGATCGATCTCCACACAGTCGCCCTGGTAGTCGTAGGTCTGGGCGGCGCCTCGCTCGGTCCGGATGAGCAGGCCGCGCTCCATCATCGGGCCGAAATTCTCGCTCCTGCGGTCCACGCTCGGCCAGACGGAGACGATCACCCGGATCCCCATGGCGTGCAGTTCGTCAATCATCGCCTTCGGATCCGGCCAGTAGGTTTTGTCGAACTTCCAGTCACCCTGGACCGTCCAGTGGAAGAAGTCGATCACGATCTGGTCGATGTGGATGCCTTCTTCCCTGTACTTTCTCGCGACCTCAAGGACCTCGTCCTGCGTGCGGTAGCGCAGCTTGCACTGCCACAGGCCCATCAGGTTTTCGGGAAACATCGGTGCGCGGCCGGTCACGGCGGTGTACTTTTCCAGGATGTCCTTCGGGCCGTCCCCCGCTGTGATCCAGTAATCCATCTGCTTCGTGGCCCGGGCGATCCACTCGGTCTGGTTTGCCGCAAAGGTCACCCGCCCGACAGCCGGATTGTTCCACAGGAAGCCGTAGCCGAGGGAGGATACCATAAACGGCACGGAAATCTGGCTGTTGCGTTGCGCGAGCTCCAGCATCGATCCCTTCAGATTCAGGCAAGGCTGCTGGTACTGGCCCATGCCGTAGATCTTTTCACCTTCGTTGGGATCAAAGCGCACGGTCAGCTGATAATCCGAGGCGCCGATGATGCCCTTCCATTCCCGGTTGACGATCTTCAGGCAGCGGCTGGTCTTCGCCAGCGTCCCGCCGTAAAAGCGGAAATACTCCCTCAGGATCAGACTTCCATCCCGGTAAAAGCTGAGGACGCCGGCGAAGTTCACCGTCGCGCGGATCCGACCGTTCACGATCTCCGCGCAGGGCGTTTTCGAGATCGTTCCGTCGCCGACCCAGAAGTCTTCCTCCCCGATTGTGATCCGGCTGTCCGACGCCGCCGGGATTTCCGTCAGCGCCCAGTCGCGGCTGCTCGCGTCGTCATACATGAATGCGCGAACCCGGAGGGCGTCCGGTCCCCAGGGTTCGATCCGCAGCGTCTCGCCGGCGCGCTTTGCGATCAGCGCCTTGTTTTCCTGTAAAAAGATCATTGAGATTCCCTTTCCTGCAAGTGTTATATGATGCCGGATATTGATCCGTCGCGTTGTTCAGGATGACACCTGTTATCCGTCTATCCTTTCGAGGACCATCGCGGTGCGGCAGGGACTGTAGACGTCGAAGCCCAGGCCGCGGCCCTCCACATAAGTCGTATGGAAAACATAGTTGTGGTCGATCAGTCCGGGACCGCCGAAGCGCGTTTCATCCGTCGAGAGGATCACCTTGTAGGCGCCTTCCCCGATCGTGTGGGCGTGGAGGAAGAAGGCTGGCTCGGAATAGCTGTTGTGGAAGTTGAACACAAAGAGCAGCTTGCCCCGGCTGAAGGTGATAATCTTCCGGTCCGGATCGATCCACAGGCTCACGGCATAGGGATCGTCCAGCAGGTGCCGGTCGCGGGCCAGGTTAATCATGGCTTTGTCAAAGTCGTTCAGCCATTCATACTTCAGCCGCTTGTCATCCACCAGGGACCACTGGCGGCGGCAGTACTTGTAGCTCCAGCCGTTGCCTTCCCGCGGGAAGTCGATCCACTCGGGATGGCCGAATTCATTGCCCATGAAGTTCAGGTAGCCGTTGCCTCCCAGGCTCATCGTGAAGAGGCGGATGATCTTGTGCAGTTCGATCGCCCGGTCCATGGTCAGGGAATGGTAATCCTTCATCATGCCGGTATACATCTCGGCGTCGGCCATGCGGAAGATGATCGTCTTGTCTCCGACCAGAGCCTGGTCGTGGCTCTCGCAGTAGCCGATGACCTTCTCCTGCGGGCGGCGGGTCGTCATCTCATGCCAGAGCGCGTTCATGTTCCAGTCTTCGTCCCGGATGTCCTTCAGGAGCTTGATCCAGTAATCCGGCTCGCCCATGGCCAGGCGGTAGTCGAAACCGATGCCGCCCTGCTCAATCGGCAGGCACATGCCGGGCATGCCGCTCATGTCCTCGGAGACGGTGGTGGCGTTCGGGTTTACCTCATGGATCAGCTCGTTGGCCAGCTGCAGGTAGTTCAGGGACTCGAGGTCCGTATTCATGTTGAAATACATGTCGTAGTTGGTGAAGGCGCTGCCCATGCCGTGGTCGTGGTAGATCATGCTGGTGACGCCGTCGAAGCGGAACCCGTCGAAGTGGTACTCCGTCTGCCAGAACTTAAGGTTGCTGAGCAGGAAGTGCAGCACCTCCGGCCGGCCGTAGTTGAAAAGCTTCGTTCCCCACGACGGATGCCAGCCCTGGTCTCCGGGAAGGAAGTACTGGTCCTCCGTTCCGTCCAGCAGATGCAGGCCTTCGCCGACGTTCGGGCAGGCGTGGCTGTGTACCACGTCCAGCAGCACGCGGATGTTCAGCTTGTGCGCCTTGTTCACAAGGTATTTCAGGTCGTTCGGATCGCCGTACCAGTGGGCGGCGGCAAAGAAGTTCGTGACCTGGTAACCGAAGGAGCCGTAGTAGGGATGCTCCTGGATCGCCATCAGCTGGATGGTGTTGTATCCCAGGTCGCGGACCCGGGGCAGCACGTTGTCCGCGAACTCGCGGTAAGTTCCGATGCCCTCCTTATCCTGGCTCATGCCGACATGCGCTTCATAGATCAGAGGCGCACCGGGCATTTGCGCGATAAAGCCGGCGTCCGTCCACTCAAAAGGTTCCGGATCCCAGACCTGGGTGCAGAGCGTCTTCGTTTCCTCATCCATCTCAAGCTTCAAGCTGTAAGCCGGGCAGCGGGCAAACCATCCGTCCCCGCGGCGGATCCACAGCTTGATGAACTGGCCGTTCTTCAGGGCATCCTTCCCCTTCAGGCAGATCTCCCAGACGCCGTTCTCTCCCCGTTCGAGGGGATGGCTTTCCTTATCCCATTCGTTGAAATCGCCGAACAGGAACACTTCGTCCGCGCCGGGCAGCCACTCCCGGAAAACCCATCCGTCCTCCGTCCGGTGGAACCCGAAATACAGGTGACCGTTGGCAAAGTCAGTCAGGGTTCCTGCATCGCCAACCAGCTGCCAGCGTTTCTCTTTGAAGCGGTTCATGCGCAGCTCGATATCCCCCGCATGAGGTGCAAGCCAGGGATCGATCTCCGTGATCTGGTAGGGGGCGTTCAGTCTGCTGATATCCATGCTCTGTTCCTCCGCTCTTTTATTCCGCCTTGACCTGTGTTCCGTTGGAATCATAGTAGCGCGTATCTGTCAGTGTCTTGGTTGCGTCGTAGAAATACCGTACTTCGCTGTATCCGCCGGCGATCTCGGTCGCCAGGCCGTCCGTCCCCAGATAGGTCCGGGTGGCCGTCGCGCCGTCCTCGTCCGCGGTGTCGCGGTAGCCGGCATAACCCTTGTTGCAGTTGGCCGGTTTCCCTTCCGTGTCCAGGTATGTCACCGTTTCGATCCGGCCGCCATGGTCGTATTCGTACCGGATGCCGCCGACGCCCAGATTGTTGACCGTGTTCTTCCCGTCCTCATCCAGGAAGTGCTCCTCCGTGACCTGCCCTTCTTCGTTCTCTTTCCGGGCAATGGTGGCAACGCCGCCATCGGTCACTTTATTGCCGCTTTTGTCATACCGGGTGACATAAACGAGGTCGCCGTCATATTCCCGCTCTTCCCAGGCATATCCGGCACCGCGGTCTGTCAGGTTCTCGTCCGTATCCTGGTACTCGACCTTTGTGATCCTTCCCTGGTCGTCCCGTTCAAACTTGCAGCGGAACCATCCGTCCGGCCCGATTGCGGGCTTGCCGTTGGCATGGTCGTACCGGATGCTCAGGACGCGGGATTTCTTGTCCAGCTTCTGCTTGACCGAAGCGTAGCCCTGCGCGCCGTCCACCGGCTTGCCGTTCACATCCTGGAACTCACGCAGGGTCATCGTCTTATAGCTGTATTCGTTGAACACCTTTGCATATCCCAGCGCCGGAACCATGACCTGGCGTTTTCCCATCCCGTAATAACTGACCAGGCGAACCTCGCCGAAGCCGTAATACGAAATGGTGAGCATGCCGTACCCCATCCTGTTCAGCATGCGCTTTCCGTCCGTATCCAGGTATTCCACTGAAGTCACGCGGCCCTTGCCGTCCACGGTGGTCTTCTTGCCGTAACTCCCCTCGTTGGACTGACAAACCACACCTTCCTCGTCAAAATACGTCTCTATGGTGTCGTTTCCCTTATAGGCATACCTGACCCTGGCGTATCCTTCCGGACCGGGAGCCAGGTTGCCCGCCTCGTCCTTCCACTCGATCTGCGTTACCTTGCCGTTTGCCTCAGTCGTATCAGCCGTTACCTCGGCCGAAGCGAAGGAAAGCACAAGTGCACAGCAAAGCACCGCGATCATGATCCCGGTCAGTCGTTTCATCATCCTCAATCTCATTCACCTGTCTTTGATCGATATTTGCCCCGTACGGGCCAAACTTCCTCTGATCAGTATAGCAAAAACACCGCCTGAAAACAACCTGTAAATCTCATTTGGCAACCCTGTCCCATCGTGTTATAATAGCCGGTGTACTGATTTTAAGGGAAAGGTCTGAATGCCCATGAGAAAGTCCGGATTTCCGGTCCTGCTCGCGTTGCTGCTGGTCGTCCTGCTCTGTATGTGCGCCGGTGCGCAGGCGGAAACGAAGAAGTTTTCCGGCGCGTCCGAAGCGATCAAATGGATCCGGAAGAATCAGCCGGAAGAGCTGACCGTCGAAGGAAAGTTCAAACCCGCGGATCTCCTGAAGGTGAAAAACGCCATGCCGGAAGGCTCGGAGTTCCATTTCCGGGTCACCTGGGGCGACGTAGTCTATACCGACGAGAGCACGGAGATCATCCTCGGCGGGAAAAAGGCCGTGAGCGAGGCACAGCTGGAAGCCATCATCAGCCTGTGCCCGAACATCAGGCTGATCGACAATTCCAAGAATCAGCAGCCTTCAAACGACGTCATGATCCCGCTGATGGAAAAGTATCCGGACATCAGATTTGAGTGGGTCGTCAACCTGGGGCACGGCCACCGGATCGCCACCAACGCGACCGTCTTCACGACCAAGCTGCCGCCGGAATCCGGCCGGGAGCTGACCTCGGAAAAGCTGAAGCTGCTGAAATACTGCCCGACCCTGAAGGCGCTCGATATCGGCCACAACAAGGCGACCGACCTTGAATTCCTGCAGTATGTTCCGGATCTGGAACTGCTGATCATCGGGGATAACGACGTCACGGACATCACCCCCATCGGCCAGCTGAAGCACCTGCAGTTTGCCGAGCTGTTCTCCAATCCCTTTACGGACATCTCTGCCCTGGCCAACTGCACCGAGCTCCTGGACCTGAACATCACCAACTGCCAGGTGCACGACTTCTCTCCCCTGGACAATGTGCAGTCGCTCGAGCGTTTCTGGGCGAACATGATCAAGCACCTGACCGAGGAAGAAGCGCAGCACTTCATCGACCACCATCCCAACTGCATCGTCGACTTCCAGCCTTCCCACGCGGCGACGGTCGACGGCTGGCGGAGCGAAAACCCGCATTACAAGCATTACATCTGGTGCTTCAAGAACAGGCAGTGGATCCCCTTCAACGAAGATCTTCCCGGAGTGAAAAAGAGCGAATGAAACGACACAGGGAGCAGCCGGAATGAACCGGCTGCTCCTTTTCATATCAAAAAAGGACCATCCCTGTGTTTGGGGACGATCCTGCTTTTTCCGAAACAGCCGGATTACCAGAGGTCTACGCTTCCGGACTCTTTGCCGCTGATCCAGTAAGCCTTGTTCTGGTCCACACGGATGTAGATCTTGTCAGCCTTGCCGACCTTCTTCAGGATCTCGGCACCGTCTTCGCTTTGGCGGCGGGCTTCTTCGCGGCAGTCTTGGAAGCAGCTGCCTTCACGGCGGACTTTACAGCGGCTTTCGCAGCGGCCTTGGGGGCGGCTTTGGGAGCAGCCTTGGGGGCAGCGGCCTTCTTGGCGGCAGGCTTCTTCGCAGCAGCGGTCTTCTTTACGGTTTCAGTCTTTTTCTCGCTCATTGATTCATTCCTCCTCCTTGGATTCCGGGGCATTATAGCACCTTACTCCTTATATGGCAACACTTTTATCTGTTTTTTTTGCGTTTGGGGGCAGGAAAAAAACCGGCTGATCGTCTCAGATCCGCCGAGTCAGCACATCCTCAACGCAGGAAAGGAAAGCACCATCATCAGGTATTCTTCACTGATTTCCTCGTATACCGTCGTCCTGAAATACGGTTTGACTTCCATGTGATTTGCCGGAATCCAGTCCGCCTCCGTGATGCGTTCCGTCATCGCGGTGACCGGCATCATCGGCTTGCCGAAGAGATAGGCATCCTTCCGGATCTCCACCTGGACCGACCGGTCGTCTGCCGTCCGGACCTGGTACAATCCCTGCTGCCAGAAGATGATCCGGTAGACCTCGTCTCCCGTCCGGTTGTCCTTGATCTGCCGTCCAATTCCGGGAATGATCCTGGTGTCGATGTCAAACCGGCTGTACCACCGGATCGGCCCGCCTTCGATCCGCACCGCGGCGGACGGCGCAAGGACCGAGCTGACCGAACCGATCAGGGTCCGGTTCGGATGGTAAAACTCATATCCCCATACCCCGGTAGCGGACAAGCGGTAGGTGATGATCTCCCTCATGATAATCTCCAGCAATCGTCATTTTCTCGTCCGTCAGGTTCGGCTTCCGATACTGCCGTCAGATACCTTCTTCCAGGATGTGTCCGTCAGTGTCAGCGAAAGGAAGTTCTCCGGTTTCCTGTCCGGCGAGATCCATCCCGGCACCTCCGCCTCGGGAAGCATCATGGGCATCCGGTCATGCATCCAGAAGAGATTGTCCGCCGGCGCGCGGGTAAGGATTACGAAAGTCGGCAGCCCGTTCTCCATCCGGTAGAGCCCGGCCAGGAAGATTCGTTTCCTGCCTGTCGGTGCGATCCGGTATTTGGACCCGACCTTCGGCTTTCCGTCAAAGCCCATCCGGTGCTCCCACTCAAAATACGCGGTCGCGGGAATGGCGCACCGACGCTGTCTCCAGGAATCGCAGAAGAGCGGTTTCTCCGCCGCAGTCTCCGACCGGGCGTTGATGATCAACGGCGGCTTTCGGTCCCCGGATGCGGGCAGGGTATATCCCCACTGCATCGGGAACACCGTCTGCTCCCCCGTGCGGTTCGGTGCCAGCACCGGCACCACCGACGTGGGAACGACCTCCCCGCCGTACTCCCCGTCCGCATTGGCAGGAAGCTTTCCGCGGAAGCGGCCTGTCAGGGGGGAACTGCTGATACGCTCGGCCAGTTCCCGGAAGTATTCGTCCTCCGGGTCAACGTAGAAGCGTCCGCACATCGTTTTTCCTCCCGCTGTCTCTGTTCATGATATTTTACCATGCTCCCGCCGGTTTCCGCAATGCTCCGTGGACAGCCGGGAACGCCTGTGTTATGATGTGCGCAGATCAATGCCCGCGCCGTCAGAGCGCGGGCGGACTGAAACGAAAAGAAGGACAGGATCATGGGCCGGCAGGAAACGGAACTGTTCCCGGAGGAGGAACGGCGGGTCTACTCGCTCATCTCAAAAAGCAACGGTATCACAGCCCGGGAGATCGGGCGCCTCACCGGCATCGAAAAGAAAGCAGTCAGCCGCCTGCTCGTTTCCTCTGCCCTGATGCGGGAGCTGTGCTACCAGGACCGGGAATACCGCTGGCATGCCGTCGTCCGGCAGCAGGCACCCTGGGAGGGGCTGTACGAGTTCTCCGGCTGGTACGGCACCGTCGGGGAGTTCCTTGCGGAAGGCGAAGCAGAATGGCTCGCCCGCCTGGAGGAAGGCTGCGCACGAATCGGACGGAACCTGAACGATACCCGGGGACTGATCCACTCCTTCACGGATTGCCGGAAAACGATGCTGCGCCTTTTTGAGGATCTGGAGGAAATGGCATCCCTGCCCTTCCGGGAGTGGGAGATCGTCTTCGAGCTGCGCATGAACCGGGCCCGCTGGATCCGGATCTATGCCGATGTGCTGGTCATCACCCCCGGCAGGGTTTTCTCCCTGGAGTTCAAGATGAAGGACACCGTCGACCCGGAGGAGGTTTTGCAGGCCGCCAAGTACGCGCCGTATCTCGAAATCCTCTTCGGCCGGGAGATGGATATCGTCCCGGCGCTCGTGCTGACCGGCGCGGCGGACCTGTTTGAATATGTGCCCATCGGCGGGAGCGACTGCGTGCTCCCCGTGTGCTCCGGCGATATGCTCTTCAACGTGCTGAACGAGTACCTGGGCTTCCTGCAGCCCTGACGTCGTTTCCTACCGGTACATCGGCGGAGGCATGGGCACAGTCTCGCACTTGTCCTTCGCGATGGGCGGGATCTCCCGCAGGGCGGCCGGGCCGATCGCGCGATACCCGTAGCGGTTCCGGATCCCGTCGATGCAGTCGTCCGCCTTCCTCCGCTTCTCCCTTCTCAGATAATCGCTGAACAGGTCGGTCTGCACGGGCATGTTGTCGTTCACCGGATTGATGCCCCGGATCGTCAGCGCCCGGATGGGTTTTTCCCAGCCGTAGCGGGCACGGAAGAGCTCAAATCCGGTCTGGCTGATTTCCAGCGGGCTTCGCGTGGGATACGGGAGGGGTATCTGCCACTGCTGCCAGTCCAGGTCCCTGTCCCGGACCGTGACCTGCACGCCGCGGGCCTCGATACCGTACTCCCGCATCCTGTGCCCCAGGTCCTGCGCCAGCTCGTAAAGCACAAGCCAGACCTCGTAGTCGTCCTCCAGGTCCCGCACGCAGGTCACCCCGTGCCCGACGCTCTTCACCGGCGGCTCATAGCCAGCGGGCATCACCGGCGCGCCGTCCTCCCCGTTGGCGAAGCGCCAGAGCATGATCCCGTTTTTCCCGAGCTTCGCCCGGATCAGTTCGGGATCGAAGCGCGCCAGGTCCCCGATCGTGTGGACGCAGCAGGCTCGGAGCTTGCGCGTGGTGGCCGGACCGCAGTAGAGCAGGTCTGCCACGGGAAGCATCCAGGCGGTCTCGCGGAAATTGTCCCGGGTGATTGCGGTCACCGCGTCGGGCTTTTTCATGTCCGACCCCAGCTTGGCGAAGATCTTGGTGTACGACACGCCGACCGAAACCGTCAGTCCCGTCTCCTTCCGCACGGCGCTGCGGATCTCCTCCGCGATGTGCGTCCCGTCCCCGGAAACATCCTGCGTGAAGGGAAGGTCGATCCAGCATTCGTCCATCCCGAAGGGTTCGATCGCGTCCGTGTAGCGCCGGTAGATCTGCCTCACGGTGCGGGAATACTTCAGGTACAGCTCATAGTGCGGATCCACCGTGACCAGGTCCCTGCAGACTTCCCGGGCCTGCCAGTTGGCCATGCCGGTCCGGACCCCTGCCCGCTTGGCCGGATAGCTGGCCGTCAGCACGATCCCGTGCCGGTTCTCCGTGCTGCCGCAGACTGCCACCTTCCGCCCCCGCAGCTCCGGATGCTCGTTCATCTCGACTGAGGCGTAGAAGCAGTTCAGATCGCTGTGCAGGATCACATTTTGCACCGGCTGCCTTCCCCCTCCGGACGAGAAGTAATGGATGGATGGATTCACCGACATAATAGCACAATATTTTTGTGCTGTCAAGGGATGAAGGCGGGGTTTTTATTTCCGGGGGCTTATTCGGGTTTTTTCTGCCTGCAGGTATTATACAGGCATTTCGCCGGGATGGCTATCCCCCTTTCCCGGTCTCATCCCTGTCGGCTGCAGCCCGCCGCGGGATGTCCTTTCTTCATCATCCGTTGCCTCGTTTGATCGCTTTTTGCTTTTCGCACAATTTTCCTGTTTGCTCCGCCTGAATCCGGAAAAGGTCGTGGTACAATGTTGGCGGATGGAGGATGAAATATTAAAGTGGTCACTTGACAGAGTAAATGCAACTTTGCCAGTTTAAATGAAACAAAAGAGATAAGAAGGAGGGGAAATGATATAAAAACAAGGTTTAGCTTTGCTGACCACGATACTTTTCTATATCAGAGCGGTCCTCATTTATCAAGGACAAGCTCCCTTCGGTCGTGCTTCGCATCCTTGATAAATAAGGCCGGCTCTGATTTTTGGTAATCAAGAGGTTGTAACACAACCTCTGATCCATACTTGGATCCTTTCGCCAATGAATGGTAAAGCAAACAGGGCAGCACGGCTACTTGTTCAAGTTTGACAAAGTAAATGCTACTGCCCCTTTGATTTCAGCCACCTGATAATCTTCTCATCAGGAGCTGCCCTGGCTGACATCTACGAACCAGTTGATAATGCTTCAGGAGAAATTATCATCAGGTTTTTTCAAGTACATTATACCACGGTTGTCAAAGGAGACTCGATTCCACGCTTGCCAGAGTAAATGCTACTTTGGAGTTTGCCAGAGTAAATGCCACTCAAAGGTTGCTTTTAAATTGTCAAATGAGGGAAATATTAAAGTCATATAAAAATGCGCTTCCACCCGGGCTTCTGTTTTCGTATACACTGGTGCAGGAACAAAAGCCTGCGTTGAAGAATTGTTATTGTTAAAGGAGGATAACGAGTATGGAGAATAAGGAAATGAATCTCAATGAACTGTCTTCTGTCTCCGGCGGTACCGGGGAGGATGCTCGCTACTTTATCCACACCGTGAAAAAGGGCGAGACGCTTCACCGGATCGCCATGCACTACGGCGTGAATGTGGATGACCTGATGTCCTGGAACAACATCATGGACCGGAACCTGATCTATGTCGGCCAGGAGATCAAAGTCTACAAATGATATTTCGTCAAAACATGATAAGGAGGACAAAACTATGGAAATTAAGGAACTGAATCTCAACGAGATGGAAGAAGTGGCAGGCGGCCGCGGCGGCTCTCCCCATATGCTTCCGGAGAAACCCGGCTTCAAGGTCTATAAGATCAAGAGCCATGACACGCTGAGCAAGATCGCCGGCCGTTATGGCACGACTGCGGATTATCTGAAGTCCATCAACTCCACGATCAATAACGTGAACGACATCACTGCCGGTTTCTACATCTATGTTCCCGCCTGACCGGCGGAGGGTGCACAGCGGCCCGGGCAAAAGCCCGGGCCGTTTGATTTTTCCGTCTGTTCTGCCGTCAGCTTCGGACCAGGAATATCAAACCAAAGCATTAATCCTGCTTTATTCAGGAGCCGACGCATCGTACTGCCCGCAAAACCGGCCGTCAGAAGTTGAACAGGATCTTTGCCAGAAGGAGAAGGAGAACCAGCAGAATAAACGGTCGCACGATTTTTGTGCCCTTCGTGATGGCCAGGCCGGAACCGACCCAGTTCCCGGCCATATTGCACAGTGCGCCCGCCAGACCCAGCGGAAACAGAACCTGTCCGTTCAGCAGAAAAAACGTCAGAGATGTGATGTTCGTCGTCAGATTAATAACCTTGGCCTGGGCATTGGCTGACTCCACCGTCATTCGGGCCAGAACTGTAAAGGCAATGATCAGGAAAGTCCCGGTCCCCGGACCGTAAAAGCCGTCATAGATGCCGATCACAAAGGCCGCGGCAATACAAATGACCATCGTCCGCCGGTCCGCAACAGGTGTATGCTTTCCGTCGTTCCGGAACAGATGCTTATTCAGCACGATGAAAGCCGCGACCGGCAGGACTGCCAGCAGAATAGATTTCATGATCTCCTCGCTGACCGCCAGCGAAAGCCTCGCGCCCAGTGACGAGCCCAGCACTGCCGCGACGACAGACGGAACAGCCAGCCGGAAATTGACCAGTCCCTGCCGGATAAACCTTCCGGTCGCAAGCGCCGTTCCGCAGGAAGAGGAGAGTTTATTCGTCGCGATTGCCATATGCACCGGCAAGCCGGCAAAGAGGTAAGCCGGAAGAGAAATCAGTCCTCCGCCTCCCCCGATGGCATCCACAAAACCTGCCGCAAACAGTATCGGACAAACGATTATAAACATCAGCGGTGTCAGTTTCATACTACCCTTTCTCCTGTTTCCATCATCTCTCACCTCTCCGGCAGAAATGTCGCCGCTTAACCCGCCGCATTTCTCATCCCATCATACCTCAAACCCTCTCATGGGGCAACAAACTCCGGAGCCGACTGAGTCTGAAAGATTTATAAATGTTTTTTCAAAGAAAATTTCACAAAACACTGCCATCTGCGGAAAGATGTGCGTATACCCTTGTGAAAGCGCTCACAAAGAGCCGGACAGAAAACAAGCCGCAAAGCGGAGGAGGTAAAGAAAATGAAAAAGTTGGTAGCAGTGATCGTGGCAGTGATGATGATGGCGGGATGCATCTCCGCTTTCGCGGCAGGCAGCATGACAAAGGAGCAGGCCATGCAGGCCGCCTTGGACTATGCTGGGCTCAAAGCCGAACAGGTAACCTTCACCTGGGTTGAGAAGGACTGGGAGGATGGCCGTGAAGTTTATGAAGTCAAATTCGTCTCGGGCGGAATCGAGTATGAAATGAACGTTGATATTCTGACCGGCAGGATCTGCGATGCGGACCGGGACCACTTCGACCGGTATGACGACGATGACCGCTTCGACCGGGATGACTGGTTCGATTTCGACTGACTGCATACAAGGGCGGGAATCCATGGGAATCTCCTTCTTCTCCGGGCGGCTTCAGCCGCCCTTTCTTCATTCCCCCGCCGTCAGGATGACAGCTCCGGTGATCATACTTATACGGCAACTAAAAACCTTGTATCAAATAAGGTACAGGTATATGATATGCACAGAAAACACAGCGCAGAAAAAGAAAGAACAGGAGGAAACCAGAATGAACATTCCCGAAAACATCCTCAGCACCCTTACCGATGAACAAAAGCAGAAGGTCAGGCTGCAAAGACACCGGAGGAGCTTCTTTCCCTGGCAAAAGAAGCCGGTTATGAACTGAACCCGGAGCAGTTGGAAGGAATCGCGGGCGGATGGTGCGGCAACCATTGCTACGTGATGTACGATTGATCCGGAATAACCGGTTTATTTGATTCATGCCAATGACAGAATAAAGCTGTCTTTGGGTGGTATGAGTCCAATGGATTACAGAAGAAGTTTAGGTCTTCTTACACCCTAGGATTCATGGACAAGCTTGGATCTTTGGTCCAGGATTTTGTCCGCCCCCTGTCACAGGACGAATCCTGTGACAGTGTTTTTATTCATGCAGGAAGAAAAACCGCTGCCCGAAGGCAGCAGCCAAGCTTTGCCGGCCAGTCCGGCACGGGTTCCCTTTTCATCCAACCAGGTTTCCTTATCAGAAGAATCGATCTCCAAGGAACTCCAGCACCTGTTCCCTGCTCCGCAGGGCCGTCCCCGCACCGACAGCCGTCGTACAGATCGCACCGCAGGCATTGGCAAAGCGCAGCGCCTCCTCCATCGACGCGCCGCGGAGTAATTCCGAAACGAATCCGGCCACCAGATTGTCCCCGGCGCCCGTCGCATCCACCGCCCGGACGGGCATCGCCGGCAGGCGGAGCGTCGTTTCACTGTTCTTCAGCAGGCATCCCCTGGCGCCCAGTTTGATGATCACATTCTTTACGCCATAGCCGAGGAACCCGTCCGCCATCTCTTCCGGATCTTCTTTCCCCGAGAAATACCGTGCTTCATCCTCAGTGGGCGTGATGAGGTCGATCAGCGGCAGAGAATCCCGGATATCCTCCAGCGACAGAAAGCGGAAGTTCGGAAGCTTTGTATCCGCCACGACCAGCTGGCCGGCTGCTTTGGCTGCGTTCACCACGGCATGGATGATCCCGGGATCATCA
This sequence comes from uncultured Eubacteriales bacterium, assembly GCA_902793605.1. Lineage (GTDB taxonomy): Bacteria > Bacillota > Clostridia > Christensenellales > Aristaeellaceae > Aristaeella. The sequence continues at coordinate 15,092 of CADBEB010000051.1, forward strand.
AAAGGCGCACGAAACAGAGACCCGAGGATCATCGCCCTGGCATCCGTAAAGCGGGACGGCTCCTTCTCCGGATGGTAATTTTTCCGATGCGCCTGGTTGGTCACCGACTTCCGCGTTCCGTCCGCATTGACAAACATCGTCGTAACCGGCGTAGCCTCCGCATTCACCACAAAGGCGGTATCAACCCCGTTCCGATCCAGCTCCTCCAGGACAATCCTGCCCGCCGGATCATTCCCCAAAGCGCACAGAATGGCTGTCTTCATCCCCAGCTTGGCCGCGGCGATCGCCTCGTTCACGGCCTCGCCGCCCGCGTTCAGCGAGCCGGATTCCGCCACGTAGCCGGAGGCGGAAACAGGCATCGGGTCAAACCCCCGAATGATCGAATCCACCAGCGCCATCCCGACGCAGATTACATCATACTTCATCCAGCACCCCGGCCAGCGTCTTCTTTGCTTTTTCCAGTTTCGCCGTCAGCTCCTCCACCTGTTTCCGGAGGGCGGCGTTCTCGGCTTCCAGCTCCGCCTCCGACAGCTTCTGTGCGACGACCTTCACGATCTTCGGCCCGTTTCCTGTCGCATCGGCTTTCTTCGGCCTTCCCGGACCTCTTTTGGTGATCGTCTTTTCCACCGGAGCCTTCTTCTCCGGAACTGCAGCCGCCGCCCGCCGCCTGATCCTGGCCAGCGTCTGCCAGGCGATCCCGAACTCCCTGGCCCGCGGCATGGATCCCAACCTTCTCCGCGCGCTTCAGCGCCGCCGCGATCTGCTCTTCCGAAAGCTCCTTCTTCCCGCTTGCCGCGTCTGCCATCTTTGCTTTGCTCTCCTTTGCTTCTGTTTCCTCCGCGATCCGGTACGGCAGCCGGTAAGTCCGCGCTTCCCCGAAGAGATTCACACAGAGCTGCACGTGATCTTTTCCGGTCTTGGTCACATACGGATCCAGGCCCTTCAGCGGCCCGGAAACGATCTTCCCGTCCTTGTCCAGAGTAGAGATCGCGGAAGAAGAAATCTTGTCGATGATCTCCCACTCCTCATCCGGGACCGGTTCTGCTTTTCTTGTTTTGGAAAGCGTGAAAACATACCCCGGAACCACCAGCCAGCGGACGGACCTCTCATCTCCGGTATACACCCGGTACGACGGAAGAAAGCCGGTACTGATCTTCCGGACCTCCGGCCTTTCCCGGCCCTGTTCAACTTTTACAGCATACATATAATCACACACATGTATCGTATCACATATCCCGAAAAAGAGAAAGAGCCTCCGGAGAGATCCCTCCGAAGGCAAAAACACACAACGCTCCATAACTTTATAACCCGATATTCTCATCCAGACAGTGTTCCGCCCGTAAAATGGAATACCAGCTTGCATCACAGATCCCCGTATTGTTCCGATCAGCAGCCCTCCCGGCCTACTATTTATTGTTTTATCCGTACCGCCGCGACCACCAGCCGCTCGTCATCGTCCCCGACGCAGGTGATCAGCAGCAGGATCTGATCCTCCTCGCTGACCTCCGCCGTGCTCACATAGGAATTGGCGCGTTTCAGGCTTGCCAGCGCGTCCTTCCGGGTCTCCCGGTCCGTGGATTCGAGTCCCCACAGATTTAAATACCGGGCCTTCCCGGGCGTCACGCTGATCGTCACGACCGCGAAGATCTCATACTGCCCCTCTTCATACAGCGTATCAAACCGGAACGTGCGGTGCTTGCGGCAGTAGGTCGGATCCTCATATTTCCGCAGGTTTCCAAACATCATCCCGCTTTTCATGTTGTGCCCGTACAGTGTGATCGTATAAGGCCTTGTCAGCAGATGGGTCCCTTCCTCCATGAAGATCGCGCCGTTGGAATTCCGCTTTCCCGCCGCGTCATGGTTCAGGAAAAACTTGTTGTCTTTCAGCACCACCGGCTCGTCCAGGTCGTCCATGGTGATCCAGCCGATGATGTATTCGCTTTTCTTTCGCGCCTCCTGGATCCTCGGAACCAGGTTATATCCGTTTGGATACGCCACCTCCGGCAGCACGGCGGAAACCGTTGGTGCTTTCTCCGGTGCGACGGTTTCCACAGGGGCGACTACGGTCGTCTCCGGCAGGAGCTCCGGGGTCCCCGCAGGCACGTCCGTCCCTGTCGGCGCGGCCGTCACCGCCTCCGTCGCCGCCGCCTCCCGCAGTTCCGCTGTCGTCTGCCTAGCCTGGTTCATCTCCGAAAGATACCTGCCCAAACGGATAGAGCCGTAGGCGACCAGCAGGACGCCTACGGCAAGGAGGATCCACCGAAATAGACTCTTTTTGTCCTTCATTTCATTCTTGGTTTCTCAGGGTTATTTCCCGCAGCGCTTTTTCCGGTTCCACAGGATCACGGTTCCGGCAATGAGAATCAGGCCGGCCACTGCCAGGCTCAGCCACAGGGCCGGGTTGCTGCCGTCTCCCGTCCTCGGAACGGGCTTGGGAGTTGCGGTCGGAGCCGGAGCCGCTTCCTTGATCTTGATCGTCGCTGTCGCGCTTCCGTCCTCGAACGCGATGGTCACCTTATGATCTCCCACCGTCAGGGTATCCAGGTACGCCGCTTTCAGCGTCAGGATCAGGCTGCCCTTCGCCGTGGTATGGCTGCCTTCCGGCAGGGCTTTTTCGTCCATCGCTGAAGAGGTGTACAGTTTGAAGGTGTTCTCGTCGTTCTTTGAACGCTTGACGGTGATCACCGCGTCTATACCGCTGCTGATCACGTGCTCCGCTCCGTCCACGGACAAGATGGCATATTTCCCTCCGCGGATGGTGACCTTCAGGGTTTCGCCCATAAAGTCATCGTGGTTCTCGTCTCCGATATACCGGACCATGATCGTGTATTCGCCAGCATCGGTGCCAGTGGGCACTTCATCCGTCCAGGTCGTTCCGCCGTCGATACTGTACTGCACCTTGGTGTATCCCTCCGGCAGTTCCTTCGGCGGGGTCACCAGGGCCTGCGGTTCGCCGGTATAGGTCAGGTCATTTGCCTTGGGTTTCTGGTCGTCGGTCAGCTGCGGTCTGGATGCCGGACCGATGGTGACTGTAATGGGAGTCGGATCAGTATCAGTATGGTTCTCATCGGCAACCACCTTATACCATACATAATAAGTTCCCACGTCGGTCCTTGCAGGGATGGATGTGTTCCATCCGGATGTCGGGGGCGTGGTCGCGTCCGTCCCAATGGCATACTGGATTTCATCCGCTCCCTCCGGCAGTGGCGCAGAGGGCTTGTTCAACAGTTCTTGTTCCGAACCGTTGAAAATCAGATCGGTTTTGGGCGTCGGCTTCTGGTTGTCCTGAAGGATTATTTCCCTGCTGCCTACTTTAACCTTAGCAGGCGTACCGTGCGGTGCAGTTTCGGTCGCCTTGATGCGAACATAATAGGTGCCGGGGGTTAGTCCTGTTATCGTTGTATCTGAAACAGCAATCCAATTTGTGCCATCAACAGAATATTCCATCGCAGTATTCACACCCGTGATTGTGCCATCCGCCGAGGTGCTGTTGGTAGCGTCAGTCGGGTTAATGCCAGTTGGCGCATCAGGACGGGACGTGAGGGATATCTGCACCCATTCTCCGGGGTTTTGACTGCCTTCGCCTTTCTTACGGATATAAATAACAGGGTTACCACCCGCGTCAAGAATGGGCATCAGGTTGACTGGGGATTCTGCCGTTGTTGTGCGATCAGTGGATATCTCATACCCGTCTTTGGGTATAGCAGTCTCATTCTCATAGTTGATTGTATAAGTAACAGCAGATTCCCTTTCGGGATTATCCTGTTTTGACCCTAATCTTGCTTCACTAAAGTCATCGTTCCATAAGACCCATTTGTTTACACTATCGTCGCTGTCAAAAAAGTTCCAGGGATCCGAAACACTGGATCCTGTGTTGTAATATGAACCATATTTACTTGTAAAGACTCCAGGAGTTTGCATATTTACAGAAATATTGGCACCACTATTCAGCGCTCCAATAATTTCGATTTTCCGGTAATAACTGGTGTTCCTGAAATACGAAGGAATGACTTGCCGCTCAGGAGACGCACCGCGCCTTGTCCGTTATTTGATAAAGTATTGCCCGTGAAGCTGCCACCACTCATATTGAATTGTCCGTTACTGACATCAATAATGCCGCATTGGGTATAGACACCAGTAACAATTCCGCCCTCCCAGTTAAGAGTGCCGCCATCGACCCAGATAACGCTGTCATTGCTGGAAGTTCCGTTCCGGGTAATTCTTCCAGTTCCAGCACTTGATGAATCCTTTATTGTGAGAGTCACCCCAGAGGTAATGTGGAACAAAGTTCTGTTATTCTCACCTCCGTCAGCTTCTATAGTAATCGTATGCCCTGCTAAATCAATGGATATTGTTCCAGAACCCAGTTCAACAGGCCTATTACGGCTAACTGTGATGTTTGATTTCAATTTATATGCTCCAGCAGATGTTGGCAAATAGTCAACTTCCGTCTCCGCCAGCGCCGTCAAACTCATCCCAGGCATCAGCCCCAGCACCAGTGCGAGGGTGAGCAGGATGCCGAATAACTGTTTCATCTTTGTCTTCATAAGCCGTTTCCTCCGTTTTATCCACCGCTGTTATGGCCGCCGTACACCTTGCCGAATACAAAAACCGTCAAATCTGACAGGGCATCATCACCCCGTCAGGTCCCACGGTTATCCATCACGAGTATCGTATTCAGTTTCGCCAAAAAAGGCGCAGTTATCCTGCCTGCCTGCCTGATCATGCGCTGTTTCATCATGGCTGTTAAGTCCCTTTCCATCTTTTCCGTATTCCTGTTTTTTCTCCTGGAAACAACAGGAAAGCAATCCCACTCGTTTTGAGGGGGATTTTTATTATCCCATCCTGAAAAACGGGAGTCAAGGGGGTTTCCAGAATGTCAAACCACAAGAACGATCAATCAAAAAAGCCGCCCGAAGGCGGCAGGTTGTATGTGCCAGCAACAAACCGCACCTGTTCAGTTCTCCGTTCCGTCTTCTCGACTTCCGGCAGGCCCGACAGGGCCAGCAGGATCGCGATGACGAAGCCCATGCCGCCGGCGCTGAGCGCCACCAGCCAGTTCACATCCCCCAGCACCACCGCGCCGGTACCGATGTAGGCGATCATCGCTTCGGCGAATGTCCGGATCGCGCGGATCAGCGCCGCGGCAGCCCACTTCTTCCAGTCATTCATTTCGGTTCTCCTCCTTTCTCAGTCGTCATCGGAGACTTCCGTCGGCAGCCCGCCCGGGATCATCGGCAGGTGCCTGAAAGTTCTCCGCAGATCCCTCATGTACCCGTTACCCTTTAGGGCCTTGTACTGGGTATAGACATTCTCCATGTTTGACCGGTCAGTAGATCGTGCAGTCCGTACCTGGTTTCTACCGCGGCTTCACCGTGCTGCCGCTCATCGCGGTCACTGTTCCTTTCATAGGCTTTCCCTCCTTTTCCGCTGGAATAAAAGAGGCAGATCCATCTCCGGATCCGCCCCCGTGCTCCAGCACCCAGTCTACCGTCTTCCCATAATCGAACATATTCAGCAGTCCGACCCGGTTCCACCCGCCGTTCGGGATTGTTCGGTCCCTGAACTTTTAGGTGCAGACGCATCCCCGGCTGCGGCTGGAATGGATCGCCCCGTCTCCCCGTCTGGTCTTCACGCCCATGTGCGTGATGTCACCGATCCCGTCTGACCGGAACTTTCCCGGCGTGGAAGCGCTGACGTCCTCCCGGATAAAAAGAAGCGCGCCCTTTGGCACGCTCCCGAACTCCCGGAGGCACTCCTCCGACGTTCCGGTCCATCTGTTCGACCTGCACTCCCGGTACCAGCTGTTGCTCCCGCCCAGGTCCCGTTTGTACCCGACCGCTGCCATCATCCGCTCCACAAGCGCCTGGCAGTCCAT
>CADBEB010000052.1 GCA_902793605.1 uncultured Eubacteriales bacterium
CTGAGTTCATTCATATTCAGAGCCTTCATATTGGTATTCATTTTCATTTTCTCCTTTCGCTTATCGCGTTGCTTTCTTTTTCTGCAGCTCCTGTATCGGCGCTTGCACACGTATATACGCAGCGGAAGAGACCCCTGGCAGTATCGCGGCATCTTGTTTACAGTACGTTCACATTGTTCATGGCAGTTCATTCCGGAGATCGCCTGAAGCGTGCAGACAGAAGGACCGTCCGTTTGTCTTCAAGCGTGCAGACAGAAGAACCGTCCTTTGTCTTTAGGACATATGAGTTATTTGCTTCCTCCGGATAAATGGCAGAACAGGGACTTGTATGATGTGGCATTAGACAAATTGTTCTCAGCTATTATCGAAGCTGGCATTATCAATTATAATATTGCATGCGAGAATGATTCTACGTTGACGGCTACAAATTATCTGAAGAGAGAAAAGAATTACTATGAAATATTGAAGAATCTTTATATGTATGAAGCTGCCCGGGATACTGGCAATGAATGGCGCTTACGGGTATAATGTCAGGCAGTATAAACTGTCCGGTCATAAGAAATCAATTGAAGAGGTGAACTGTTCAGTTATGAAAGTGATATTCTCCAGGATCAGATTCAATAACCGGCAGGTAGTCGCCATGGCGGTGTTTGTGATGATTGCGTCCGCCGCCCAGATGATTTCCCCGACATTGGTCAGCTGGATGATCGACAGCGTAAGCGGCAGTGATGAGAAGGCCATCATCATCCTTGCCGTTGCAATGATTGCGCTTGCTGTGATCGCCTGCGTGACAAACGTGGTCGCCACAAATCTCGCCGCTTCCCTGACGACGAAATTTTCAGCTGATCTTCGCAAGGAGCTTTTCCGCAAAGTACAGGGCTTTTCCGCGACAGAAATCGATCAGTTCGGAACCGCGTCCCTGATCTCACGCAATACAGCGGATGTGAGCGTGATTCAGTCTTTCCTGATCATGCTGTTCCGCGTCGGGCTTCTGGCGCCGATGATGGCAGTTATCGGACTGGTGTTTGCCATCGCGACGACCGGCAGGCTCGCGATGGTGCTCGCCATTGCCATACCGGTCATGATCGTGGTGGTCGCGCTGATTCTGATGAAGGCAAGCACCTGTTCGGTAAAACTTCGGAAAAAGATCGACAGGATCAATCAGCTTTTCCTGGAAACCCTGGAGGGCGTACGCGTCATTCGCGCCTTCAACAGGCAGGAGTACGAGAAAAACCGTTTCGGGGAGACAAATGAGGAAACGGCTGAGATCTCCCGGAAATCAATCGCAATCTCCGGAATGATGACACCGGTTGTCAACGCCCTGTTCGGCCTGACCTCGGTCGGCGCGATGCTGATCGGTTCCTGGCTCGTCATGGAAAATTCGCTGGATGTCAGCACGCTGGTGGCGGCAATCCAGTATATCAACATGATCCTGATTGCGATCCTGCTGTTCGCAACGGTTGTCAGCCTGTTCCCGGATGCCTACGCCTGCATGAAACGGATCGGCGAAGTGCTTGAAACAGAGGCTGTGATCAGGGATGCCGCGGGAGAGAAATGTGAAAAAAACTGCAGGGGCACCGTGGAGTTCCGCAATGTGACCTTTGCCTATCCGGGAGCGGATACCCCGGTCATCAAATCGGTCAGCTTTGTCTCGAAGCCCGGTGAGACGACAGCCATCATCGGCAGGACCGGCTGCGGAAAATCCAGTATTGTGAAGCTGATTCCCCGGCTCTATGACACCCTGTTCGGGGATGTGCTGGTGGACGGTGTCAATGTGAAGGACTACAGGCTGAACGAGCTCAGGGACCTGATCGGATATGTGCCCCAGAAGAACGTCCTTTTTACCGGCGATATCGCCGGCAACCTGAATTTCGGAAATGAAAACGGAAGCGAAGCGGAATGGAAGGAGGCGGCACGCATCGCCTGCGCCGATGAATTCGTGGAAAAGAAGGACGGCGCATACCACAGTGCGGTGGCCCAGGGAGGAACCAATTTTTCAGGCGGACAGCGGCAGCGCCTGGCGATTGCGAGGGCTGTCATGAAAAAGCCGGAAATCTATATTTTTGACGACAGTTTTTCGGCGCTGGATATGAAAACGGATAAAGCGCTCCGGCAGAACCTGAAGGAAAACATGGGAGAAGCCACCATGATCGTTGTTGCGCAGCGTGTCAATACGATCATGGACGCCACCCGGATCCTTGTGCTGGAAAACGGGGAAGTGGTGGGAACGGGAACCCACCGGGAGCTCCTGGGTTCCTGCAGACTCTACCGGGAGATTGCTGAAATCCAGCTGGGAAAGGAGGAAGTGAAGCGTGAACTCGAAAGTGCTTAAGCGCCTTTTCCATTATCTGAAGAACTATAAAGGCAAATTTGTGATTTCCGTGGTGGCCGCATTGATCGGGACTTTGTTTACGGTGATTGCCCCGAGGCTTCTGGGAGACGTAACCACCGTTCTGTACGCCGGGATTACCGATCATGTCTGGTTTATCGAGAACCTGCCCGACGGCACGGTAAACCCAGCTTCCGTATGGGTACAGGGGCCTTTCATGGCCATCGGAAAAGTCCAGGCAGTCATATGGCTTGTGATCGCGCTGATCGTCATGTATGTACTGTCCTTCCTCTTCAATTCCATGGCAAACCGTATGATGGCGCGGGTTGCTTCCTGCGTGGTAAAGGATCTCCGCAGCGATATCGACAACAAGATGCACAGGATGAAGCTGAATTATTACGATACCCGCACAAACGGCGAGATCCTTTCCGTGATCACGAACGATGTGGACGCCATCAATACGCTTCTTGGGAAAAACCTGTTCCAGAGCATCACCGCGGTCATAACGCTGGTCGGCGTGCTTGTCATGCTGCTTTCGATCAACGGATGGCTGGCTCTGATCGCGGCCCTGATGATTCCGGGGACGCTGATGATGTCGGGACCCGTGATGAAGCGCGGCGCGAAGAGCTTTGCGGCGCAGCAGAATCTCCTGGGAGACGTAAACGGTTATGTGGAGGAAATGTTTAACGGGCAGAATGTGGTTTCCTCTTTCAATTACCAGGACAAGGCCATCGAACAGTTTGAATCGCTGAATGAGGAACTCAGGGGCACAGCGGAAAAAGCCGAGAAATATTCCGGTACGATCATGCCGCTGACGCAGATGGTCAACAATATCGGATACGCGCTTTCCGGCCTGGTCGGTTGCCTGCTCGCCCTGAAAGGATATATGACCGTCGGCAACATCCAGTCAGCGCTTCAGTATACCAAGACTGCCCAGCAGCCCTTTTCCACCTTTGCGCAGATGTCAAGCCAGCTTTCCTCCGCCGTGGCAGCCGGAAGCCGGATTTTCAAACTGCTGGACGCGGAGGAGGAGATCCCCGATCCGCAGCCGGGAAAGGTTCCGACTCTTTGTGACGGAGCGGTTGAATTCAGGAACGTCCGGTTCGGATATACCCCGGACCGCCTGCTGATGACGGATGTCAGCTTTGAAGCCAGGCCGGGACAGAAGATCGCCATCGTCGGACCTACCGGAGCCGGCAAAACCACGCTGATCAACCTCCTGATGCGGTTTTATGAAACAGACGGCGGCGAGATCATGGTTGACGGGGTCAACACGAAGGAAATGGAACGCTGCGAGTTGCGGAAGCATTTCGGCATGGTCCTGCAGGACACCTGGCTGTTTGAGGGGACAATACGCGACAATTTGAAATACTCCGCGGTTCGTGAAGTCAGCGATGAGGAAATGGAAGCGGCGGCAAAGTCCGTTTCTGCGGATGCCTTTATCCATACCATGCCCGGCGGATACGACATGGTCCTTTCCAAAGGCGCGGAAAACATTTCCCAGGGCCAGCGGCAGCTTCTTACGATTGCGCGGGCTGTGATCGCCGATCCTGAGATCATGATCCTGGACGAAGCAACCAGTAATGTCGACGCGTATACCGAACAGGCAATCCAGAATGCCATGGCGGTTCTGATGAAGGGACGCACCAGTTTCGTGATCGCACACAGGCTCTCAACGATCCGTGACGCGAATGTGATTCTGTATATGGAAAACGGCGACATCAGGGAAGTGGGAGACCACGATACGCTGATGAACCGGAACGGAAAATACGCGGCGCTTTACAACAGCCAGTTTGCCTGATAAAAATCCGTTCCCCTTTTTGAAAAAGCAGCGCCGATTCGCAGGAATCGGCGCTGTTGTTTTGCAGGTGTGTTATTGCCGGTCGTCAGTTCAGTTATGAATCCGTACTTCAGGCAGTAAGGCGTCAATATCGACGAATGAAAACCCGGAAACAGGCAATATCAACAACCGCAACCGAAGGAAGCGAATTCCCGCCGGGCGGCCCTTGCTGTCATGCTCTGTATCCTTTCCCCGGTTGCTCCGATTCTGCTTGGCGGAACTCAGGCGTTCGGACTGCCGGACCTGCTGCGCAAAGCGTCTCCGAAGAGGCGCTTTGCACATGACCTTTGTCAGCTTGACTTCAGGTTTTCTGATCATCAGGAGGAAGGTTTCCTGTCCCTGAGAAAACCTGTTGTATTACAAAGGGTATATATGTTATAATGCAGCATATTTCCAAAACAGTATACAAGGGATATTCTGAATGTTGCGGAACGGCATACTGCAATACATGCTGTAAAAGAACAGGAGGTATGAATATGAAGAAGCTGATCTCTGTCCTGCTGATACTGTCGCTGATGTGCCCGTTATGCGGGTCTCTGGCTGAAGAAACGGAAAAGGCAGAAGTCATTCCGTCCCTGTGGGAAACCGGCGCGGAGCATCAGCTTGTCCGGAAAGATTTCCCTTTTTATTTGGGGGACCTTGAGCTCGTCTGGCCCGGGGAATTCCCGCTGTACTTTGCGGACGGGGCTGACGATCTTCCTTTCATGGATCTGAATGATTTCGCGGCGTTCATGAACTATCTCTGGGTGAACCTGGCGGCGGATTACCAGCTCACGGTGGAAGCGAATCCGGATACCGGTATTGTCATGTGCACGCGGGAAAACGGCTGCACGACGGCCTTTAACTTTACAAACAGCCGGATCATCTGGCCGGATTATTTCGGCTTCCTGCACTTCAGCACCAATGACCTGGATTATCTGGGCGTGATCGGCAACATCAGCAAAACGGACAAGGAAGGCCGCCCGTATCTGCTGACCAACGTCAGCTCGCGCGAGCGCAAAGGTGAGCCGGTTGCGCTTGACCTGAAGGAATACGGTATTCCGATGCTGGCGCAGGACGGCCTGTATCTGGTACCTGTCCAGACGCTGTCCGCTTTCTTCCTGAGCAATCAGCAGTTTGGCCTGTACTTCAACGGGGAGAACCTGATCATGGGCCGGGTGGAAACCCTGAATGAAAACGCTGCCAGGCAGGCGGCTATGATGCTTGTGCTTGCGGAAATGACGGAAAGCGGGGAGTATTCGGATGCCGGCGCGGACGCAGCGCAGGATCAGGCGGCCCTGATGGCGCAGATGATGCAGAAGGTTGAGGAGAAGATGGCGGAGCCGTCCCTCGTGAGCCTCTATCTGGCGGGCAAAAAGGGCGGACGCAGCCTGTCCCTGCGGGATTTTGCCGTACGGGAGCTGGCCATGGAGCTGGATCACCTGTACGGGATCAGGGAAACCCACGATATCGACAGCTTCATGATGTTTTTTCTCGAAACCGGCCTGTATGAGGCTATGATGGGCGAGGATACCGCCAAAGCGGACCAGGCAATCCGCGACATGGTGAGCCTGTGGCTGGACGACGGCCATTCTGTTTACTACGGAGACTCTTACCTGCTGGAAACGCCAACCACCGCGTCCAGCAGCGGCTATTCCAGCGCCGCCGCCCTGAACCTGAGGCTAAAGCTTAACGCTCTCCGTCAGCAGTATCCCTCCGTGACGGGAGGGAATTCCACCGGCGTCGCCGGCTATTATGAGGTGGGAAACACCGCTTATGTTACGCTGGACTTGTTCCAATTCACCCGCGCGGACTATTACGGCGATCCGGAAGCGGACCCCTCCGCGATCGATACCTGCGGCCAGATCATCCAGGCGCACCGGCAGATCACCCGGGAAAACAGCCCGATCGAGAACGTCGTGCTGGACCTGAGCTGCAATACCGGCGGCCACGCTGCCGCGGCGGTCTATACGCTGTGCTGGTTCCTCGGGGACGCCCAGCTGTCCGTTAAGGATTCCTTCAGCGGAGCGGAACAAACCACCGTATTCCGGGCGGATGTCAATCTGGACCGGGAGTATGATGAGCAGGATACGCTGGCAGGGCGCGGGCTGAACCTTTACTGCCTGATCTCCCCGGTCTCCTTCTCCTGCGGTAACCTGATTCCGTGGGCTTTCAAGATGGACGGCAATGTCAAGCTGCTTGGCAGCAAATCCCGCGGCGGCAGCTGCGTGGTCCTTCCCATGACCACGGCCTGGGGAACCTCCTTTGCTGTCTCCGGGCCGCTGCGCATCTCCTTCATGATCAACGGCGCGTATTACGATGTGGACCAGGGCGTGGAACCGGATTATGTCATCCGCACCTATGACCACCTCTATGACCGGGAAGCGCTGACGGACTATATCAACAGCCTGTACTGAGAGCAGCAGTAACGGCAGATCACCGGTTTACAGAGGACACGCGGTACCGCCGGCGCAGCCGTACCAGCACTGAATCCTCCCACACTGTACAAAAAAAGAAAATAAATCTCCCTCAAAGCCATCGCCCGCACCGCCCGGGACCACCGCCCGGGAACCATCGGCTTTGCAAACGGCATATTGGTTCCGGAGCGGTTTATATACCCAGGCTGAAAGGTCTCACAAAAGCAAATCATTCATTTGACAAGTTTTAATATTGCGATTATGATTACAAAAAACTTATAAGTCTAAGAAAAAATTACAGCAAAGTCACGGGAACTCAAAAACCGGTCGCAGAAAAAGGAGGATTTTCATGGAAATTGCGTTTCAGGTTATAAGTGCTGTCCTGTTTGTCGGAGCGATCCTTCTGTTCTGGAAAAGAACTTCCAGGAATACGATGATCACAAAACCCCAGAAGGCGCTGGCTGTTTTTCAGATTGTACTGGGCGGCTGTTTCTTTATCCTGTGCCTTTCAGATGTATTGGATATCAAGGTCGAATTCTCAGCCGTACGCGTGTTTTTGAATGTTTTTTATGCCCTGGCGTTTCTTTCCCTTGCTGCGTTCGCCCTGTCGGATTTAATGAAAAAAAAGGAAAAGCATGTCCGGATAATTATCTGCGCCTGCGCAGCCCTGATCGCGGTGCAATGCTTTGTTTTTCCATATGAAGCAAAAAACGAGTTCAAACGCGTCTTTGAGGTCGTTGAAGGGATCGCTGTTTTCACCATGCTCATAATACTGGCGACAAGGATCAACGATGGAGGATATGGCCAGCGCGCCCTGTTTGTTATCGTTATTCTGGAACTTGCGGTCGCCGTCCTCAACACCATCCGGCCCATGGCCTCCATCACAGAGGATATCGAACAGATTGACATCCCGATGAATTATCTGTCTCTGTATATGAGGCCTGTCATATTCTCTTCCTTTGCGCTGATTTACCGCGTCTGGCTTGACCTGAAGAAAGCTGAAAGCCGGGCCTGAGGGAAACCGGACAAATTCAGGTTCTTACTCATAACGCTCAATTCCATCGGGGAATCACATATAATCAGGTTAACCGCTTCAAATGCGTCAACTTCTATAAAATCAATAAAATTGACAATGATGAGTAAGGAGGCGCCGCGATGAAACTGTCTGCAGAAGAAAAGCTGATGTATCAGGTCATGAAGGCGATTTACGAAAGTGGCATTCCTGTGAGTTTTAAGGGTTCTATGGTCCTGAAAGCTTGCCTGATGGAAGCGGGTTTCACGGAAGATGTCCGCCATACGGTCGATATTGACGCAAACTGGAACACAGACAATTCGCCGTCTGCGGATCATATGGTCGAATCAATTCAGCATGCGCTTACGAAATCCGGCATTGACCTGAAA
>CADBEB010000053.1 GCA_902793605.1 uncultured Eubacteriales bacterium
CTGGCCCGACGGCCGGAAGTTTCCCATCGACAGGGTGGAATGCTGGCGCAAGGCCCGGGACCACGGACCGGAGACCACCTATTATGTTATTGAGATCGGGGGCAGGAAACGGATCCTGTATTTTACCCAGAGCCCGATATGCAGCATTGTCAATATGGGCCGGTGGTATGTAGAATCCGCGCATCAGTGAAAGTCAACTCTCCTCCGCCATCTCCTGAAGCATAACAACCTCGATCATCTTCTTCCCGGCGTACAGCAAGTAAATTAGGCAAACAGGCTTTTTCTCAATCGAGAAAACCACAGGACATTACATTCTGTACTCCCGGAATAGTCCTGAGGTCATCATCCATACCATTGGTCTGGAAGATTTCACATAAGTCATCTGGTATCCCAAATGTTGCCGGTGTGATTGAATACGATTTCCCTTCATAGATAAACTGTGTTTCCACCAGTTTGGCAGGCCACTGGAATTCATAGGTTTTCATCGCTTCGGCTGCTTTTCTCTCCCACCTTGCCATGAAATCATAAATCGGTATCGGAAGATTCTGATTCCGCCAGTCCCTGGTAAGGCTGATATCACACCGTAACAGCATATACCTGACCTCCTTGTCTTTTATCCATGCGCATTGAAATCATTGAGTTCTTTAAACGTACGCTTTGCCCCGACCCAACGGATATTCTGAACCGGCTTCTCATCGCCGATCACCAGATGAATGATATAAAACTCTTTCCCATCCCGATCCTTAGTCCTGCCAACGTTCGGAGGAATCTTCCGTACATCATCCACCTCCAGCAGGCCGCGCCGGATCATCTTCGGCACAAAGAGATGCTCTGCGTCCCAGCGTTCCATTCCCTCCGCGGAAACATAAACATCCAGGGTCGTCACATGGAACATCTTCCAGCACTTTATAAAGTACGGCCGGTTCTCTTCGATGATCCCCGCGTCCCAGAACAGGTTCGTCACCTGATCCACCTGTTCTTTCACAATCTCATACTGACGGGACACCAGCGGAAGATACCTGTCCGGATGTGCGCGATACTCCTTCAGGAATCCGATCCCTCCCAGCATCTCAGCCTGCCCGGCAGTTTCGTCGGCAGTTTCCCCTGAGGCCTGCTCTTCCCTGTTCATATCCAGGAGCAGGAACAGATCCGGCTCCGAATCATAGGTGATCCAGATATTTCCTTTCCAGGTCCTGATCCGGATCACTTCATCAAACCGGTTCTTTCCCATGTATTCATCGCCATAATAGTAACCATAGCGGCCCATAACCAGATCGCCATTACTCAGCCAGCGATTTTCACCATTCTGCTCTATATCACCGTTTGAAATATCGCCGTAGTTTTCCCTCTCAAATTTTCTCAGCGCATCAAGCACAAACTTCTCCAGGTCACCGTCCTTCATGAAATCCCAGACAGTTTCTGACACAAAAACGTCCCCGCGTCCAAAAAACAGTCCCGCGTATCCGTTGATCCGTTCCGGATGTTCAATCCCAAATCCCTTCTGCAGCCTTCTGCGTTCCGTCTCCGGATCCGGCCGTTTTCCCTCCCTGATCCGAATATAATCCCCGATGCAAACTGTTTCCCTTTTCATGCTCGCACTCCTCTCCATGATCAACCCATGAAGAGGACGAAGAAACCATCCTATCGCACCGACAGGATGGCTCATATCTCATATCCTATCGGTCAGGCTTTGGCACCTTGCCATCAGGCAGGTTGTCGTGCGGTCACAGGGCCTGTCCCTCGCGCACTCTTCATAGGCGTTATTCAGTTACGGATATATTATACCACAAACCTGCCGGATCGCTAAATCAATCAAACAATTCAATTACCTCCGCGTTCCCGAACCCGGCCCTCAGCACATTGTCCACCCCGTATACCAGCTGCCTGCAGCAATCCGGCGACGGAACATTGCCCGGACAGCGGTAGTAATACCGCACATATCCTGCTGTCGCTTTGTAATCCCCTGTGGAACACTGGCAATAATCATAATCCCGAAAGTGATTCCAGACCGTAAACCTCGGATCGTCTGAAAAATCCAGCATTGCCGGTGAGATATAGTTCCTCCGGCAGTAATCATTCGCCTTGAACATCCCGATCAGGCTGACGTTCGCCGCCCCGATCCATGCCGCCATCTCCAGATATGCCCGGACCGTTTCCATATCATGGACACCATACTGCTGGAGCACGCAGTTCAGCACAGTTGCCCCCGGATCCGGAAGCGACGCAAAAACCTCCTTCAGCGTTTCCATCGCTGGCGCGTCCTTCCAGCGCATCAGCTCCGCGTTCACGTCATCCTCCACCGCGTGCCGGCTCACATGGATCGTCCCGAACCGCCGGATGCCTTCCAGCTCCGGCAGCTTCCGGATATTCAGGCCGTTGGTGACCATGTCCAGCTCGATCTCATCGGGAATCGTTTCCCGCATCACCCGGATTGTCTCCTCCAGCAGCGGGATATCCGTCATCGGTTCCCCGCCGGTCAGGGATACGCCGGAAACCACCGGTGCGATCTGCTGAAGTGTCTTCCGGAGCTTCTTCGGGTCCAGGCGATTTCCCGTCCTGTGCCATGCCTCCGAAAACACGCAAAAAGGACAGGCCGCAGGACAGGCCTCCGTCAGCTCAATGTACAGCCACAGGTTCAGTTTCTCCTTGGAGAGATATACCCCGTCATCGCTGCACTCATAATCCTTGCAGGAAAGCTGCGTCCTGCCGATCTCAAGCGTCCTCATCTCAGCAGTGCGGCAGGAACATATATTTCAGCCGCTGGCGCTTCGCGTTGTTTCCGGAATAATCTCCCGGTTTCCCCGCGAAGTCATCCTTATGGCGCATAATATCAGAAAACTCACGGAAACTCCGCCCCATGGCACGGATTGCCAGTGCATCCGCCTTTTCCGAATCACGAGCCAGCTCCATCAGGTTTTTCAGGATATTCCTAGCGTTGAGCATCTGAAACTCATTGTTCGGATCCGTCATGGTGATCAAAGCCTGCAGCAACTCAATAAACCGTTCCAGACTCATGCTGTTTCCCTCCTACAAGTTTCTCAGCAGTGTGGATAAACCGCCAGGGAAAGTCGCCGGCGCTTTGCCATATTTCCTTCTGTATCTCCGGGAACACCGGCAAATTCAACCCTGTGACGCAAAAGAGATTCAAACTCATTATATGCTCCGTGAATGCATCGGAAGGTATACGCGTCCATCATTCCGGACGTTTTGCCAAGTCGTCCCAGATGCTTCAGAACGGCTTTCGCATTCTGTACAGATTCCTCGTATTCAGGATCTGTCATGGTAATCAGCATCTGAAGAAGTTCAATAAACCGGTCATAACTCATACCTGAACCTCCTCTCCCGAAGTCACCTGACTCATCCTGGACCACATGATCCAGCCGTATACCGCGTTAATCAGGTAGATCGCCCACATGACAGTCATCAGGAAATCACCGGCGATGATCCACATGATCACCGTCACAACATCCACAACGATCCACAGCGCCCACTGCTCCCGGTACCGCAGGACCATCAGGGCATTGGCCACGATGGAGAGCACCGTGCTCATGCTGTCCAGGAGCGTGGCGTTTCCGCCCAGGGCATCCAGGACCAGCTTGTACAGGAAGATCCCGGCCACCGAGCACACCGACCAGATCGCTATGTGCTTTCCGTCCATCCGCAGGCCTTCCACCTGATCCTCTTTCTGCTTGTAGTGCTTGCCCCACACCCACAGCCCGATGAACTGTGTCGGCAGGTAATACAGACCGTTCAGCATGACCTCGCCGTAATACTTATTGATCATGGCGATAACAATATACGCGAGGATGTTCACCAGGCCCCAGTAATACTGGCTTTTCTTACCGCCGGCGCACAGCACCACACAGAAAACCCCGCAGACCGCCGCCAGAGAATCGATCAGGATATACCACCAGGGATCCATTTTGTTCGTCAGCGCGAAATACACCGTAAATGCGATAATCGCCAGGACCTCCGCCCACTGGAAGGGCGTCATATACCGCTTCAGTTTCTCTTTCACTGCCTTATTCCTCCAGGAGACGGTCCACCAGCTCCACAGCCTTCCGGTACCGCTGCTCGTAATCCCCGTTCAGTTCTGCAACCTCCAGACCGTGCTCCTCACACATCTTCTTCAGCAGCTCCGTAAATCCGGCCCGGTCCGCGGCGATCTCCTCGCTCCGGTCCCCGTCCTGCACAAAGGCCACATCCGGCCCCAGCAGGAGCACCAGATCATATTCGTTCAACGCAGAAACCGCCTCCGCCAGCGCCCGGTTCTTCTCCTTCTCCTCCCCTTCCAGGAAATCGACATAGAACAGGGTCGTCAGGCAGTTGGTATCCTCAAAGAACACCCGGTTTGCCTGAGCGATCTTCTCCAGTTGCTTTACCTTGTGCTGCAGCAGGATATCCGTGAAGTCCTGCGGCAGCATCCACAGGTCTGTCCCGGACCGGGCGGAAATCTCCCGTCCGACCTCCTCCAGCCAGACCGTGTTGTAATGCCGGGCCAGGGAGATCGCCAGCGTAGACTTCCCGGTGCTTTCCGTCCCGATGAGCAGCACCTTCTTCACATAGTACGGCCGCACAAAATCCGGCATCATATCCCAGCAGGAAAGCGGCGCCTTCCGGATCGCCGTGGAGGAGATCCCGTCCCGGGGCAGGATCACCATTTCCGCCTCCGGATAGCATTTTGCCCACATGCTGTCCGCGGAATAATCATCCCCGAAGAACACCGCTGTGATCGGTTCCCCGGCAAAGAGCTTCACCTTCTCCGCGTCCGTGTACCAGGTTTCCTCCGTATACTCCGCCTTGGTCGGCGCGTCATCCGTCAGCACAAAAATCCGGACATGCGGAAAATGCTTCGTCGCCTCATATACCCAGCGATAACGCAAACGGATACCGATTTCTCCGCGGTTCTTCCCCTCGCAGATTACAATGATCAGCTTATCGCACTGATTGGCAGCGGAAATCATGCACCGAACATGGCCCAGATGCAACGGATTGAAGCTTCCGCCGTACATACCACAGGAATAGCGTGCCATATGTTACCTCAACAAACAAAAGAATCAGATCTTTGAGACTATTATACCAAACAGGGGAAACAAGGGAACGTCGTAATATTATCCCACTCATACACCGATCCGATGATATCGCCCGGAATCGCTCCGTACATGCACAATCCCTCCTTGTCTTTTACCAGTTTCATTTTAACCTGGCTTCCCGGTCTGGCGTGTCGCCTGCCCGGCGACACAGGAGAACAAGAAGTTTGCTTCCTGCTCCTCAGTTCAGCTCAATCACTTCCGCAACAAACTTCCGCAGCTCGGACAGCGGATGCTCCGGAAAGAGCTCATCATACTCCTTCCTTTCGGAACAGTTCATGCAGTTCCCGCGCTTATACTCCGGATCATAGGGATCCTCATTCCACCCGATGATCCCGTTTTCCGTCGCCTCCACCTTCCCCTCATTCGACAGCATGGCATACACCATTGCGTCCCGCATTCCGGTCATACCGGCCTCATCAAAGAACCCCTGAACCTGCACAGAGCATTCCAGGCATTCAAAATGCATCGTCAGGCAATACTGCACGCCGCACGGTTCCTTCAGCGATTTCACAATTGAATAAGTATACCGGCGGCCGGCCTTCGTCCTACCGGTCTCCACAGCAATCAGCCCCTGGTCATCCTCCAGCACCGCGTGGATCCCGTCAATGACAGGCTGCGGATCATCGTAAGGCATTGCGTTTTCCCTGGGAATTGGCTGAAAAATCACATAGCACAGTGCATTGGATGACTGGTAACCATACGACCTTATATACGGCGGATCTTCCGGAGCAGGCTTCAGCCTCTCAAACCGTGGCGGCATCGCGATCACAGGAATATTCATCAGCAAAACCTCCTTCTCTTCAGCGAAAAGTCATTCTGCCTTTTACCGGCATCCCCATTATGACACCCCCGATGCCGCAAAAATGTGACATCGGGAAAAGCCGCCCCGAAGGGCGGCGACGAATGCAGGAATACTACAGCTCATTTTCGATCAGATTCAACAGCATCGCGAAATCATCAATAGCTTCCGGATGATCTGAACCCTCATGCCGGGTACGTATCTGCGTTACAACAGCCACCGATTCATCATCCGGCTGATTCTCCGGCTCCCGCAGCATCTGATACACAGCATCAAAGACACAGTTTCCATTCACTTTATCATAGATACTGAACAATCCTCCCGGCAGGGAATACATTTCCCATTGACCATCCTCCGTTACCCGGCAGTACTGTCCCGTCAGATACCGGAACCGGTCTGCCCGGATGGGAATCTGAGCAGACCGGATATAGTCTGTGCCTGACCCGCCGTTATTCTGCGCCTCATCCAAACCGTACATTTCCGCCGCTTTCCGGATCTCTTCCCTGATCTCCTCCACCAGGCTCTCCGGCGAAACAACCTTCACCATGTTCGCGTGCTCCACTGCCCAGTGCTTCATCGCCATGGTACTGACCTTCAGCCGGCAGCAGACCATCCCGTCCTCCCGGTCAAAGAACGACACATGCTTTCCGAAGAAATCGATCACCAGGGATAACATGAATGCAAACCTTCTGTCTACATGTAACTCCTGCAGAAAAGTGAAGGGGCTCCTGCAGAAAAGTGAAGGGGCAGCATTCCCGGAAAAACGCATTTGCAAACAAAAAGAGCCGCGGTACGATGCTTTGCACGGAAACTCCTTCGCGCCGTTTCGGCATGTACTGGAGAAATGGATCTATTGCAACAGCCTCCGCCGGGTGATCGCCCACCAGACGAAAAAAGCCGGCGGGGATATCCCGCCGAGCTGAGGAAACAAAAAAGAAAAGGTCGTTTTCGATGCGACAAATGATCTCTTCCCGGAAAGTTTGCTTCTGTTAGACATTCTCCCGGCATCTCATCAGGATACTTGTTTCAGCCATCCACGATAACAATGTTCTTGTCATCCAGCCCCATCTTTTTCATCAGTTTTTCGTCCTGCAGGGATTCTTCAATGATATCATCTTCGAGTTCCCGGATGAATTCCCCTGCCCGGGTCTCATAGTCCGGATGGCCACAGATGAGCATCTTCGTCTTCAGGTTCTCCATGGCGTCGAGGAACTTCCGCCGGTCGTTCCGGTGGATCTTCATCTGAACCAGGACATAGTCCGTGTCTTCCCGGGTCAGGAGATGGACAAACTTTGCCCGGACATCATGCTTCAGCAGCACGCTGGTTGCCAGGGCCTCCGGCACATCCAGGAAAGCATAGAGCAGGTGTTTTGCAAAACGGGTTTTTCCATAGAGAATATAGTTGCGCATATCCAATCTCCTTCCAGATTCGTCTTTGTCGTCAGGGGTTCATCTTCAGCAGCGGAATCGCCGGCCGGATCGTTACGCCGCCTTCCTTCCGCTGCCTGTCCAGACGGCCGCCGGCACCGCTTTTGCGGTCCGCGGTTCAATCTCCGCTTCCTCTTCCAGGTGCTTCCGCCAGGCATAGCCCAGGACACGCAGGAAGCCCTTCTCGGTCTTCTCCGTCTCCGGATCGTCCATCCAGTTCCAGAAGAACAGCGGGGTGCAGTCATAGCCCATGGCGATGGCGGGCAGCTTCTTCCGGCTGAAGGGGCAGCCCCAGGCCATGAAGTCCTTCGTTACTTCCAGGGCGATCTCTTTCCACGTCATATCCTGCATAGCGAGCTCCATCTTCGGCACCTCCTGCATCGTCGAACCGGTTTTCAGGACCCGTTTCCTTTTGCTTGAATGCAAAACTAAATTACAACCTGAATATCGTCCAATAACATGAAGGCGGTTTTTGGTATCTTTAAAGCCCGGATTTGCAGGTGCAGAAAAA
>CADBEB010000054.1 GCA_902793605.1 uncultured Eubacteriales bacterium
ATCCTGAAATCAGGCAAAGGACAGGTGTATATGGACTCAAAGGAAAGGCTCATCGTCCTTCTCCGGTATCTGAAGGACAATACAGACGAGGAGAAGGAAGTTTCCGCGGCGGATATCCGCCGG
This sequence comes from uncultured Eubacteriales bacterium, assembly GCA_902793605.1. Lineage (GTDB taxonomy): Bacteria > Bacillota > Clostridia > Christensenellales > Aristaeellaceae > Aristaeella. The sequence continues at coordinate 124 of CADBEB010000054.1, forward strand.
ATGTTCGGAGATATCGGGGAGAGTATTACCGCGCCGACCCTCCGGGACGATATCGCGTCCCTGCAGCGGGCGAAGGAGGACATCGTTGTCCGCAAGGTGAGCGGCAAGGGAACGTTCTTCAAATACCTGGGCCGGGAGTGGTCGGAAGCGGAGCTTCAGATCCTGATCGACGCGATCTCCGCCGGCCAGTTCATTTCGAGGACAATGAGTCGACGCTCTATACCGTGCAGACGATCAAGACCGCCATGGACCGGAACAAACGGATCCGTTTCAAACACTATGAATATACGCAGGATATGAAAAGCCAGCCGAAGCACGACGGTTATATCTATGAGGTATCCCCCTATGCGATGATCTGGAAGAAGGGCCGGTATTATCTGGTCGGCTGGAGTGAAAAGCACGGGGATATCGCCCGTTTCCGGATTGACCGGATGGAGGTCCCGAAGATCAGCGCGAAGGAACGGAGGCCGGCGCCGGAAGAGCTGCGCCTGGAGGACCATTCGGACAGGATCTTCTGCATGTTCGACGGACCGGAGGAGACGGTCACCCTCCGGCTGAAGCCTTTCCTGGTAAACCAGGTCGCGGACCAGTTCGGGGAGAACGTCACCCTGAAGAAGAAACGCGATTTCCTGGAAGTCACGGTAAAGGTCCACCTGTCCCCGACATTCTATGCCTGGGTATTCCAGTACGGCAAAGATATGACGATCTCCGCCCCGGAACACGTCCGGGAGGCATATGCGGGATATCTGCAGGAAGCGATCGATGAGGTGCTGGGGGAGTAAGGAAACGACATGATGAAACGCCGGCATCTGATGACAAAGGTGATCGGAACATACTATAAGCAGTTATGATGGAATGGGAGGATAAACGATAATGGGTCTGGAATTCCGAAAGGATATTTATGAAAAAAGTGAGGATCAGATATGAAGAAAATAACAGCAATGGTTCTTGCCGTTATGTTGATTTTTTCACTGGCGACATGTGCTTCCGGGGAGGAACCACAAAAGCAAAGCAGCGCGGCGGAGCCGTCTGTTTCGTACAGCTATAATGAATACCCTCTGGAAAGAAACGGCATCGATCTGCATCTGGACCGCATGTCGGTCACGGGATCGAATCCGGACAGAAATATCCTCCTGATCCACGGCGTTACATATTCCTCCCACGAGTTCGATATCGATTATGAGGATTACAGCCTGGTACGGTTTCTCGCACGGGAAGGCTATGCTGTATGGCGGCTGGATATCGCGGGATTCGGTCAGTCAGAGGAAGTGGAAGACGGCTTCCTTCCGGATTCGGATTATGCAGCGGAGGATATCCATGCCGCCGTGGAGAAGATCTGTGAAATATCCGGGCAGGACAAGATCGATCTGCTGGGCTGGAGCTGGGGAACAGTGACGGCCGGCCGGTTTGTCTCAAACCATCCCGGGCATATAAACAGGCTGTCCTTTTTGCGCCCATCCTGAGCGGCCTCGGCAAGGCCGACGTAACAGAGCCGTTCCATCACAATACATGGGAGCATGCAGCGGATGATTTCCAGAAAAATGAAGACGGGACGTTCAATTACCTGATTGCGGATCCTGTTGTCATTGAAATGCTTTGTTCAGGCTCCTGGCATTATGACAAAGAATCCAGTCCCAACGGCGGCAGACGGGATATTTGTGTGGACAAAACACAGTCTCTGATTAATCTGAAAAAAATCACGGTCCCCACGCTTGTGATCTGCGGGGATCAGGATCCCTATCTGGACTTCAGCCGCGTGAACGCGGTCCTTGACGACCTTCCGGCCGGTTCCGAACTGGAAGTGATCGAAGGAGCGTCCCATGTGGCCTTCATTGAAAAGCCGTATTATCGCGATTTCCAGGACAGGCTGATCCGATTTCTTGGCAGCACACAGGCAGCGGGCGAAGAAAATAATGTGATATATGCCATCCGGAAAAACGGTGTACTGCGGGTAGGAACTGCAGGAGATTATCTGCCGATGTCCTATCTGGATCCGGAGACGAACACCTATTCCTAATTACCTTGCACGCACGCAGAGTTTTATCAATCTGCTTCAAAATTCTGCGCGGCCGAACCTGCCAATGGTATCGCCAGTATAGGATGATCATCGAGAACAGACAAATGAGTCACCCACCAACCAAAACGGCTCTCCAACCGTCCTCTACTCAGGGACGATCTGAGAGCCGCTGCTTTTCTTATCCCGGAAGGGGCTGCCCTTACGGAACAACGACGGTGCTGACATCGCCGTATTCGCCGTATTCGATCCGCTTGTAATACTCCGGCGCATCGGCGGCAGCGCCGGTGTTATCCACAAAAGCGCGCGCCTGCACTTCATATTCGCCGGCAGCCAGGCTGCCGATCACCACATCGGTCCGGCCGGCCTCAAAGGGGGCGGCGGTCCAATCATCGGTTCCCTTTAGCCGATAATGGGCCTCATAGCCATCCGCGCCCGTATCGGACAGATCCTTCACGGACAGACGGATTTCCCCGCTTTGGGCCGAGAGGGAGAGGATTTCCGGGCTGCAGGGAACAATAGAGAAATACTCCACAACAGGCGCTGCATCGGGAGCCGCGCACGGGCCGATCCCCGTGATCACAGCCCGGCCAAGTCCGCACAGGATATTGTTGTCAAACGCCACCTGATAATGCACGCCTTCTTTCAGCTGAGTATCGGCGTCGCTGTACGCCAGGACCAGGGGGATGACTGCCTGCCCGGTGTATGCCGGTTCCATCGCAATGACGATTGCGTGATCGAGACGGCCCTGTCTGACCGTGACCGGGAAAACCGTGGTCCCGATCCCCTCTGCCGTCACGGACAGCATGGCTGTCCCGGACTTTTTCGCGGTCACGTCAAGGGTTGCACCTTCATCTTTCGGCGCCAGCTCCAGGATGTCTTCCGAGCCGGGCAGCGGCTGCCATACAATGGACGGACGCCCGATGTCGAAGCCACTGTTCACAACAAACTGCACAGAATACCGGCCCTGATCGAAGCCTTCCAGCAGGGAAAGCTGCTCACTTCCAGGCTTCAGTTTCATCCTGACGTCGTTTGCCGCCCGGTCGCTGAAAACCTTGATGGGAAAATTGTCATAGGACTGACCGAATGATATTTCCTCACCCGCGGCCTCTGTCGCCCAGGCATCCAGGACCGCCTTGTAATCCTGCCATTGCCCGTCCTGATACAGATAGCTTTCCCGTTCATTCACAATGGCTGCCTGGACGTCTCCACCGAGTCCGTATGTGCTGAACTTGACGACGTCATGGGTCCCCTCCTGATTGGTCAGCGTCACAATGGCAGAGAAATACTGGCCCTTCTGCACACGAACCTCGCTGACTGGGATGCGGTGGAAACCGGCATCGATGAAGGAGATGTCGCCTTCCGCCACCATCAGCCCGTCTTCAGGCGTCTCAAAGGCATCCCGGAGAAGATAAACCTGATAATGCACGGAGGTGTTTGCCGAGACGGTCAGGCAGGAAATGGCGCGGAGCGTTTTGGAATGATCTGCCCGGAACACATTGGCCATGGAGGCCGTCTGGATATAGGAATGGCTGTGCAGTTCGATCGGCAGGAAGTAATCGTGCTGATCTACGCTCTGCGGCGCTGTCGCAGCCTTCAGCTCCAGGGACACCGGATCACTGATCGAATGATCATAATACGAGATCCAGAAATACCCGGTATGCTGGCTTTGCTCGTTTTCAATGCCCCAGTTCCCCCTGGAATAGAAGGGAAAGGCCTCTTCCGCCGATCCCCAGCTGTTTTTGGCCAGCCAGGCGCCGTCTGCCGGGGGCTGATGCTCCGCAAGGAAGTTTTCTTTGGGATAATTGTCGTCCCAGCCGACGATGGTCACCGCGTGGTTGGATGCGCCAAAGTCCCAGGTGTAATGCGCCCATTTGTCGCTGATGTATTTCGCCTCGTTCACATTCGGTGACGACGGATTGCTGAGATCCGCCAAGATGTTGATCATCACACCGCGCTTTTCCAGCAGCTGCTGTTTGATGGCCCTCGTGCCGGCTTCGTTATAAGCATACTGTTCTGGGGCAGGCAGTTCAGCGGGGCAAGGAAGCAAGTGGGTATCCATCAGGACATAATCCTGGTGAAACCTGAATTCATCCTGAATGGTCCAGTCGTCTTCATCGCTGTAGTGAAAGCCGCGGAAAGCGCCGTCGATATAATCCAGGACGGTAGTGCGCTCTTTGCCGTGGTATTCGAAGGCTTCTCCGATATTGGGCAGGTCCGGATGCTCATCGGAGGGGCCGATGCCCTGGGCAAAGGCCTCCAGGGCCATCAGTGTCGATCCCCCGCCGTACACTTCAAACATATCCGTGGGATCGGCCGCCGTCGTGCCTTCCCCGTTCTGCGGGCTGGTCGGATCGTTCAGCAGCATATGGGAAAAATAGCCCAGCTGCTTTTCAGACAGGTCCAGGGTTTTCCAGGCTTCCGGGTCATCGGCGTACACAGACCCCAAAAGGCTGATTTCCGCGGCGGATATCCCCGCAAAGACCCAGCAGGTGGCGAAGGGATTCTGAAACCTGACCGGGGTCACATAGCAGCGGTCGCCGACGCCGTCTCCGTCCGTATCGACGTTCCTCAGATCAAAGGACGCGGGGAGTTCCCCTTTCTGGGTCCCTTCAGCCTGCGCATCCAATGGGTCTGCAGGAAAGCATACCGTCAGGAGCATGCTCATGATCATCAGCAGCAGGATCGCTTTTTTCATCATCGTCCCATCCTCCTTTAACAGCATCTGCAGAACGCAATGACCGGATTGATTATACAGCCGGCCGGAAAGCAAGTCAACGATTGCGACCGCAACCAAACGGTTTCCCCGGGATGCGCTGTTCAAAGGGCGGGATACGCGAGGAAGCAAAAACTGATGCGCGGATTCCACATACCACCGGCCCATATTGATAATGCTGCATACCGGGCTCTGGGTAGAATATGATGGAGATGCCATGATTATTGATGATGGACTGCCTGGGCAATCAAGTAAAGTATATTCATATATAAAAAATGATTTGCATTATGGTTGGCTTTTGTCACTTTTGCCATAAGTCAATAAACGACCAAAAGACAGACTCTTGCATTACATGATTCGGCATGGTAGAATGGCGTAATGTAATTAATCAGCTATAAATTGAAGACCATATCCAATCATTCAATGAGCGATGGAAGGGAAAAAACATGGATCAGAATGCGCGATATCATGAGTGTTTAGAACGTCTGACCCGGGAAATGGTAAGTACGGAACAAATTCGCGTGGAAATGGTTTACGCGGATTTACAGGAGCTGTGCAAAATGCTCCGGGTTGCCAAGGGAGTTACTTCTTTTTATAACAGTATCGCTTTGGAACGAAAAGGAGAAGGCGATACATACATCCCCTACGATACCGGCGTTGAAACGGATAAAGCGCTGACAATCCGCAGTGACTTGTCCGGTGTCCTGGTAGGCCAGTGTACGGTTTATCATGCAAAAGGAGAAGCACCCTGGACAGAGGAAGAGCTTTCCCGCATTGATACCATCCAGCGGATGATGCTGAACTTTGTCAGCAAAAACCGAATAAAAATGATGATTCAGAAGGCCACGCTCTATGATGATGCGGGTTTCAGCAATATCCGCCTGTTTACTCAGACCGTGGAACGAATCGGTAACGATCAGGGCCTGGGTGACTTCTGTGCGGCTCGGATGGATCTAAAGCATTTTTCCCTGATCAATCAGCAATTGGGACGGGATATGAGCAATAAGATTATGAAGAAATATATTCAGCAGTTGGAGGAAGCAGCCGGCGAGGATGGAATCGTCAGCAGACTGGGCGGCGACAACTTTGTGCTTCTTTTCCGGAAAAAGAATCTGGATCAGGTGATCAGACTGCTGGAAGGTTCACCGGTACGCTTCGGAGATGCAGAGGACGGGCGTGTTATGATCTCCGCTCACGCAGGCATGCTGGTGATCCCGGAGGATTACTATTATCATGACTTTGGTGATCTGATGGACCGGATCATCAACGCCTACAACGTTTCCAAGAGCGGTGCCCGGGGAGATATCATTTTTTCCAATGAGAAGATGATAGAGCAGAAAGAACATGCCATGCGGATCAAGCAGGTTTTCCCCGTGGCCCTTCAAAATGAAGAAATCCTTGTGTTCTATCAGCCAAAGATCAGCGTCAGTACAAATACCATCGTTGGCGCGGAAGCCTTAAGCCGTTGGTATCATAACGGTAAACTGGTCATGCCGATGGATTTTATTCCGGTACTGGAGCAGTCCATGGACATCTGCAAGCTGGACTTCTATGTGCTCGATCATGTATGCAGAGATATTCGCCGGTGGCTGGACGAAGGAAAGCCTGCGGTTCGTATCTCCATCAATCTGTCCCGCAGGCATCTGATTGACCTGGATCTGCTGGACCGAATCCTGTCTATTGTGGACAGACATAGGGTACCGCACCACTTCATCGAGTTCGAACTGACCGAAACCACAACCGATGTGGAGTTCAAAGACCTGAAGCGCATTGTAACCGGTCTTCAGGAGGCAGGTATTTACACCTCAGTCGACGATTTTGGTATTGGATACAGTTCCCTGAACCTAATCAAGGAAATCCCATGGAATATCCTGAAAGTGGATAAAAATTTCCTTCCGCTGAACGAGCAGGCAACTCAGAACAAGCAGAACATCATGTTCCATCATGTGGTAAACATGGCGAAGGAAATCGGCCTGACCTGTGTAGCAGAAGGCGTGGAGACCAGTGATCAGGTGGATATTCTCCGGAAAAACAGTTGTGACATCGCTCAGGGTTTCTATTATGATAAACCCCTTCCTGTTCGTGAATTTGAAAAACGTCTGGAACAACATGTTTATTCAGACAAAACGTGATTTTTTAAACCTCAGTACTACATTTTGTTTCAACATGCAGCCAGAGCGTTCTCCTGCACAGAATCAACCCAGAGAGGAGTAATTCCATGAAACAGTTTCAAACAGCATATCGTGGAGAAAACGCGTTTCGGACTACCGTGTCCGAATGTTTTCCCCATTTATGCTCATTCCCAGCTTTTATACAACATCCCTTCTGATACTTGCCTTTGCGGTATGGGTCGTCTGGGAAGCCTGTGTCATGATGTACCCTGAGCGGTTTTATGAGATGACCAACGCTGCGCTACAATGTGTTAACTGTACCGATAAGCTATGCACACAGTATTGCCAGAAACTGAGGAAACAGAAATAGTATACGGTCTCCCGGACACTGTATGCTATTTCATTCTCTTTTCAAAGCAGGCTGTCAGTTGAATAAACACAAGAGACAATAACGACGAATCTGGGATCCAGCTCGCATGATTATGCAGGTGGAGCAAATTTAGAAACACACCCTAGTCTTCAGGAATTATCATTCATGCGCGGATTCCACATACCACCGGCCCATATTGACAATGCTGCATATTGGGCTCTGGGTGAAATACAGGATCTTTTTCCTGCCTCCGATCTCAATCACATAATAGGTGGTCTCCGGTCCGTGGTCCCGGGCCTTGCGCCAGCATTCCACCCTGTCGATGGGAAACTTCCGGCCGTCGGGCCAGATGATCTCCCGG
>CADBEB010000055.1 GCA_902793605.1 uncultured Eubacteriales bacterium
CACCAGAAAATGGGCTGCTGTGTCAACCGTCCTTGCAGGAAATCAGAAAAGGTCAGAACTTCCTCCCCCAGAATCCGCTGCCCCTGACGAATGCCAATCAGGGGTGCGATGCCAAGATACCGTTTGTTGGAGTCCGGCACCGGGGGAAGCTGGTTGTCCTCCCAGGAAGAATGCAGCAGCTGATGCCCCATTTGGATGGGATCATACTGGTTCAGAATTCCGTTATCCCGATTATCCCACCACATTCGCTTCCGTGTACGGTCATAATACTGACAGGTATTGGAAAATGTCATAAAGCCGCCGTCGCTTTCCCGGCCCGGGAGCATTTCGCATCCGGCCAGGCGGCAGACCGTGCCGTCCGCTGTGGCGTCGATGACCATTTTCGTCCGAACCCGGTGTAAGCCCTCGGCGTCACGATAGAGAAGTCCGACGACCCGCTGCCCCTGCGTCAGAACCTGGCAGACCCGGGCATCGTATTTTGTGATCACGTTTGCCTGGGAAAACGCTTCCTGCAGGGCGATAGACTTGCTGTATGCCACATGACAGGAAACAAGCTTGTCGCCAATCTCACTTGCCCGCTGGTCGATCTGCTGATACAGTCCGCCCTTGACCCCGGCGTAGTAGCCCTGAATGGCTCCTGCGGTATTGGTGCCGCCGGGAAAACCAAGCTGCTCAATTCCCATCACCCGCAAGCCGCTCCGTGCGCCCCGGATGGCGGCCATAGAACCGGCTGTCCCCAGTCCCGCCACAACGATATCGGCCGTTTCTTCCGGCACCTCTCCCCGGCAGGGTACGGGTGTGGAAAACGCATCCAGATGCAGTCCCAGTTCCATCGCGTCCGCCACACTTCCCGCTGTATTGGAAGGATACCAAACCGAACGGGGCTCTTCCGCAGTTGTAAAGGACAGCGCCGGCGCGAAAGCGAGAATTTTCCGGGGGTAATGCTCCCACACAGAGGCCCGGGCCTCCGCCATGGAAAATCCATCGGGCACAGGGAGAACATCAAACCCATCTTCTGTCGCGACTGTCAGAGCCAGGGTTCCCTTTGGCGCAGATTCATCAAAGAACCAATGCAGGTCAAAGTCCGGGGTGGTATCCAGCAGACGATCGGAGGTTACGGAAAAGCTGCCGCCGATGGTATTGACTGTCAGCTTCCAAACATCAGCTTCCCGGGATACCTCTGTGACCCGGGAAAGAAACCAAACATCACAGCCGGTATGATCAAACCATTTGGCGGCCAGCGGGCCCATTTCCGGGTAAGCAGGCTGTTTTTCCCGGCAAATACCCCGCTGCTCTATTTCCCGCACAAATGGCTCCGTTTCATCCGAATAGCGGTGCTGAGGCATATACGCTTCCCCGCTCCATGCGGCGGAAAACTCCGGCATACAGATACAGCCCGCCTCAATCACGGCGCAGTGCCGTCCCTCCGCTTCCGCGCGATGGGCGTATCCCAGTGCAAGGGCGGTGGCGCCAACGAGAATGGTATCATAATGGGTCACAGAAATTCCTCCCCAGATTGCCATACCCCGGCGGAAACCGCCGGGGTATGGGGAAATGGATTACTTGAGGTTTGCGTTGTAGTAGTCGGTGTAGTACTGGTTCCATTCCTGCAGACCGCAGCCGTCCAGAGCGCTCAGGTAGGCTTCCCAATCGGCATCGCTGTTGGGATCCATCATGCCCATGACGAACTTGTTGGAGTAGTCGGTCATGGTATCGTTCAGCAGGGTCTTGAGCATGTTGACCTCTTCCTGGGTGTTGGTGTCAAACAGGAAATTCAGAGGCTTGAAGTAGCCATAGCCCTGGGCCTGGAAGGAATCGCCCAGTTCGATGTTGACGGGGCCGGAGACGGCGATCACCGCATCCACATTCCGGTTGGGGATGAAGTCCTGATGGAAGCGGGTGTAGGCGTTCAGGGAGACGGCAGGAGCGCCAGTGGTATCAAAGTCCTTAATGAGGTCGGTGTAGCTCTTGTTGCCGTTGGCATCCACGGTGTAGGTCAGGCCCTCCTCGCCCCAGCTCAGGATCTCGGAGGCTTCATCGGTGGCACACCAGTTGAAGAACTCCAGAACCCGATCCAGGCGCTCGCCGGACAGCTTGTCGGTCAGAACGAAGCCCTGGGACTTGTAGGGAGTCTCCTTGTTGTAAACGTGCTGGCTGTCGTCAGCGGCGATGGTGTTCAGGTAGTAGATCCAGCCGCAGTTGGGGTCGGTCTGGCTGTTGCGCTCGTTCATGGCGTTGGTGTGAGAACCGGCCCAGTTCCACTCGGCGTAGTACATACCGGCGATGGTATTTTCCTTGGTCATGTCCTCGGTGGTGGTCAGGTAATCCTCGGCGATCAGGCCGTTCTTATACAGGTAGTTCAGGGTGATCAGCATCTGACGCCAGTTGTCGGTGGCGGGGCCGTAGGGCACAAACTCGCCGGAGAAGTAATCCAGATAATAGCCGGACTGGACGTTGTAGGCGTAGTCCCAGCCGTCCCACACATTGCCCCAGCCCTGCACCATGAAGGGGATGGAGTCGGGATCCTTTTCCTTGATCTGCTCCAGCAGGGCAACAAAGTCTTCCACGGTGGTGGGCAGGTCGTCAACGCTGTCGATCAGACCCATTTCCTGCATGGTTCCCGCACGCAGGTGCCAGCACATAGCGGTGTTTCTGGGGTTCTTGGAGGGCAGGCAGTACAGCTTGCCGTCGCTGGCGCAGAGCATACCCTTGACATAGGCCCAGCCGCCGTCCACGCCTTCGTCAAAGACCTTGATCCAGTCGGGAAGCTTGTCTTCCAGATCATCCACGGCCAGAATGTGACCGGTCAGGCTCAGCTCCTGGGCCAGAGAGTTGTTGGCGTGCCACAGGATGTCGGGATAGTCGTTGCCGGCCATCTGCAGGGTGACGTTGGTGGCATAGTCGGAATCCTCCAGGTCCTGCCAGTTCACGACGATGTTGAACTTTTCCAGCAGGATCTGATCCAGAATGTTGTTTTCGATGCAGTCAGTACCTTTCTTGTTGTAAGCGATGGTCAGAGTAACCTGCTCCGCGTGGGGATCTGCCGTGGTGCTGTCCGTGGCAGCGGCAGGGGCGGTGGTGGGCGCTTCCGTGGGGGCTTCAGCGGTATTTCCGCCGCAGGCGGTCATGCCCAGCACCATTGCCAGGCAAAGAAGCAGTGCGATCCATTTTTTCATTGAATTTTTCCTCCTTTTTATATATGTTCCAATCAGCCCTTGACAGAGCCGACCATAACACCTTTGACAAAGTATTTCTGAATGAAGGGGTACAGTGCCATCATTGGCAGCATGGAGATAAAGAGCGTTGCATAGTTGATGCTGGTGGAGCCGATGTTGCTGGCCTCACCGCTTTTGACCAGAGTCTCCGCGTTGATGACCATATTTCGCAGCACCAGCTGCAGCGGAGCCTTATCCGAGGAGCTGAAATAGATGGAGGCCTGGAACCAGGAATTCCAGTGCATGACGGCATAGAACAGGGCAATGGTGGCGATGGAAGCCTTACTCAAAGGCAGGATCACATCCCACAGGATCTTAAAATCATTGGCTCCGTCAAGCCGCGCCGCTTCCGTCAGCTCAAAGGGAATAGACTGGAAGAAGGTACGCATAATGATCATGTTGTAAACCTGCATGGCATTGGGGATCACCATGGCCCAGATGGTATTGTACAGCCCCAGCTTCTGCACCAGCAGGAAAGTCGGAATGGTGCCGCCGCTGAAAAACATGGTAAAGGCAAAGAACATGGAGATCGTCTTTCGGAAGGGCATTTCGGGACGGGACAGGGGATATGCCGTCAGGATCGTCAGGATTACGTTGATCAGCGTACCCAAGGCGGTGTAAAGAACGGAATACTTCAGGCCCTGCAGCACCTTGCCGTCATGGATAATGGCTTTATAGGCATCCAGACTGAACTCTACCGGCCAGAAGCTCACATCGCCCCGGGCAAAAGCGTCATAGCTGGAAAAGGATACGGCAAAGATATTCAGAACAGGCGCAATGATGCTGACCAGAACCACCGCGCACATGGCAAAGAGAAGAAAATCAAATACCTTGGAAGAAAGCGAACGGTCTTTCATCATGCATGATCCTCCTACCAAAGACTGGTTTCCGAGACCCGTTGGCTGATTTTATTCACAACAAACACCATCAAGCAGTTGATCACAGCGGTAAACAGGTCTACGGCTGTGCCGAAGCTGTACATACCCTGGCTCATACCGACCCGGTAAGCGAAGGTGCTGATGATATCCGCCACGGAATTGTTGGCGGAATTCTGGAGCAGAAGGGTCTTTTCGTAGCCCACAGACAGCAGCTTTCCGCACTCCAGAATCAGCATGATGACCACCGTGGGCATAATGGAGGGCAGGCTGATGGTCATGATCTGGCGGAACCGGGAAGCGCCGTCCACACTGGCGGATTCATACAGCTCCTGAGGCACCGCGGACAGGGCCGAGATGTAAATGATGGCGCTGTAACCGAAGGTCTGCCAGATCTGGGAGAGGATATACACCGGGCGGTACCACTGCGTGCTTCCCATAAAATAGATGGACTCCACGCCAAAGACGTTCAGAATCTTATTGATGATGCCGGAGCTGGGATTGAGCAGCAGATTCAGCATACTGCATACCGCTACCAGGGAAATAAAATGAGGCAGATAGGAAACGGTCTGCACCAGCTTCTTCACCTTGGTGTTGCGCACCTCATTCAGCAGCAGCGCAAAAATGATGGGCACCGGGAATACGAAAACCAGCTGCAAAATGCTGATGGCCAGGGTGTTGGTGATGAGCTGCCTGAACTGGGGATGGGAGAAGAATTTCTTAAACCAGTACAGTCCCGCCCAGTTGCCGGTAAGGATGCTGTCGCCGATGTGGTACTTCTGAAAGGCGATCAGCGCGCCGTACATGGGGCCGTATCGGAAGACAGCGCACCAGAGGATCCCTGGCAGCACCATCAGAAGCAGCATCCAGTGCTTTCGGATGGTTTTCAACAGATTTGCGGCTTTTCCTCGGCTTTGAGGCTGCAAACGGTTTTCCGCGATTGCCTTTTTCAAATGGGTAACCTCCCTATTCCGGAAGCTGTGTTCCCAACCGCATCCGATACTGCTTCGGCGTCAGGCCAGTTTCCTTCTTGATAAACTGATTGAAGTAGGATCGTGTTGTAAATCCGGCAGACTCCATGATCTGCTGCATGGACAGCTGCGGATCCTTCATCAGCATGGTAATGTGATCCATTCGCTTGCGTGTAATGTACCGGATCAGGGTTTCGCCGGTCTGCTCCTTGAAAAGACGGGACAGATAGGTGGGATTATAGCCCGTCACATCGGAGATCTGGGACAGGGACAGATCCTCGTTCAGATGCTCCTTCACATACCGCTTGACAAAACGTATCGTTACCAGAGGGCTTTCCTTCCAAAGGTCGGAAATCACCTGCACGCAGTCAGTCAGCGCCTGTCCTTCCATGGATTCCATGGCAATGTGGTATTTTTTTGCCAGCTGATCCAGGCTCTCCACAGGATAGCTGTAGAGAATGGCACACTCTGTCTGGGTGGTGGCGGTAAACACGGCCTGGATCCGCTCCATGGTCACCATAAGCCAGGTGTTGGTAATGGAAAAGCCGGTTTTGTCCAGCGCCAGTACAAAGCAGGCGATATTTTCCGCCGGGGTGGTCTGACACAGCCGTTCGATCTTCCCGGGGAAATAACGCAGAAGGGCTTTTCGCAGGATCTTTGGCTGGATCTTTTCGGAAGCGGGAACCTTCACCACTGTCAGCATCAGCGGGAAGCTGCTCTCCCCGAATCCCAGCAGGGAAAAGGCTTCCTCCTGACTGGAAGCGCGCTGAGGAACCAGCAGCTTCTTCATCAGCCGGTCCGCGATGGGATCGGTTTCCTCCGGAATCCCCAGCCAGGACTTCTTCCGCAGATCCTGCTCCATCCGGGTTAGCACCTGAATAATCCAGCTGCGGATAACCTCCCGATCCTCGGTTTTCAGAATATAATCGGAGGCTTGCAGTCGGATCCCCTCATAGGCATAGGAAAAATCCGAATAGGCAGTGAGCAGGATCACATTGCAGTCGGGATTGTTTTCTTTTACGGTTTTTGCCAGCTCCAGACCGCTCATGTCCGGCATCCGAATGTCCGTAATCAAAAGCTGAATGGGGTACTGCTGGCATATTTTCAGCGCCTGCTGCCCCCGGAACGCGGTATGAATCTCCATATCCACCGCCGGTTCCTGCTCCAAAATGCCCCGGATGGCATCCACAACGTGAGGCTCGTCATCTACAATCAGGATTTGAAAGATCATGTTTCTGTTTCTCCTATCTTCAGGATGACTTTCAGACCGCCCAAATCACTGGCTGCAAGCTCTACGCCGCCGGCGCCTCCAAAGAACAGCTTTAACCGCCTGTGGACATTTGTCAGGCCGCTGGTCTGGCTGTCATCGGTGGAACAATTCAGCTTTTGCTGAAGCTCATACAGCATTTCCGGCGCAATGCCGTCTCCGCTGTTTTCCACCACTACAGAAGCGCTGCCCTCCCGGATCTGGAAGGAGATGCGGATCCGGGCCTGATCTGCCGAGCCGCCCATGCCATGCTCGATGCAGTTTTCCAGCACCGGCTGTAAAAACAGCTTGGGAACGCTCTTGCATCGGAGGGCTTCCGGAATCTCGGGAACCTCCGCCCGGATGGTCTGCCCGAAGCGCATTAGCTGAATCTTCAAATAGGTAATGGCGTGGTCATATTCATTTTCCAGGGTCAGCAGATTGCTGTCCGCCTTGGTGATGTATCGGAAGTATTTCCCCAGATACCCGGCGAACTCCGCCGCCACCTCCGTTTCCTCGTCCTCCAGCATAGAACGGAGGAAAAAGAAGCTGTTGTAGAGGAAGTGGGGATTGATCTGCGCCTGTAGCGTTTTCAACTGGGCTTGCTGCAGGGTGATGGTCTGCCGGTAATTGGTATCGATGAGTTCTTCCAGCTTTGTGGTCATCTGGTTGAATCCGTTGGCCAGGGCGGCAAATTCCTGAGACTTCTGGGGCGCTACTCTTGCGGCGAATTCTCCCTGCCCCGCTTTGTCAAAGGCTGCAATCAAACTCTGAACCGGGCGATTGACGTATTTGTGGAAGGATTGCAGGATCAGCA
>CADBEB010000056.1 GCA_902793605.1 uncultured Eubacteriales bacterium
TGGAGCGTGCTTCATTCTCCCTTTCGCGCTAACAAACTCGAGTCGCTTCCGCTTTGCGGACAGCCCACCGGGCTGACGCTTCTCTCGTTTGCCACGGCCTGCCGCTTAGGAGTTCTAAATTTGGTGTTAGGTCTAAGTTCGTCAGAGTCCGTTAAAGCCTTATTTTTCAACGCTGGTAGCAGGCAAACGGTATTTTGGAGATCGCCTGAGATCGTCTGTTTTTGCCTAAAAAACCCTCCAAAATTAGATGGCGATTAGATGATCTAAGAAAGTTGTTAGGCCCGTTTCGTCACCTTACACTTTTCTTAGATAATTTGGGGGTAAAGTGAAGACAGAAAAAGATGCCAAGTGACATCTCAGAATACCACTCAATTTACTCATTGACATCAATCATCCCGGAGCGTATGATGGCATTGAGAAGTTGCGACGCAAATGGCATGACTGCTCAGCGAGGAGGTTTGCATGGTTTCCAGAGATCTTTATCTTTCCCGGCTGAGGGATTATATGTGGGACGGTCAGATAAAAGTGATTACCGGTATTCGAAGATGCGGCAAATCTGTTCTTCTTTTTGAACTGTTCCATCACTTCCTGCTGGAAACCGGCGTTCCGGATGATCACATCATTCGGTTTGAGCTGGACCAGCGTAAAGACTCAAAGTACAGGAATCCGATTGTTTTGGCTGATACGGTCAGCAGCCGGCTTCAGGGAGAAAAGGAATCATACTATTTGTTCATTGATGAAATACAGATGGCGTATTCCGTGGATGACCCGGACAATCCCGGTCATGAAACCTCCGTTTACGATATGCTTAATGAACTGAAGGGTTATCCGAACCTGGATGTATATGTGACCGGCAGCAATTCCAAAATGCTGTCAGGCGATATTGCCACACAGTTCAGAGGCAGGGCATCCACTGTGCATGTCTGGCCGCTCTCCTTTGCGGAGTATCAGCAGGCTGTCGGAGGAGATCGGCGTGATAATTTTGATCACTATCTGATCTACGGCGGAATGCCCTATCTGCTGAACCTGAAAACAGACATGCAGCAGCAGTCGTATCTTTCCTCCTTGTTTCGGGAAGTATATATAAAAGATATCGTTGAACGCCATGGAATCGAGCGTCAGGATGTACTGGAGGATATGCTGGACTTTCTGGGATCTTCTGTCAGTTCCCTGACCAATCCGACAAATATCACCAATTCACTGAACAGCATGCGGCACGCAAGCATCAGTTCCAATACGGTCAGCGCTTACCTCGGGTATATAAAGGAGGCATTCCTGATCAATGAGGCAAAACGCTATGATATTAAGGGGAAATCATATTTTGATTACCCAAACAAGTATTATTTTACAGATGTGGGCCTCCGTAATGCACGCCTGAGCTTCCGGCAGATTGATCCCGGTCACATGATGGAGAACCTGATTTACGTTGAGCTTCTGCGCCGCGGATACGCTGTGGATGTGGGTGTTGTGACTGACCGCAGGAACGGACAGAACAAGCAGAAAGAGATTGACTTTGTCGTCAACAGCGGGAATGGACGGGTGTATATCCAATCTGCATGGCAGATGCCTGAAGGAAAAAAAGAAACTGCGGAAGAGGATTCCCTGCGGCTCACCAACGATTTCTTCAGGAAAATCGTCATTCGGTCTGACATTCCCGGAATCATGACAGATGACGATGGGATCATCCACTGCAATATCATTGATTTCCTGCTTCGTGAAGATCTTGTTGTTGTGTGAATAAATGAGTGGTATTCCCCGTTGGAATGAATACATCATTTGATTTCTGTTATTAAGGTTCCTTAAAGCTTTCTGAATGATAATGATCTGAACAACCCGGAAAGGAATCAGAAAGTGCATCTTATCAATTCGCTTATCGATATGCCAGTGGCCACAGTACCAGGCATTGTAATCAAGTTTATTCTCAATCTGATCCAGCCACTCTTCGGTACTATGATCAACAAGTTTCTGATCAAGGCCCGGCATGAAAGCCTCAATCGGCACATATTTCTGCGGGCAGGTATGTGAGAGAACCAAGTCCATCTTCCAGCCGCAGGCATCAAGTTTCTCTTTAACATACTGTTTGATTTCATCTGAAGGCTGTTCATCAGAAAACCAATGGTCATCTGGGACGATGACGACTGATACGGATATGGCAAATGTACTATATGCGTTTGATTTTTCTGCGAAACCGGATTGCCCCGGAAGCCCCGGGGACCCTGGTGACCTGATTCTGACGGAGGCGAGCGTATGGATGACCTGAAAAAGAAGATCAGGACGCTGGAGAAGATCGCGTATGATCCGTATGAGCGGATTGAGCATCCGACGGCGGAGGACTGGAAGAAGTCGTATGACGCCCTGAAGGAGCTCTGTGAGCTGGATCCGGAGGAGAGCATCTATCCGAATACGCTCGGGTATCTCTGCTACTACGGCCGGCATACCGGCGGGGAGCGGAAATACGCGGAAGCCCGGGCCTGGTTCGAGCAGGGAAATAAGCTGTACAACATCGAATCGGCGTATAAGCTGGCGGATATGCTGACGGACGGCCTCGGCGGCCCGGTGGACAGGAAACGGGCGCTGCGCCTGTATCTTCATATGTACCTTTACTGCCGGGATCAGTTTGAGGGCGGCGTGAGGAACAGCAAGTTCGCGGATACCGCCCTGCGGATGGGCAGGCTGTATCATGAGGGCAAGATCCCGGAAAAGGACGACCTGGAAGCCCTTGGATATCTCCTGGAGGCGAAGTATGCCATTGAATGGCGGAAACAGTATGAACATTACGGCGACGATACGGTGGAAAGGAATATCACCCGCCTGATCGACGAATGCGAAAAGCCGGATGAAGAAACCAGGAAGGCCAGGTATATCGGGATGAATCCGGGTCGGGTGCCGCATTACCTGCTGACGGATAACGATGCTCTGATGACGATGGAAATCGAGACGGCGGACGACGGCTCCGTCCGCCTGGAATGCCGCCGGCAGCGGAAGGACGGAAAGAAACCTCATCGCATTCTCTGGTCCGTTGCCCCGGCCATGAAGTGCTTCATGACGGATTTCGTGGTTGTCTACGGCACTGAGGTCAGGGAGATCTGGACAAGGGATCCGGGGAAACCGGTTGTATGCGACCGCTATGAATATGACGAGAAGACAGATACTCATGAGTATTATCTGGATAACGTCCTGCAGTGCCGCCTGCGGAGCGGCGAATATGTCCTCCCGATGGACGAGTTCTGGCTGACGGAGATCCGGGACCATCCGGAGGCGGGGGCGGATATTGTGCAGTAACAACTCTACTGTCATTCTACATTCACCGCATTGTTCCGCATTCATTCCCGGCATACGATACAGACGCGGCGAAGCCCCGGCGCAGGACCGGGGAAGCGGCTGAAGACGAAGAAAGGCGGGACGCGGAATGACAGACAGCAGGATTCAGGAACTCTTTGACGAAGTAGAGACCTATAAGCAGGCGATTCAGGACGCCGGGGACGCCCTGGCCTCTGCCGGGCAGGAACTGGATGAGGAACTGGACGCCCGGTACCACAATGAATTCGATCCTCAGGACTGAACGCAAAGAAACCGGGAACGGAGGGCGCCGGGAGGCGCCTTCCGCCTCCGGGTTTCCGGCAAAAATCGGGAGGAATGCATATGACGGATAAACAGATCATTGACGCGCTTCTGAAACAGCTGAACGGAAACGAAGACAGCGAATATGTGACCATCCCGAAGGAGATTGTGGTGGCAGTCGTCCGGATGCTCTCCGGACAGAAAAGGATCGGGGACGGTTTGGCTGACGCAAAAGGAAGTGTCCTGTTCTACTGCGCGGACTGCGGGAAGAGCTTCCGGGCCGACGGCTGGGAAGACGAGGAATGCTTCCGGAAATATCGGTATCATACCTGGTATGCTTCCTGCCCGTATTGCAAACGGGAAGTCACTCAGAACGACCGATATTGGAGATGAAAGATCATGAGCAGGATCAACAGCATACCCGGCCTTTTCGGCGGGGAAGACTTCTACGACGAGAACGGCCAGAAGATCGGTTATTCCGTTCCGGGCATTTTCGGCGGCAGGGACTTCTACGATGCTGACGGCAAGCCTGCCGGCTACAGCGTGGACAGCATCATCGCCGGCGAGGATTTCTACGATGAAAACGGACAGAAAACCGGCTTTTCCGTTCCCGGGATCTTCGGCGGCAATGACTACTACGACGCCGACGGCCAACAAGCCGGCTGGTCCACGGACGCCCTCTTCGGCGGGGAGAACATCCGCCTGAACGACGATCTCTTCCGGTCTGAGACGCCCGATCCGGACAGCTGTGAAAGCTTCGGGGATTTACCGGATGACGGGTATGATGAATAACAAGCCTTACGCCGGGGTAGAATGAAAGTATAGTGCTGTTTTATATTGTTCTTTAGGGCATTGTTCTTTTGCTGTGTGGTATTGTAGCATATCCGGGGAAGTCTTGTCCAGCAAGACCCATGCAGGTTCTTAAGAGGGTTTGACGGTGACCGGTGTGCGGTTGGATTGTTCTTGCATGAAGGATATGATTTAGATAAGGTGTGCTATATTTTCGGATGTATAGAGATTAGGAGGAATATAAATGCTCAGTGTTGGAACGAAAGCGCCGGATTTCAGCCTGCCGGATCAGAATGGAACCATGCGGTCTTTATCCGATTTTTCGGGAAAGCGAATCGTGCTGTATTTCTATTCCAAAGATATGACCTCCGGTTGCACAAAGCAGGCGTGCGGCTTTGCGGAACTGTATCCGCAGTTTACGGAAAAGGATGCTGTGGTCATCGGCGTCAGCAAGGACACCGTTGCCAGTCATCAGAAATTCGTGGAGAAATACGCCTTGCCGTTTATTCTGCTCTCTGATCCGGAATTGACCGTGATTCGGGCCTATGATGTCTGGAAAGAGAAGATGAACTACGGCAAACCGACCATGGGCGTAGTCCGCACGGCCTATCTGATTGAAAACGGTGTGATTGTGAAAGCATTCGGCAAGGTAAAAGCCGCTGATAATCCGAAACAGATGCTGGAGGAGCTTGCCTAGGATTATCCTTCTTGATCGTATTTCCCCGGCGAGGCTTTCAGTTCATCCCGGATCTTTTCGGCTGGTTCCTGCGGAGCGGTGACGCGCGGGCCTGCTGATCTGGCGGGAGCGGCGGAGCTGTGCTGCAGCAACCGTCCGGTATGATCTGCTGAAATGGTTAAAGCAGGAATAAAATGCACTGCTGTCGAAACAATACCTGCAACTGAATAACGCCTATGAAGAGTGCGCGAGGGACAGGCCCTGTGACCGCACGACAACCTGCCGGGAACGGCAAGGTGCCAAAGCCTGACCGATAGGATGAAGCTGTATTGGATGCCATCCTGTCGGTGCGATAGGATGGCTTGTTTGCGCCTCTTCATGGAGCAAAAAAGGAAGAGGTGTCTTTATGGATCAGGATGAAAAAGTTGCTGTATTGTTCACGGAGAACGGGAAAGGCGAAATCAGGAAAAGTGAGATTACGCAGGAGGAGTTGGGAAAAATCTTTTTCGGGGAGGGGAACAGAAACTGGGATCATGTTCATTTGGCCTTGCCCGAGCCGGTGTGGGAGAGAATCTATGAGGATGGGCATCTGCTGTATGAGGGCTATACAGTGGATCATAAGGCTTTCGGCGCGGGAAGAGCCTTTTACAGGGATGGCACGGTACACCTGGAAGGAATTTTCGGATTGAAAGGGCTTCTGTGCGGACGGGAGTATTATTCCAACGGGGTGATTCGGTTTGAAGGCCTCTTCAGACTGAATCAGGCATACGGCCCCAACTATCCTGAATACGGTATCTGGTATGACAGTAAAGGAAAGATGCTGTTTCGGGGAAAGGTGAAAGTTTGCCGAAGCTCACTGGGATGGCCGAGTGTATATGAACCGGAAGGATTCGGATCTGTACCTGATACCGTTGTGCGCAACGGACATATGATGATGTGGGAGGATGCCCGGGGACTGATACGGTCGAAGCAGGGAGCGGAGGAGTGACAGTCGTTTTTGGGTTGCTTTTCAAGGAGACTGTTATTCTGTATAATGAAACCAATAAATTAAAGAAAGCGATTGTGTAATATGAAGATATATATTGCTGCCCCATTGTTTTCTGAGGGTGAACGGGCTTTTAATGAAAAGGTGGATGCGATTGTTCGGGGATGTGGGCATGAGACGTTTCTTCCTCAGCGGGAAGGCGGGTGTGTTGCGGATTTGCCGGATATAATCGAAGGAATGCCTGTACGGAAGTATCTGTTTCAGCTGGATTGCGATCATATGGATTGGTGTGATGCGGTTCTGTTCCTGCTTGACGGGCGCGTACCGGATGAAGGGGCATGTTTTGAACTGGGATACTGTTACGCCAAGGGGAAACGGTGCATCGGATATAAGACAGATGCCCGGTCGTGTATCGATGGGTTTGATAATGTGATGCTTTACGGTGCGCCGGAAGTGGTACTGCGGAATGAGGATGAACTCCGGAATTATATGCTGAAGTTAGCTGCAGAATGATTGTGTTGCCTGAATGACATCGACTGTGTTGCTCTTTTCGTTACTGATGCATTTGTAAATCGGTATATATTGAATTGGCATAGATAGATTATCAGTCACATCAACCGATTCAAAGGCATTCCATATGGTATACGCTTAACAAAGGAAGATATCATTCCGGGAAGAAAATGATCGGGCCTGTCATGCTGCAGGAGCAGGCGGAGGAGAGTTGACTTTCACTGATGCGCGGATTCCACATACCACCGGCCCATATTGACAATGCTGCATACCGGGCTCTGGGTAAAGTACAGGATCCGTTTCCTGCCTCCGATCTCAATAACATAATAGGTGGTCTCCGGTCCGTGGTCCCGGGCCTTGCGCCAGCATTCCACCCTGTCGATGGGAAACTTCCGGCCGTCGGGCCAG
>CADBEB010000057.1 GCA_902793605.1 uncultured Eubacteriales bacterium
GTGGCATACGACCATAAAAGCAGTCCCGGTCAAACGGGATAGTGGGCGCAGTGTACGTCCGGTGTCCGCGAAAGCGGCACGAAGCCCCCGCCTCTTAGCGTACGCGAAGGCGGTGGGTTAATTCACTCTCTGCAAAGAATGTCTGAACATCTTTTTAGATAATATGAAGTGACCTCACATTTGTAGCAACGTGGATTTACCTGTATACTAAATGATTGTCAAGATCAATAGCAGCAGGGATTACCGCATACAAAAGGAGGTCACCTAATGAATAGAATAATCAAAATCGGTATGGATGTCCACAGCACAAACTACACTTTATGTGCAATGGAACCCACGATCGGAGCAGAAGACCGGATTTTCGGACAAGTTCAGGTTGCTCCGGATTACAAAGAAGTCATTTGCTTCATTGAATCCCTGAAGATGAAACTGGGCTTCTTTGATCATTATTCTATTGAATGCGGTTACGAGGCAGGCTGCCTCGGTTATACCCTTTATCATCAGCTCATGTGCGCCGGGATCAAATGTGTCATTCTCGCGCCGACGACCATGCTTACCCCGCAGGGACAGCGGATCAAAACGGATAAGCGGGATGCACATCTGATTGCGCAGTGCCTGTGCTACGGCGGATATCATCCGGTCTATATCCCAACCGGAGAAGATGACGCAGTCAAAGAGTATCTCCGGATGAGGGATGACCATAAGCTGGCACTGAAAAAGCTGAAGCAGCAGATCAATGCGTTTGTCCTTCGGCATGGAAATCTGTATGCCGGAACCAAGTGGACCATTAAACATGTCACCTGGCTGAAAAAACTTGAGCTCGATTCGATGTATCGGGAAACGCTGGATGAGTACATGGTTTCCTATGAAGAGCAGGAAGCAAAGATCGAACGTTACGATCAGCGGATCGAAGAAATCGCTGCCGAAGCACGCTATAAGAAAAACGCTGAAAAGCTTGGCTGTTTCCTTGGAATCAGTACGCACACTGCCCTGTCTCTGATTGTTGAGACCGGAGACTTTAAACGCTTCGCGAAAGGGAATACCTATGCGGCATTCCTGGGCCTGGTGCCTGGAGAACGTTCCAGTTCAAAAAACGTAAACCGGCTCGGCATATCCAAAGCAGGAAATACACATCTGCGATGCCTGCTGATCGAAGCGGCAAAAGGGATCTGCAAAGGAGTGATCGGTCATAAGTCCAAGAAGCTTCGGTCCAGACAGAGTTCCCAGCCGGCTAATGTTATTGCCTATGCCGATAAGGCGAATACACGGCTCCGCAGCAAGTACTATAAAATGATCCGCCATGGGAAAAAGAAAAATGTGGCGGTTGCTGCTGTGGCAAGGGAATTATCCTGCTTTATCTGGGGCATGATGACTGGTAATATCAGCATCACTTCCGGTACAGGTACATCAGTTCCGGCTGTCAGTCAAGGGTGAAATACACCGCTGACGCGGCCCTTGACAGCCATCCGTCCCTGATGTGATTTATAGTCAAGCAGCAATCAGCAGTAAACTGCAGCTTGCTGCCATGATATAACAATCGAATACCTGTCAGTATCTGTAAGGAGCTGTGATCACTGCAAGGTTCGAGCTATCTGCGTGTGGGCTATGTTGGCACTTCGGTGATCCACGCTTTTAGATCGCAGAGCTCTCGGCGGAACCATTAGCCTGTCGGTACCCAATCCACGAATAACAGAGTGGCCACATGCCGGGAACTGTTAAATCAGGGCTCCTTCCAGATACTGACAGATCACACAAATGTGACTGTCAAGATATAGTTTGTTGGTGGATGCGACATTTACTTCTTGACAAGGGTCACTTCATAACAGCCCATACAAAAACTGCCGCCCGGACAGGCGGCAGTTTTTGTAAAATAATCACAGTTCTGCGGTCATGTTTACCCAGATCACAGTTCCTTCCCGCACATTTCCAGCGCGGACGCGATCACCGCGTCCATGTCGTAATACTTGTACTCGCCGAGTCTTCCGCCGAAGACGACCTTCTTCTCCTGATCCGCCAGCTTCCGGTATTCCGCGTAAAGTGCGCCGTTCTTCGCGTCGTTGACCGGATAATAGGGCTCGTCCCCGGGCTTCCACTCGGAGCTGTACTCGCGGGAGATGACGGTCTTCGGCAGGTCGTTCCCCTGGTCGTCCTTTCCGAACTCGAACCACTTGTGCTCGATGATCCTGGTCCAGGGCGTCTCGCGGTCCGTGTAGTTCACTGCTGCGTTGCCCTGGAAATTCGGCTTGTCCAGAAGCTCGTTCTCAAAACGCACGGAACGGTACTCAAGATTCCCGAGCCGGTATCCGAAGTACGCGTCGATGGCGCCGGTATAGATCACCTTCTCCGCCTGCGCGTCCAGCTCCGCCTTGTTCTCCAGATAATCGACTCCGAGACGGACCTCAATGCCCTCCAGCATGTTCGCGACCATCTTCGTATAGCCGCCCATGGGAATGCCCTGATAGAGGGCGTTGAAATAGTTGTTGTCGAAGGTCAGGCGCACCGGCAGGCGCTTGATGATGAACGCCGGCAGCTCCGTGCAGGGACGGCCCCACTGTTTCTCCGTGTAGCCCTTCACCAGCTTCTCGTAGATGTCCGTGCCCACCAGGGAAATGGCCTGCTCTTCCAGGTTCTTCGGTTCCGTGATCCCGGCAGCCTTCTTCTGCTCCTCGATCTTCGCCGCGGCCTCCTCCGGCGTCACGACGCCCCACATCTTGTTGAAGGTGTACATGTTAAAAGGAAGACTGTAGAGCTCGCCGTGATAATTCGCCACTGGGGAGTTCGTGAAGCGGTTGAACTCCGCGAACTTCGTCACATAGTCCCAGACCTTCTTATTGTTCGTGTGGAAGATATGGGCGCCGTACTTGTGGACATGGATCCCCTCCACATCCTCGGTATAGACATTGCCCGCGATATTCGGCCGGCGGTCAATCACCAGGACCTTCCTGCCCGCCTTCTTTGCCTCATGCGCAAACACCGCACCGTAAAGCCCTGCTCCCACGACCAGATAATCGTACATTTTATATCTCTCCTTTCAATCGCTCTTATAATTCCATTTATTATACTACGTTATGCACCACGTTTTTATCACGCTTTATACCGTTCTTTACATGTTCTGTCGTCATTTCGCTGTCAGCGGATAAAACCTTATCTTATCCTCACAATAGCGTAGCACTCTCCGTTTCCATCCCGCAGCTCCGTCGTGATCTCCCGGACCGGCTGCTCTGCGTCCCCTTCGATATGAAGGAAGGGATATACTGTGTCCCCGAGGAGCGCCATCTTTTTAAACTGGGCGTCGAGACGGGCTGGCGCGGCGTTTTCAGTCCGGCCGGACACGGCTTCGCGCTTTGCGATCTCCGCCTCCGCCGCCTCTCTGGCGATCTCGATATACTGGGCATTGTTCACGTGATGGTTCGTATCCAGATGATGCCGGCCGATCACCACCGGCTCCGCCGGGATCCATTCACTGCCGGCCGGCGCCGTGATCTTCCGCTCAAAGGGCGGCATGTCCAGCCTCCGGTCCCCTTCCGCCTGATATCCGGCACAGTCTTCCGGCGTGACCTTCGCAGGGCGCCGCTCCGCCGTGTCATAAAGGAACCACTGGGAATCCGCCTGCACGTAAAGCTTCCCTTCGGGACTTCGGATCTCAAAACAGCGGAAACCGTAGGGCCCGCGGAACTGGTACGGCCAGGTCAGTATCTCGATCCGGTCTCCCATTTTCGGCAGCTCATAGATCAGGATCTCATAGGACGCCATCATCCAGGCATGGTTCCGGGCCGTGTGGTAATCCACGCCGAGGCCCACATCCTCCCCGTGGAAGGTGGCGCAGTCCTGAAGATAATTCATGATGGACGTGACAGTCAGCTGCCCCTGCTCGTCGATCTCACTGTAGCGGACTCTGGAACTGAAGGAATACATTCTTTACCTCCCTGCTCTGCTTCTCCCCGAAGAACTCTCTCCTGATACGCTTCTTTTCATCCTGACCTTCGTAAAACTCCGTGTCTGTTTTTCCGGATTCAGGGCTTTCTCTTCGGATCAAACAGACTGTAATACTGAACAAAACGGTAATTCTTCAGCAGGGCCGCTGCACGGCCATTGCCCCGCCCGTTCCGGGCGCTGTCCTCGCCGCTTTCATTCCAGCCGTGCCAGCTGCCCTCGCCGTCAAGCCAGCCGGTCTCATTGATGACCGGGACACTGCCGCGTACCTTCCGGATCAGTTCACTGTAGGCCGAAAGCTTTGTCCCCGCATAGACCTGCGCCGCAATGCCGAGGAAATTAGGGCTTGCCATGTCCATTGCAGAAGAATCCTCCGCAGGATCCTTTATCTCATCCGTAGGTCCGCATGCCTCCGCCCGGAGTTTTTCCCGGTTCGCAAGGATCTCAGGATCATTGGTCCAGATAAAGTAGGGGACGCGGAAATACTTCTCGCCGACACTGATCTCGCTTTCCCCGGGCTGCTTTCCGCTTTCCTCCAGCGCCTCTTCAAAGGCGCCGGGCATCGCGGGCTGATGATCTCCGAAGAAACACAGCACCACGGGACGGTCCGTCTTCCGGAAATACTCCATCAGGAATTCCAGCGCATCGTCCGAGGCCTTCATGAGACTTTCAAAGGCAACGGCATCCGTATACTCCCGGTACTTTTCGTCGATGGAAACGATCTCTTTCCCCTCTTTTTCAAAGGCGCTGAGGGCATACCCGCCGTGATTCTGCATGGTGATGTTAAAAAGGAACAGCGGCTCCGGGTGCGCCTCGAACTCCTGAATCAGACGCTCATAGTCGCTGCGGTCATCCGTGTGGCCGAAGACCATGGGCCGCGCATCCGGGAAATCCCGGATATCCAGAAACGAATCAAAGCCCAGGTCCTGGAACACCTTGTCCCGGCTCCAGTTGCTTCCCAGCTCCGGGTGCATGGCGATGGCCGTGAAGCCCTGCTTTTTCAGATCTGCCGCCATGGACGGCGTATTCTTAAAATCATACTGGATCCACGGGATCGATCCCGGCTGGAACGCCATGGAATGCCCCGTCAGGAACTCAAACTCCGTCCGGGCCGTTCCGCCGCCGCGGGTGGAAACATGGTCCCAACCATACTCCAGCATCCCCGGATCATCCTTCAGGGAATGATAGAACTTCAGATGCTCTCTCGTGCAGTCAAAGGGCCCCAGCACGGACAGATCGCTGAAGGACTCATTCATGATGGCGATGATGGCGGGATGCTTTTCAGTTTTATTCTCCGCCGCTTCCGCCAGGAGCGCTTTCGCATTCTCCGCAGCATACCCCTCAGGCGGCGCCGTGTTCAGATCCTGCAGCGCGCAGAGAAAGAAGGGAAGAAACCCATAGTCCCTGCAGTCCTGCACCTGCCGCCAGGGTCTTCTGGAAATTCCGAGAAGTTTCCGAAACACCCGGGCCTTCATGAGGCCAAGGGTTCCGAGGATCAGCACCGCCGCAGCAGCCCAGCACAGCGGAAACGCCGGTTTGGAAAGCTGTCCGGACGCCGTCAGAACCAGGGAGACAGCCATTCCCGCAATACCCGCCAGGATCGCAAGAATCCCGTTTGCGGGAATGTGGAACTGATACGCCCCCGCCACCGCGACCCCCGTATTCAGGGACAGGAGATCCGCCGGCGTCACCGGCGTGCTGCGGAACAGGATCACGAAATAGCTCCCGATCCCCGCCAGGACCGCGGTAAGGAAAAAGAGGACCAGACCGATCCCCCTCCAGGGAATCAGCCAGTACAGGATCAGCTCCATAAGGAGCCAGACTGCCCAGTTCTTCAGGATCTGCCCAGGGCCCATCTTAAGAAACTGCGGATGATACGCAGATTCACACACAAACAGCGCCAGAAACGGCGCTGCTGCGAGGAAGATCATATCCGTCATAACTCTTGAGCCCTTTCCTGCGAAGTGCAGTCCGCTGATCCGCCGTCTGTTTTCTGCACATTTTCCGGGGAACCCGACTTCTTCTGATTCCCGCGGAACACAAAGAATTTGCTGATAAAATAATTCCCGATCACCACAAAAACCTGCGTGCAGCACTTCGCGATCAGCTCGTCAAATCCAAGAATATTGTAGATGAGGAACACGCCGCCCATCTCGATGGCCATGGTGGCAACTCTCGCGCCGCAGAATTTCACACACTCCGAAGCAAGCTCCCCTACAGACGCACAGTGGGAACGGAACACATACAGCTTGTTCGTCACATAGGCGAACAGGATCGCCGTCACAATGGAAATGAAATTCGCGAGGTTCACGTCCATGTGCACCAGTTTGCACAGGACGGTAAAAACGATCAGGTTTACCAGCGTCGTGCAGACGCCGATAAAAAGGTAGCGGAGCGCCTCCGCGTTCATGAACCGCTTCATAATTTTTGGCGCATGGATACTCGTGACTTCAGTCATGAGAGGAAATGCGCCATGCCCCCCTTTCTTCGAACATACATTCGCATTTCTGCTCTTTTGTGTTATAATTATCTTAAGGAGGCAGCGAACTGATGCAGCAGGTACTGACCATTAAAC
>CADBEB010000058.1 GCA_902793605.1 uncultured Eubacteriales bacterium
ATAAAGGTGTTCATGTATAATGGAAGCTGCTTGAGAATCTCAGTCAGAGTAACCTTAATCGGCTGGGGAACGCACTACCGCCGAAGGCGGTTTAGTTCAATCGGAAAATATATTTCGATTTATCTGCAAAGGAGTATGCATAGATGTCCGCCTCCCTGAAAATTGACCTGACACAAGTTCCCTTCTCCGCCAAGGGGTCATTCCTGGCCGTTTCCCAGCTGCCTGCCCACTGGCAGGGGCTGCCGAACGCAGCAGGTCTTTACCTGCGGACTGTCCGGCATGATGTCCAGACACCGCTGATCGCACAGATTTCCTGTTCGAGATCCGGGAGATCGCTTGCGAATGGGATCTGTTACAGCCCCCGCCGGACTTTGACAGGAGCAAGGCGGAGACGGAGCGGGACTATCTCGCCTTCGAGGTCGGCCTGCCGGAGAGCGCACCCTGCTTCCAGGAACTGCTCCATCAGGCGCTGTTCATCAACTGGAGCAGTCTGGTCCGTCCTGAAGGATTCCTGAAGCGCGAATCCATGTACATGTCGAAGAACTGGATGACCAACGTCTGGAGCTGGGATCACTGTTTCAACGCGATGGCGCTGTGCCGTGATCATCCGTCCCTGGCCTGGGATCAGTGGATGATCATGGCCGACTTCCAGGATGGCTACTGGCGCGGGCCCATCTGGGCGCCATCCACCCTGATGCTCATCGATGGCCTGATCCGTTGCGGCGAGCAGTGCCTGGCCCAGGAAGTCTCCGAACGCTTTGTTGCTATGACGGAAAAGAGCGGCTTTGCCGAGAACTACGACGCGCTGACTGGCGAAGGACTTCGGGACCGAGCCTACACCTGGACAGCCAGCACCGCGATGATTCTGGTCAGGGAGATTTTGAGCATGAATCGGTGAATTGCGGCTACTGAGCGCAAGCACCTGCGGGCGAAATCAGCCACAAAACGCATAAAGGAGGAAAATTGATGGAAACATTTATCCCTTATTATTCCGCTGAACTAATCGCGGAAAAGAGCTGGATGATCAGAAACAGCTTCTCAGACGATACCGAAGCACTCTGCTATCTTGTGGAGGGGAGAGACTATGCCCTTCTGATTGATTCCATCCTGGGTATGGGGAATTTGAAGGTATTCTGCGAAACACTGACAGATAAGCCTGTAATCCTGGCAAACACACATGCTCATTCGGATCATTTCGGAGGCAATTTCTTTTTTGACAGCTGCTATATGCCTCACCGTGATATTGGTTTTTTCCAGGACTGCATCAATGGCGTGAAAAAGCAGCAGCTGGTCGAAATGGCAAAAGAAAGAGCCAGGGATGAATACCGGGACCTGATTCAGCCGGATGAGAATTTTACGGACTGGTTTCCGATGAAAGTTTATCCGCTGTATGACGGAGATGTATTTGATCTGGGAGACCGGAAAATCGAGGTGGTCGAAGTTGGCGGACATACCGCAGGTTCGGTTGTTCTGATTGATTCGCTGACAAGAATCGCGTATTCCGGCGATGCATGCAATGGAAACACGCTGCTGGAGTTCCCGAACTCCCTGCCAATCATCTCCTATATGCGGGCGCTTCTTCATCTGAAGGAGAACCAGAATAAATTTGACAAAATGTATGGCGGTCATGAAATCTTTGATTCATCCATCATCGATGAAGCCATTGAGACTGTTGGGAAAGTGCTGGCCGGAACGGATGATCATGTCGAAGCAACCGGTATGATGGGATATAAAGTCTGTTATGCCGCAAAGAAAGTAACAGGCGGATATGAACGCGAAGATGGTAAGCGCTTCAATATGACCTATCTCCCTGACAGAATTCAGGAAGCGGAAAAAAGCATGGCTCACATTATAAAGATTTGATTGCAGAGTCCATGATAGGATGGTGAAAAAGAAAATCGGAAGATAGAACTTCATGACCGGGCTGCTTCCTGCCGCGTGCGGTGCGCGGGAGCTGTGACTACAGCTCCTCGGTGCGCGTGCGAATCAATGCCGCCCTTATTTCGTTTTCCCTCCGCACCTGGATCAGCTCCGCCGCGTCCAGCAGGTCATCCAGGGTATAGGTCCCGTCCCAGAGCTCATGCTGCTTCCACATCCCCGCCGCTACCGGGAGGAAGAGGAACTCATCGATGTTCGGGCACTGGGCCGGGGCGTAGTCGCATCGGCGGGCGGGGAATCCGACCCGCCGCCTCCGAAAAAACCTTCCAGCGCCCAGGTGATCTCCTCCAGCACCAGCTTCATGCAGCTGACGGTATCGTGCTTCAGCTCCGGATAGCCCCACTCGGATCCGGTCATGACCGGATGCGGGCCTGCCGGCAGCAGGACCTCGGTATGGTTCAGGCAGGAGGTCATGACGGAGCGGAGCTCGTCGGAGGACAGGGAGCTGATAAGATCCAGAACGGTTGGAGAGGCCGGCTGGAACGCCGGGGACGGTTCTCTCGTTTCACGTTCGTGCAACTGCGAAAACCGTCCCCTTGTTCCGCCGTCCCACTGGTCCTGCAGCCTGAGCAGTAGCCTCAAAATCTCCACCCCGGAGAAGGCGTCCGGCTTCGTCAGGCGGAAGGACAGCGGGCTGCCGTCGATGGGCAGTTGAATATCTTTGGTGATGATTCGCATGTTGTGTTCCCTACCCTTATGATGTTTTATGAACCAAGCGAATACTGATTGAGAAAAAAAGCCTTAAAATATTTATTGTCTTTGTACTGCCATCCGGTATATGATATGCGTATGAACTGGTGAATCCTATAAAATTGACAGATAAGGAGGCCTCCGCCCATGGAAGAAAACAGGAAAAATGATCAGAAGATTCAGGAACTGAGTCCCGAAACAATGGAACAGGTTTCAGGAGGATCCGGTATACCGACCAAAACCAAATTCTGCAGCAACTGCAAAGAAACAACCACATGGATCTCTCTGCGCGGTGTCTGGACCTGCGGCAAATGCGCCCGCAACATCAGCGGAAATCCTGTTGTTTTGTAATCAACGCTTTCAGATCATGCTCAGGCCTCTTCGGCGGCCCTGCTGGCACAGAACAAGGGGACGGCCCTTCTTGTTCCGCGAACGCGGAACTACAGGACTAACCCCGACGTTCCCAGAAAGCAACAGACAAGGAGGTAAACCTTTGAACATTCCCGAGAATATCTTCAACACCCTCACCGACGAACAGAAGAAAAAGGTCGAAGCCGCAAAGTCCCCGGAAGAGCTCCTTTCCCTGGCGAAGGAATCCGGCTATGAACTCTCCCCGGAAGACCTCGCCCAGGTAGCAGGCGGAAGAACCCATTTTGGTTACAACAGCCCGGAGTTAGAATCATCTGACTGGTAAAACCGTTATGCCGCTGTCTCATCACTGCTCGGTGATCGTCGTCGCGAGCAAGGTATACGTCAGGTTGGTCCCTGTCCGGTCGAATGTCCGGTCAGGGACTTTTTGCAGGCTGACGCCGGTGCAGACCACCGTGAAGCCGGCGACGGCGTCGTAGATCGTGAGCGTTCCCAGGGCGATCCGGTTCGGGGAGGCCGTCGACCGGGCCCAGCGCGCCCAGCGCCGCAGGAAGTCGTCCCCGACGGAGTTCTGCGGTACCTCCAGGGTGATAGTCCCGTTGGTGGTCTTCAGCTTGTTCACCACGATATACCCGTCCGCCGTCGTGGTGTGGGATGTCAGGTCCCCCGCCGCGGACACCACGATCTTCCCCATCCCGCACTGGTGCAGATTGGCGGTACCCACGTCCGGGTGGTAGAGAACGGATTTGCAGTCCGGAAGGCTGTATACGTTATAGGCCATAAATAAACCTCCCTGCGTTTCCTTGACACAGAGGCTGAAAAGCATATAATAAAGGCAGGGAGATTGTGGTCTCGCAGAGCTATTCACCTACTGGTGATTAGTCAGAAAGCCACCGCGTTTGCGCACGCGGTGGCTTTTCTCATTGCTTACGGTTTATGATTTCGGTCTGTGAGGACGCTAATCATCTTCAGCAAGAGTCCAATGGCAGCAATACAGATCATAACGATCTCATATTCGCTCATGGGCAACACCTGCCTTTCTTGCGTCCAGCAGGCGTAAGCTCCGCGTGTTCTCCCTACCCAAAAGTATTATATGTTCTCAGTTTCTCCGAAGCAAGGGGAACAAAATTCTTTTTATATCGTCACATTGACGGTGATCACAATGCTTTCAATACTCCCCGCCAGGATCAGCCCGACCTGGACCGGAACGGCCTTATGCGCCGCCCGGTCCGCGTCGGGCTGGTCGTCGTAGGAGTCCGCCCAGAGGGCGAAACCGTTCTCGACGGTATCGCCGGCATGCAGCGGGCCGGTGTCCGCTCCGCGCCAGATCCCGGAGGCCAGGACGCCCCGGCCGGTATAGCCGGAGAGGATCGAGGAGAACCGGTTGATGAACTGCGCGGTGGAATCGTCCGTCTGCGGCAGGCGGTCCGGGTTCTCCGCCAGGAGCGTCACCGCCGCGTTCTGCAGGTCGTCCGCGATCTTATCCAGGTACAGGATCTCGTCATACCGGGCGCCGGAGGAAACGGTGCCCTTTTCCAGCAGGAGATGGGTATATCCCCTCGTCAGGTACACATTCCCGTACAGCGCCTTGATGGCATCCGCTTCGGTCTCCGTCAGCGCCGACGGCTGGATGCCGCTGATCGTCTTGTAACACAGGGCGAAGGCTGAGGCCGGGTGCGAAAGCTCCAGGCCCATGGCGGTGCCCATGAGGGCGGCGGCGTCTGAAACAGCAGCGCAGAAGAAAGGCACGGCCCGCTTTGAAGCCCTGCCGGACAGCGTCTGCAGGAGGCTGCCGGAGGCAACGACGGAGGACGCGGAACCGATGACCGGAACAAAGAACATCAGCGGCTTGTCCAGGCCGGAGATAAACTCGTCCAGCGCCAGCAACCGGGCATCCGTTTCCGTCTGGCCCAGGGCGACGCCGTAGAAGGAAGCCGTGATATCCAGCACCGCAGAGAGGGCCTCCGTCAGCGATTCAGAGGAAGGATAGCAGGACAGGAGCAGCCGGGATGGCGAAGGCGAGGCGGCAAAGTACTTCACCGCCGCCTTATACGGATCCGAAGAGGACGCGAAGCCCCAGGCCGTCAGCTGCGTGACCGCGGCAGCGGAAGAGTCGCAGACCGCCAGCCGGCGGGCGGCCTCGAAGGACGCGTCCCGGATCAGCAGCAGGCCGGTATCGAAGGACGCCGGGGACGCGGAAGAGCGGACCGCGTTGACAACGACGCGGGCGATTGGATTGACAGAAAGCATAGAAATAAGCCTCCTTCGGCAAGAGATCCCTCACTTCGTTCGGGATGACACGTGGGG
>CADBEB010000059.1 GCA_902793605.1 uncultured Eubacteriales bacterium
TCTGGAGGTCCGCAACATCGACCTTCCCAGAAAAGTCCGGTTCAGAGTACGCCGGAAGAAACCGGAGTTTAAGGTCGATAAGGGATGCCGTCTTGGCCGCTTTTTTTGTGATCCTTACTTGTACGTTGGTCAGAAAGGAAATGCGACAGCATCTCTGTACAGCTTTTTCAGCGTGTGCAGAAACGCTGTGACACTGGGGCGGTTATCTTCCCTGTGCGTGCAGAGAACGCAGGAGAAGCTTTCTTTACAGTCGAAGGGGATCCACGCAAACTGTCCGCTGTGATCGTTGAGGAATCCGGGTGCCAGGCACACTCCGCGTCCGGCGGCTACATTTGTAAGCGTGGTATCGTGGTCCGCACTGTTGAAATAGTCGATCTTTCCGGAACTGATCAGCCGGTGCTGGACAGTCTTCAGCGCGGGCGGGGATCCGCCGCCGACCATTAGAGTCCTGCCGTACAGATCTTCCTCAGTGATCAGATTTTTGGACGCAAGGGGATCATTCCGCTGCGTGATCAGGTAGATATGGCTCTCAAAGAGCTCATGCACACGGATCCCGGGGATCTGTTTTGTCTGTTCCTTCAGGGCAAAGAGGATATCCACCTCATTTTGAAGAAAGGATTCCACGCCGCCCTCATACTGGAATACCGGAAGGATCTGGACCTCCGGATCTGTTTCCGCGAAAATGCGCATGGCTTTCGGCAGGAAGAAGAGCGCAGGGCGTACCATAAGGCTGATGGAGATGCTGTCCTTGTACTTCGCGCTGAAGTTCTGTCCCTGCTCAATGGCGCGCTTTAAGTCTTCCCGCATTGCCGCAAGAAAGGAGACAAACTGAGCCCCCGCGGGTGTGAGCGCCGCCCCTTTTCCGTTTCGCTCAAAGATCGTAAAGCCGACTTCTTCTTCAAGGAGTTTGATCTGGTAAGAAAAGGTCGGCTGGCTGACGAAGAGGTTGTCTGCAGCACGGCTGAAGTTCAGCGTACGGGAGACCTCGATGCAGTAATCGATTTGTTTTGTGGTCATGAGAGACTCCGATATTTAATATTTAAATTGATTATACAAGATTCAGATTGGACTTTGCAATGGCTGTTTTTTATAATGAACTCAGAAAGAAACAAGACCACAGAAAAAAGGACCGGAAGGTCACAGAAGAAACAGACAGAATATCAGGAGGACAGTTAACATGGCAAAGACACTGATCGCATTCTTTTCAAGAGCGGATGAAAACTACTTCGGCGGCGCAATGCGCTACGTGAAGGTCGGCAACACCGAGATCGTCGCGAATATCATGAAGGACCTGACCGGCGCGGATACCTTTAAGATCGAGATGAAGGATCCCTACTCACCTGTTTACATGACCTGCATCGACGAAGCCAAGGAAGACCTGAGGACCGGAGCCCGTCCGGAGCTTGTTTCCATGCCGGAGAGCATCGACGAGTATGACACCATGGTGCTGGCATATCCAAACTACTGGGGGACCATGCCGATGGCCGTCTTCACCTTCCTGGAGCACTTTGATTTTTCCGGCAAGGCGATCCTTCCCCTCTGCACCAATGAAGGCAGCGGCATGGGTTCCAGTGAGCGTGACATCAGAAGGACCTGCCCGGGCGCGGAGGTAAAGAAGGGCCTGGCGATCACCGGCAGTGCGGCGGCAAATTCAAAGAGCAGCGTGGAACGCTGGCTTTCTGCAAACGGCCTGCTGTAAGGGAACAAAGGAGAGCTTGTAAGCGCAGACAAAAAAGGACAGACAGAATATCAGACTGTCAGGAAGGAACGCAACATGGAATACATCACACTCAATAACGGAGTAAACTGCCCGGCGGTCGGCATCGGCACCTTCATGCTTTCTCCCGCAGAGACGGAGAACAGCGTGAGGGAAGCACTGAAAATGGGTTACCGTCTGGTCGATACCGCCAATGCCTATGTGAACGAGAGAGCCTGCGGAAGAGGAATCAAGGACAGTGGCCTGAAGCGAGAGGATGTCTTCATTTCCACAAAGCTCTGGCCCAGTGAGTATGAAAATGAGAATGCCGTGGATGAGACCCTGGAGCGTCTCGGTGTGGATTATGTGGATCTTCTCTATATTCATCAGCCTGCAGGAAACTGGCTGGCAGGGTACCGCCAGCTGGAAAAAGCTTATAAGGAAGGCAAAGCAAAAAGCATCGGCATTTCCAACTTTGAGGGAAAATACATTGAGGAGCTTGAGACCAGATGGGAGATCGTTCCCCAGTTCATCCAGGCGGAGGCGCATCCTTACTTCACGCAGAAGGAGCTTCGAAAAACCCTGGACCGGTACGATATAAAGCTGATGAGCTGGTACCCGCTGGGACACGGCGATAAAGCTCTTATGAATGAGCCCGTGTTTGCGGAGCTTGGAAAGAAGTACGGGAAGACTCCCGCCCAGGTCATCCTCCGCTGGCATACCCAGATGGGCTTTGTCGTGATCCCCGGCAGCAAAAACGTGGATCATATCAGGGACAACCTGGATATCCTGGATTTCAGACTGACGGAAGAAGAAATGACTGAGATCGCAAAGCTGGATAAAGGCGAGCGCTACTATCACCGGACGGACGAACAGCTGGCAGGCTTTGCCGCGTGGCGTCCTGCATTCGAGACGAAATAACACCTGCGGACATCCACGACATCGGCCTCGGCAGCAGGATCTGTGAACCGGTAAATGTCGATGACTGAGCTGTTTGCAGTCCTGAGAAAAGAATGAATTTATATCTGGTATTACTTCGGGATCCAGTGCCGGCAGATTTTCCGGTACTGGATCCTTGGCATGCTGTCCGGTCTTACGGTTTGACGATCTGGAACAGCCCATTGTAAGAATATGCTGTATGTCATAAAATCCGTACTATATACTGGACATGGATAATATTTTCGATGGCGGACTTTATGACGGCAGAGCACGAGGGGTTCAGTTCCAGCAAGCCCCGGGATGTATATTTTGGCGGAAAGAAGATGACCATTGCCGGACATGCACCCCGGAAATAACGAGGTGAAGGTGATTTCGCAGAAAGAGGTATAAAAGATGGCAAAAACAGCAGACAAAGTGATATTCGGAAATATTTATACCGTTGACAGGAAGCAGCCCCGGGCAAAGGCTGCGGCGGTCGCGGACGGCAAATTTGTCTTCGTCGGCGATGAGGACGGCGCAATGGCATATATTGGAGAAGGTACTGAAGTGCGGCGCTTTGAGGACGGCATCATTTTGCCGGGCTTCGGAGAAGGACACGGGCACATTACGCCCGGAGGTACGGAAACACTCTTTACGGTCCATTTAAACCAGACCGGTACACTGGAAGAACATCTGAAGGCGATAAAGGAATTCGTCGAAAGGAATCCGGAGCTGGACGTCATTCAGGGGGCGGGGTTTGTCCCCACACCGGATATGGGACCGAACGGTCCGACAGCAGATCTTCTTGACGGTCTGACAGATAAGCCGGTGGTGCTTGCGGACATCGGTCATCATTCCTACTGGGTGAACCACGCTGCCATGAACCGCCTGGGAATCAATAAGGATACGCCGGACGTCAGTGACGGAATCATCACCCGGGACAAAGACGGAAGCCCCACCGGCTACTTCCGTGAAGGCGCCATGGACCTTCTGAAACCGCTTACCGTGTTCTCGGTGGAGCAGTACAAAGAGGCTGTCCTGCACTACCAGAACGAATATCTGGCAAACGGAGAGACACTGGCCCTGGATCCGATCATTAATTGGGACAGCACGGATCATGCCGCCCTGGCATGCCATGAGCTGGACGCGGAAGGAAAGCTGAAAATGCACATTTTCGCCGCGTACCAGGTTTTCCAGGCGGAAAATCACGATCCCATGGCAGAGATCGAGCATGCTGCAGAGCTCAGGAAAAAGACGAAAGGGCCCATGTTTGATCTGAGCAATATCAAGGTTCAGCTGGATGGAACCATGCCCGGAACTCCTTCGACTGCCTTCCTGAAGGAACCCTATACGGATCCCTGGTCCAAAGAGCATCAGCACCGCGGACAGCTCCGTTTTGACCTGGAGACCCTGACAAAGGTATTCCGCAGATCCCACGAGCTCGGCTTCACGGTGCATGTCCATGCGATCGGGGACGGCGCGCTTGCCATGGCGCTGGATGCGGCGGAGAAGGCGCTGGAGCAGACAGGATCCCATGATTTCCGGGATGCCGTCACGCATCTGCAGGTAGTGGACCGGGCAGATATCCCCCGCATGGCAAAGCTGGGCATGGTGGCTGTGACGGATCCGCACTGGTTCGATATGGAACCTGCCTATTTTAATATGATGGCAGCTGTTCTGGGGGAGGACCGCGCCGAACATCAGCTTCCGATGAAGTCCTTCTTCGATGCGGGCGTTGTTGTGACCTCCGCCAGCGATTACCCTGTCGCGGATCCGGCCTACCCGCTGATCGGCATGCAGAAGGGCGTCATCCGCCAGCTTCCCGGCCAGCCGGATACGCTGCATGATCCTGCGGAGAGAGTTACGATTGAGCAGATGATCGAAGCGACCACCCTGAATGAGGCCTACCAGCTGCTGTGTGATGACCGCCTTGGCAGCATCACCGCCGGCAAGGAAGCGGATCTGGTCGTACTTGGAGCAGACATTACCGCCTGTGACCCGGAACATATTCAGGATGCCCCGGTGCTTGGCACCATGACAGGCGGTGAATGGGTCTATACACGCGGATAAAGCGGCCTGTTTAACAGGGCATGAACGGGAGGGACATCCAGCAATGTCATCACATATCTCTCAAAAGGGGATACCGCGCTTTCTATCGGAATGACAAGCATAAACACCCGGCTGGCGCCCTTTTTGACACCGCTGCTGACCTATCTGTACCTGAGAACCTCGGTAGATGTGGATATCAGTTCCATGTTCATGTCCATCATCCAGGTGGTGATCATACCCATCGGGCTGGGGCTTATTGTCAACAGGCTGTTTGAGAAACACATTCAGAAAATCCGGTACTGCCTGCCTGCGGTATCGGTAACCTCAATATGTCTTATCGTTGCGGCGGTGGTATCACACAACAGCGAAAAGATACTGTCCACGGGAGCGATCA
Source organism: uncultured Eubacteriales bacterium (assembly GCA_902793605.1). Lineage (GTDB taxonomy): Bacteria > Bacillota > Clostridia > Christensenellales > Aristaeellaceae > Aristaeella. Next base: position 5,058 of record CADBEB010000059.1, read on the forward strand.
TATTTGTGATCGTGATCCTTCACAACCTGCTGGGATATTTGTGCGGATATCTCATCGGAAGCCTGTTTAACATGTAAGAGCAAGAATTCCCCCATCCTCTAAGGTGGTGGGATGAATTGCCAAACGGTTTTCTTTGGGTTCTTTGGGTGAAAAAGTATCACAAA
>CADBEB010000060.1 GCA_902793605.1 uncultured Eubacteriales bacterium
ACCCGACCGCTGCCATCATCCGCTCCACAAGCGCCTGGCAGTCCATCTCCTCATACGAACGGCCGAGGAACTGATCCCCGGCCCTGCTGAATTCTTCCGTGCTGTATCTCATGTTGTTCAAAAAGGGGGGCTTTCCGCAAGGAATCGCACACGCACCGCGGCCGTTGTACCGGCTCGCGCACCGCACGCGGCAGCGCCCCATCCCCATATAAAGCATCTGAAAACTATCATTGACGACTTCACCGGTGCATGAGAAGGACCCGACTGCCCAATATTGACCAACATGACGAAAGGAGATCAGAAGCATGACGAAAGGTGATTATCAGGAAGTAGATCAGAATATGTGTGAAGCTATCAAGCACTTAAAGACAAAACCGAGGGGTTTTCGTTCTGATGTCATGTCAGAATACCACCGAATAACGGACTCATCCTAATTCGGGAAAAGAGGTCTCACAAACCCTGTGAGGCCTTATTTTATTGACTTTTCCGTTTTTAAACATTCTGATACCCGAAGCAGCGTTTTCGAAATATTAAATTTCTGTAACAACATTATCGATGTGCTTCGGCTGCTGCTTGTTGACACTTTCTCAGGCTTCGATCGTTGATCCATAATGGTTTCAAGGTTTTTGCGTTGACATTTTTCACCTTTTTTCGAGTTTTTCCCTATATATAGAAATTCACAAAAGAGATCGTCCGATTTTACTTCTTTTCGCCTCGTCAATAGAACCTGAGTGCCGGAAAGGACAGGACCATCATCCGGTAGGCTTCGCTCACATCTTCATAGAAGGTTGTCCTGAAACATGGAACGATGTCCATATCCTTATAGCCCGGCCGCCAGTCTGTCTCCTGGATTCTTTTGCTCATGGCTGTCACCGGCATCTCCGGCTTTCCGAAGAGATAATCCCCTTCCCGGATCTCCACCTGGACGGAGCGATCATCCACCGTCCTCACCTGGTACATGCCCTGCTTCCAGAAAATGATTCGATAAACTTCCAGCCCGTTCTGGTTATTCTTCACCCACCGGCCTGTCCCCGGCACAATCGTTTGATCCATGCTGAAGGTACTATACCAGTCGATCCCCTCTCCTTTGATCAGCGCAGGCGAAGAAGGCATAACAGCAGTGCTGACGGAACCGATCCGGTTCCGCCCGGCGTCATAGAACTCATAACCCCAGGCTCCTGTCGCAGACAGGCGGTATGTAGTAATCTCCGTCATTTCCTGTGTTTCAGTCCATTCCTGTCAGAATCTTCCTGCATGGCAAGTTCATTTATTACAGGAATCTTCTTCTCACGGCTCAATGATTTCAATCTCCTTATCGGATCAGAAAGTTTCCTATTCCCATCAATGATAACGAGATAACGCAGAACAGCTTCCCCGAATCAGCCTATACCGTGATCTCTCCCCGCAGGCTCCGTTCCATCCGGGCGCGGATATCCTCCTCATTCAGCCCGCGGCTGAAAAGATAATAAAGTTTGGCCACCGCAGCTTCCGTGGTGATGTCATAGCCGCTGACGGCGCCCGCGTCCCGCAGCGCCGCGGATGTTTCATATGCTCCCAGGGCAACCGTCCCGTGCGGGCACTGTGAGCAGACGATAATAATCGTTCCGTTGTCGCTGGCCTTCCGGATGATTGGCAGGAGGGCGTCTGCGGAACCGGGGATATTTCCAGCCCCGAACGTCTCGATCACAATCCCCTTCAGGCGCTCGGTCATAATCGAATCAAACAGTTCAAACTGAATGCCCGGAAACACCTTGATAACACCGATCGGAACTTCCTGCAGGATCTGCAGGGAAAACTCCCCTTTGCAGGGCGGAAGGAGGAGGGCGGAATTATAGCGGATTTCGATCCCGGCCTCCGCCAGCGGCAGGTAATTGGGTGATTCAAAGGCAATCAGATCATCCGCAGAATATTTTATTGACCGGTTTCCTCGCAGGAGTTTTCCGCTGAAATACAGGCATACTTCATGAACCCAGTCATTCGCCGCCACCAGCATCGCAGTAATCAGGTTATCCCTGGCATCATTCCGGATCTCGCACAATGGGATCTGGGACCCGGTCAGAATGACCGGCTTGCTGTTGTTCCGCAGCGTAAAGGAAAGCGCGGAAGCGGTATAAGCCATTGTATCCGTTCCGTGCAGAACAACAAAACCATCATAGCGGTCATGATTTTCAGCGATCACGGTACCAATCGCATTCCACTCCCGCACGGTGATATTGGATGAATCCAGGAGCGGATCCATATCGACAACTTCCCAATCAGGCATTTCCTCCGCTTTCAGTTCCGGGATCGCGTCAAGCAGCTGATGAAACTTCTCCTTCTGTGGCGTATATCCGCGCCGGGTCTTCATCATCCCGATGGTCCCGCCTGTATAGATAATCAGGATCTTTTTCCGCTTCGTTTTGCTCATTTCTTCTTCCCCTTCTTCTGATTCCCGAACAGCGGAACGATTTTCGCCTCCGGCGGTTTCCTGCCGGTCTTTCCTTCCCTTTGGCTCATTTCCGCCCGGACTTTCTGCTCCAGCTGATCCAGGATCTCCCGGAGTTCATTCTCCCCTTCCGTCACCGGATCACTTGATCATTTCCCTCAGCCGCTCCGCCAGCATCGTGTTCCGCTTGTCCACCGTCACATTCCTGACGCAGCAGCCGACCGCCTTCTTCTGCCCCACCAGGACAAGGGCCTTCTTCGCCCGGGTCACACCGGTATAGAGCAGGTTCCGCTGCAGCATGACAAAGTGGGTCATCATGACGGGCATGACCACGATGGGATACTCCGCTCCCTGGGCTTTATGAACGGTCGTCGCGTAAGCCAGGACCATCTCGTCCAGCTCCGTCGCGTCATATTCGACGCTGCGATCATCAAAGCGGACGGACAGTATCCGGTCCTCCGGATTGATCTGTTCGATCGTCCCGATATCCCCGTTGAAAACTTCCTTGTCGTAGTTGTTCCGGATCTGCATGACCTTATCCCCGGCGCGGAAGGTATAGCCGCCCCGGTGCAGCTCCGGCCCGGGATTCCCCTTATAATCCTTCACCGGCGGATTGACCGCCGCCTGCAGGAGCTGGTTCAGGTTCGCAGCCCCGACCACGCCGCGCTGCATGGGCGTCAGCACCTGGATCGCCTGAGGCGGAACGTGATAGAACTTCGGCAGATGGTTTTTCACCAGGTCCACAATGATCTCCGCCGCCTTCTCCGGTTCCTCCGCCTTCTGGAAGAAGAAATCCGTCCCGGCTCCGTTGGACAGGTCCGGATATTCTCCCCGGTTGATCCGGTGGGCGTTCATGACGATCCGGCTGGCCGCCGCCTGGCGGAAGATCTTTGTCAGGCGGACCACCGGGAAGGCTCCGCTGTCAATGATATCCCGAAGTACATTGCCGGCCCCGACGGAAGGCAGCTGGTCCACGTCCCCGACGAGAATCACCCGCATGCTGTCCGGCACCGCCCGCAGGAGGGAGTACATCAGCATTTCATCCACCATGGAGCATTCGTCCACGATGAGCACGTCCCCTTCCAGGGGATTTTTCTCATTCCGCTTGTATCCTTCCGGCGGCTTAAACTCCAGGAGGCGGTGGATCGTCTTCGCCTCCATGCCGGTCACTTCGCTCAGGCGTTTCGCCGCCCGCCCCGTGGGCGCCGCCAGGAGGATCTTCATGCCGCCGAAGGCCCGGATGATCCCGAGGGTCGTGGTGCTCTTGCCCGTACCCGGTCCGCCGGTCAGGACCATGATCTTGCTCTGCAGCGCCGTACGGATCGCCTGCAGCTGTACCTCGTCGTACTCGATGTCCTCCCGCATGGAAACCTGCGCCGGCTGCGGCACGGCCGCCTCCCCCGCCGCGATGCCGCGCATCCGGTTCTGCACGCCCACCTCGGCATAGAAGAACGGCGGCAGGTAGATCGCCAGGTCCTCTGTGTCCGGCACCGGCGCGGTGATGACGTCCTTCGCGGCGATCATCCGGTCCAGCGCCGGGGACAGGATCTCCTTCGGGACCTCCAGCAGTTCCGACCCTGTTTCCGTCAGCTGCTCCCGCAGGGCATAGCAATGCCCGTCCTCCGCGAGGCGGTTCAGCGTATACATGAGGCCGCCCCGTAAGCGGGCATACGCATCCTTCTCAAAACCCAGCTTCGACGCGATGGTGTCCGCCGTCCGGAACCCGATGCCCCAGATATCGTCCGCCAGGCGATATGGGTTCTCCTTCACCACGTCGATGCTCTCCGCGCCGTAATGCTTATAGATCCGGGTCGCGTGGGCAGTGGAAACGTCATGCCCCTGCAGGAAGAGCATGATGTTCTTGATCTCCTTCTGGTCCGCCCATCCCTGACGGATCCGCTCAACCCGTTTCTCCCCGATGCCGGGCACCTCCAGGAGCCGCTCCGGATCGGTTTCGATGACCTCCAGGGTGTCCGCCCCGAAGGTATTGACGATGAGCTTCGCGTACTTTGGCCCGATGCCCTTGATGAGCCCGGAGCCCAGATATTTCTCGATGCCGTAGACCGTGGCCGGCAGGGTTTCCTCAAAGGTCACCACCTGGAACTGGCGGCCGTATTTGCTGTCGATCTTCCACCGGCCGCCCAGCGTCAGCACGGAACCGACATGCGCGTCCGGCATCATGCCTACGACGGTCACCGGATCTGAAAAGCCCTTCGCGGAGCACTTCAGTACGCTGTACCCATCCGACTGGAAGGTGATCCGCTCCACGACACAGCGAAGGCGTTCCATCGGCTTCTGATTCTCCATGGAACGCCCTCCCCTCAAAGAAACATTGCAATGATCAAGACTTCAGCAGATCCGTCAGCGTGTTCTTTACCTTTTCCAGCTTCGCCGTCAGCTCCTCCACCTGTTTCCGGAGGGCAGCGTTCTCGGCTTCCAGCTCCGCCTCCGACAGCTGCTGTGCGACGGCCTTCACGACCTTCGGCCTGCCCCTTTTTGCGCTGCCGGCCTTCAGGATCGGTTCCGGCTTCCCGGCGCCTGCTCTGCCGGCTCTCCGCCTGAACTTTGCCAGAGTCTGCCAGGCGATCCCGAACTCCCCTGCCGCGGCATGAATTCCGACCTTCTCCGCGCGCTTCAGCGCCGCCGCGATCTGCTCTTCCGAAAGCTCCTTCTTCCCGCTTGCCGCGTCTGCCATCTTTGCTTTGCTCTCCTTTGCTCTCCGCGATCCGGCACGGAAGCCGGTACGTCCGAGCTTCCCCGAGAAGGTTCACACAGAGCTGCACATAATCCTTTCCGGTTTTGGTCACATACCGATCCAGGCCCTTCAAAGGCCCGGAAAGGATCTTCCCGCTCTTGTCCAGCGTGGAGATCGCGGATGCGGAAAGTTTGTCAATGATCTCCCATTCCTCGTTCGGAACGAGCTGTGCATTTCTCGTCATGGAAAGGGAGAAAACATACCCCGGAACCACCAGCCACCGGACGGACTTCTCCTCCGCCGAACCGGTATACACCCGGTACGACGGAAGAAAGCCGGTACTGATCTTCCGGACCTCCGGCCTTTCCCGGCCCTGTTCAACTTTTACAGCATACATATAATCATCGAAGATATATCATTCCTTTTACAGATCACACACATGTATCGTATCACATATCCCGAAAAAGAGAAAGAGCCTCCGGAGAGATCCCTCCAAAGGCAAAAACACAATGATTCGTAGCTTCCGATACTTCTTAGGGAAACGCTGAATAATAACAGCGTTATCCAGATTCCAGTTTCTTGAGTAGGATTTTTCAGTTTTCAGCCTGGTTTACCTTGGACACGTTCAGCCTGGAAGGCTTCCGACAGATTCGGAATATGACCTTGGAAAAGTGCTCGTCATTCAGGATTTCAGGGCGTTTCTCGGCGCCAATGTATCCGGAATCACCGTAGCAGACTTCATCATCTTCTCGCAGTAGCTTCGACGTTTCGGCAATATCATGGACATTGGCTGCTGTTCCTGTGATTGTGTGGACATACCCTGTTCCGTAATCCACCCCGGTATGCACCTTCATTCCGTGATACCATTGGTTCCCCTTCTTGGTCTGGTGCATTTCCGGATCCCGCTTGCCTTCCTTGTTCTTGGTGGAAGGCGTGGAGTGGATAATGGTCGCATCCGGAACCTGCTCCTCCAGGAAATTGATTCCTACGATTTACTGCTGGAAATGCCGAATAAATCAGTGTTTCCTTAAAACGAAATCAGTATCAGATCATTCAGCCAGTCGTTTGCAAACCGTCATTTCAACGGTTCTTCCGCGGATGCTGATTTTCACGTTGTCCGCCAGTCTTCTAAGGATCGAGCGTTCATAGCCGTCCCATTCTTCTGTCTCTGTCTCGTAGAAGGTGTTTGCTACGTCGCCTCGAAGCTCATAGGGAACTGCTTCGCCGGCGCGGTTGGGCTCGGATGCCATCGCCTGTTCGAAAACATCCCTGAGCTTTCCCAGAAATCCCTTCGCTGCTTCATTTCTCATGGATGTGGCGGACATGATCAGCAAACCGCGCTTTTCCTTGTCCATGACCGTCTGCGTCGTCATATGGAACTCGATTTCTGTTCCATTGCCCTCTATCCAGAAGGATGCCCGCATTTCACCGGTGATGCTTCGAGCCAGGCTCAGCATCTCTTCGGAGATAAGTTGCAGCTGCAGAATTTCCTTGTCGCTCATTCCGTCGCACGATTCGCAAAAATGCCGTGTCTGTTCAACGGCTTCTGAGAAACCATTACCATGATTGTCGATCATGATAACCTCTGATTTCATAGCCTTCCTCCTCATCAAATGCGCTTCTGCGTTGTCATTATATTATAACTATTCTTATGGCTGTATTCAAGCCTGTCCATGCTTTGACTCAATTTTTCCCAATCATCTTTCCTGCATAATAATCGTGGGTTGAAGATCTTGTAATATCCATGATGGTTATTACAAACGATTCAGCCACACAAATCAAGAGTATGCGTGCGAAAAGTTGTCTCTATCAAGCCCACATTAGGCCCCCGGCAGATCCCGAATTTGGGTTCTTGACGACCATATTTCAGGAGCATACAATTGTTGCTGATAGGAGGACAGATGAAATATGCGCAATCAGAAATATGAGAATGTATACGCGGTTCGGATTGATAAGGGCGAAGAGATTGTGGAGAAGCTGAAGGAACTCTGCAGGACCGAAAACATCCGTTTTGCTCAGGTCAGTGCGATCGGGGCCTCTGAACATGCCGTGCTCGGGGTTTATGATCTGGCAAAGCAGGAATATGCCAGGGAAGCCATCAGCTGCTTCTGCGAAATCACCAGCCTGACGGGCAATATCACGACTGTGAATGAAGCGCCGTACATTCATCTCCATGCCACGCTGGCCGATCAGCAGCATCAGATTCATGGCGGTCATGTGCTGGAACTGACCGTCGGCGCAACCTGCGAAATTTTCATCCGGGTGATCGATGCCACGGTCGGCAGGATTCATAATGATCAGATGGGAATCAATCTGTGGGACATCTGAGCGCGGAAATGCGAATACCGGAGGGAACCATGATATACGGAGAAGCGGACGCATCCATTGTGCTGGTGCAGATGGTTTATTCCCATGATCTGGAAGAATCGAGTCCGAAATCGCGGAAATTCAGGGACGGTTACCCGGAAAAAGATCCTTGAGACTGGGGACGGTTCCGGGTCTCGTTTTCGGATTGGTGAGATCGAAATGGCCGACCGCGTTCGGAAGAGGGGAAAGACGATGAAGTATCTGGAAAAGCGTTTTAAGCTCCGGGAAGCCGGAACAAGCATCCGGACGGAAATTGTTGCCGGGATGACGACCTTCATGACCATGGCCTATATTCTGGTGGTCAATCCCATGATTCTTGCCAGCGCCGGGATGGAATCCACAAAGGTGTTTGCGGCGACGGCCATTGCCTCCGTGCTGGCCACGCTGGTGATGGGACTTCTGGCGAACCTGCCGATCGGGCTTTCGGCGGGGATGGGACTGAATGCTTTCTTTGCCTATACGGTCTGTATGCGGATGGGCTATTCCTGGCAGTGGGCGATCACCGCCATATTTATTGAAGGGATCATTTTCCTGCTGCTGACATTCTTCAACATCCGGGAGGCCATCGTAAACAGTATTCCAGCCACGCTTAAAAAAGCCATCGGCGCGGGCATCGGACTGTATATCGCCTTCATCGGGCTGCAGAACGCAGGAATCATCACCGGCGGGTCAACGCTGGTGGAACTGAGTCCGGACTGGTATCGGGGCCCTTCCGGACTTGCCATGTTCGGACTTCTGATCACAGCCATTCTGATGATCCGAAAAATCCCCGGAGCCATCCTGATCGGGATGATCGTGACCACCCTGATTGGGATTCCGCTCGGCCTGACTTCCTTTGGCGGCGGAAGCTTTCTGCCCTCGGCTCCGTATTTCTTTCCCTTCGCGTTTGACGAGATCTTTTCCAGTGGAAAATCCGTCTTTGATTTTGTTGTCGTGCTCTTCACATTTCTGTTTGTGGATATGTTTGATACCGTCGGCACGCTGATAGCCTGCGCAGGGAAGTCCGGCATCATCCGGCAGGACGGATCGATCCCGAACTGCAAGCAGGCGCTGCTGGCGGATGCCATCGGGACAACCAGCGGAGCGATGCTGGGCACCTCGACGGTGACATCGTTTGTGGAGAGCGCGGCAGGGGTGGCTGCCGGAGGCAGAACCGGACTGACGGCGGTTACGACAGCGGTCATGTTCCTGTTTGCGCTGTTCCTGGGGCCGCTGTTTGCATCGATTCCGGGAGCAGCCACCGCTCCTGCACTGATCCTCGTCGGCGCGATGATGATCTCACCCGTCAGGGAGATTGATTTCAACGACCTGACGGAAGGAATCCCGGCCTTTTTATGCGTGCTGTTCATGATCTGCGCATACAGCATATCAGACGGAATCATGTTCGGTATCATGTCCTATGTGCTGATCAACCTGCTTGCAGGCAAAAGCCGAAAGATCAATCATATGGCCTGGGTCATCTGCGCGATGTTTCTGCTCAGAATTGTGGTGGGAACGGTCATCAAATGACCATTGCGAGACTGAGGGACTACTCCCAGTCTCTTTTTCAGATTGAACGGCTATGATATGATACAGTGCCAGCCGACCCTCTTCTTTCGTATCAATCATTGACCGGGTTGATCTGGTCAAAACAGGCTTATTGAATTCTAGTCCGAATCAGTTATGAAGGAGGAAACCAAAATGAAAAAACTGATTGCGATCTCCCTGTCCCTTATTCTGGCGCTTGTACTGGTCTGCGCCGCCTCCGCGGAAACCGTTCAGGCCAAACCCGTCGAAATCGACCCCTCCAACCTGGAAGGGCGGA
>CADBEB010000061.1:0-4743 GCA_902793605.1 uncultured Eubacteriales bacterium
TGTAGTTTGAAGTGTGGACATCCATTCCAACGTAGAGTATACTTTCCATGTAGTGCTCCTCCTTTTGCATGCGGTAATCCCTGCAGTTTTTTGTATCACAATAAGCTTACAGGTAAATCCACGTTCTTGCAAACTGGCAGGGGCACTACATATTATCCCTTTGTCTGACAAGGCCCTGAAGGGCAACGGGGACATGAGGGACCTGCGGAGAACTTTCCGGCATCTGCCGATGATCCCCGGCGGTCTGCCGACGGAAGTCTCCGATGACGACTGAGAAAGGAGAAGGACGAAATGACTGACTGGAAGAAGTGGGCCTGGGCGGCGCTGATCCGCGCGGTCCGGATGTTTGCGGAGGCGATGATCGCCTACATCGGTACCGGCGCGGTGGTGCTGGGGGATGTGAACTGGCTGGCGGCGCTAAACGCCGGCGGCATGTGCTTCGTCATCGCGATCCTGCTGGCCCTGGCGGGTTTGCCGGAAGTCGAAAAGACGAAGGCTGAAAACTGAATATGTGCAGATTGTGTCGACAAAAGTATAACCGCTACCTTCGGGTAGCGGTCGACCGTCTTGGAAGGCGGGATGATGAAACCCCATTCGTGGTGCAGTGGTTCCTGCAACAGGGCATAGAGGTCTGGAGCGCACGGGAGGGAGAACAGCGGGTTGACAACCATGTAGACAAGCTCCTGAACTACATCCGCTTCTGGCAGGCTTCCGGCGAAAGTGAGAAAACCGCAATCCGTGTGCGGACCCGCCACAGCCAGATGGTACAGGATGGTCAGTGGCGCGGCGGACTTGTGGCCTACGGCTACCGGCTGGAATTCCAAGGCAGGACAAACAAGAAGGGCCAGCCCGTTCGGGATCTGGTTATAGATGTTTACACTTGAAGAATGCCTCAGTTTCTTCTCACAAGAATGAGCAAAGTCATCACCCTGGAGCTTCGGCTCCAGGTTTTTTTCATATTCCACCAATAACCCGCAGATAATGGAATCTACGATGATAAGCAAAGCGTTGATGACACTGGAAAAGGTAGCGCCGGCCAGCATGGAAAAATATTTTTTCCCGACCATAATAAGCCTCCTGCTGTCTTCACAGTCCTGCGATATCGTGGCGAATCAAGCGGAAGTGGGATCATTACGATTGGCTGGCAATCCTCCGATAGCGTCGTATTGTGCAAATGCGCTGCTGTCCTGATCCACGACCCCAATATCTTCCGCCCGCAACAGTTGCTCCCGGACCAAAAGAGAGAGAAGGGAATTTCCAACAAGTCCCATTCCCAATGTCATTATTTTTTTATTATCGTCATTCATAATGCTCAGCCTTCTCCTGCTAAACTGAAAATCCCTTGTATTCAAGGCACATCATTGTCAGATCATCGAACTGCTCCACATTGCCGACGAAGGTGCTCACGGTATCCTGTACTTTTTCCAGTATTTGCTCCGGATTCAGATCCTTGCCTTCATTCAGCGCTTCGATCATCCGGTCTGTACCGAACATCCCGGTGTCGCTGCCCTGGGCTTCCGGGATCCCGTCGGTATAAACAAACAGCCTGTCTCCCGGTTTTATCTGTATCACATAATCAGTATACTTCGCTTTGGGCAAATAGCCGACAGGTCTGCCATGGACATCTTCATACAGGATAAACCGGCCATCCTTCATCAATGCGGGGAATTCATGGCCCGCGTTTGAGGCGGTCACTATTCCTGTGGACAGTTCCAGGATCCCGATCCAAAGGGTCACAAACATCATTTCGGTGTTCCCGGTGCACAGGGCCTTATTGGTATCGGAAAGGATCTGCGAAGGCGTTTTTCCGCTTATGGCATTGTTTTTCATCAGCGTTTTTGCGGACATCATGAACAGGGCTGCCGGCACGCCTTTCCCGGAAACATCGCCGATAATCATGCACAGATGGTCCTCATCCGTCATGAAGAAATCATAAAAATCCCCGCCCACTTCTTTGGCCGGTGTCATGGCGGCATGGATGTCAAACTCGTCATGCTCCGGAAAGACCGGAAAAACACGCGGAAGCGCGCTTGTCTGAATTCGGGCTGCCAGTTCCAGTTCGGTATCGATCCGTGCCGTCCTCGAAGTCAGCTCCTGCTGTTTCAGGATGAGGGCACGTCCCTGTTTCGCGATAAAAACAGCAGCCGTTGCGATTGCCAGATAGATCGCCATATCCGGGAGAAAACCATACAGCAACGTATTCGTGATCTGCAGCCGATGATCATAGGGAATCCCCTCGACCGCTTCCTCCAGCCAGGTCGTATGCTCCATGCGGATCACGGTTCCCAGCGGATATTCCATGACATTCAGGTCCGGAATCCCGGCATTGGCGCCCCAGACGGCTGAGAGAAAAAAAGCCACAAACGTTGCCAGCGCGACATAAAACGAATATTTTCCGGAGAAGTAACGGATGGACAAAACGACCGGAATGCACAACAGCAGCGAGGCAGAATCAGTGTAGATTCCGTTCAGAATAAAGACCGATATGATCAGGATCATGATTAACACATGCTTCATCCATGGGGGTTCGCCTTTATAATGCTTGCAGAGCATCGCTCCGGCCAGAAAGAGTAATTCGGCGAGAACCGTGAGGATCAGCCAGTAATCGAATCTCGGCTGCACGAAAAAACCGGTCAGCGTCAGAATAACCGTGAGTATTACGATGAAAAAAATCAGAAGCAAAATTTTCGCCAAAATAAAGTTGGCTTTGATTTCATTTTCAAGTAATACGTTTCTCTCCGTCATGATGCCATCGTCCCCCTGAACCTCTTTTATGTGATGGAGTTCAACTTGTCCGGAAAGCTCGGGGCTATTTCTGTGTATTCATCCGCAGGTTTGGAAAGCTTTTCCCCATTAGATTCTCATCATTTTGTCTTGTTCAGTGATATCATAACACAGAAATATCCATGTGAGAATAAAAAACTGTACCGGCGAAGGAAGTCGGCGGCGCGCCTCAGTTCGATGATACGGCTATGCTGTGTTACCGCCGGCTATGCGGGCCATGAAAGAAGGCAAAGAGACATATGCCCGGTTTGACGTTATGCCCGGATTGTGGTAAATTGTAAAAAAACAATGGCAGAAAGCATGTACAGGAGGAATCGGATGATGGTAATTACCCGTGAACAAGCAGGAACAACCTTGGTCATTTCCCTGCATGGCAAACTGGATACGGCTGCCGCTCCGGCCGTGGAGGCGGAAATCCGGAAAGGACTGTCCGGAGTAAAGAAATTGTGCTGGAATTTCGAAGATCTGGATTATCTCACATCCGCGGGCTTCCGGGTGCTGCTGATTGCGGAGAGCATGCTGGACGATGACGCGGAGATGAAAGTGTACCATGCCAACGATATAGTGAAAAACGCGTTCTATCTGACCAACCTGACTTACCTGCTCGCCCGGGAATAACAGGGGTTCGATTCCGTTATAATCCATAAGAAACCTTGCAGATCAATGCCTGCAAGGTTTCTTTTGCCCGTACCGAATAACTGGCACACGCTGAACGACGATGAAAGGGAGAAACTTCACAATGGATCTTCATGCTCATTTTACAGCATTTTTCTCAGCAGGCGGTATTCAGGGATAATGAGATACCGTATGTTTTCCTTTATCGTGGAACGGTTGATATTGACAAACTATCGCTTCAGGAAGATGAAGTTGATGAAGTGCGCTGGTTTGATCTGGATACGGTCTGGAATGAAATACAGCACAGCTGGGAGCGGTTCTGTGTGCCTTCGGAGGGCCTGAATATTCTGAGAAGGCATCTTATGGGCGGTTAAGAAATTTCGTATCGGGATTGGAAGAGGTTGCGGATACATCGGAGGGGAAATGATTCAGGCAGTCTGTTTTGATATGTTTGATACGCTGGCTGACGCTCGCCGGCACATGGAACAATCGGAAAGCGATATACTGGGTATTACACCCGAGGACTGGGGCGCCGTGATGTGGGAGAAGGAACTCTGCCGCGATCGAGGGCTCGGAGTTGTTAAAACAGTACGTGAGATGATTGACAGGGCCTGCGACGCTTTGCCGTTTCCTGTCTCCGATGAACAGAGGCAGGCAGTGGAAGCTGCACGACGTGAACGGCTCAGACAGGCTGTTACAGAAATCGATCAGCAGATCGTGGACACAATAAGGCAGCTGAAGGAAAGCGGGCTGAAGATTGGCCTGATTTCAAACGCTGATGTATGCGATCGCCTCTATTGGGACCAGTCTCCGGTTTATCCGTATTTTGACGACGGTATCTTCTCCTGCGACGTTGCCCTGCTGAAACCGGATCCGGAAATCTTTCTGCTTTCACTTTCTCATCTGGGGGTGGATGCCTCCGCCGCATTGTTTGTCGGCGACGGTGGCAGCAGGGAACTGTCAGGCGCCAAAGCGGTTGGTATGACGACAGTATGCACAGAGTATCTGTTCCGGCATCCGGCAAAGGAACGTAAAGTGATACAGAAATCTGCGGATTATACCATTCAGCAGTTCCGTGAGTTGCTGGATATTGCTATGAAATGAATTATGCTAAAAGGGATTGGTTCTTAACACAATGGAACCAGGTTGATTATTGTGAACTATTCAATGTGGATAAATGGCTGCCGTCTTTATGAGTAAAAACTAAATTCGGAAAACCCCATTCATTCCATAATTTACCAGCATAGAATCCACTTATACACAGCAAATACTATTGCTATTGTTTGCAGAACGAACATGAATGGAAGGCACACTCTGTAATTCCAGTGATTGATTCTCTGATGC
>CADBEB010000061.1:4793-7107 GCA_902793605.1 uncultured Eubacteriales bacterium
TCCTTCATAAGGGAGAAGGAGAGCATATTCAAGTATAGGAGTACGATACCGGGAATTATCAGCTTCACAAGAATCACCTCGTTCTTATCATCTAAATGACACAGTTACGGATTGTAACATAATCTTAACAAAAAAGCAATACATGAATTATAGCTTGCGGAGCTCCCCAATGGACCGTGGGGGACGGTTCCTTCCGGTCCCAGTTCCATGCAGACCGGTTTCTGCAGCCGTGTAAAGCTGATCAGCATCCCGGCAATCCCGACGATCAGGAACATCATCCCGATGCCGGCTCCTTTTCCGGTCCCGAAGAGTCCGGACAGCGCCTGCTGTGCCGGAGAATCCGTCATCATAAACGGTTCAAATATCGTATCCGCCAGCAAGCCGCCCAGCAGGAGTGCCGGCGGAATCGTGAAATTCTGTAGGGTGCTCTTTGCGGAGAACACCCGCCCCTGAATCTCCAGCGGAACTCTCTCCCGCATCATGGTTTCCTCATACACATTCATGACGGCCGCCATCAGATAGCTTCCGAACGCCGCATCAATCTGCTTCTTCGCAGGTCAACGGTCGGGATTGCCGTTCAGCGTTTTTCGGGGTATAATGGAATCAGAAAGGGCGTTGTCCCGATACTGTCTTCACCTGAAAACCGAATGTTCCGGAAGGAGTCCTGGAAATGATTACAAATGACAAGGAGATTGTGGAATTAAAGCACCATATTCTGCGTGAAGTGTGCCGCCTGGCGTGGGAAGACAAATTGACACCCGACAGTTGCGAACGTCTGGTGCTGGAAGTAATTCCCGGTCCCCAGCCCCAGTATCGCTGCTGTATATACAAGGAACGGGAGATTGTCCGCGGACGGGTTCGCCTGGCCATGGGGCTGAGTCCTGATGCGGGCAGCAACTCCCGCAATGTGGTGGCCGTCATTCCGGCAGCCTGCGATGACTGCCCGATCCAGGATTACATGATCACGGATATCTGCCGTTTCTGCCTGGGCAAGGCATGCCTGAACGCGTGCCGGTTCGGTGCCATCTCACCCGGCGACACCCGTATGCATATTGATCCGGCGAAATGCAAATCCTGCGGCATGTGTGCGAAGTCTTGCCCCTACGGTGCGATTGTCCATACGGAACGGCCCTGTAAAAAGGCATGCCCGGTCGGCGCCATCACGTACACCGAAAACGGGCTGTGCATGATCGACGATGAAAAGTGTGTCCACTGCGGCCACTGTATCCACAGCTGTCCCTTCGGCGCAATCGGATCCCGGATTTACGCGGTGGACATCATCCGGGAAATCAGAAGCGGGAAAAAGGTTTATGCCATGTGCGCGCCTGCCACGGAAGGCCAGTTCGGAAAGGATGTGTCCATGGCTTCCATCCGTGCGGCGCTCAAAAAGCTGGGCTTCACGGATATGGTGGAAGTCGGCCTGGGCGGAGATATGACAGCTGCCTATGAGGCGCTGGAATGGATCGAAGCCAGAAAAGAAGGACACAAGATGACCACATCCTGCTGCCCCGCGTTTATCTCCATGCTTCGCCGCCATTTTCCGGAAGAATACCAGAAATACAAATCCAACACAGTCAGCCCGATGGTCGCGGTATCCCGGTACCTCAAGCACCGGGATCCGGACTGTATCACTGTGTTTATCGGACCGTGCATCGCCAAAAAGGGAGAAACGCTGAATGAATTCATTGCGGACAGGCCGGACTACGCGCTGACCTACGGTGAAATAGTCGCCATGCTGGATTCACGGGAGATCACCCTCGGGCCGGTGGAGGAATCCTACCAGGAAGCTTCCGTCTTCGGTAAGCAGTTCGCCGGCAGCGGCGGGGTTGCCGCGGCTGTCCTGCAGGTGATGCGGGAGCTGGGCGAAGATCCTTCCGATATCCGGCTGCTGCAATGCTCCGGCGGGGACGAATGCAAAAAGGCCATGATGCTGCTCAAAGCCGGAAAGCTGCAGGAGGACTTTGTGGAAGGCATGATGTGTCCGGGCGGATGTATCGGCGGTCCATCCAAGCACCAGGCGGAAGCGCAGGTCCTGCGCGACCGGAAAGAACTGCTGAATCAGGCGGACGGCCGGAAAATCCTGGAAAACCTGGAAAAATACCCGATGGATCAGTTCTCCATGTTCCGGGACGGACATCTCGATCCTTCCGTATCCCCGTTTCGAAAGAAAAACTGAAAAAGCACTGAAGAAGGCAAAAGAGGCTTCTGACAGGAGCCCTTTTAATCGGCCTATGCTCTGTTTACTGAGCGGGGGAGTAGTAACGGATCATAAGAACGGGCATATTATTCCGGTCATAGACCACGTCCACGTTCT
>CADBEB010000062.1 GCA_902793605.1 uncultured Eubacteriales bacterium
TTAGATAATATGAAGTGACCCCAGCATTTGCAGGAACGTGGATTTACCCGTATACTGTCAGATGCCAAATCACGCCAGCAGCGGGGCTTACCGCATGCAAAGGAGGTCACTTCATGTATAGAATACTCAAAATCGGGATGGATGTCCATACCACAAATTTCACACTGTGTGCTCTGGAAAGCAAGTTTGGCGAGGAAGATCAGATTATAGCGAACATCACAGTAGGGCCGGATCACAAGAATGTGCTGGATTTCATCAAACGAATAAAGGAAAAGATGGATCCGAAAGGCCAGGATGAAATCGATGTGGAATGTGGCTACGAGGCAGGTTGTCTTGGATATTCACTGTATCATACGCTGACAGCCTGTAAGCTGAAATGCAGGATACTTGCTCCGACAACAATGCTTTCAGAACAGGGACCGCGGATCAAAACGGACAGGAGGGATGCCAAGCTCATTGCACAGTGCCTTTCCAATGGCGGATATCATGCTGTCCATATCCCGACCGCTGAGGATAATGCCGTAAAGGAATATGTCCGGATGCGTGATGACCACAAGCTGGCGTTGAAGAAGGTGAAACAACAAACCAATGCTTTGTGCTTACGGTTCGGATTCTTCTATGACGGAACCCACTGGACTGGGATGCATCTGAAATGGCTGCGGGCATTGGAACTTCCGGAACTGATCCGGGAAGCACTGAATGAGTATCTGGCGACATACGATGAGCTGACGGCCAAAATTGACAGATACGACAAGCGGATCCAGGAGATCGCTGCCCAGAGCGAATACCAGGAGAAAGTCAAGAAGCTGGAATGCTTCCTGGGAATCAAGACGCACACCGCATTGTCACTGATCGTCGAAACAGGTGACTTCATCCGCTTCCGGAAAGGCAATATCTATGCTGCGTACCTTGGACTGGCTCCCGGTGAACACTCCAGCGCAGAAAGCGGCGGAAGGCTCGGCATCACAAAAGCCGGGAATTCACATCTGAGGCGATTGCTGATTGAGGCAGCAGGAGGTATCTGCAAGGGACAGATCGGCAAGAAGTCCAAGGACTTAATCGCGCGGCAGAAGGGAAACCCGGCAGATGTCATCGCTTATGCAGACAAGGCAAATGTCCGACTTCGCAGCAAATACTACAGGTTGACCAGACACGGAAAGAAACGGAATGTTGCTGTTGCAGCAGTAGCCAGAGAACTCGCGTGCTTTGTTTGGGGAATGATGATCGATAATATTCACGGTAATGCGGCTTGATCCCTTCGACCCTGCCGACCTGGACAGAACATGTTCGGCCAGCAAGTCCGCAGCCACGGCGACGGGCGGGATGGGATTGGAGGAGAAGAAGACAACTTCCCCGCCATCGCCTGATTGATTGTAGCCGGCCGAACATAACCCGTCCAGGCAATCGGACAAGCGGTAGTATTTTTCCCGCATCCGTATAGCGGAAAAAATCTCCACCCCTTGTCCGAACGGCAGGCTTGAGCGCAATCCAACGTTTTACGGCTCCGGGACGAACAGGATTGGAGCTGTGTCCCCAGCCAGTCACTTATTACCGAATTCATTCCAGACAGCATCTGGAAGGAGCTGTGATCACTGTAAGGTTCGAGCCAACTGCGTTTTCCCTATGTTGGCATGGGCAACCATGATCCACGCGTTTAGATCGCAGGGCTCTCGGCGGACCATTAGCCTGTTGGTAACCAACCCACGAATAACAGAGTGGCCAATGCCGGAGACTGTTAAATCAGAGCTCTTTCCACGTGCTGTCGGGATAGAAATTGCTTGGCCTATCAAGTTTCTGAGAAAATTTCTCAGACCCCCTTGACAAAGGTCACTTCATAACAGGGAACAATGGGAACGAAAAGGACCGTCCCTGTCGTTCCCTTGACGGAGGGCGGGGATCTTTATATAATTCGAGGCAGAACCCCGCACAGGGAAAATCATTATCCGGCAGGAGGCTTCCAAACCATGACAGGCAGATTTGTTTTATTGCTGACTTTGCTCGTATTCTTTGCCGCGGTTCCCGGCATTCTTCCTTCCTCCGCGGCCCGGGCCGAAGCGGACGTGAAATACTCGGACGACGCGTCGGACTTCGTCCTGCTGGCGGAGGCGGTTCCGGATGCCATTCTGGAAATCCGCTATTATTCCACCTATAACTTCGTCGGCGACCGGATCGACGGCTATGAGCAGCCCGTGGCCCTGCTGACGAAGGAAGCGGCCGCTGCCCTGAAGGAGGTCAGCGACGAGGTGATGGCGAAGGGATACCGGCTGAAGATCTATGACGCCTACCGGCCTCAGAAGGCGGTCACGCATTTCATGAACTGGGCGCTGGATCCCGAGGATGTCCGGATGAAGCCCTATTTCTATCCGGAGCTGGACAAGACCGTCCTCTTCCCCCAGGGCTATATCGCGGAGCACTCCGGGCACAGCCGGGGCAGCACGGTGGACCTGACCCTGTTCGACATGACGACGGAAAAAGAGGCCGATATGGGCGGATCCTTCGACTATTTCGGCGAACTGAGCCATCCGGACTATACCGGCATCACGGAGGAGCAGTACGCGAACCGGATGCTGCTGCGGGAGGCCATGATGAACCACGGCTTCAAGCCCCTGGTCGAGGAATGGTGGCATTTCACGCTGGAAAACGAGCCCTATCCGGACACCTATTTTACCTTCCCGGTGAACAGCAGCTCGGTTAAGTAAGGCCCGGAAGACCGGGGAACGGCAGGAAAAACATCCATGCCAACAATACGAGGGCACAGACAAAGGCAGAAACACAGGGGACGCGTTGCTTCCGAACAAACCGTTCCTGCGTTTTGGAGACAGAGAAACCTGTCTCCTTTTTTGTCAGAAGGGATTGACACAGGGGGAGACTGCGTGTATTATAATTAGCGTTATATAACGAATGTTACAAGAAGGGAGGTGCCTGCATGCCGCCAAAGACCAGGGTTACGGAGAGCATGATCGTCGATGCGGCCATAGAGGTGGTGCGCCGGCAGGGGTTTGAGAATATCAACGCCCGAACCGTCTCCGGACAGCTGCACTGCTCCACCCAACCGGTGATGTATCATTTTTCGACGATCGAAAACCTGAAGAAGGCTGTCTACAGGCGCGCGGATCAGCTGCATTCGGAATACCTGATGAACATCAGGGATGGGCTGGATCCGATCCTGGGAATCGGCATCAACTATATCCGCTTCGCCGTCGAAGAACCGCAGCTCTTCCGCTTTCTGTTTCAGTCGGGATACGCGGAGGGAGGCAGCCTGATGGAAATGGTTGATTCCGGGGAGCTGCTTCCGGTTCTTGCAGCCATGCAGCAGGGTTCGGGACTCAGTGCGGAAAAAACGAAGGAAGTTTTTATCACCGTGGCGATGTTCGCCCACGGATATGCCAGCATCATCGCCAACAATCATCTGGAATATGAAGAAAAGCTGATTGCGAGGCATCTGGAAAACGCGTGGAACGGAGCGGTGCTGGCGGCGAAAGGGGAGGAGAAGGAATGAAGGTGATCATCCATGACCTGGAAAGCCGGTACAGCGGTGCGATTCAGGAAAAATGCGACCGCGTTGTTGAAGCGGACGGAAAATACGCCCCCTGTCAGGGCTGCTTCGGATGCTGGACGAAGCATCCGGCCTCCTGCTTTATGAAGGACAGCCTGCAGCAGGTCTGCCGGATCATCGGGCAGGCGGATGAGCTGGTCATCGTCACGAAAAACCTGTACGGCGGATACAGCGCCGACATCAAAAATGTGCTGGACCGCTCGATCGGAACCTCCACGCCCTTCAGCACCTATCGGGGGCGGCAGATGCACCATACCCTCCGATACGGCAGGCACGATCTGTGGAAGGTGATCGTCTACGGTGACATCACGGAGGGGGAGAAGGAAACCTTCCGGTATATGGCGGAGCGGAACGCGCTCAATGACGGCTATCAGCGGTCCGAGGTCGTTTTCCTTTCGGATCCGGCGAAACTGGAGGCGGTGCTATGAAAACGGTGTTCATCAATTGCAGCCCCAAGAAGCGCTTCTGCGCTTCCGCGTATTTCCTCTTCCTGCAGCGGCTGTTCACCGGCGGGGAGAAGGTGACCGAAAAGCTGCGGACGCCGGCGGACCATGAGCGCATTCTGGATCAGCTCCGCGGCGCGGATGCGGCTGTTTTCTGCGTGCCGCTGTATGTGGACGGCGTTCCGTCCCATGTGCTCCGCTTCATGGAAAAAATGGAGGCGTTCTGCAGGGAGAACGGTCTGCGGCTGCATGTTTACTGTATCGCCAACAACGGCTTTATTGAAGGCCGGCAGAACGATCCGCTCATGCGGGTATTTGAAAACTTCTGCGCCCGGGCCGGCCTCACCTGGGGCGGCGGGGTCGGGATCGGCGGCGGAGTCATGCTGAACGTGACGCGAATCATGTTCCTCGTGAATATCGGTCTCCTGGCGCTGAATACGCTGCTCAGCGTTGCCCATACCGGCAGCTTTTTCGCGAAGGAAGCGTGGATCAGCTTTGCGGAGAACGCGGCCCTGCTGCTTTTCTTCAACCTGGGCGTGCTGTATTATCTGATCCGCATGGGATTGCATATCCGCAGGGGAACGTTCAGCGGCAGGAAGTATACCCGGAT
>CADBEB010000063.1 GCA_902793605.1 uncultured Eubacteriales bacterium
CGGCAGTGTCAGCATAAAAGAACAGGGCTATAATCCCTGTCTCGCCGTTCTCCGCCTCAGCAGGACGTATACAGATGCCCGTCTGGAAACCGCCTGTGAGCTTGCTATCAGCAGGGGGATTAAGGTGCCCCGTTACCACCACCTTAAAGCAATCCTGACGGCGAATCAAGACATCACTTATAAAGAGTATCAGGAATCCGAATCCTCTTCCGATGATCTCTCCATGGGATACCTTCGAGGCAGTGACTACTATCGGAAGGGAGGTGCTCCCGATGCTGAATGATGAGACCAGGAGAAAGCTCCGCCTTTTGAATGTCGGTGAATTCATAGAGGAACTTGAAATACAACAGCAGGATCCTCAAACGCTGGCACTTCCCTTTGATGACCGGTTTCAACTGCTGACAGACAGCGTCTATCAGCGGAAATACAATGAGAAAGTGCAACGACTGATCAAGAACGCAAAGTTTCGTCTTCCAAAAGCGGATATCCATGACATCCTGTACGTGGATAAACGCCCTCTCAACCGGGGCATTATCGCCGATCTGGCCAGCTGCCGATTCGTCGATGACTGCCGCAGCATTGTATTCCAGGGATACCCCAGCTCTGGAAAGACCTTCCTTGGCTGTGCGATGGCAAAAGAAGCCTGCCGTGCTC
The DNA here is from genome assembly GCA_902793605.1 of uncultured Eubacteriales bacterium. Lineage (GTDB taxonomy): Bacteria > Bacillota > Clostridia > Christensenellales > Aristaeellaceae > Aristaeella. The sequence continues at coordinate 655 of CADBEB010000063.1, forward strand.
AGCACAAGGCCAGATATATCCGACTCCCGGATCTCCTGGAAGAATACGCTGAGAAGTCAGTACTTTCCGGCGGAAAGAACAAGGTACTTAACAAGTATGCATCTTTCAAGGTACTGGTTCTGGACGAATGGCTGATGCCGGAACTGTCAAAGGCCGATGTTGAGTTCCTTCTGGAACTGACAGAGCGCCGCTTTGACTGCACTTCCACGATCTTCTGCACGCTTTATAAGCGTGAAGACTGGGTGAAACGCCTTCGCGGTGGAACCTATGCGGAATCTATCGTTGAGCGCTTCGCGCACAACACCACATGGGTGGAAACCGGCGATGTAAATATGCGGCAGTATTTGTCCCATGCCTGACGACCTGGGCTGAACTGCGGCCAACCTTTGCTAAACGGCGATTCCCGTGCGCTGAACGCGCTTCAGCGCATGGGCTGATCGCCCGGAATAATCAGCAGGGGTATTCTGCGGTATTCCATTTTGTTTCTTTTATATTGTATATCTTTTTTGATCGGCCTTCTCTTAAGATTTACCTCGTTTTTGCCGAAAAATGCAATTGGAAAAGGCCGGAACTCCGAAAGAGTCTCGGCCTTTGATATTAACATGCGTACGATGTTTAATCCATTTCCAGGAGAGCGAGGATCTCTTCTGCGTTCTTGCCGCTCTTCTCGATAGCTTCGAAGATTCTCTTCTTCTCTTCTTCCCTCTGTGCTGCTCTCAGGCTGCGGATCTGAGCTCTCTTCGCAGCGACCTGCTCCTGCAGCGCCTCGATCTCAGCTTCCAGAGCTGCGATCTGATCAGCAACGGACAGTTCAGTCTTCTTATTCTTGGAACCCTTCGGTCTCGCCATAATAAAACTCTCCTTTTAATCGGAATTTAATTAATATAACAACAGGAAACCAACATGGAAATTAATAAAAATCTATAAAACAAAAATACTGCTCAATAGACCGATTAAATTATAACACAATTGAATCTGATTTCCACATAATATATACAATTTATCGAAAAATTTTTCGGCCGTTAAAAACCGATATTTCCGTTTCATTTCTCTGTTTCATGCCTTACTTCTCCACAGGCGGGTAATAAAGAACAGAATCAGGAAATATCCCACGAAGAACCCGCACATATCCAGAAGCACGTCCTGCCACATGCAGGCGCGCCCCGGCGTAAAATACTGGATCACCTCATCGATCACCGGCACTCCGATCCATATTAATACCGGAATGCCGTATAATTTGTTTCCCGGGAAAGATAATGCCGGAATCCTGAATACCGTTTTTTCCGTTAATGCGTTTTCCGAATAACGACCGCCTGTCTTCACGGTTTTCAGCATAGCAATCTCCGAGCCCAGCAGCGCATATTCCAGGAAATGAGCCGTCTTCCGCACAATATGATCCGTGACAGAAATACTGCTGCCCTGCGACGCCAAAAAATTATTGATCAGGATTACAAAACGAGAACTTTCTTCGCTGCTCAGATCCGCCGGGATCAGGCTGTGCCCCCAGATAAACGCGAGCGTCAGAATGACCAGAATATACAGGACTTTTACCCACAGGAAACCGGCGCCGGTTCCCACATTCCGGGAATCAACGCCGCGGTCCTGATAATTTGTTTTATCATTCCTGGTGATTTGTTTTTCCATTTCTGATGCCTGTCTGCGTTTTATTACTATCTGGCGAGAATACCCTGCTTCTATAAGCTGTGGGGATGTTCAATCTGTACTTATTTCCCAGATGCCCGCCTGTTATCTGATTCAGAACCCGCTTAATTCAGCACCTGCTCCGCAAATTCGAGAAGACTCCGCACCGTCATATCCTGCCCGAAATCCGGCGTTTTTTCCGCTCCGGCCGCAGCCTCGGCAGCCCCGGCGCCATCTTCCGTCGCGACGCCAACTCCCGCAGCAGTCCCGGTCTTTTCCGCCCCGGTCTCTTCCGCCCCGCAGATCAGCGCAGTCCGGCACCCGGCATTCCGCCCGGCCAGGATGTCATTCTCGCCGTCGCCCACCATCCAGGACTTGCTGAGATCAATATTGAAATCCTCGGCCGCCTTCAGCAGCATGCCCGGCTTCGGCTTCCGGCAGCTGCACTCTATCTTCAGCTCGGGAACCTCGCCCGCGTAGCCTTTATGCGGATGATGCGGGCAGTAATACAGGCCGTCGATGTAGGCGCCCTCGAAGCCGAGGAGCGTCTCCATCTTCATGTGGATCTCTTCCAGCTCCGGCACCGTCACCTCGCCCCGGGCAATCACCGGCTGGTTCGTGACGACGATGCAGAGATAGCCCGACGCGTTGATCTTCCGGATCGCGTCCGCCACCCCCGGCAGAAGCTCGAACTGATCGATCTTCCGCAGGAACCCGACATACTTATTGATGGTCCCGTCGCGGTCGAGGAAGACTGCCTTCTGGGGTTCCTTCAGGTTCTTGGCCTGCACCGTGCCGGCCTTGAAATCCCGGCACACCGCGTCGTAGCGCTCCGGCGTGCCCATGTCCTTCACATACTCCGGGCTGTCGTAGCAGAACATCTGCCCCGTCCCGGACAAAGGCTTCAGCAGCTTGCGGTCGAGGTCGACCTTGACGATTTTACCGTCATCGCCCGCCTTGCCGATCATCGCCACGTCAATACCGCCGCGCTGCGCACCTGTATCCGCTCCAACAGCTCCCGCTGCACCCGCGCCAGCATTGTCCGCGCCGGCACTTCCTGCCGCAGCTGCACCGTAGGGTCCTTCTCCGGCGGCCGCCATATCCAGCACCTTCGGCGAGATCACGTGAAGCCCCGCATTGACCCGGTTCCGGTAAAACTCCGGCCGCGGATCCTCCTTCGTAAGCCAGCGCACCACGCTGCCGGCCTCGTCCGCGACCAGCAGACTGGAATCAAAGGGATGGCTGTTGGGATGGGTGAACAGCGTCACCAGTCCGCCGTGGGCCCGGTGGAAATCCACCATACGGTTGAAATCCACGTCGAAGACCGCGTCTGCCGTCAGCATGAGGAAATCCTCGTCCAGCTTGTCCCGCAGAAGGAACAGCGCCCCCGCATTCCCCAGCGGCGTCTCCTCGTTGAAATATTCGATATGGACGCCCAGACGGCTGCCGTCGCCGAAATACGCCCGGATCTTCTCACCCATATGGGAGATGGTGAGAATCAGGTCCGTAAAGCCCTGGTCACGGAGCGAGCAGATCTCACGCTCCAGGACCGGAACGCCGTCGATTGGGATCAGCGGCTTCGGGATGTCCGGAAACCGCTCCGAGATCCGGGTTCCCCGGCCGCCTGCCATGATGATTGTTTTCATAATTTTTGGCGCATGGATACTCGTGACTTCAGTCATGAGAGGAAATGCGCCATACCTCCTTTCTTCGAACATACATTCGCATTTCTGCTCTTT
>CADBEB010000064.1 GCA_902793605.1 uncultured Eubacteriales bacterium
GAAGGATGCCAACGCATTTTCAACTCTGATGGCCCATCTTCGTGACACGGACAAAGAGCATACCGTCATTGTCATTCAGGTGGAAAATGAGATCGGCCTGCTCGGAACCGACAAAGACTATTGTGCGGCCGCATCAGAAGCTTTCGCAAAAGAGATCCCGGAAAAGCTCGCTTCCGCCCTCGGAAAGAACGGCACCTGGGCAGAAGTATTCGGCGACGATGCCGGCGACAGCTTTATGGCCTGGAATTTTGCCTCGGCTGTTGAAACCATTGCTTCCCGCGGAAAAGCAGAATACGATCTGCCCTGCTATGCAAACGCCTGGCTGAAGCAGTATCCGTGGAATCCGGGTTCCTATCCTGCCGGCGGCCCTATTCCGGAGGTACAGGATATCTGGAGATGCGCAGCTCCGTCACTCTTCACATTCGGACCGGATATCTACGTTCCTTACTGCGCGGATATCTTTGACGAGTATACTACGGACATCAATCCTCTGTTTATTCCGGAAATCCGTAAAGATGCCGTTGCCGCTTCGTATTGCCTCTACGCCTTTGGCGCAAAGAATGCGATCTGCTTCTCCCCGTTCGGAATCGAAGAGCTTGCTCTGGATCCGTCACAGATTGACCGTCCGCCCATGGAGGTGATGATTGCGCTCAATATTGTCACGCGTCATTCTGAGTTTCTAACCGACCGCAAGTTTGCGGCGAAATAAAATCTGATTTTCTGTTTCCCATCCCATTGAGTGTGCTGTCCCTCGCGGCACGCTTTTTTCTTGCGTTTCAAACTGCTCTCCGATATAGTTATGACTTGCAGACAATAAAAGAGGAAGAACCCACGTCTCGGCAAAGATCCGGTTCTTCCTCCATGCACCACCATGCTTCACACAGGGTCATTGCCCTAATCTCAAGAGACAGCATGGTTTCAATTGCAAAACTATGATACGAAAGAATCTGATCAATTGCAAGCTAATCCGGGAAAAAAGATCCGGAAAATCCATTTTTGACGATTACATGAAGCGTCTGCAGCCAGTCACGGAGGCTTGTCCTTACTGCGGGTGCCGTGGCGAGCTACACGTACACGCTTACTATGGCCGATCCCTGATTGAGTTTGTTGATGGCCATCCAGTGAAGTTCAGTCTGTGCGTCTGCCGTCTTGCCTGCGAGCAGTGCAGTCCACAGTCCACTCATGCCGTTTTGCCTGATCCCATCATCCCTTACTGCCGCCACAGCCTGTTCTTTATTCTGCGGGTTCTGGCGGAACACGCGCTCCATTTACGTTCCGTTGAGCGAATCTGCGAGGTTTTTGAAATCTCCATTCGTACCTTCTACCGCTGGCAGAAACTTTTCAACGAGCACCGTGCCGAATGGCAGGGGCTTCTGGCGGCAATGGAAAGCAGCATCAGGGAAGCTGTCCTGGTACTTGTCCGGAAAGAACCCTTCAGCAGCTTTGCCGCCGCTTTCTTCCGGCAGACCGGCTTTTCGCTCCTTCAGTCACACGCCAACCCGGTACGTTCGCGGCGGAGGTCAGCCACTCTGCCGCCTGTTTTTCCCTGACCACTTAACACGTTCATGGTACTTTTCCACAGCTTCCATTATGATGGCCGCAAGGAGGTGGATGATACCATGAATACTACCGAAACCATCAACAATGCAGCTCAAACTGCACAATTCAAGTTCGGACTCATTGCCCCGGTCATCCAGGGCCTGTTTCCCGATCCTTCAAGAACCGCCTTTTACAAAAGGATTACCGAAAAACCCATTGAGTTTCCCGACGGCACGGTTCGTGAGCTGAGTTACAAAACTCTGGAGAAATGGGTCTCTGCTTACCAGCGGGATGGAATTGATGCCCTTATGCCCACGGAACGATCCGACAAAGGCACGACACGGGTCCTCCCGGACACGGCGATCGAAGAGATCTACCGCCTGAAAAAAGAATTTCCCAGGCTCAACGCCACCCAGATCCATGAGCAGCTCATCAGAAACGGCTTCATTTCACACGCAGTCAGCGTCTGCGCCGTACAGCGGTTTATCAAACGCAATGACTTGAAGGGTGCCAGGAACCCGAACATGCGGGACCGTAAAGCGTTCGAAGAGGATGCCTTCGGGAAGATGTGGCAAGCCGATACCTGCTATTTCCCCTATATCACGGAAGATGGACGTTCCCGCCGGGTTTACGCAGTCTGTATCATTGATGATCACTCCCGGCTGATCGTCGGTGCAGGGCTCTTCTACAGTGATTCCGCCGCCAACTTTCAGGCTGTATTCAAAAACGCTGTCGCCACCTACGGTGTTCCCGCAAAGCTTTACACGGACCATGGTGCACCGTACGTGAATGATCAGCTCGCCCTGATCTGCGGATCTGTCGGAACTGTGCTCCTTCATACAAAAGTACGTGATGGCGCCTCAAAGGCCAAGATAGAGCGCTTCTGGAGAACAACCAAGGAGCGGTGGCTTTATGGTCTGGACATGGATACCGTTCACTCCCTGAAGGATTTCAATACGATCTTCCGGGAATACATCCGCTCCTACAATACAACTTTCCATTCCGGCATTGAGTCCACACCTTTTGACCGGTACAGGGCTTCCAAAGACCAGATCCGCCCGCCGAAGTCACGGGAATGGCTGGACGAATGTTTCCTCAACAGGATCACCCGCAAAGTACGGAAAGATTCCACTGTTTCTATTGATAAGGTTTCCTATGATGCCCCGATGCAGTTCATCGGGATGACAGTGGATATCCGCTTCCGTCCCGGCGAGATGGATTCCGCTTTCATTATCACGGAAGACGGGCAGTTCCCGATTCGCATGACCGACAAGAATGAAAACTGCCGCACAAAGCGTAATAACGCGCCCGTGATCGACTACGCAAAGTTGGGAGGCAGCCATGTTTAACAGTCAGTATACCCTCGCTTACAACCCGTTCGACAAACAGCAGCTTCCGGAAAAGGACTGCTTTCGCTCAAAGGACTTCCGGGAGATGACTTCCCGTCTGGATTACCTGAAGGACACCCGGGGCGTCGGCCTCTTTACCGCCAGCCCCGGCATGGGGAAAACCTACGCCCTCCGGTGCTTCGCGAAGGGGTTGAATCCCAATCTCTACCATATGGAATACATCTGTCTTTCCACAGTCAGTGTGGCGGAGTTCTATAAGCAGCTTTGTTACATCCTGGGTGTAAGCAATAAAGGCGGAAAACCCGGGATGTTCAAAGCCATACAGGAACAGGTCTGGTATCTTTACCACGAAAAGCGTCAGCCCCTGTTTCTGGCTATAGATGAAGCCCAGTACCTCTCCACGGGTATCCTGAATGATATCAAAATGCTGATGAATTACGGCTACGACTCTGTAAACTGCTTCACGCTGGTGCTCTGCGGAGAATCTCACCTGAACGGGACACTCCGAAGGCCTGTTCACGAAGCACTTCGTCAGCGGATTACCGTTCATTATAACTATCAGGGCCTGTCCGATGAAGAATCTGTTGCTTACGTCATCCATAAACTGGAATGCGCCGGCGCGGCAAGGAGCATTATTGATGACGCCGCTCTGCGGGCTGTAGCCGGCCATGCGCATGGCAATCCGCGTCTCATTGATAACATCATGAGCGATGCAATCACAATCGGATCGCAGGCTGACAAGAAGACCATCGATACAGAAACCATCCTGGCGGCTGTGAATAACCAGAACCTGGGTTAAGTCAGATAAATGCAATCTTTATGATTTGCGCTTTGCCGATATCGGAGGATAGTGCAACGCTGGGGAGCGACACGAGCGCCATATCGGATTTGCGGGAGGCAGTACTTCAAAGGTGCTGCCTTTTTTACTGCCTCCGAGGAAACGAAAGCGATAAACCCCGGGGTTCGGGGCAGCGCCCCGATAATCTTTCGGACGTTTGAATCCCGACGGGATCGTGCCGCTACGCCGCTATCAGTGTGCTTTCATCGATCTGACTGCGCAGTCGGGGCGACGTGTCTACCGATTTTAGTCCGCCGTTTACGCCTCTCTCAATTCGCCGTTTGACA
>CADBEB010000065.1 GCA_902793605.1 uncultured Eubacteriales bacterium
CCATTTTATTTTCTGGTAGTAATACGGCACCCTCTCGGCGCCAGGTCATCCGGCTGATTTCTGTGTTACTCATCCGGATCAGGTTCGTAGAGATTCATGACACGAAACTCTTCGTTCCTTACAGAATATTATAACCCTTTTCCCATAGTTTTTCAACCTTTTGAGCCAGTTCGCTGCGCTCTATTTTTTTGCTTCGCATTCACCAACAAAAATGAAAGCGGGATCGTATGTTCTCCGGAAAGCTAGCAGGCTTATCTTCCGATTGTTGATAGTACATTATTGCTGGTACAGGCGCTTTTCCGGAATGGCTGATATGCCGGATCAGCTCTGCCCGGCCCCGTAAGGGCGGATTCATGCGCACATGCGGGATTCCGTCGATCATGGCTGTTTCCTCCTTTGATCCGGAGAAAACGCGTCAATGCGGCTGCGGAACCATCCGCTTTCAGCGGTCCACGATGCGGCGGCGGTTCATCCAGCCGCCTTTTTTGTAATAGATCAGCAGGGCTATGCTGGTGATGGTCCAGGAAACGGTGTAGGAAAGGCAGAGGGAAAACAGGGTTCCGAACCAGGAGAAAACGGTAAGGATCCAGATGACGCGAAACAGGGCGATACCCACGCCGATGATAACGACAGGAATCACAGCGTCACCAACACCGCGCAGCACCGCGCTGAGCACCTCCACCAGCACCCAGGTAAAATAGAATGGCACGAAGTATGACATAATGGTGTAGGTGGTACGGACAACCTCTTCGTCTGGTGTCAGGACCCGCAGCACGGGAATGCCTGCCAGCATCAGCAGGGTACTGACCCCAACAGTGATGAGGAACAATATGGCGAGGCCCTGGCGGACGCACTGCCTGACACGGTCGGCCCGTCCGGCGCCGTGGTTCTGCGCGATGAAACTGGTGATGGCAGCTCCCATGGCGCTGCTCACCGCCCAGTAAAGGCCGTCCGTTTTGCCGCTCATGGCCCAGGACGCCACCACAATGGTGCCGAGGGAATTGACGGCCACCTGGATGATCATATTGGAAATGCTGTACATGGAGGACTGCAGCCCCGCCGGAACGCCGAGACGAAGCATGTTGACCAGATAGACGCCCTTGAGCTGCAGATCGCGCAGGGTCAGCCGGTATTCCTCCGTGCCGCGCGACAGGCGCAGGGTCAGGAGCAGGGTGTTCACGACCTGAGCCAGCACCGTGGCCGCCGCGACGCCGGCAATCCCCCAGCCGAAAGCGACCACAAACAGCACGTCCAGGACGATATTCAGGATACAGCCGGTAATCATGAAAAGGAACGGATGGAAAGAATCCCCCAAGGCGCGCAGAATGCTGGATTCCATATTCAGGATCATCACAAAGGGAACGCCCAGGAAATAAATGCGCAGGTAAAGAACCGCTCCGTCCAGGGTCTCCTCAGGCGTGTTCAGCAGGCGGAGAAGCCCGGGAGAGGCCAGGAAGCCGACAGCCGCCAGGGCCAGGCCCGCGATGGCCATGGCCGCCACCGCATTGCCGATGGCGCAGTTCAGGTCTTTCTTTTTTCCGGCCCCGTAGATCTGGCCGATAACCACTGAAGCGCCTGCAGTCATCGCGACGAAAAAGCCCACCAGAACGTTGATGATCTGTGCGGAACTGCCGCCCACCGCGGCAAGGGCGTTCGTGCCGACAAACCGGCCGACGATGAGGCCGTCCGCCGCGTTATACAGCTGCTGGATAATGGTGCCCGCCGCAATGGGCAGAAAGAAGATCAGCAGCTTTTTCCATACTGTGCCGACAGTCAGGTCGGTTCTGCTTTTCTTCTCTCTCATTCTGCTTCTCCAAACCAGCGGCAGGAGAAATCCGCCACGGCCTGCGCCAGGTTCCGGATCTCCCAGCCGGAGGCATTCACAGTCAGATCAAAAGCACTTCCGTCCCCGGAGCTTTTACCCGTCAGGATTTCCCGGATCCGGCGCCGGTTGCGGTCAATGCGGCGGATATTCCGGAGAATTTCCTTTTCCGACAGGCGTTCCGCCGGTTCCTTCTTTTCCTCATAACGGATGCAGCGGTCGATCCGGGACTGGATGTCCGCGCAGACAAAAACGCGGAATGGACGATAGTCATGCAGAATCACATCCGCATCCCGCCCGACAATGACGCAGTGATTCCCTGCTTCCGCGACTTCGCGCAGAATTTCCCGCTGGCGTACGAGCACTTCCGTATGCCTCCATGAATCATCCGCAGGCTGGCGGAAACTGTTCCGGTAAGTCAGCTGGTAATGGCTCCAGCCGTGCCCGTTTACCACCCGGCGGACGTATTCCGGGTCCAGTCCCTGCTCGTCTGCCAGGGCCTGGATGATTTCCCTGTCATAATAGTCCCAGCCCAGCAGGTCCGAAAGCCGCTTGCCCAGTTCCCGGCCGCCGCTGCCGAACTGGCGGCTGATAGTAATGATTCTGATCCCCATGCTGCCCAAACTCCTTTATACGGTTGACCGGCCTTGTATTTTCACCATCGATTATGCCATAAAAACCATGAAAAGCAAACCCGTCCTCAGCAACACAGTGACAGTCAGGCTCCCGCCCCGGAGTCGGGATGGAAAAGTGCCGGGGACCGCCGTCGGCGGAAATCTCTCTCAACCGGAACAAGCGAGCTCCACAGTATGGCGCCACGCCGGCTGAGGTTGCGGGCCGTTGGTTCGGGTCCAGCTGTCACTGCCGCTCGGAGCTCTTGCAGATCAAATGGACCATTCATTTTTCTCTCATGCCGAAGTCGGCATTTTCAACGTTTTCCGCGTTCTGTTCCGCCGGCATACTGGTCGTCCGGCGCGGGGAGCTTTACCGGAGAGGTTCCCTCCGCAGCACAGGCTCCGAAGCAGGCCAGCAGCCCTGCGGGCAGATTGGGGGACCAGGAAGCGTTTTCTGCCGTAAGTTTCTGCATTGCGCTGCCCCAGTACGTCAGCAGCACCGCGTCCGTTGCAGCCTGGATACATTCTTCTTCGTTCTCCCTTGTATTTTTCATGACGAGGATCTCCGCACCTTCCGGAAGCTCCTGCTTTTTTTCCAGCATCTGCCGGACCAGGTCTCCCGCCCCTGCGCGGCTGGCACAGGAATCCGCGAAAAGAATCAGCGTCTTTTCTCCCCTCTGTACGTGCAGCGGGAAAGCATTGCCTTCATTCTTCCATAGAGTCAGCGCTTTCTCGGCAATCTGCCATTCTGTCTCCCTGTGCGCAGCAGACCCGATACCGCCCTTTGCCTTGGCAATCCGCTCATCCGTTACGGAATAATCCTTCAGATCCAGGATGCCGTACTTTTGCTTGAGCCTCAGGATGCGCAGCACAGACTCATCGATCCGCGCTTCGCTGATTTCGCCGTTTTCCACCAGTGCGGCAGCGGTATCCGCATAGGTGTCCGTCAGGCTGAACAGGTTCGTATCCTTCACAGCGGGCAGGATCAGCAGGTCCGCGCCGGCGTTTATGGTCAGCCGGATTGTATCCTCAATGCTGAAATTGTCAGTAATCGCGGCCATGTCCAGTGCGTCGGTCACGATCACACCTTCAAACCCCAGGTCGCCCCGCAGGATATCCGTCAGGATCGTTTTGCTCATGGTAGCCGGCAGGAACACCTGTTCTCCGGTGGAAACGGATGGATAGGTTTGAATACTTTATCGCTGCGAAGAAGTAAACGGATTATGCTGCAAGAGAACTAAACCGCCTTCGGCGGTAGTGCGTTCCCCAGCCGATTAAGGTTACTCTGACTGAGATTCTCAAGCAGCTTCCATTATACATGAACACCTTT
>CADBEB010000066.1 GCA_902793605.1 uncultured Eubacteriales bacterium
CTCTGCCGGCTGACAACGGACATGGGCTCCTGGGACCGGATGTTCATCGCGGAGATCACGGCCACCCAGGACGAGATGAACCAGTATGGCTGGGCCGGGGATATCGTGTTCATGCAGTATATCCCCAAGAGCGAGCAGTACTACAGCGGCGCCGCGTCCGGCACCGCGGTCAGCAGCACGACCTCCACCCGGAAAACCCAGAACAACTCCTCCACCAAAAAGAACACCGGCACGAAGGCGGCCGTCACTTCGGCCACGGCCGGTGTAACGGCGGTCCTCTCCCGCGCCGGGATCACGACGGGAGCCGGCGGAGGAGCGCTGAACTTTATCATTGCGAAATAGGAGTGGAACAAGGGGACTGTTTCCGCAGTTCCACGAATGTGGAACGAGGTGACTGTCCCCGCCGTACCACTCCGAAAGGAGAGCCTGTGACATATGGAACGAGGTGACTGTCCCCGCCGTACCACTCCGAAAGGAGAGCCTGTGACATATGCGATCCTGCCTCTCACCGAAGATCCCTGGCAGGTGTTTACGGTGGACCTGACGATCAACGGAGATCCCTTTCATGCCCAGGTGGAGATCCGGTACCTGCCGGCACCGGATCAGTGGTTTTTGTCGATCTGGGATCATGCTTCCGGGGAGATGCTGGTTAATCAGATTCCGGTCATCTGCTCGTATGAGTTGATCAATGACCTGCTGGTGCCGTTCCGGTACCTGCGGAGCGGTGCCGGCCTGGGGTCATTGTTCTGCCTGCGGAATACGGACGCTCCTTCGACTCCGGATCCGGCAAAGGGAAACCTGACTGAGTTTCAGATCTTGTGGGGCGACACATTCGACGACCGTCAGTGACGGAAATTTCGTCGAACGTGTCGTCAATCGAAACAGAGAAGCGGCAGATGTAATGCCGCTTCGACAATTGAGATTGCGGAGATGATTATGACTGATCTTTCAAGGGAATTGATCATTCGGGCTGACGGTCAGCCAATTGATCACGATCATGCCTGCTTGTCCGGTCATGAATCGATCGGACTTTTTCCATATCCGTTTACTCTGAAACTGTGGAACCTGGCTGAGGAACCGTATTTACAGCTGTCCAGATCCCGGGAGGTTTCTGTGGAGCATGACGGTTCTGTCCTTGCAACCGGGAAGATTGCAGATGTATACCGCGAGGCTGAAGGGAAAGAAATGCTTACGACGGTCAGCTTTTCCCCGGGGCTGGATCTCTGGGAGAAGATCGTTTCCCTGTCGGTTGAAGCTGGGGTGACGGTATCGGAGACCGTTCAGAGGATCCTCACAGAATCGCGCAGGGGGATATCCCTGTTATCCTTTTCCGGATATGATCCTCTCTTCTCAAGGGGTCAGGCTTTCTTCGGCCGGGCTGCGGAGTGCATCAGTGATGTTCTCGCATATGCTTCTGCCCGGGGATACCTGACGCCTTCCGGCCTATGCATGATTCCGCAGGAGGGGCCGCCGGTCAGCATGACGCTGACGGAAGAAGACCTGCTGTCTGAACCGTCGTTTCCTTCTCCCGGCCTCATGGTCCTGCGGACCCGTGTCATTGGATGGATGCTCGGAAAGAAGATTTCTGTCACCTGGATGGGACTCACGGTCGAAGGGATCGTTACGGAGCGAAGTGTAAACGCGGACAATATGAAAGGAGCCTGGCAGGCGGAACTGCTTGTCGAACTGTGATGATGGGTGAAGCCTTGACGCCAGCGGAGATTACCGCCCTGAAAAAAGATATCTTTTCCTCTCTGCACTGCGCCTTGCCGGGAAAAGTGGTCAGCTTTAACGCGGAAAAAGGGATGGCAGATATCCAGCCCGGACTTCTCGGCACTGCGGGTAATTCTGTCCTTCCGTATCCGCTGCTCCGGGATGTACCGGTTTACCTGCCGGAACCGCGGGAAATCGAGCCGGGTGCTTTTTGCCTGGTCATCTTTGCGGATATCAATATTGATGCGTGGATCGATTCGGGAGAGGACGGCCTGGTTGGTTCGGACAGGATGCATAGCCTCTCGGATGCCTTTGCGTTTGTAGGGTTTAAAGCCGGGCTGGCGGAGGAAATTGTGGAATGAGAATGCGTCCGACGGATGAGAACGGGGACGTGCTGCCGGTGCTGCATACGGGGGAGATGTTTTCCGGGAGCTTGGCGGTGGCATCGCTGGTGGAGTCCAGGCTGGAGTTGTATGCCGGGGACTGGTGGGAGAATCCCGCCCGGGGCAATGAGATCCTGAAGATGCTGCAGGAAGGCAGACTGACCAATGCTGATGCCCAGGCGCTGTCAACGTATCTGACGGAATATGTGAGGGAGACCTCCGGCGTACAGGATGTGACGGACGTTCGGTTTTCCGTGGAGGGCCACCGGTTTGGCTGGGAGTGCTCTATGCTGACGGAATATGGATCTGCATCCGTATCCTTTGATATTTAGGAGGAAACAAAAATGAGCTGGCATTGTGTAAAGGAAGACAAATCCATGGGTGAGGAGAATCGTCGGAAGGTGTATCAGCTGGATGACGCTGCTGATGTTGCTTCTGTACCGGAAGATGAAGACAGTGCGCTGGGTAGTCTGGCTTATCTGGCGGATATGACTGCTTTCTGGTTAAAGGAATCGGATGGCACATGGGCTGAGTCCACATCAGACGCCCTGGCGCTGATCGGGCTCATTGGCTGAGGAGGATCTGTAATGGCATACTTTGCCCCGTATATCGATGGCACCGGCCTGCACATGCCGACCTACGAGGACCGGCTTTCGGACCTGGTGACGGCGTACCGGTCGATCTTCGGGATCGATTCGGAACTGTCGGAATCCGTGCCGGATTACCAGTTGCTGTCTGTGTTCGCGAAAGCTTTGGATGATACGTCCGCCCTGGTCCTGCAGGCGTATAACAGCCGGAACCCGCTGTATGCTTCCGGGCAGGCGCTGGACCTGCTGCTGCCCCTGTACGGCCTCGCCCGGGAGGCGGGGGAGGACGACGCGGCGGTGCGGAAGCGGATCTCAGATTCCCTGTCCGCCCGCGGGGCCGGGAGCCTGGATGCGATCCGGGCTGCCGTTTCTCTTTGCCAGTTTGTCCGTTCATGCAAAGTGTATGAAAACAGCACCGATACGACGGACGCCAACGGGATCCCGGCGCATTCAATCGCCGCGGTAATATATGGCGGAAACGGCCCGGCGGTGGCGCGGGCGATCTATGAGACCAAGGCGCCGGGCATCGGGACGTACGGGAGCGCGTATGAGGATATAGTCGACGAAAACGGCAACACGCACCGGATCAGCTTTTCCAGGACGACATCCAGACGGACCTTCGTCTGGATGAGCATCCGGCGGCTGCCTGGGATCGATGAAACCGCCGTCACGGAAGCGGTGACGGCGGCAGTGAACGATTATATCAACAATCAGCTGGGAGTTGCGGAAGGGCTGCAGATCCCGATTCTCTATGCCGTGGCGTACAATGCCGATCCTGACCTGGCGAAGACCTTTGCCATCGCGGATATCTATGCGAACGTCACAGGCGACAGCGGATATACCCGGGATGAGATCACCTGCCCGTGGAACGGGAAGCTGTCGATCCTGAACAGCGGGGGACTGACGATCACGTATCGGGATTAACGGGGCGGAACATGAGAGCGTCGGAACAAGGGGACTGTTACTGCAGTTCCACGGATGTGGAACGAAGTGACTGTCCCCGCCGTTCCAAAGCGGGGAGGCGGGAGCTTTGCATTTGGACGATTACCTTTCCCTGTTTCCGGGAAGTACGAGGGAAAAGCCGCGGTTCATGGCCGTGGCTTCTGCTTTGTTGCAACAAGTGATTGATCTGCAGGCAACAGTTGAGGAACTGAATGCTGCGTTTGCTCCGGCAACCGCGCGGGGGACGCAGCTGGACGCCCTCGGGGAGAGCCTGGGGCTGAGCCGGCTGGATACGTCGGCCGGGGCAGCGGCGACGGATGAAGTGTATCGGGACTTCATCCGGAAGAAGCTGATCCGCTGGGGCTGGGACGGGACGAATAAGACGGTACCGGCCAGAACGGGACGGTCACCGTGACTGGGGCGGGAACGCAGCCGGCGGCGGTGAAGGAGGTTTATCCGGTGACGGGAGGTGTACGGGTCACATGAAGTACAGCGCGGAAGAATTCAGCAGGGCCGGGGATCAGTTCCTCGGCCGTTCGTATGAGGAGATGGACTGCCAGGCGCTTGTGGAGCGGATGATGGCAGCGGTCGGGT
>CADBEB010000067.1:0-3484 GCA_902793605.1 uncultured Eubacteriales bacterium
CGGCGGCTGGATCCGGAACCCGGTCTCCGGAAAACCGGTGAAGGTAAAAGGAAAGTCCGGCACGACCCCGCTGGTCGATACCGGACAGCTGTATAACGATTTTGATTTCGAGATCAGGGAAAAATAACTTCCCGGTTTACGGACATTGGGCTGTTGGTCAATGGCCCGCGGATGATGCTTTTCACATCAGTCGCCCAGGACGATGCTGCCGGCGTAGTCGCCGACGCCCTGGATCAGGGTTTCGCCGTCCTTCGTGTAGACCATGTAGTCCAGGTCGGGATCCAACGTTCCCCCGCCATAGGTCACGGTGATCGCGCCGTTCTCCGTCTTCGCTTCCGCGAAGGCCAGGTTCTTCAGCAGCGGCTCTTGATCCGCCGCGGTGGCCGCGTCGGTGAGGTCCAGCTCGTTGCCGTAGATATCCCGGAGGTAGTATTCCACCCGGACGTCTCTGATTTCCCTGATTTCTGCCGTGGGAAGCCTGACCAGCGTAAACCCGCCGCTTTCCGAACCATCCGGTATCATAGCCGGGCCGAGTCGGACGGCAGGCGCCCCGGTCTTCAGCGCTCCGATCGCGTAGAAACGGGTACCGGTAAACATCTCCCCGTTCAGCGGCAGACTACCGTCCGTAATCTCCAGATGTTCAGGCTTAGGCGCAAAGCCGGCAGCAGGCGCTTCTTCTCCCCCGTCAAGGAAGAATTCAAGCAGGCCTTTGCTGACGTAGTGATCATCCCCCTCGCCGCTTTCAGCCGCTGCCGGTACCTGGATATGCTTCGGGTTGTTGATATCCGTATAAACCTGCACGGGGGCGCTGTTGTCCCCGGCGTCTTTCAGGGCATACCATTTTCCGTCATACAGACCGATTTCCAGCGCCGCGCTGCCGCCGTAAATCAGGCGGTAGAAGTCCCCGCCGTTCTCACTGTAAAAAAGTGCGGGCATCAGCAGGTCGGCGGACAGTTCCCCGGTCAGGTACCGGTCCCCGAAGGGCACATACTCGCCGGAGTAATCAGCGAATCTGGAAGTGTTATAAGGATAATCCGCCTTCAGCTTCACGCGCATATACAGGTTGTCCAGCTGCCGGGCGGAAAGCTTGTCGGATAACAGGCGGTAACTCCCGGCTGTGCCGCGGTCCTGTTCGGATTCCCTGCGCCGGACAGCGATTGTTTCCTTCTTCATAATCTCCGCCGCCTGCTGCGCGGCGATTTTTTCCAGCCAGGGATCCACGTCAAAACCCGATGCCTTGACGATCTCACAGGTATCCGTCAGTCCTTTGGACGGAATGCCGATAGCGCTGTTGTCCCAGGAAGCGATGCCCAGCTTTTCCCAGGCGGACATGATATCTGTGGCGGTGATGTCCTGCCGCCCTTCCAGCTCAAAAACCGCCCGGCCGGAACCCTGGATCAGGGCGTAGAGCAGCTCCGCGTCCCGATAGGTCTTCAGGAAACGCGCGGAATCCTCATCCAGGTCTCCCAGCGCGAGGTATCCATCGATGGCGCTGCTGTAATACGGGGAAAGCCAGGACAGCCCCATGTCAAAGAAAATGCTCAGGCCGGTGCTCTTCAGGAAGCCGGAATCATTGCGGACCAGCTTTCCCTCCGCGTCACGGGTGTAGAAGGATCCGGTTGCCTTGTGGACGTTGTTCGTATCCCGGCTGTAGAGGACGTCGTCCCCGCTGCCGTCCCGGTCGTTCAGAATGCTCATGATCCGGACAGACACATCCGTATAGGCGTTGGTCAGCTCCGCCACGTCTGCCGCGCTGTCATATTCCGCGTCCGCGATGCCCAGCGCTGTCACAAAATTGCCCAGATCGTACAGCTGGTAGCCGCGCGTGGACCTTCCGAATTCAATGCTGTTCCCGGCGCTCCGGAATTCGTCATAAAAGCAGTATTCCCCGCGTTTGTCCGGTTCCGCGGCTTCCCGGTACAGGATCTCCGAAAGGGCTTTCATTTCCGGTACAAGCCTTTTCACCAGGTTCTTCGTGTCAACAACGGAATAGGTGGCAATCAGGTTCTTTGTCACGTCGTCGCTGCTGAAATTGCCGATGGTATCATCGACGATCCGCTTGCCAAGCAGGAAACTGTCCGTCCGGGGATCCTCCCGGAGCATTTCCAGCATGCCGTTGAATTCGGCCCCGGGACCCGGAAGGTTTTCCTCTGAAAAGATCAGCGTGTCCACATAGGGTGAGAGCATCACGGCGTCCTCCACACTGCCCATCAGGCAGGCATAGAAGCAGACGAAGTCGAAACGCTCCACGGTGCTTTCCTTCAGCGCCCTGCAGGTTTCCGGCATGCTCATCATCTGCATCCCGTCTTCCCGCGCAAAGACTTCATCCATGCTCCAGCCGAGGGACGGCCCGGCACCATGGTTGATCAGAATCAGGTCGTATTTCTCCGCCGGATAATTCGCGGCGCCATAATCGATAAAGGCTTTCAGGGTATCCGGATGCATCAGGGAACCTTTTTCCGCCCCCGGCAGTCCGTTCTCCTCCAGCAGGACCAGCGCGCCCCGCTGCCCGTCGTGCGCGCCTTTCATCTTCCAGATCTGGTTGCAGTCAAGCCGGACGGAATCGGCGCCTTCCAGCGGCAGATCCGGCGTCCAGCCTTTCGGGGCATCAGCCAGTTCCGGCGGCATATCCGGATCCACGCCGTCCTCGATGCCGCCGGTCAGGACGATGATGTTCACGGAATCCGGAATCTCCGCGTCCATCATCTTCATCAGCCGGTTCGCGATCTTGTGGGAGAATGGGTCTTCGCTTCTGGCGCCGTTGGCCCAGAGCAGGATCGTCCGGGCCGCGGGTTCCTTCCCGGCTTCCGCCGCGCAGGCGCCGCCGAAGAGGGAAACGGTCAGCAGGATTGCTGTCATGGCGAAAAGAATGAATGCTCTTTTTTTCATGTTTTTCTTCCTTTCCCTGATAATGATCAGGATATGTCAAATCATTATATCTTTTTCAAGATATAATGGCAACCTGTTTGTATTCTTCTGCCTGAAACACCAAAGACCGATTCTTTTGCCCGGTTGACTTGAAAAATAATCTTCTGATGAATTCCTGGGTTATAAACCAAAAGGAGAGCTCATGCAAATCACAGATGCCATTATGGATCCCGAACTCGGCCGCTCCGCTTTCACGGTGGAGCGGCTTTCTTATACCCGATCTGCGACGGGGACGTCTTCCCACAGCCGGACGTATTCCGCCCTCGGCTGTGTTCATCCCGGGACGCCAGAGATGATCCAGCTGCTGCCGGAGGAGGAAAGGCACGAGGAGTTTATCGCGATCTATACGGACTTTGCGCTCTCTCTGGGAGCAGACCACGGTTCCACCTATACCAGCCCGGACCGGATCTATTGGAACGGCGAAACCTGGCGGGTGGTCCGCGTCCGGGACTGGGCCATGTTCGGGTATTATCAGGCGCTGGCAGTTAAGATGCTTCAGCCTTCGGCTTCAGAATGACACGCGACACCCGTTGTCATCCTGAGCGTAGCCGGAAGG
>CADBEB010000067.1:3530-6709 GCA_902793605.1 uncultured Eubacteriales bacterium
GGAAGGCGGAGTCGAAGGATCTCCTCCCGGAGGACAGATTATGACATCAAACGAGAATGAATTCCGGCTTGCGATCCATAACGCGCTCTGTTCGTGTCTCGGCCTGTCGCCTTCGTCGGAGCAGGCACTATCCCTGATCCGGCAGGCGTACACCGAACCGGAGAACAATCCGCAGCCGGCACGGACGGCGGATGTGATCTACTGGTCCCTGTCGCCTGAGGCCGGGGAGGATCCGGCGTCCTACAACGAGACCGCTGCTTCTGCCGGAACACATAAGCCGACGGTTCACCGGTATCTGGCGTATCAGCTGTTGATCGTCTGTTACGGTCCGGGATGTGAGGCAAACGCCCGCAGGATCCGGTCTTTCCTGTACCTGGACGGGGCGGGCCTGCCGCGGCAGATCCTGCGGAAGGCCGGGATCTATCCGGTCCCGGACCCTCCCGCACCCCAGCTCCTGTATGAGCCGGAAGGGTCGCTATGGAGACGGCGGGCGGATCTGACGATCCCGCTGCGAGTCCGGGATGATCTTGTTTATTCTGTCAGCAGGGGAGCCATTACGTCTTCGCCTGCGGTTATCTTACATCAATAGCCGAAGGAGGTAAGGAGGGCGATCGGAAAGCCCTCCTGATTTGCTTATGCTTTCTGTCAATCCCATCGCCCGCGTCGTCGTCAATGCGGTCCGCTCCTCCGCGTCCCCGGCGTCCTTTGATACCGGCCTGCTGCTGATCCGGGACGCGTCTTTCGTTGCAGCCCACCGGCTGGCGGCCTGCGACTCTTCCGCTTCCGCGGTCACGCAGCTGACGGACTGGGGCTTCGCGTCCTCTTCGGATCCGTATAAGTCGGCAGTGAAGTACTTTGCCGCTTCGCCTTCGCCCTCCCGGCTGCTCCTGTCCTGCTATCCGGCCTCTGAATCGCTGGCGCAGGCCCTGGGGGCCGTGCTGGATATCACGGCCTCCTTCTACGGTGTCGCCCTGGGCCAGACGGAAACGGACGCGCGGATGCTGGCGCTGGACGAGTATATCTCCGGCCTGGACAGGCCGCTGATGTTCTTTGTTCCGGTCATCGGCTCCGCGTCCTCCGTCGTTGCCTCCGGCAGCCTCCTGCAGACGCTGTCCGGCAGGGCCTCCAAGCGGGCCGTGCCTTTCTTCTGCGCCGCAGTTTCGGACACCGCCGCCCTCATGGGCACCGCCATGGGCCTGGAGCTTTCGCACCCGGCCTCGGCCTTCGCCCTGTGCTACAAGACGATCAACGGCATCCAGCCGTCGGCGCTGACCGAGACCGAGGCGGATGCCATCAAGGCGCTGTACGGGAATGTATACCTGACTCGGGGATATACCCATCTGCTGCTGGAAAAGGGCACCGTTTCCTCCGGCGCCCGGTATGACGAAATGCTCTATCTGGACAAGATCGCGGACGACCTGCAGAACGCGGCGGTGACGCTCCTGGCGGAGAACCCGGACCGCCTGCCGCAGACGGACGATTCCACCGCGCAGTTCATTAACCGGTTTACGGCCATCCTCTCCGGCTATACCGGCCGGGGCGTCCTGTCCTCCGGGATCTGGCGCGGGGCGGACACCGGCCCGCTCTCCGCCGGGGACACCGTCGAGAACGGCTTCGCCCTCTGGGCGGACAGTTACGACGACCAGCCCGACGCGGACCGGGCGGCGCATAAGGCTGTGCCGGTCAACGTCGGGCTGGTCCTGGCGGGAAGTATTGAAAGCATTGTGATCACTGTTAACGTGACAGTTTGACCGAAGGTCCAGGGCGATCGGAAAGCCCTGGTCGCTTCCGCAGAAGCGAAACTCCTTTTGAATTGGAGGTTTTCTTTATGGCCTATAACGTTTATTCTCTTCCGGACTGCAAGTCCGTCCTGTACCACCCGGACGTGGGCACCGCCAACCTGCACCAGTGCGGGATGGGGAAGATCGTGGTGTCCGCGGCGGGGGACCTGACGTCTCACACGACTACGGCGGACGGGTACATCGTGGTGAACAAACTCAAGACAACGAACGGGACCATTACCCTGGAGGTGCCGCAGAACTCCGTCGGGGACGACTTCCTGCGGCGCTGGGCCCGGTGGGCCCGGTCGACTGCCAGCCCGAACCGGATCGCCCTGGGGACGCTGACGATCTACGACGCCGTCGCCGGCTTCACCGTCGTCTGCACCGGGGTGAGCCTGCAAAAAGTGCCGGACCGGACTTTCGACCGGACCGGCACCAACCTGACCTATACCTTATTGGCGACGACGATTACGGAGCAATAAAAGGGGGATCAGTACTGATTCCCCCCCGGTTAATTGCTGATTCATGTATGGATGCTGATCGAGTCAATAGCCGCCATTTGTTCCTCTGACCCGGTTCAGCCAGTTCGCTGTACCGTGATTTCTGAACTCACCGTTGGAAATAGTGAAACCTACCTCTTCGATGAAGACCTCCGCAACATCCCAGTTGCCGTAAGTATCATGCATTTGCCTTGCAACCTTCTCGTATTTCATAGCATTTTCAATGTTATATGGTTCGCCGGTGGAGAGGATACGCTGCCCATTCGCGTCATAGTATTGATTTCCGCCGCTGACTTTCTCCATCTCATCGGGACTGAGTTCACAGTTTGTCTTCAACTTGCGGAGTTCCTCATCCACGATGGCTCTGATTTCTTCCTGGGTGTATTTCTTTTCAATGCTCATGGTCTGAATCCTTCCTTTCCGTTCCTGCGCCGGATGTTTTCCCGGCAACATATATTTATACGCAGTCAAAAATACGACTGGCAGTTGGAGAGAATTTTCTCCTGGAAAAATATACCACAAAGGAGCCAATATGCGCCAGATTACAAAAGACATTTCCCTGAAGCAGGGCGGACAGGACCTGTCCTTCCGCCTGACAAAGCCGGACGCCTTCTCCGGGGTGGAGATCCTGCGGCTGCTGCTTCGGCTGCAGGACGCCAGGCCTGAAGAGAACCCTTCCGTCCTGGACCTCATTACCTCCCTCTCAGCGGACGAGCTTCACTCCGTCATGACCTCCTGCCTGAACCATATCGAGGTCCTGCTGCCGGCAGGGCCGCATCCGGTCATGACCGGATCGGAGTGGGGCTATCCGGAGCTGAAGCACGATACCGTCAGCTGCATGAAGCTGGTGCTGGAGGAGATCACCTGGGCGCTGGAAGGTTTTTTCGGAGACGGCGGG
>CADBEB010000068.1 GCA_902793605.1 uncultured Eubacteriales bacterium
TGAGATCGGAGGCAGGAAACGGATCCTGTACTTTACCCAGAGCCCGATATGCAGCATTGTCAATATGGGCCGGTGGTATGTGGAATCCGCGCATCAGTATTCATCTTATCCGAATACGGTTTTTCAGTCAACGGGAAATCATCGCTCATGCCCGGCAGCAACAAGTTGAGAACTGTTCCTGAGGCTGTTATAATGAATCCCGATGATCTGGTTTTTTGAACACAAGATGTGCAGGGTTTTTCATGCCGTGCGTCGAAAAGATATAAATTATCCCTTTCCTTATTCATGTCGCTTTTCTGTTTCATCCGCCGTCAGTACAAGGAGGGCCGTGGACCGTGGAATTTCTGAAATCAATTCAGGCAGATATCATGGTGATTCTGGCCGGTATCTGCGGAATCCTGGCGTTGCTCGTGCACCTGACGGACACGATGTCCAAACCGCGCAAAAAAGCACTGATGCTGCTGGAAATCAGCGCCATGTTCCTGATGATTGCCGACCGTCGTGCTTATATGTTCAGAGGCGATACCAGCACCACAGGCTGGTGGATGGTGCGGATCTGCAATTTCCTGGTGTTTTTCCTGATGCTTGTGGTGATCTACGCGCTTAACATGTACCTGATCGATCTGTTTACCCACGAAGGGAAACTGGATGCTGTTCCGAAACGCCTGAAGGCCGCAAAGATTCTGGCGCTTGTGGGAATTGCACTGGTGGTAATCTCACAGTTCACCGGATTCTATTACACCTTTGATGAGATGAACCGTTACCAGCGCGCGCCGGGATACCTCCTTTGCTATGCGATTCCCTTTATCATTCTGGTTTTGCAAATGACTGTTACACTTCAGTATTACAGACGGCTAAGCCGAAGCGTAGGGCTTTCACTGCTTCTGTTTACCGGACTGACCATTGCGGCTTCCGTGCTTCAATTATTCATGTACGGCCTCTCGCTGAATAATATCTCGGTTGCCGTAGGTGCCGCGCTGCTTTATATTTTCGCTCTGCGGGACCTGAATAAGGAAGTGGCACGCAGCCGAGCACTGGAGATCAAACATTATATAGAAGAACGGGAAAGAGAACATCTCCTCTTCGAGCAGACGGCGGAAGCGCTGGCCTCGGCAATTGACGCCAAGGATCCTTACACCCACGGCCATTCGACCCGGGTTGCCATGTATTCCACCCAGATTGCGCGGGAAGCCGGGCTTTCCGAGGAGGAGTGCGAACAGGTGTATTTTGCCGCGCTGCTGCATGATGTCGGCAAGATCGGGGTGCCCAGCGCCGTCATCAATAAACCCGGCCGGCTGACTGATGAAGAATATGATATGATCAAGCAGCATCCGGTCAAGGGCAATCAGATTCTGTCCAGCATTCAGCAGTCGCCTTATCTGAGCATCGGGGCGCATTATCATCATGAACGCTATGACGGCCGCGGCTATCCGACAGGACTGAAAGGCAATGATATCCCGGATATTGCGCGGATTATCGGGGTTGCGGACGCATACGACGCGATGACATCAAAACGCAGCTATCGCGATCCTATCCCACAGCAGACGGTGCGCGAGGAGATCGTAAAAGGAAGCGGCACACAGTTCGACCCTGAATACGCAAAGATCATGATCCACCTGATTGATCTTGATATGGAATACACCATGCGGGAAAGAGAGAGCGGAACCGATGACACGGTCGCAACCCGGTTAAGATGTGAAAAGATCTTCCATGAGTGTACGACAGGGATCCCGGTCACACAGAAAAAAACCGCGATTCAGCTTTACAGCAAACCGGACGAAGGCCTGCCCGAAGAAAACTGCCTGCCGACGCTGGTTCTGTTCGACGCCCTGGATGCCAGAATTCACGAAGAGGAAGCCAAAAAGAAGGATCTGCTCTATTTCGAGTATGCCCGCATCCGCTTTGACGGCAAGGTCGTCTGTGACGGCGCCCGAAAAGCCGAAACAAGGGAAAAGCCGATGGATCCCGGGGCTGAGAACAATTCCGGAAAGCAATATGTCAGTTATGCTGTCGAAGCCACAAGGGTGAAGGATCACGTGCTCATCCGCATTTCCGGCAAAGGCAGAACCGTCGAATGCATTATCGCGCTGCCGGACAATGCGCGTTTTTCCTATCTCTCCCTCACCGGAGAACACTGCACGATCAGCAATATCCGGGTAGACCGGGAAGACACTGACGCGGACGAGGGATCCATCCCGCGGATCGCTGAGGAGATCAGTTATATCCGCGGCTGCCCGGAAGGAGATATCCCGAATCTGCAAATCGACGGCTGGCGTTCACAGACGACAAAAGGGATCCCGGTCACGGACAGCATGGAACTCACTTTCCACACGCAGAGTCTGCCGACCGCGCGCCTGGTCTGGCATTGTCCGTTCATCACCCTTTTCACTTCGGAAGACGGAAACGCTGACGGACCCGGTTTCCGGGAATTCATCCTCCTTCGCCTGGACGGGGAAAACTGGGAATCCGATAAGCATGCCGAAAACGATGTGCATATCGACCACACAAGGGATTTCCCCGGATGGAATGTCTGGAAAGAGACCAATAAAAACGGGATGGACTGTACCGTGAAGATCCGGCGTGACGGCAGCCGGGTTACGATGGAAACATGCAACCTCGGCATAGCGATCTACACCGCCACGACCATTCTGGATCATGTCAGTGAGATCTATGTCGCGCTGACCGGAGACCAGTGCGCCCTGACCAATATCCGGCTTGAGAAATAATACTCACATTACACTCTTGATTCCGAAGGGGTTCAAGGGGTTCGCAGCGCCCGGAAAACTGTCCGGTGGACAGTTTTCAGCTGAACGATGCCGCGCGCGGTGCGCGAGCTGCACATATTGGGCCGCCGCCAGTGGCGGATAAAGGCCCATTGTGTGTTGAGTCAACGGCCGCGGTGCGCGTGCGATTCCTTGCGGCAGCCCAGGAAGATCGGAAAGCCCCCTTGACTTACTCATACTACACTTTTGATTCCGAAGGGGTTTAAGGGGGCGATCGGAAAGCTGTATAAGTACAATACATAGGTAACAAAAAAGAAAAAAAGAGAGAACCAAGTGGTATAGTGTTAAGCGACCAAACCAACACAAAAGCCAGGAGGTTCT
>CADBEB010000069.1 GCA_902793605.1 uncultured Eubacteriales bacterium
CGCTATCTACATCGTAACAAATATACCATATGGCTCTCGGTTTAGCCAGACGAGGAATGTAACATTTAAGAGATAAACGATGGAGGAGCGTGAAGTCATACCAATCGGGCCAATGCTCTACAAAGATCAGGGTCCCTTCTTCACCCCAGCCCCATCCGGAAAAACTGATCAGCTGCACCAACGGCACATTCTCGGTTGAAATGCTTGCATTCCCATGATGCTGAAGGTCTGCCTGGCTGATAAGCTCCCGAAGCACAGGCGCCCCGCAGGGCTCCATCTCGATTCCCCAGGATTGAAGCAGTTCGCGGGTCGCTTCATCCTGACCCCGATCATAAGCGTCCCGCAGGCGCTGCCAAGCCTCCGCCGGATCCATGGCAAGCGGCTGAAATCCCTGCTCCTCCGCTCCGTTATAGCGGGGGATTTCTTCGCGCCATACATAGCTGCTGTGTTCCCGCACATTTTCTATGGTAACCCACGGCGTTTCCTCGGCGAAAGAAACTGCACTGATCACGATGATCAGAAGAGAGAAGAACTGAAGCAAATCTTTTCATGAGTACAACCTCCGGCTAATTTTTTCTTCTATGCTTACTCATACCCACCCATGCCGTCGACCCATTCCCCGCTGGGCTCGTGCCAGACATAGAAGGCCAGGTCTTCGGCGGTGGCAGTCAGATGCGACTGCTCTCCGTTCCACTACAGTTGGTCACTACAGACTGCTCAATGGCATGAATCCGCAGACACGCTGGCTATTTATTGATAAAGTCTGGCCGGGGTGAAGCCAGGATGATTACCATTCTATTCTGACAATTTGGGAATATGCGGTACCTGCGTCATCAACTGCGGTAAGCGTAATTGATGTTACATCGCCGCCAAGACTGCAGTTACCATAGTAAGTTCCGTATGAATCAGGCGAAAGGATCGCCAATACGGAATCGCCAAAAGTGTCTGTTACACGGATCTGACTTACTTCGCTGCTGGCTAACGGGCCACTCTCCGCAATGTGTAATTCAAATTCGATTCGGTCATCATGAAACACAGTTACAACCCCATCGTAAACTATTTCTCCGCCTTCACTAGGGTTGTTCTCCATATCAATTTCTTGTGATGTTGTGACGGATGAGAGCGGAACAAAGCCGCGAGCCCAATCACCACTGCTTACTTCAACATAAGCCCACTCACCAAGGGTTGCTAACCACGTAACATGTAATCCTTCCTGTAGGAAAAGTAATTCTGACCCGCTGTAGAGAGGATCATCTGTCAGGGAAACTGCAGTGGTTGTCCATGCATCAACAGCATTAAAAGACAGGGCGGGAACATTTGCCTTCTTGGGCAGGGCTTTACTGCTAATGTAACCGAAACGGTAGTGGGAAGCATCGATAGAATACTGAATCAATGCCCAATCATTTTCAGTGCCAAACACTTGGATCCAACCGTTTGTTGAAACCCTTGCTTTTCCATTTCCGCCGCGAAGGGAAGATCTGTCCGGTGCGGAAAAAACATCGTACCTCTTGTAAACTTGATATCCAGTGCCTCCAAGTCACCCGAAGGGATCTCCGGCGCAGCAGTCAACCCTGTGCGCAGTTCATCTGGAGTCTTCGGAAATGCAGACCAGGAGAAATACCGCAGATCTCTCTGAGTCGTTCCTCTGAAGGACACTTTCCTTTCTTCTGTCCTCCAACCCTGATACTGAATGTTTTCCGCATTGACAGTTAATGTTTCGAGAATACTGGAGTCAGTGTCATGCACAATATAGCTTGTGAGAAGGAATGGCTGCCCGCTTCGTGATTGTGTCCAGACTGTTTCCGTTGTCGGTGATGTTAATTCACGGATGACGAACCTGGCTTGTGATTTCCCGCCATCAGTGCCTTCGAGCAACTGCATTCCATATGCCCGCTGAGAGAGAGCACCTGCGTTGCTCCACTTATAAACCCAGTGACCATCTTTGTAACCGAATGCAACCAACGTGTTAGAGCGGTCTTTGTGGATAGCTGCAAATGCACAGGCAGAAGAGCTCCTCAGTCCTGCCGGGTTAACCCATCCCGTTATTTCCCATTCAGGCCATCTTGAAGTCAGAATAGACCGTACATCATCCGGTGTATTCTCCACACCAGCCGTGTTGTCGTCGTAGGCGAATGCGGAAACTGCGGTCAGCAGACAAACAAGTGAAATGATCATCACAAGTAGCCATCTTTTCATGGTATTGTCCTCCTTGAGTTTATTGGGGTTCAATTATACAGACGTTTCTGATTCCATCTTTTTTCACTAACAGAAGTTTTTTTACAAGCGAAGTGGCCTACTTCTTGCTTACTCATACCCGCCCATGCCGCCGACCCATTCCCCGCCGGGCTCGCGCCAGACATAGAAGACCAGGTCTTCGGCGGTGCCGTCGCTGCCTGCGATCTCGAAATCATAGTAGGAAATGGAGCGGGCCGTGCCATAGAGTTTCATCCATTCGATGCCGTCTGGGACATCGGAGGGCCAGTTCTCCGGGCTGTTGTCTTCGTCACTGTATCGAAGGGAGATCAGGGTGTGCCCCGATGCCCTGCCAGTGTAGGCATCCGCCACAGCCTGCATGGCGGCGCAGATTTCTTCCTCCGACCACACAGAGGACGGCTCAATGGTTTTCATTGTAAACGCGTATCCATGGCGGGTATCGAGGTCATCCCACCGCACGAAGCCCCAGTACGTCTCGTCGCAGGCATAGATCTCCACCAGCACCCAGCCGTTCATCTCCGCCAAGCAATGGACACTGTCGCCGGGCTGCAGGGGGTTGATGAAGTCCTGATCAGACTCCAGCACATCTACCATTCGGGCATTTTGCCTGACCGTGGCATAGACATATTCCGTGCCATCGTCCCCGGGGAAGATCAACTCCGGGCAATATTCAAACATCGATGCAGGAAGCCCCGAGGTGCTGATCCAGCCATAGCGAGTGTGTCCGCCGGAGATGCCATAGCTGATGAGCATCCAGTCTCCGCGAACACCATATACCATGATGGTGTCGTTGGTGGAAACGGAAGCCTTCCCATTGGCGCTGCGGCCATAATTCTGCCCGGGGCCGCGATAGACCTCGTAGGTTTTCCCCTTCGGAAACTGTCCTACATCTCCGGTCAGGAACGGCATGGAAAAGAGTGTTTGCTGCTGCTGTGAGGCCAGAGCCAGTTCCGACTGGATCAGCCGGTATGCGTTCTCGTAGATCTCAACCTCCGGGTTTCGGAGGTAGTTCTCATACCAGCTGACCGGGATCTGCGTCACATCTCCGACCTCATCACCCACGCACACGCCGATGGCGCAGGGGGTGAAGCGCAGCGCCACGCGGAAATGGGTTTCGGCATCCCGGCCCCATGCCAGGATGAAGTGCAGTGGACCTTCCCAGTTCAGCCGCGTGCTGACTTCGGTCAGGCCCATGGCCTCCAGCCGGGCGGTCATGGTTCCGTTCATGGCATCCATGGCGAGATTGTCGAAAGCATCCGCTGTGCCGTCGGCGCGTTTCTGTTCGATCTCCGCCATGATGGCCGCTTCGCCGGGCTGCGGTTCGCGGGCGGTGGGGTTCACTTCGCCGGTGAGCATCTGCTGCTCTGCCAGTTCTTCCCGCACGTTTCCCAGGGCAGTGGACGCGGTCTTGTAATACACATGCGCCGTCAGATCCCTGCCAATCCCGCCTCCGCTTGTCCATTTGGATTCGGCTGTCCCGATGGTGACGGTCAGGTCGGACTCCGTAAAGCGGATGGTGACAGCGTCATCCTCATCCAGCTGCCAGGCTTCCACGATGACGCTCTTCTCCTCCGAGTACCAGTCCACCCGGGCGTTGACATCGCGGAGGTTCAGACGCTCCGTTAGCGTGGGCTCCAGGGTGTCGTTGAGGTAGTCCATGACCAGGGCGTCAAACTCCGTCATCTCACCGCGGCCCATGCGCTCTTCGATCTCCGCCCGGATGGCCTCCTCGTCGAAGCGGGCATAGAAGCCGCCGGCTTCCTCCTCTGCGAATAGAATGCGGGAATCTGCCTGCTCAAGCGTGAACCGTTCGACGGTACCCTGGCTGTCCCGGCAGATGAAGCGGTCCCCGTCCAGCTGCCAGGTAAAGCTGTCACCGGTTTCGTGCAGGTGCTTTGGCGGACAGTGCTCCATGTCCTCGCTGTCCAGCCACCGGCCTGTGCCGTCCGCGTTCAGCCGGAAGCCGAAGCCCATGAGCTCACCGCCGCCTACAAACTGCCAGGTGCCGACGAAGGTCAGCTCGGTATAGATTTCTTCCAAAGCACTTGCCTGTTCAAAAACAGGGAACCTGGTAACATCATAAGTTGCAAGATGAGAATACGCTGAAAGTTGCGGCGCGGGAACGTACTCGA
>CADBEB010000070.1 GCA_902793605.1 uncultured Eubacteriales bacterium
GACACCTTCAATTCCTATCTTTGCCAATATTGATGTCAGTGCGGCAAAGATTGCCGAACCAAGCGCTAATAAAAGCCACATAGTGATACTCCTTCAAATCCCGATTGGCCTTAGTCAACAATTTCAAAAGTTTTATTCTGAAACACAGAATTCATAAACCCTGTCGTAGAAGTCCTTTGCTTCTTCAAAAGCGCCATGTCCCAAGCCGTGATAGATATATACCTTGCTGCCCGGAATCCCTTTGTTCAGTTCATACGGGGCGTCATTTCCCACCGTGTTGTCATCATTCCCGGCAACAATCAGCGTCGGGCAGCTGATTTTACTCAGTTCATCACGCGCATCGAACTCCAGGATCGCATAGGCATTCCTGAAAAAGCGTTCATAACTCCCGGGCTTTGTGAGCCTCGCCATAACCGGAAACATCTTCCTGTTCCTGTCAAGATACGCCTTCGAATACATCCTTTCAGCCGTATCCACCATCAGGCGGACATGATCCCCCTGTTTTGCCATTTCTATCCAGGATCTCACTGCGTCATTAACAACATCATTCGCGTACGGTGCAGTCACTGCAAGGATCAGCTTTTCAACCAGTTCGGGATGATCGATCGCCAGGTACTGGGAAATCATGCCCCCCTGGGACACGCCGAGGACTGCTGCCCTGTTGATACCAAGCTCATTCATCGCCAGAGCCTGGTCTTCTGCCATCTGCCTGATCGTATACCATTCCGGCATACTGTTTTTCCGGCTGAACATATAAACGGTATATTCATTCAGGAATCTTTTATAAGGCGCTTTCAGGAATAACGCTTTCCCTTTGACCGTTGCAAGTCCGTCCGATAAACCGGGAAGGACAACCAGATTCCTGTCACCATGCCCGAAGGACACATAATACATATCGGTATTTCCGATTGCTACACATCCGTTCTTCATACTGATATCCTCCGCATCTGACAGATAAGCAGAATAATAGTCATCACTTCATTAATCAATCCACTGTCATCCCAGTATTCCCCTGCTCCACAGATATCCCAGCACAGCAGCCTGCAGAACCATCATCAGCGGGAAAAACACCCTGAAATACCAGCGCTTCGTCTTATGTCTGAACACAAACATCCCCAGCGTTCCACCGAAAGCACCGAACAGGGCTGCAGACAGGAACAATGTCTTTTCCGATACCCTGCGCTGATTCTTCTTCGCACACTGTTTGTCATGTCCCATCAGAAAAAAGGAAATCAGATTCAGGATCAACAATGCTCCCAGAACTGCAATGATTACTGGTTTCATCCGGCCTTCATCCTCACTTTTTCCCGCCGATCATCTGATCAATCCTCATCATCTCAGCACCTTCTCCATCGGCTTTCCCTGAGCCAGCTCATCCACCAGCTTATCCAGCTGACGCATCTTTTTCGTCATCGGATCCTCGATGGTTTCTACCCTTACGCCGCACACGGACCCCGTGATCATCTCCGCCCGCGGATTCCAGCATGGCGCCATCGACAGGAACTGGCCATAAGTCAAGCCATCCAGAATATCCACATTGACATATCCTGTCAGCCAGCGGATACATTCGTCCACTTCTGCCCTGGTGCGACCTTTCCGCTCTGCTTTCGCGACCAGTGCTCCGTAGACTTTTTCGAACTCCATGTCAAACACAGATTGTCTTGGCATTATTTCATCCCCAGCCCCGAACACAGCTTATTGTGAATCCTGACACAGGGGCAACCATTTTTCCTTGTTATAGATACTCTTCTTCCCGGCATCCCCTAGCAAAAGACCCCGCTTGAAATACTCGGCAGACTGGGGCCGCTGACCTTCAAACTCAACCCGTTTCCGGGCAGTCGTCTGGAACCCTTCTGCCCCGTTGCGGATCCTCCGGGCATAATAAATCGCCTGGGCATTCTCCTTGCTGATGATCGGATAACCATACTGGCTGATCACTTCAGAGAAAGACATCTTCGGCCTGACGAATTCCGCCCCCATCTTCCTGGCAAACTCCTGGACCTCCGGATACTCCAGTCCGGTATTACAGAAAACCAGCGGCACGTTCGGGAGGATCTCCCGGACCACATGAGCCAGCGCGGTGCTATCCTTTCCCCCGGAAAAACTGACATACACATTTCCATTCCAGTGATCATACCACTCACGGACCCGCGCCTGGGTCATGGTAATCTTCGCCCGAAGCGGCAGCGCCTGGTATTGCTGAAGAACCCATTTTTCCGGCATATCGGTTTTCCTTTCCAGAGAATCAGATTAAGGAACGTAAAAGCTCCGGCTGTACAGCCTGAGCAGGCTTAACAGCTGCAGCCCGAAGGACGTTTCCGTCAGGTCTGCCAGGTCAGAAGAAGCAGAGACAGAAGAAGAGGAGGCGCCGGTCGCGTAAGTGACCGACACCTCCCCTACTTTTTTGGAGGCTATCTTCTGCTGGGCCTGCCCGGCCGCAGCGATGGCCGCCTTGGTTGGCGTCGTGCCGTCCGGCAGCGCCACCCGGGCATACATCGTCAGCCGGTGCGCGGCATACAGCCGCCGGGCTTCCTCCGCATCTTCCGGCTGGAACATCCCAAAGCGGGCATTCGCCTGGGCGATATACGTAGACAGAACGATAGCAGGAGTGAAGCCCGCGAACTGCGGGTAGAATGCAGTAAATTCCACCTGTGTCATGAGCCTCACTCCCTATATCATTTTGTCCTGGTATCCGCGGCCTTCACTGTGGCCTTGGTCTCTGCCTTGGTCTCAGTCTTGGCCTCCGCCTTCACGGGAGCCTTGGGTTCTGCCTTGGCTCCGATTTCTCGCCCATCCGGTGTGGTGCCGGCCTTGGGGTCATTCTCCAGGGCTCTGTTCGTCCTGGCATCTTCCGGGAACTTGATGGACCCATCGTCCACCAGCATCTGGAAGAGCGGA
>CADBEB010000071.1 GCA_902793605.1 uncultured Eubacteriales bacterium
CGTACTCCCGGAAGATCTGCTGCATCCGGTCATACAGGGTGATGCCCTCCTCCTCGCAGGCCGCGGCCACCTCGGTCACCAGCAGGCTGGCGTTGACGCCGTCCTTGTCCCGGACGAAGGTGGAGCTCAGGAAGCCGTAGCTTTCCTCAAAGCCGAACTGGAAGGTATAGTCCCCGGTATCCTGGAACTGCTGAATCTTTTCGCCGATGAACTTGAAGCCGGTCAGCACCTCGAACATCTTCGCGCCGTAGTGCTCGCAGATCCGGTTGGCCAGCGAGGTGGACACGATGCTCTTGCAGGCCGCGGCGTTCTCCGGCAGGGTCCCCTGCTTTTTCCGGGTGGACAGGATGTAATGCAGCAGCACGCAGCCGATCTGGTTGCCCGTCAGCAGGTGCCATTCACCCTTGCCGTCCTTGACGGCGACGCCCAGCCGGTCACAGTCCGGATCCGTGGCGAAGATGACCGTCGCCCCGGTTTTCTCCGCCAGCTGGAAGGCCAGCGTGAAGGCCTCCGGGTTCTCCGGATTCGGCGCGCAGGTCAGCGTGGAGAAATTGCCGTCCGGCTTCTCCTGCTCGGAGACCACCGCCAGCTTTTCGATGCCCAGCTCCTTCAGCACCCGGCGCACCGGCACATTGCCGCTGCCGTGCAGGGGGGTATAGACGATGCTCAGCTTCTTCCCCATCCGGGCGAGCATCTCCGGCTGCACGACCAGGGTCTTCTCCTGCGCCATGTAGTCGTCGTCCACCTCTTTGTCGCCGATGATTTTCAGCAGGCCCTTTTTCTTCGCCTCCGCCTCGTCCATCAGCACGCAGTCGGTATATTTGGTCGCGCGGATGACCTTCGTGATGCCCTCCGCCGCCTCCGGGCCGACCTGGGCGCCGTCCTCCCCGTAGACCTTGTATCCGTTGTACTGGGGCGGATTGTGGCTGGCGGTAATGACGATGCCCGCCGCGGCGTTCAGGTGCCGCACCGCGTAGCTCAGCAGCGGCACGGGCCGGAGCGCGTCGAACAGGTAGGCGGGAACGCCCTCCGCGCAGAGCACCAGTGCCGTATCCTTCGCGAACTCGGCGCTGAAATTCCGGCTGTCATATCCGATCACGACGCCGCGCTTCGCGTTTTCCGGATTCTCCTTCAGATATCCCGCCAAGCCCTTGGTCGCGCGGCGGACATTGTATTTGTTCATGCGGTTCATGCCCGCGCCCAGCACGCCGCGCATGCCCGCGGTGCCAAAGCTCAGCTCGGTATAGAACCGGTCCTCGATTTCCTTCTCGTCGTCCCGGATTGCCTCCAGTTCCTTCACGGTTTCCGCGTCTCCCGCGAAATCCTTCAGCCACTGCAAATAGTTTTCTTTGACCGTCATGATGCCCGCCGCCTTTCTGCAAGATAGTAGGTATATTATAAGAGGATTCCGACATTCTGACAAGTGCAAATCTCTTTTCGGTCCGCGGGGCGGGGCGCCTCCGCCCTGCGGGAACGGGGGCCGGGGACGTCCTCTCCTTTTCGCCCCTCCTCCCGCTGCCGGTCTTCCCCTTCGCCTTGCGCGTTCCCGCTTTTCAGGGTATAATCTGCCGGAATTCCTTTGGCTTCAAGGAGGAGAGAAACCATGTTCAATCCCGGCCGGATGATTCTTTCCCTGCAGCAGTCCATCAGCCAGGCGATCGTCGGCAAGGAGGAGGCCATCGAGTACGCCCTCATTGCCCTGCTCTGCCGCGGTCACGTGCTGATCGAGGATGTGCCGGGCGTGGGGAAAACGACCCTCGCCAGCGCCCTGGCCAAATCCCTGGACTGCACCTTCCGCCGGATTCAGTTTACGCCGGATCTGATGCCCTCGGACATTACGGGGTACACCCTGGCGAATTTCCAGACCGGGGAAATGGAGTTCCGGGAGGGCGCGGTCATGAGCCAGATCATTCTGGCGGATGAAATCAACCGCACCAGTCCGAAAACCCAGTCCGCCCTGCTGGAGGTCGGGAGTTTAACAGTTGACTGACACCAAAATCGCTGCAAAGCCTTATGGGGCTTTATTTTTTTGCAAATTTTTCTTTGTTTTTTTGTTGTACGGGGTTGTACGTTTTCACAATATGTGGTATAATGGAGCTATATTTCAGCCGGAGGTGTTGTGTGTGAAGCTCAATTATGACCGCAAGTCAAAAGATCC
This sequence comes from uncultured Eubacteriales bacterium, assembly GCA_902793605.1. Classification (GTDB taxonomy): domain Bacteria; phylum Bacillota; class Clostridia; order Christensenellales; family Aristaeellaceae; genus Aristaeella. The sequence continues at coordinate 2,159 of CADBEB010000071.1, forward strand.
GACTTATTTCATCCAGCAGGGCATTCGCAACGGGAAAAAGGTCACCACCAAGAATATAAAAAGAATCGGCAAGCACTCTGAACTGCTCGCCATCACCGACGACCCTTTGGCCTATGCGAAGGAGCAGGTCCGACTGTTTAACGAACAGGTAAAGGAAGGCAAGGTCGAGATTCAGTTCAAAATCGACTTTGAAGAAAAGCTGGTGGCTTCCGGGAATATTACCTCCAAGTCTCAGCTGAAAAATATAGGCTATTTCCCCAGGTGCTGGCAGACCGGAAGATCACCTTCCCCTGCAATGACATAAACAGGTTTCTGACATATGGGAGAATTCTAGACCCCCGCTCCAAGGCCGGGACATATGACCGACTGGATACGTATTACGGCATGGAAAACACTTTTGACTACCAGCATATTCTTCGTCATCTGGATGTTCTGGTGGACAATTTCGACGTCTACATGGAACATCTGTTTACGAACAGCAATAACGTAGTCAAGCGGAACACTTCCGTCTGCTATTACGATTGCACCAATTACTTCTTCGAATGCGAACATGAAGATGACACCTATGTGGACCCGGTCACTGGCGAGATTTTCCGGGGATTGCGGAAATACGGCCCCAGCAAAGAACACCGTCCCACACCCATCGTCCAGATGGGGCTGTTCATGGATGGCAATGGTATTCCCATCTCCATGTGTATCAATCCCGGATCACAGAATGAGCAACTCAGCGCAGTTCCGTTGGAGCACAAAATTACGAATATGTTTGGTTCTGACAAATTCATCTATTGTGCAGATGGCGGCCTGGGGTCCTATGCTATCCGTGAATACAATTCCATGGGCGAGAGGGCATATATTGTTACCCAATCCGTGAAAAAGCTCTCTGCTGTTATGA
>CADBEB010000072.1 GCA_902793605.1 uncultured Eubacteriales bacterium
CCGTGCCCGGTGGATGCCGGGTGCGCCAGTCCGACCTGAATCTGTCCCGCGTTCCACCTTTTGATGGAGGCTTCCGAATCCAGCCGCTCAAAGGGCACACCGATCTGTGTCAGGCGCTCCGTAATCCGCTGCAGATCATGCTTGAACCAGTAGGCCAGCAACAGGGGCCTGCCGTTCATGCCTTCGATGATGTCTTCCAGGGCATCCAGCTTCCGGTCGTGGATCTGGATGGTGTTCCCCTCATCCGTATAGATCGCGCCGTTAGACATCTGCAGGAGCTTTCCTGTCAGCACAGCGGCGTTGGCTGCGGTCACTTCACCGTCCGGCAGGGAGAGCACCAGTTCCTGCTTCATGGCGTCATACTGTTCCTGTTCGTCGGGAGACATTTCCACCTCATAGGTCGTGGAGATCAGTTCCGGCATCTTCAGGTGCCCGCAGGCTTTCATGCTGATCGTGATGTCTCCGATCCGGCGGTAGATCTCTTCTTCCGCGCCGGGCAGCGGCTTATAGCTGTACACGATGGGGCCGTTCATCCTGTCGGGCTTGAAAAACGCATTCCGGTACTGTCCGATGAAGCGGCCCAGCCGCTGGCCCATATCCAGCACACGGAATTCCGCAAACAGATCCATAAGGCCGTTGCTGCTGGGTGTGCCCGTCAGGCCGACGATGCGGCGGACAAAGGGGCGTACCTTCATCAGGCTCCTGAATCGTTTGGACTGCCAGCTTTTGAAGGAAGACAGTTCGTCGATCACCACCATGTCGTAATCAAAAGGCATTCCGCTTTTCTCAATCAGCCACTGTGTGTTTTCGCGGTTGATCAGGTAGATGTCGGCCTCCCTGCGCAGCGCCGCCATGCGCTCCTGCTGTGTCCCGATGATCACAGACCAGGTCAGGCCGTTCAGGTGATCCCACTTCTGGATCTCGGCAGGCCAGGTGTTTTTCGCCACCCGCAGAGGCGCGATGATCAGCACTTTCCGCACCTCAAATTCCTGATACATCAGCCGCTCAATGGCCGTCAGAGTAATGGAACTTTTGCCCATGCCCATGTCCAGGAAGATGGCGGCGGTCGGGTGTGTCACGATGAAATCCGTGGCGAACCGCTGATACTCATGGGGCACATACTTCATCGCAGCTCCCTCCCTGTAATCACACCGATCTGTCCGGCTTCATGGGAGATGGCCGTCCGGTTCAGTTCCTTTTCCCGGATCAGCCCGGCCAGCTTCTCGGCGTGTGCGCGGAGATCCCGAATCACCTGGTGGTAATGCTCAATCCGCTTTTCATAGTAGGTTTCCATAGCGGCCACATCCGCAGTCTGGCTGTCTGCCCCGGCGAGATAATCCTCAAACCACATGCGGGCGTCCGTGCCCATGTACTCGTCCACCAGTTCCAGCATGTGCCGGGGCTCCAGAATCGTTGCGACCTTTTTATCCGTTAGAAGGATTGTCATGCTTGCCTCCGATCTCATCCAGCATGCGCGGGATGGCGGTTATATCGTCCAGGGTGAAGACCTGAAGGCCGAGGCTCCTCAGAAGATTGTGCCGGGATACCTGCAGCGGTCTGGGTTTCTCGCCGGGAGCCTTCACCTCCACAAAGCCAACCTTCCCATCAGGCAATAAGACCAGGCGGTCGGGCATTCCATCAAATCCTGGACACACCAGTTTTGGACAGATGCCGCCCCGGTTTTTCACGGCCTTCACCAATTTCTGTTCCACTGTCTTTTCTCTCATCAAATCGTACCTTTCCGGGCCAGGGTGACGGTCGATGCTGGTCATTTCCAAAAACCCCCTATATAAGATTTTTTCTGAAAATTCCCTATAGAGACTTTTTTAGATATGACCGTCATCGACTGACACCAACCACAGTCATTCTGAAAAAGTTTCTGATTTGCCCGTCATCGACCGTCACCACTGCCGTGTCCTTATGCGAAATCCTGTCCGGCTTTCAGCTTCAGCCCCAAAACCATCCGGCCTTCCTTCAGGCGCTTCCGTTCAAAGCCTGCGCCTTCCAGCGCGGAATAGAAATCCGTCGTGCTGCGCACGTATTCACCGTTTTCGGTACTGAAGGCCCGATACTGCTGATACAGCGAGCCGGATTTTTCCTTCAACGCCGGGCCGACATCACAGCATTCCTCAAGGAAATGGCCCAGCCAGTCATTGCCCTCACGGTAGGCATTGATGGCATCCTGGACACACTTGGGCGGGTGCAGCTTGAATCCGGCGTCGATGGCTTTCTTCGCGCCTTCGATCACCCAGGTCATGATGTAGGGGCTGGCGTTCTCCACCAGGTAATCGGTGTAGTTCTTGATGTCGGTTTTGCCCTGGATCTTC
>CADBEB010000073.1 GCA_902793605.1 uncultured Eubacteriales bacterium
GAGTTTTGAGATCGCAGCTGGCAAAACGGAAACTCAGAGTGTCAATTTTTGGAGCGAGGATCTCAAGAACGCCGGCATCACAGCGATTGAAGATATATCCCTGAATCCGTGAACTTTGGTTGCTCTTACCTTTAAAAAACATCGATATTGCAAAGGCTTGCAGTTTGTCTCCGGTATCTTTCCGGATCACCTGTTGGGTGATGGAAGTGCGAAGCTCATTCACCATTTACCATAGAATCCGGGAACAAGGATCTGCACTTCTCTGACGAGGCTCGCGGGGTTCTTCTGTAGGGTGTCCAGGCGCTGCGCCAGGGAGGAACGGGCTGAGTCGCCGGCGTTCTGTTGAAGACAGAACGCCGCTCCACAGCCCTCTCAGCCGGCGTTGCGCGCCGGCTTTGCCTCCCTGCCGGCGAGCGCCTGGCCGCCCAACATCCGAATCCCCGCTTGCCTGAGTCAGTTCAGCGCAGACCGCTTGTTCCCTCTGCCGCTCTATCCTGAAGACGTTTCCACGCTGCTTTGAACCGAAAAAACGTCGTAAAACCAACAGAATCATAGTGCGTTCTGGTAAAATAGAAGGGCCAGAATATAAAGGAGAGGTGCACTATGAAACCATTCCGGATCGAGTTTACCAATGAGCGGATCCTTCCCACCGGCGGCCTTACGCTTGCAGGCCTTATTATGAAAAACGCGGAACTGATCCAGCACTTCAACCGGACAGATCACCAGCAGAAGCATTCCCAGAAGTACATCAAACTCGGGGATATCTTCGGGACCTACATCGGAATGCTGATGCAGGGAAAGCCGGAGTTTGACGCCGTCCACGAAATGGACGATGATCCGGATTATTACAAACTGGCCCTCGGGATCGAAAAGGCGATCCCGTCAGAAGCGACCCTCAGACAGCGTTTTGATGAGACCGGTGACTCCAGACGCGAGGCGATCCTTCTGAAAAACGTTGATCTCATCCGGAAAAACGGCACTGCTCCGTCCAGGCTTCCGGAGGGCATGGTTAATGTCGATATTGACGTCTCCCCAATGGATAACTCCAAAAGCAAAAAGGAAGGCGTGTCCAGAACCTATAAGGGCTGCGACGGCTATGCCCCCATGATGGCCTACATCGGAAGGGAAGGTTACCAGGTCAATTGCGAGCTCCGCCCGGGGAAGCAGCATTCCCAGGCGCATACGCCTGAATTCCTGAGGGAAACCATTGCCCTGTGCAGGAGGATGACGTCCGATCCGCTTCTGTTCCGCCTCGACTCCGGAAACGACGCCCAGGAAAACATCGGCATCTTCCTGGATGCAGGATGCTATTTCATTATCAAGCGGAACCTTCGGAAAGAAGGAGCGGAAAAATGGCTGGAATCCGTCCGCGATGTCTGCACAGACATTACAACACCGCGGGAAGGAAAAACCGTTTACCGGGGCCAGACCTATAAACAGGTTTCCTGGCGGGACGCGGATGGAAACCAGAAAAGCAAGATGATCCGGGTGATCTACGAGATCACCGAGCGGACCATCGACAAATACGGCCAGCACCTGCTGCCCGCCTCCGTGGAAGTCGATACATGGTGGGACAATACGGGTTTCCCGGACCGGAAAGTGATCGAGCAGTATCACAACCACGGCGAGATGGAGCAGTACCACAGCGAGATCAAGTCAGATATGAATGTGGAACGTCTTCCTTCCGGGAAGTTTGCCACAAACCAGCTGATCCTGGAACTGGCCATGCTTGCCTATAACATCCTTCGCCTGATCGGCCAGGAGTCCCTGGGAAGCAAAAGCAATCCGTCCCGTCACAAAGTGTGCCGCCGCAGAGCGAAAACGGTGATCCAGAACATTATCATGCTGCCATGCCATGTGACGGAGCATGCCAGGCAGATCATTCTCGGGCTTGGGCGAAGCAACGTCTGGCGGCAGACATTCAGCGATATCTACACTGCATTCGCCTACATTTGAAATCTGTAAAGTAATATTTCAGAAAGATGTTTGTTTGCTGTACCCTAAAAGCATGATTTAGTGATCTCGGACAGTATCCTTGGAACACCTGCTGAGGAAAGAAGATCGAAAACTGCTTGTTTTGATCTGGTTTGCTTTCAGCAGGTTTAAAAAGGTGTTAAGTTCACGGATTCAGGAACAAGATAAAGCGTATATGTGATATCAAAGATTTTTCGTTTTCTGTAAGAAACATACAGCATCCCGATTCCCGTGAAAAGAACAATGCTCCGGTTCGC
>CADBEB010000074.1 GCA_902793605.1 uncultured Eubacteriales bacterium
TAGTATTTTCCGGCATCCGTACAGCCGGAAAATCTCCACCCTTTACCTTGACCCTGCATTCTCCCTTACTGTGTAACCTATGTTTGACAAATCAACAAATTCCCCGATTGGTACAGGTAAATACGCATTGAGGAAAAATTGTATCTATGGTATTATAAATATCTTATTTGGTGCCCAACAACAGAATCGGAGATTTGCGCAGGAGGCAGAGTGGCATGCAAACGCTCAAAAACACAGGAGAAAAAGGGGTCTCCCTGAGACGTCTGTCCTTGGTCATGCTGATCATTTCCATCCTGATTGCAGCAATGCTTTTGGTGGCGGCAATCAGGACGTTCCGAAGTTATAAGCTGATGGAGAATACAACGGATCAGTACATTATTCTTCAGCAGGCAACGTCGGATCTCATGCAGGCTTCCGATTACCTGACGGAAGAGGCCCAGAGCTATACGGTCATGCGTGAACGCAAACATATGGAAAATTATTTCACCGAAGCCGAAGTAACCCGCCGCCGGGATAACGCAATTATCACCATGGAAGCAAAATTGCCGGATTCAACTGCACTGACCAACTTAAATGCCGGAATGGCGGAATCCGTATCTCTGATGGACCGCGAATACTATGCCATGCGCCTGATGATGGAGGCTCTGGGTGATGAAGACTATCCGGAGGCTATCAGAAATGTGACACTCAGCGAGGAACACAGCGTCCTGAATCCGGAAGACAAGATCCTGCTCGCCCAGAGAATGATGCATGACGACACCTACTACGAGCAGAAGAATCGCATCCGTGCCGACATGACCGCGTGCATTGCCGAGCTGAAGGCAGGAGTCCATGGGGATCAGCAAAACATGGTGGAACAGACCCACCGGAAAATGATCGTTGTTTCCAGCCTGATTATCCTTCAGACAGCAGCCATTTTCCTGATGCTGTGGTTAACAACAAAACTGGGCGTGAATCCGGTGCTGCAAGCCGTCGATCATATCAAAAAGGACCAGAAGATCCCAATTGTCGGAGCATCTGAGTTCCGGTACCTTGCCGGAACATACAACGTGATGTACAGCGCATATAAGAAGAGCATTGAAAGCCTGAACTACAAGGCCTCGCACGATGAACTGACCGGAGCTTACAACCGGGCGGGCTATGACCTGATCAGGGAAAGTCTGGACATGAATACGACCGCCATGCTGCTGTTCGACGCGGACCAGTTCAAAACAATCAATGATCAGTATGGGCATGAAACGGGCGACAGGGTGTTGCAGAAGATTACCGCAACATTACAGAACAATTTCCGTTCAGACGATTATGTCTGCCGGATCGGCGGCGATGAGTTTGTGGTATTCATGGCCCATGTGAGCGGCGATAAGCGGCAACTGATTGAAAACAAAGTAAAGCAGATCAACCGGGATCTCTCCGCGGGTGCGGACGGGCTGCCCCCGGTAACGCTCAGTGTCGGCGTCTCCTTTAACCCGGAAGGCAATGATTCGAAGGAGATGTTCCGGCAGGCGGATATCGCCCTGTATTATGTGAAGGATCACGGGCGGGACGGGGTTAGCTTCTATACTGATGAATTAAAGGGAAAGACAAAGCCCGAGCAAAAACAGTAATCGGCAATTTCCACGCGAAAAGGCAAGGATGAGGCAGATGAAAAGATATTGTTATTCGGATGAAGTAAGAACAGCCCTGGAGAGTCTGAAGCAGGCGATGGCCGTTTATCAGGTGATTGACGGACAAGTGGTTACACTGCTTATTTCGGACGGCTTCCGGAAACTGTTCGGATACCCAAACCGGGAACAGGCTGTGTTTTTTATGGATCATGACATGTATAAAGACATCCACCCGGATGACAGGACACGCCTTACTGAAGCGGCTTTGCACTTCGCCGACAGTGAAGATGATGACGAACTGGAAGTTGTATATCGGAAGATAGAACTTCATGACCGGGCCGCCTCAGCGGCCCGGGTTTCATTCTCCCTCCGCACCTGGATCAGTTCCGCCGCGTCCAGCAGATCATCCAGAGTGTAGGTCCCGTCCCAGAGCTCATGCTGCTTCCACATCCCCGCCGCTACCGGGAGGAAGAGGAACCCGTCGATGTTCGGGCACTCGGCCGGGACGTATTCGCATCGGCGGGCTGGGAATCCGGCCCGCCGTCTCCGAAAAAACCTTCCAGCGCCCAGGTGATCTCCTCCAGCACCAGCTTCATGCAGCTGACGGTATCGTGCTTCAGCTCCG
>CADBEB010000075.1 GCA_902793605.1 uncultured Eubacteriales bacterium
TGCATCAAGGATCTGATCCAGAACATGAACCTGGTGATCGGTTGTACGGTGGGCTGTCCGTACTGCTACGCGCGAAACAATGTGAAGCGTTATCACATGATCGATGATTTCTCACAGCCGGAGTTCTTTCCGGGCAAGCTGCGATTGATGGACAAGCCCCGCCCGCAGAACTTCCTGCTGACGGGCATGAGCGACCTGGCGGGCTGGAAACCGGAATGGCGTGAGGCGGTCTTTGCGAAGATCCGCGAGAACCCCCAGCACCAGTTCCTCTTCCTCAGCAAGCGTCCCGACCTGCTGGATTTCAGCACCGACCTGGACAATGCCTGGTTTGGCGTCACAGTTACCCGAAAAGCAGAGCTCTGGCGCATCGACGCGCTGCGGAAAAATGTAAAAGCCGGACATTATCACGTAACCTTCGAGCCGCTCTTCGATGATCCGGGCACGGTAGATCTGTCCGGTATCGACTGGATCGTCGTCGGCACCATGACCGGAGCGCAGAGCCGGAAGATTCACACCGAGCCCGCATGGGCTTGTTCCCTGACAGAGCAGGCGCATAACGGTCACATCCCCGTTTTCTGGAAAGAGGATCTCGTTCCCATCATGGGTGAAGAACAGATGATCCAGGAACTGCCGGAAGCATTCAATCATGTATTGGAGGAGCAGAGAACATGGAGCAGCCGGAAATCAAAGTAGGATTTGTCCAGACGAAGAGCATCATGACCAAGTCGAATGGGCCGCTGGGCGGGTATTCGGTCAACCCGTATGTGGGCTGTGCTGTCCCCATGCCTGCAAATACTGCTATGCCAGCTTTATGAAGCGGTTTACCGGGCATACCGAGGATTGGGGCACCTTCATGGATGTGAAGGAATGGCCCGCCATCACCAATCCGCAGAAATATGCCGGGCAGAAGGTGATCGTCGGCACGGTGACCGACGGATATAACCCGTTGGAGGAGAAGTTCGGAAAGACCCGCCTTCTTCTGGAACAGCTGAAGGACAGCGGCGCGGATATCCTGATCTGCACCAAATCCGATCTCGTCCTGCGGGATATGGATCTGCTGACGGAGATCAACAAGCGGAACCGGCTGACGGTTTCATGGTCGGTGAACACGCTGGATGAAAATTTCAAAAACGATATGGACGCGGCGGTCAGCATCGAAAGACGTCTCGCGGCTATGAAGCAGGTCTACGACGCGGGCATCCGGACGGTATGCTTCATTTCGCCGGTATTTCCCGGGATCACGGACATTGAGGCGATCTTCGAACGGGCGAAGGATCAGTGCGACCTGGTCTGGCTGGAGAACCTGAACCTGCGCGGCGGATTCAAGAAGACGATCATGGACTATATCGCGGCGAAGTATCCGCATCTGATGCCGCTGTATGAGGAGATCTACGGAAAGCGGAATCGCGGCTATTTTGAAGCCCTCGAAAAGAAAGCCGAAGAGATGGCTCACAGATACGGCTGCCGCTTCGTGGATAATGAAACGCCCTACGAGCGCGTACCGCAGGGGCATCCGACCATCGTGGACTACTTCTATCATGAAGAGGTTCGAGGCTCCCAGAATACGGGAGTTCGAAATAAGAAGGAGGAAAACTGACATGGCAAACTTCAGCAAGTGGAACGCAAAGCAGGACCCGAGAACCGAACTGCACGACGTACTGGGACTGACCGGCGCGGAGATCAGCATCAACAACCTTCCCGCAGGCGCGGGTGTGCCTTTCGTACACACCCATAAGAAGAATGAGGAAATCTACATCATCCTGTCCGGCAAGGGCAGCGCTGTACTCGACGGCGAAAAAGTTGATTTTGCCGCCGGAGATGTGATCAGGGTAGCGCCCGCAGTGAAGCGGCAGTTCAGCGCCGCCGCCGATTCACCTGTCAGCTGGGCCTGTATTCAGGTTCGGGAGAATTCCCTCGAAGAGTATACTGCCGGGGATGCTGTCATCGGATAAGACAGGATCACAGCCATAAATCTGTCAGGCGTCGTTCAGTCATGAACGGCGCTTTTTATGTCCTGCTGGAGGAGGTGACTACCCACGATCTGCATTTATGAAGTCAACACGACATCGTGGTATGATATTCATTCAACAACAAATGTGCCGCATGACCGCCGCAAAGAAAACTTTGCAACTCATGTTGACAAGTATACTTGGCAGTGATATATTACATATATGCCAAGTGTGCTTGGCAGAAAGGTGGTTTATTGTAATGAATAAAGAAGAGATTCTTGCCAAAAGCAAGCAGGAGAACCATGGGCAGGATATTGCAAATCTGGAAGTATCGAGAGCAAGCATGCTGTTCGGCTGGATAACTGCCGTGTGCGCGCTCGCGCTCGTTGCTGTTACAGAAGCATTGGTACACGACCGGATGAACAGCGGAATCTTCTTTGCTGTCATGGCAGGGTGCTCTGCAATCTTTATCAATAAGTATCTGAAGCTCCGCAAACGGCATGAACTGTACATCGCCGTTGTATATATTATCGCTGCCATTGCGTTTTTAGTTTCCTGGATTCTCCAGCTGACGAAGTAAGGGAGATGACAACATGGATGAACAGTTGATTCTGAAAAACAAACTGAAGGAAATACGGGCAGAGAAAAGCCTGTCTCAGAGCGAACTGGCTGAAATGGTGGGCGTATCCCGTAATACAATCAGTTCGATAGAAACAGGACAGTTCAGCCCTACAGCTAAACTGGCATTAATACTGTGTATTGCCCTGGACAAAAAATTCGAAGAGGTGTTTTATTTCTGATGCA
>CADBEB010000076.1 GCA_902793605.1 uncultured Eubacteriales bacterium
TTCCTGCTGAATGACAGCACCCTGAAGGCCCTCCGGAAACTGAAGGATGGTCAGGGCCAGTACCTCTGGCAGCCGGGCCTCAAGGAAGGTCAGCCGGACACCCTGCTGAACTACCGCCTGGTGACTTCTCCCTTCATGCCGGAAATCGACTCCGGAAACAAGGTGATCCTGTTCGGTGACTTCAAGTCCTACTGGATCGCCGACCGTCAGGGCCGTTCCTTCCAGCGTCTGAATGAGCTGTATGCCGCTACCGGCCAGGTTGGTTTCCGCGCTACCCAGCGCGTGGATGGCCGTCTGGTGCTGGCTGAAGCTATGAAGTGCCTGGCTGTGAAGGCCTGATCCCACAACGACAATGGGAGCCGTCTGTAATGGGCGGCTCCCTTCCAGCATTGGAGGTGCTGAGTTATGAGCTATAATGCGAAAAATTATACCGAGCAGGGCGGCGAAGTCACCCATATCGGCGGTAAGCTGGTCTTCGATGATGGCGGCAGTATTGCCGGTTTTCCCGGTGCGGAGAATCAGGCTGCTGAGACGCCCAATAGTGATTCTGCTTCCAAAGTCAGAACAAGCCTAAATGATCTGCTCACCAAACTGAAGGATGCGGGCATCATGATCGGCGATACCTGGAGTGTGTCTGTTCTGGCTTGCCCGACGCCTGCTGCCATGCCGACGAGCGAGACTGCTGCCAACAGCGGCCATGCGACCGTGACGATCGACGGCACGGAGATCACCATTACCCTCAACTGCAAGGTCAGTGAACTGGCCAACGCGAACCATGGAGAAACCTGGGGAACGCATAAGTGGTTGGGCTTTGGTGTTCGCACGGGCCTTGGATCTGTCGTGGGTGTGAAGTTCACCGATGATACTGGAGCGAGCGCCACCCTGACTGCGGACGATGCCACTGAGGCGTCTGGACTTGGGCTTTCCGCTGGCGACTTTGTTTTGTACATCAAGGCTGAACAGGAAGGCTATCTCACCGGTAAGAAGGGTTTCACCCTGAAGGGCAATGGCTATGCCGAGACCACCTTCACGATGAAGATCGTGGAGCCGACCACACAGGAGGGATAAACCATGTCGAAGTGCTATTTTGCCCATGGCGGTAATGAGCTGGTTATCGGCGGGAAGCTGACCTTCCTGCCCGGTGCCAGTGTGGAAGGCGGCGAGGGACTGTTCGATCTTCCCCCGGGAGGTGAAACTGTCACGCTGCCCTTTCTGGCTGACAGCACGGCGACCACCGTAGCCCAGCTCCGTGAGGACTATAACCGCCTGCTGTCCGTATTGCGGGATGCCGGGATCATCGCGCCTCTTCAGGAGGTGATCCCCGATGATCGTGACGGTTGATGAAGTCAAAACCCATCTGCGTATTGAACACAATGAGGAAGATTCCTATATCGAAGGCCTGATCAAACAGGCTCAGGCGGAGGCGGAGGATTACTGCCGGGTCTCTTTTGAAGAACCCGACGAAGAAGGTAATATCCCTGACGCTCCTGAGCCTGTCCGGCTGGCCGTCATCCTCATGACCAGTTTCTACTATGAAAACCGGGATATCCCGGATATGACGACCTACAAAGCAACCCGTATGGCGTTTGACAATCTGCTGTACCGGTATCGTGATCCCGCAAAGATGTTCTGACGGAGGTGATGATCCATGCGAGGTTACAAAAACTTCGAAAGCGATCCTCACCCCGGGGAACTCCGGCATAAGATCGAGATCGGTTATACGGAGAACACCATCAACGAAAATGGGTATCCCGCCCCGACAGATGTCGTGATCTGCCGGGTATGGGCTGCTGTGACGGATGCTGGAAACCAACACTACCGTGCCGCCGACGTCATGAACACCGAGGCTGTCATCAACTTCACCATCCGGTACCGGAAGGACATCAAGCCCGGGATGTGGGTGCGCTTTCAGGGAGAGAAATGGAACATCTCAACTCTGGGCGAGTATAGCTTCAAACGCTGGCGAACATCGGCATTCCTGTTTACGCTGGCATATGGCGGGCTACTTCACCTAACCAGAATCCGCCGGAACAGTACTGTGTTTACTCCACGACAACCACGGAAGGAAGCCATCACGACGATCATGTGACATCCTTCCGCACTTTTGTCTACCTGAACCTGTGGAGCGATAACGATCCGACCGATATGGCGGATACAATCCGTCAGGCCATGTACCAGTATGGCTTTACGATGGTTGAGGAATCCGACAAGGGTTACAACCAGCCAGCCTACGATACAGCTACCCGGCAGTACACAGTTCAGTGGACGTGGTGCTGGAGGGAGGATGTGTGGTATGGCAATTGAACTCCAGGGCTTTGATGACCTGAAGAATGACCTGACCAATATGGCCTATGCGCTGGATCAGGGTCCCGGTGTTAACCGTGCCCTGAAGGCAGGCGCTGTTCCCATCGAACAGCAGATGCTGCATAACGCCAGCACTGACCCGAAGATCATCACGGACGCCCTGCACTCTTCCATTCATACGGGCAGTGTGAAGAAACGGCGCGGAAGCGGAAAGATGATCACCATCGGCGTGCATCACAGTGAGAAAGGCGCTTACTATGCCAACCCTGTGGAGTTCGGTCACGGCGGTCCCGCTCCAGCTCCCGCGCATCCGTTTGTCCGCCCTGCCTTTGATACCCGGGCCGATGAGGCCTACGAAGAAATGAAGCGCGTCCTCCGGGATGAGCTGAAAAACAAATAATCATGGAGGTAAAAGATTATGCCTAGCAATCCTACCGCTTCCCCGACTGTTTCTTCTACGGTCGGCCTGAAGAATATGGTGATCGCCCCGCTGACGGTCGACACCGAGGAAACCCTGACCTATGGAGATCTGCAGCTGGTGGCTGGCGCTATTGAGGCGACCATCACCCCGGACAATGCTGATCCGGATATCCAGTATGCGGACGACATCGAGTTCGATGTCCTGTACCCTGATCCTGAACTGACCTTCACCACGAAGATGGCGGACATTCCGCTTGCCATCCAGGAGATGATCTTCGGCAACAACATCGACGACAATGGCGTCCTGATCCGGACTTCCACGGACAAGCCCCCGTATTTCGCGGTCGGCTTCAAGAGTGAGAAGTCCAACGGCAAGTTCCGCTTCGTGTGGCTGTATAAGGTACGGGCGAAACCCCTCACTGAGAACTATGCCACCAAGGAAGGAACGACCATTAACCGCCAGACCGGTGAGGTGGAGTGGACCGCGATCAAACGTACCCACGATGCCCGGTACCAGGCGGTTGCCGACGAGGGTGAAAACGGCTTCACCGCTGCCATGGGAGAAACCTTCCTGACGAGCGTGTACACGCCCAGCTTCACCCCGTAATCCCCATAACCCCGCTGCCGTATGGCCATAATGCTGTACGGCAGCTTTTTATTCTGTGATGGAGGAAAGCATTATGATCACATGCACTCTTGGTGAAAAGAAATACACCATGGACTTTGTTTCCGGCAGGGCGCTGCGGGAAATGGAGCCTGCCGCGAAGACCTACGGTAAACTGGTCCGTCTGTCCCAGGATGCCGTGGAGGGAAAAGACATCGCCGAAGAACAGATGACTGTGACAGACGCTCTGGACACCATGGTGAAATGGTTCTGCATCCTTTTCAATAACCAGTTCACCCCAGATGAAGTGTACGACAATTATCCCGCCGACCGGCTGATGCATGATATCGCGCTGGCCCTGATGGCGGTTCAGACCCAGACTACAGAGGTGCTGGATTCTTTCCCTACGATTCCGGTGACGCAGGAAGCGGAGGAGATTCTGCAGACGATCACTCCGATCGCTCCGGAACCCTGACGCTGCCGG
>CADBEB010000077.1 GCA_902793605.1 uncultured Eubacteriales bacterium
CACACTCAGCAACTGGTAATCTGGCACGGATTCCGACAGCTCCGAATCGATCCCGAAAATGGACCGGTACGCCGTCACCAGGTCCGAAAGCCGGTCCTCGTAGGTCGGCATATGCAAACCGGCCTCATCAATGTATGGTGCGAAGTAAGCCATGTTATCTCATCCTCCTCATGTCATTTCGAGCGCAGCGAAGCGGAGTCGAGAAATCTCCCCGTTACACCTCGAATTCAATTCCCGCCTTCCCGTATTCTGTCAACACAGTACAGGACCAGCCAAATCGATGCCCTTCCACCGAAAATCGAACGTCCGTTACATCCTGCACGCCCGGCGTTTCCCGCACATATGCTGTCAGGTATGTCGACAGCGCCTGGGAATCGGCCTGGGTCATCCTGCCTTCCTGCAGCATTCTCAGGACCTCATTCCCCCAGGATGAATTCTCCCACCAGTCCCCGGCATACAGCTCCAGCCTGGACTCCACCAGCGAAGCCACCGCCAAGGCCCCGGAAAACATCTCCCCCGTATGAAGCACCGGCAGCACATTCCCGTTCTCATCCGTCGGACGTATCCTCATCCACAATCCTCCTCGTCCTGAATCCCACAAACGCAAACCCGTCCGACAGGCTGTGCATCCTGCCGGAGGGCGGCACCTCCGTCTCCCCGCTCTCAAACCAGGCGTCGATATCCCGATCCGCAAAAACCAGCAGGCAGGCATCGCCTTCATGAACCTCAAACGGCACCGGCATAAATACCGGAACGTCACGTAGCAAGGGAAGTGGCACAAAGGGACGGCTTCTCGCAGTTCCATCCCTGGAACGAGAGAACCGTCCCTGACGTTCCACTTCCCGAACAACCGCCGGCCGGATCACCGCTGTCTGCGTTTCAGCATCAAAGCTTTCAACAATCCCCGGCAGAGCGCAATGCAAACTTTCAAAGATATCCCGCTTCATCGCCTGCAGTTCTTCCTGCCGTTTCTGTTCGTCCATCATGTTTCAATCACCAGCTCCACCCTCCACGGCCCGTCTCCGGTATCCAGGTTCAGCAGCCGTTCGGAGATCAGGCCCCGGCTGCTCATTCCTCCGTACCGGACTTCCACATACTTCCCCAGCGTCCACCCTGCCGGTCCTGTCCGGAGGATCATGTCTCCGCCGCCATTGAAGACCGGCGCTTCCTGCAGGTCCTCCTCTGTCAACACCATACTCACCGGCAGCCCTTCCTTCGGAATGACGCACAGGCCGGAGGAAACCAAACAAGCCCGGCGGAACAAAGGGACGGTTCTGCTCGTTACGTGTTCGGCCGGAACTACAGAACCGTCCCTGCCGTTCCTGCTTAGGGCTTCAATTATACATTCCGCCGCCCGGCCGAAGAACGCCTGGCCGCGGGTGCTGACCGGATCCTCTCCCGGAAAGGACAGCAGCTGCACCCCGGTGCCGGAGGCCCGGAGCGATGGCTACATGGGTCTCTGTCCCATTCTTTTTCATATTCCGGAACACGTCCGACACCAAACCCGAGACCAGTACCACTTCTCCATGCTTGACCTCCACTTTCCGCGCCCGGGAAAGGAGCAGATAATCCTCCACCGCCAGGTTCAGTAAATTCAGCATAAACAAAGAAGGATACAGCCCCAGCCCTTCATGCCCGAGCAGCTTTGTCCGGGCAGAGCTGGTCACCGGTTCGCCGTCTGCAAAGACGGATAAGGTACGATTAAAGCTGTCCATATGTTCTCCCCAATCGGAACGTCGGGGACGGTTCTCTCGTTCCGGGAATGGAACTGCGAGAAGCCGTCCCCTTGTTCCGTCCGTTATCAGTCGTCGAACGTGTCGCCCCATAAGATCTGAAACTCCGTCAGGTCTCCCTTCGCCGGATCCGGTGTACTCGGTTCATCCGTGTTCCGTAAACAGAACAGCGACCCCAGCCCGGCCCCGTTCCGCAGGTACCGGAACGGTACCAGCAGGTCGTTCACCAGCTCATACGAACAGATCACAGGGATCTGGTTCACCAGCATCTCCCCGGAAGCATGATCCCAGATCGACAGATACCACTGATCCGGTGCCGGCAGATACCGGATATCCACCTGGGCATGAAAGGGTGCCCCGTTGATCGTCAGATCCACCGTAAACACCTGCCAGGGATCTTCGGTCAGGGGCAGGATTGCGTATGTCACAGGCTCTCCTTTCGGAGTGGTACGGCGGGGACAGTCACCTCGTTCCACATTCGTAGAACTGCGGAAACAGTCCCCTTGTCCCACTCCCTATTTCGCAATGATAAAGTTCAGCGCTCCCCCGCCGGCTCCCGTCGTGATCCCGGCCCGGGAGAGGACCGCCGTCACGCCGGCCGTGGCAGATGTGACGGCCGCCTTCGTGCCGGTGTTCTTTTTCGTGGAGGAGTTGTTCTGGGTTTTCCGCGTGGACGTCGTGCTGCTGACAGCAGTGCCGGAGGCGGCGCCGCTGTAATACTGCTCGCTCTTGGGGATATACTGCATGAACACGATATCCCCGGCCCAGCCGTACTGGTTCATCTCGTCCTGGGTGGCCGTGATCTCCGCGATGAACATCCGGTCCCAGGAGCCCATGTCCGTCGTCAGCCGGCAGAGCACCCGGTTCCGCCGGATCGAATCCAGGGCGGAAAGCATGCTCGCCGCCCACCCGGGTGAGGCTTCCACATCCGTCTCCACGACGGACAGCCGGATCTGGTTCGGCAGGCGCCTGGCCTCGTTGATGATATCCCCGCCCTGGGAGGTGTCCGCGTCGATGTTCAGGGCAAAGTTGTACTCGATCTCCGTCACCCCGCAGAAGCGGTAGGTGTAGTTGATCCCTTCGGCGGTGAAGTAAGCGGTGGATTTGGGCATTATGAATACGCTCCTCGCAGAGTCCTGAGCAGATATCTTTCTGCCGTGTCGTAGATCGACTGGCCGATCCGGTTTGCGTCGGCACCGGACGCGTTAACATTGATCGTCACCGGCGCGGAAACGTTCTGGTTGTTTTGTGTCACGGAACTACCCGACACTTGGGA
>CADBEB010000078.1 GCA_902793605.1 uncultured Eubacteriales bacterium
TAAAGCGGCCCAACACCCGAGGAGGTAAGAGTTATGTTGATCCCGAGTATTTTTGCTGAGAATTTGTTCGATGACTGGTTCGATTTCCCGTCTGTCCGGAACATGGATCGTCAGCTCTACGGTAGGCACTTTGCCCGTGAGATGAAGACCGATGTGCATGAGCATGATGACCATTATGAAGTGGACATTGACCTGCCCGGCTTCCAGAAGGATCAGATTCAGCTGAGCCTTGAGAATGGTTATCTGACCATCACGGCCACAAAAGAGGTCGAGAAGGATAAGACGAAGAAGGGCAAGACCATTCGCCAGGAGCGCTACGACGGAACGCTGCAACGGAGCTTCTATGTGGGCGATGCGCTTACGGAAGAAGATATTACCGCAAAGCTGGAGCATGGTGTGTTGAGCCTGAATATCCCGAAGAAGGCAGAGAAAAAGCTTCCTGAAAAGAAGCTGATCGCCATCGAAGGATAATAAAGACGTACATCCCAAGCAAACTGAACCAATCGAGGGGCTCATCACCAACCGTGGTGAGTCCCTTTTCTTATCAAAGCACGTGAGTTTATCAGGCGTTACGGTCTCCTAGCATAAGGTTGTATCTATAAGGAATGAATGGAGTGACTATTTTGAGGTCGTCAGTTAAGTTTCCGGCACTTCGTTCACACTGATTCCAGCACTTCGTTCACGTCGATTCTACCACTTCGTCAACATCGACAAGTATAGACGAAGTGCCGGATCATTTTTGCCGCATAAAAAATGCACCCGCACACCCTGAATTTTATAATGTACGGATTTCTCGATGTGAACGAGTTGCCGGAGGAAACTGGCAACTCGGTTTAAACGTAAGCGCTTCACCAAATGACGGGCCCTCCGGTGTGAATTGATCACATATAATGGTAGTGCAATCAAAATACTGCACATGCAGGGCGTCCAGCCGCGGTCGGCGGCTTTGCCGCGCTTCACTTCCCCGCTGCAGTGGATGATTTCTCCGTTTCCCAGGTGCATGCCGGTGTGGCTCATGGAGGAACCGTCCCGCATGAAAACACAGCAGACCTTCCCGGCGGGAAGGTCTGCAATGGGTCCCTTTTCCTCCCAGTTGGATTCCGTGTTCCACTGGGATGTGGCTCCCGCGCCCTGCAGGGAAACACCGGCCTGAGCGAGCAGCCAGCGGGTAAAACTCCGGCAGTCGAAATCCAGCACCGGACCGCCCGGGTAATACTTGCAGACGGAACAGGCTTCCTGCTTCCCGCTGCAGACGGGACATTTCTTCAGGATCCGGGCAGCTTCCCCTTCCGGGCAGGCGGAGCGGGCGGCATAGGCGAGCCGGTGGGACGGCGTGCACTTCTGGCCTGCCGCGCCCCAGACGTAGGGCCAGCCCAGACAGGCTTCGGCAATGGCGCGGATCAGGTCCGTGCGGGAAAGGGACTGGGATTTCCAGGCGGTGATGAGGAATTGGACTTTGGCATAGGTGTTCATTGCTGTATTAGCTCCTCGAGTAAATGATGACCTGGACAGCGAAAATGTTACATAATTATTAAAATTTACAGGAACATGCCGGATCGGAAACATTGTCGTATATACTAATGGAAACATACAGACCCCGCTCTCTCCGGGAGGAGGCGGGTACGGAAAAATGGAAAACAAAGAGGAGGATGCTGTGATGAATAACAGACCCGGGAAACCGCAGGTGGAAGAGCTGGATCTGGATACGCTTGAACTCGTGGCAGGCGGTTCCGGATCAGGCGGTGAAAAAGACGGAGTGGACGGTACAGTGACCGAGCGCCTGCCCAACGCCATGTTCAGTGTGGACGTCGGCGGGCATCTGGTCACCGTCGGTATATCCGGAAAGCTGAGAATGAACTACGTCAGAATAGAGGCTGGCGACCGGGTTCGGGTGGAGGGCAACCGGATCACGTCCAGATACAAGAGGTAATCCTTGAAACCTCAAAAGCGTTCGCTCCCTGAAAAGGACGAACGCTTTTTGATTGGCAAAAACTAATACCTGACCACGGCCACTCCAACAAAGAAATCATAAAGCACTTTTATGAGGTTACGCATCTGTGGCCTACAACGACCTGATCAAGGATGTGAACATTCAGCGTTCCATGTCCAGGGCCGGTACTCCGACGGACAATCCGGTCAACGAATC